>DXEG01000009.1 GCA_019115125.1 Candidatus Blautia faecipullorum
AATCCTACCCGCCATTCGGAATCCGCGGGGTCCCCGCCCCACTACTTCCTCATGTCGGGGCGCGTCATAAAGTCATGTCCCCACTTATGTGCAAGCACAACGTGTGGAATGACTTTTGACGCTTGAATCATATAAAGTAAAAAAGACAGCCGTCAGGCTGCCTTTTTCGGAGAAGGTATTTCTTCTTATGGGGTGTAGCAAAAACTATATAATGTATTGGGGGGTTTTTACGATATATATAATACCATGGCACAAGAGAAAAGTGTGCACAAACTTCACAAAAATCATCATTGCTTTTTGGCTATATTGTACAAGCAAGTTTTTATCACCCTGATTTTATGATGTAAAAAGTGCCTCAAACTCATCTCTGTGAACCTTCTCCTTCTCAAGGAGAAGGGCGGAACACTTGTGGAGCACATCCATATGCTGAAGGATAATCTCCTTTGCCCTCTGATGGCACTGGTCAATGATCTCATGGATCTCCTGGTCTATCTCCTTAGCCACCTCTTCACTGTAGCTTCTGGTATGCGCCAGATCTCTTCCGATAAACACCTCGTCGCCCTCGTCGCCGTAGGCGATCAATCCCATCTTGTCAGACATGCCGTACTGCATAACCATTGCCCGGGCAGTACTGGTGGCACGCTTGATGTCATTGGACGCCCCTGTGGTAATATCGCCGAAAATAATTTCTTCCGCCACACGCCCTCCCAGAAGAGTCGTGATATCCTGCAGCATTTTACTCTTCGTACTGAAGATATCGTCGTTTTCCGGAAGAGGCATCGTATATCCCGCCGCGCCGATACCGGTAGGAATAATGGAAATCGTATATACAGGATCCATGTCCGGAAGCACATGAAACAGAATCGCGTGTCCGGCTTCATGATAGGCAGTAATCTTCTTTTCTTTTTCAGAAATCACCTTGCTGCGTTTCTCGGCGCCGATACCCACCTTGATAAAAGCATGTTTGATATCCGTCTGCGTCATATAGCTGCGTCCGGCCTTTGCCGCCATGATCGCCGCCTCATTCAAAAGATTTTCAAGATCCGCGCCGGTAAAGCCCGCCGTAGTCTGCGCGATCTGCGCCAGATCCACATCCTCGCCCAGAGGCTTATCCTTGGCATGCACACGGAGAATTTCCTCTCTCCCCTTAATGTCCGGTCTGCCTACCGCTACCTTGCGGTCAAAACGTCCGGGACGGAGAATTGCCGGATCAAGAATATCTACACGGTTGGTAGCCGCCATTACAATGATACCCTCATTGACTCCGAAGCCGTCCATCTCCACAAGAAGCTGGTTCAGGGTCTGCTCTCTCTCATCATGTCCGCCGCCCATACCTGTGCCTCTCTGTCTTGCCACCGCGTCGATCTCATCAATAAAGATAATGCACGGAGCGTGCCGCTTTCCTTCCTCAAAAAGGTCGCGGACACGGGACGCTCCCACACCTACGAACATTTCCACAAAATCAGAACCGGAAATAGAGAAAAACGGAACGCCCGCTTCCCCTGCAACCGCTTTTGCCAGAAGCGTCTTACCTGTTCCCGGAGGGCCCACCAGTAGAACGCCCTTGGGGATCCTGGCTCCCACATTCGTATATTTCTGCGGAGCCTTCAAAAAGTCCACAACCTCTTCCAGATCCTCTTTTTCCTCCCTGAGTCCGGCCACATTCTGAAAAGTCACCTTTTTTTCTTCCGGAAGCATCATCCTGGCGCGGCTCTTCCCAAAATTCATCATTTTAGAATTTCCGCCGCCCCCTGACATCTGCCTGTTCATCATCAGAAACAGGAATATCACAAGGCCGCCTGTGAGCAGAACCGGAAGAAGCGTCGTCAGAAACAGATTTTCCTGCGGCACATCCTTGACCTGGGCTGAAATCCCATGCCCTTCCAGCATATCCTGAGCTTCTTTCACATCCGTCACATAAACCCGTTTCTGGCCTTCGCTCTCAATATCCGCTGTCACGGAACCTGTAGGAACCTCCCGGTTCTGGTAAATCACCGCATTATGCACTCTTCCCTCTTCTGCCGCCTGCTCCAATGCTTCCATAGTATAGTCGCTCTGAGATGCCACCTGATTATTCAGATAAAAATAACCTGCAATCAGCAAGACAATCAGAATCAGATACAGGCCAATTCTGCTTGGCTGTCTGTTCACTTAGCTGAATCTCCTTTCACTCTCTGTCTAAATCCACCACGCCGATGAATGGGAGATTACGGTATTTCTGGGCATAGTCCAGACCATATCCCACCACAAACTCATCCGGGATGTTAAAACAGCAATAATCTACTTTTACATCTCTTACTCTGCGCTCCGGCTTGTCAAGGAGCGTACAGAGCCGTACACTGTTAGGATTCCGGCCCTTCAGAATCTCCATCAGGTAACTCAATGTTCTCCCCGAATCAATGATATCCTCTACGATCAGAACGTCTTTTCCGATCAGCGGCTGATCCAGGTCTTTTACGATCCTTACCACTCCGCTTGATTTCGTATCGTCGCCATAGCTGGAAACCGACATAAAATCCAGAGATACAGGAATCGTGATCCTCTTGGCAAGCTCACATGTAAAGAACACTCCGCCCTTCAGAACACAGATCAGATGAATCTCCTTTCCCGCGTAATCCTTACTGATCCTCGCCGCGATCTGCTGGATTCTGGCATCTACTTCTTCTTCGCTGATTAATACCCTGATTTTTTCACTCATTGACTCTTCCTCCTTCTGTCCGCTGTTTACGGACATTCTGTACTTTCCCCGTTATTTTTCCTGGTATTCGATCTGCAGAACCCGGGCTGTCCCGGAGGTGATCCTGCAGTTCCCGCTCATCCTTCCGCCCACGATCCAGAGCACTTCGTTTCCCACCGCGACCAGAGGAATGTTTTCTCTCAATTCTCCCGGGATCTTATCGTCAATCATACATCTGGTAAGCTTTTTTTTGTTTCCGGCCTGATTGATTACCAGATAATCGCCGCTTCGTCTGGCCCGGACAGTCAGTCCGTATTTTATTTTATCACAATCCATCCATTTCGTATACTTTTTTTCCAAAATCTTCTCCCCGGAATAAGAAAAAATCTTTGTACGGAAGATCCCAAAAGGACATTCCAACACGCCGGGAACGGGAATCTGCCAGGAGCTTCCGCGCAAAAGTGCACCCGCCTTATCCTCCGGCGCTTTCTTTCGCAGAAGAACTCCCTCATATCTCCGTACCGCCTCGATCCCCCGGGGAAGATCCGCACAGCTCCCTGTCCTGCCGTTCCAGAGATCCAGAACCGCGTTTATATGGATCAGAGCAAGATCCTTCCTCTGCCCGGCGATTTCCTCCAGGGCCTCACGTACCGCATATGTCTGGAGAATCTTCTCGTTTTCAAAAAAATCCTCCCGGAACAAAAAGCCTTCCTCTGTTCCGCAGCTCCGCAGAAGGCCGCGGCCCATGCCGGAAAGATACTCCTCCGCCATCTCCAGGATCGCGGCGGTCTCCGCCATGTGCGAAACCGCCTTCGCGTTTATCTCTTTTTCCATTGCCGGAATAATATGGTGGCGGATCCTGTTCCGCGTATAATCGTCTTCAAGATTTGTTCCGTCCAGGGCATATGGAATTTGTCTCTCTTTTAAATATTCGTCAATTTCTCTCCGTTCTAAACATAAAAGAGGACGGATCAGCTCACCGTTCACAGGCTTCATGGAGGAAAGGCCGCGAATTCCCGTCCCCCTGGCAAGATGATGCAGCATCGTCTCCGCCAGGTCGTTTTTATTATGGGCCAGGGCCGTGAGTATCCTGCCCCCGCCTCCTGTCTTTTCCTCCAGCCTGCTTCCCGCGGCGAGGAACGCCTCCTTCCTCGCCATTCTGCCGGCCTCCTCCAGACCGATGCCCAGACGGGCCGCAAGCCCGGGAACATCACGGACATAAACCTGACAGGAAATACCTTTTTTGCGGCATACCTCCTCCACAAGCTTCTGATCCCTCTCCGCCTCCTGTCCGCGGATCATATGATTCACGTGGATCACCTGCAGAAAAAATCCCTGCGCTTCCGACAACCTTATCAGCATGTCAAGCATCGCCATGGAATCGCCTCCACCCGACACCCCCGCCAGAACCGCGCCGGCCTGCAGGAACATATTGTTTTCCTCTGTGTATTTTTGGATTTTATGATAAATTCTGTCCTGCATTCTGTTCTTACATTCTCCTTTTTCTCCAGGGCAGCGCCGCTATTTTCTGATCACGCTCGCCACAAGAACGGTCATATCGTCTCTGGCATGGTAATCACTGTATCCGAGCACTCTTTCCAGAATCCCCCTGCCAACCTCTTTTGGGGCTTCCTCCGGAATGTCCATGATAATCTCCTTCATGGTTTCCTCCTCCCTGTCCATGGGCAGCGCGTCCAGCACTCCGTCCGTCATCATGATCAGGTAGTCGCCATGATAAAGCTTTCTGGAGGAGGTATCAAAGTCCGCCTGCTGCATCAGCCCCGCCGCGAGACTTTCCGAAGTAATCGCCTCCACCCAGTGATCTCTTTTAATAAAAGTCGAGGCTGCCCCTGCTTTCAGAAAATTACAGATTCCGGTGTAGAGATCCAGAGCACAGATATCCACTGTAGAAAACATGCCCTCGCCGCCCTTTAATACAAGAGCGGAGTTTACCATCCTGGCCGCGGTTTCCTGAGAAAATCCGGATTCCAGAAACTGTTCCAGAAGCTCCACCACGATCTCGCTCTCTCTGCAGGCATCCATGCCGGAACCCATGCCGTCAGAAAGGCACATCACAAACTTACCGCCTTCCTCCTGACGGCAGATATAATTATCGCCGGATACCTTTTCCTCTTCCCGGGTAAGCCTGGCTACCCCGTACAGCACCTGATAACTGACGTCCTCAACAAAATGGACTGTATGAAATTCTCCATTGACAATACAGCGGCTGTCCTCCGCTGACGTCATGGCACATTCACAGATCTGAGACAATATCTGAGACACCTCCGTAACAGAGACGCACTGGCCGCTCCTGGCCCTCATGTTCAGAAATATTTGCCGCCGGCCCTCCACCTTGTCCATCACCCAGGCATGTTTCAGTATAACATGTCTCTTTTTGAGCGATTTTCTGAGATTCTCCTGAAACTCCGCCCCGGCGGGAGCGATATCGTAAAGATCCTCCGCCACCATCTGCATGATCCTGGAAATCTCAGTCAACTGCTGGGCCACCGCCAGCCTGCTCTCGATCATACGGTTTCCCCATATAAGATTCTGCCGTTCTTTTTGGAACCGCTCGCGGACTGTTTCCAGATACTGAATGGATTTCCCGCAGATTTCCGCCCACTCTGAGCGTATCTGCTCCACCTTCGGCTCGTCCCCCTCCTCCATAGCGCGGATCATAGCTTCCCCGCCCCTGTACAGAGAGTCTCCCTGGTTTCCCCAGCAGATCTCCCGGTGATAGCACTGGCTGCACATTTGCTGGTTCGCGTCCTTGAGGATTTTTTCAATCTGTCCGCCGCTGAGATAATCCTTCCGATAAGGCATTCCGTAAAAGGTGTCCGCCAGTTTCTGAAAGGAAGCCGCATACCGCTCTACTTTTTCTTTTTGGGGATGGCTTTCACATAGAGGAAACTGCTCCTCTTTTTTTGACTTTCTCCCCGTCAAAATAGTTTTTGCCATGTCCCGTAAGATCAGCAGCATACTGATCACGAGCATGGCAACAATCCATTCCTGCATATTTTCCCCTCCCCTTAATCTCTTCGTCAAGTGATTATTATAGGGGACGGAGCATAAAATATCTGTCAAACAGCGACGATTATTCTAAAAAACTTTTCACCAAAATTTTGCTTATTTTTCTTCCTCAAAGACAATCTCATTGTCTTTGACCAGCCCCAGCTTATCCCGGGCCACTTCCGCGGCGTACTCGTCTGTCTGCATATATTCCTTCTGAGCGTCGATCTCCTTGGTACGCTCTTTTTCGTTCTCTATTTTTTCTTCCAGCTCCGCCGCTTTGGCGTCATATACCGCTACGCGGTTGCGCATATCGACGCTTCCTATGGCAAATACGCCAAGAAGGATCACCGCTACAAGAGAAACAGCAGCCATACCAATGTAATTATTCGCAATCTTTCTTTTATTTTTCTGCCTTTTTGATTTTTTCAACGCAACTGCTCCTCTTCTCACCAGGACTGTTTCTTTTTCGGGTTCCCTGCCGCATCTTTCTGATGATATATACAAGAATATTACATCTTCTGATGAAAAATAGCAACCTTTTTGTTGAAAATTTTACAATAAACACAGGAATTCCAAAAAAAATCTCCAATGCCTTGCGCCAGGGAACCGCTATGGTGATTCTGCACAGCCAGGCCCCGCAAATACATCCCCCGAAAAAAAAGCCTCTGAGTATCCCCTGGTTAAACCGATAGATCACAGAAAACAAAAAAATCCCCGCCACCGTCCAGTAAACCAGGTCTTCACAGGCTGTAACCGCCGGATGATGCGGGACAACTTTTCTCAGAGCAGCCAGAAATTCATAGATCAGAAGCAGGGCCGCGCCTGTTCCCGCAGAAAGGAGAAGCAAAGCGGCTTCATATCTAATATAATCGCTCATAGATTACCGAAACATCCGTTTCAGAAGAGATTCTTCCTTTTTTTCCGTATTTCTGGAGAGATAGGTAAGGCTTCCTATTTTTCCCTCGATATCCGCCTCGCCCTTTTCCAAATTCAGCCGCTTCACATGGAGCGCCTCTCCTTTTACGGAAAGCTTTCCCGCCTCTGTTTCCAGCAGGATCTCACTTTCATTAAAGGAATCAATATCATGGACACCTGTTACCGTACCGCTCTGACGGTTCATCAGAGTCAGTCTGTGTGTCGGCGGTATTTTCTTTTCTTCCACAGGCCGGCCTCCCCTAGCTTCTTTCCACTGTTAATGTATGTGAAAAGAGAGGTAAATAGACCTCGGGTATCAGAGATACCTGTACATACTCTCTGCTTCTTCTTTTCTCACGGTATCCCGTACTTCAAGAACCTCCACCCGGACGTTTTTTCCGCCGAACTGGATTTCAATGGTGTCTCCGGTTTTCACCTGGGCGGAAGCCTTTGCCGGCTTATCATTGATCAGAACCCGCCCTGCGTCGCAGGCTTCATTTGCCACTGTCCGTCTTTTGATCAGACGGGAAATCTTTAAATATTTGTCTAGTCTCATTTTGCCTCCTGAAAAAAAGGGAGAACTTAACGTTCTCCCTGACGTACTCATTTATTTTTCGTTTACAAGATCCTTTAAAGCTTTTCCGGCTTTGAATTTCGGTGCTTTGGAAGCTTCAATTTTCATAGTCTCGCCAGTCTGAGGATTTCTGCCCTCTCTTGCAGCTCTCTCGCTAACCTCAAAGGTGCCGAATCCAACAAGCTGGATCTTGCCGCCTTTTTTAAGCTCGGATGCCACGACATCGGTGAAAGATTTTAAAACTGCTTCTACGTCCTTCTTGGCAAGGTTTGTCTCTTTCGCCATTGCTGCTACTAATTCTGTTTTATTCATGGTGTTTCCTCCTCTAAAACTCTCTTTCTTAATTTTCTGCGTTATGCTTCCTGACAAATACACGCTATTAAATATTTATATACCTTTTCGTATAGCTTGTCAAGACATTTTGCTTTATTCTTCCTTAAAAAAGAGCTCTTTTCCTTTCGCTTCTTTTTCTCTTTTTTTGAGTTCTTCCCAGGACAGCAAAGCCGCCTCTTTATCTTCAGGCGAAAAGATTTTCGGATGCCGGTATTTCATTTTTGCTGAAATACCGGAAACCACATCTTCTATAGTAAACAGGCCCTCCTCCTGGGCGATCACGCTGTGAAGAGCGATCTGGAAAAGCACGTCGCCCAGCTCTTCGCAAAGATTTTCACAGTCATTGGTCTGTTCCAGCAATTCAATCCCTTCCAGCGCCTCATTTGTTTCATTTATAAGATAGGGCTTCAGACTGCCATGGGTCTGCACGCTGTCCCATGGACAGTCCTTCCGTATCCGCCTGACTACTTCCATAAATT
This sequence comes from Candidatus Blautia faecipullorum, assembly GCA_019115125.1. Lineage (GTDB taxonomy): Bacteria > Bacillota > Clostridia > Lachnospirales > Lachnospiraceae > Blautia_A > Blautia_A faecipullorum. Next base: position 7,991 of record DXEG01000009.1, read on the forward strand.
CATCAAAAACCTGCATATCCTCCACCATCCTATGTTTTCCAGGCCATGGCCTGTTTATGTGCCTATTATACATCTGTTTTTCCGGAAAGGAAAGGAAAAACGCCGGTCATCATGAGTTCATTTAAAAGCTTCCATCCCGAAACATTCCTTTCCGAACCTGTCCCACCGTTCCTTCTGCCGGATCAGGATCCGGAGCTTTTCCGTATTTTTTTCTGAAATCCAGGCCTTGTTATGAGAATAATAGTAATTGGCGATCTTCCAGTATTTATCGGGATAGGTAAATCGTATTCCAAGATACTTCCACTCTTCCGGTGAAATAGGGCGGACTTTTTGATAGCACTCCAGCATTTCCACGGCAAATCCTGTATCCCAATTATACTTCTCAAGAATTTTTCTCATGAAACGATAAAGATCGGACATCTGTATATCAAATCCCCAGTGGCTGAAATTCACCACCGCGGTTTCCCGCCCGCTGATCAGAATATTATGCTGATTATATTCTCCATGGCAGACGCTTCCCCTCTTGCCGGCCTCTGTTCTCAGTTTTTCATACTCTGAATCCAAAAGAAGCCCGAGAGCAGTCTCTCCCTTCTCCACAAAAACTTCCACACTGGAAAGGAACGTCTTCTCAAACTCGCAGGAGGGCGACTTCTTCCGGATAAACTTGCGGATCTTTCTCATTTCCTGATTGTGGCGGCGGTATTCGTCTCTGAGATCAGGTTCCGTATAATACTCCACAAGAGGGATTTTCATCGCGTTATGTATATTGGCAAGGGTTTTTACTCCCTTCAGGACATCCTCCCTTGACCTGGTATCACATTCCCGTCCCTCGTACCAGCGCTGAACGGTATATGCGATATTATCCCGGTCCCGGCTTATCAGCTCCTTCTCCATGTTTTCCAGATAGCAGTCCACCCGAAATCCCTCCCGCGCCACTGTATCCAGAAGCTCCTGCTGTTTTTTCAGTTTTTTCTCTGATCCTTTAAACTCCCTGATGATCACAGGGCCCTGCTCTGTATGGCAAAGAAGGGCGCCTCTGATCCTAAAGGTGGTTTTCGCATTCAGACCGTACTGTTCCAGAACACTGAGTCCATAATCATACAATGCCATATCCCCCTCACATTTTTGTACCTTCTATCTTATGTGGCAGACGGGAGAAAATAGTACAGGAAAGAAGCCTTTGCTGATGTACGGGACCGTCCCGCAGAAACTGTCCCGGCAGAAAAAAAGGCGTCTCCGGCCTTTTATGACCTGGAAACGCCTTCCAAAAAATCCCTCATCTCAGATTTTTATTTCTATATTAATAGGGATAACAAAACATCCTTTTGATTGTCCTCAGGAAATTCCAGAACGTGCTCAAGGAGCTGGTCCAGTTTTTCCCCAATCTGCGGCCCCGGAGGATATCCGGCCTCGATAAGATCCCTGCCTTTTACCGCCAGAGTCTTCAGGGATACGCACTGTCTCTCTTCCAGGATCCTGGCATAACAGCGGGCCACTCCCTCGAGACGGGCCGTTTTTTCGTTTCTTTTATAGCTGCTCTGAGCCAGCATATCCGCTTTCTGCACTTCCAGATAAAGCGAAAAAATATCCTCGCCGATACGATTGACCGCTCTTCGCACCTCCGCCATTTCAGGCAGGGGCCTCGCGTCATGCCAGAGGATCAGACGGCAGACTTTTGCGATCGTATCATTATCGAATTTCAGCCTGCGCAGGATCGTACGGGCCATCTCCTCTCCCCGGGGGCCGTGGGTTTTAAAATGGTCCCGTCCATTTCCGTCCGTTTTTTTCACCGCAGGTTTTCCGATGTCATGAAGGAGCATGGTAAGTCTCAGCACCTTATCCGCCCTGATATTCAAAAGGCTGTTCAGTGTATGCTCCCCCACTGTCCGGCAGTGATGAGGCGTATTCTGCTCTGTTTCCATACAGGCGTCAAATTCCGGAAGAAACTGGCGGGTAAGTCCTGTCTCATAGGCTGTCCTGAAATAATCCGGGTGAGGAGAAATAAGCAGCTTTACCAGCTCCGTCTGGATCCGTTCCGCACTGACAAATTTCAGATTGGGCGCCATAGCGCAGATCCCATTCTTCGTTTCTTCCTCAATAGAAAAGCCTAACTGCGCGGAAAACCGCACCGCCCGCAGAATCCTGAGCGCATCCTCCCCGAAGCGTTCCATGGGACTTCCCACACACCGTATCACCTGCTCCCTGATATCGTCCATGCCGTGAAAAAGATCCACAAGTCCTCTGTCAGGATGATAGGCCATAGCGTTAATGGTGAAATCCCGGCGCTTCAGATCCTCCTCCAGGCTGGAGGTAAACAATACTTCTTTTGGATGGCGGCCGTCCTCGTAGTCGCCGTCCACCCGGTAAGTCGTCACCTCGTAGCTTTCTTTGTCCATCAGCACAGTAACCGTACCGTGCTGAAGTCCTGTGTCTACCGTCCGGCGAAACAGCGCTTTCACCTGCGCGGGCTCGGCCGAGGTGGTAATATCCCAGTCGTCAGGATTTCTTCCAAGAACAGAATCCCTGACGCACCCGCCCACTACATAGGCCTCATGCCCGTTTTTTTCCAGTATCCGTAAAATTTTTTCCGCATTGGATGGAATGGTCAGCTTCATTTTAATATGCTCTTCCCCAGTAAACCATTTTCTTAGCCGGTTTTCCGCAGCAGACGCAGACGTCGCTGATATGCTCCTGTTTGAAAGGCATACATCTGGACGTTGCCTGTACGTCCTCTTTGATCTTCTCTTCACATTCCAGGCTTCCGCACCACATAGCTTTTACAAAGCCGGGCTTTGTATTGATGGTTTCTTTGAATTCCTCGTAATTTTCCGCCGTATAGGTGTGGCTGTCCCGGTGAGCTCTGGCTCTCTCCAGCATCTCCTTCTGCATGACGTCCAGGATTTCCTGAACCTTTGCCGGAAGCTCCTCGAAGGAAACGGTGTATTTTTCCCGTGTATCCCTGCGGCAGATCACTGCCTGGCCGTTCTCAATATCCTTGGGGCCACATTCAATACGAACGGGGATGCCTCTCATTTCCTGCTCCGCAAATTTATAACCCGGACTTCTGTCCGTGTCGTCTACCTTCACGCGGATACCTGCCGCCTTCAAAGCGCCGAATATTTCGTCCGCCTTTTCAAGAACGCCCTCTTTTCTCTGCTGGATCGGGATCACCACTGCCTGAACCGGCGCGATCATCGGCGGAAGCACAAGACCGCTGTTGTCTCCGTGAACCATGATGATCGCTCCGATGATACGGGTGCTCAGGCCCCATGAGGTCTGATGAACATACTGCAGCTTGTTTTCTTTATCCGTATACTGGATACCAAAGGCTTTCGCGAAGCCGTCCCCGAAATTATGGCTTGTTCCGGACTGAAGGGCTTTTCCGTCGTGCATCAGCGCTTCGATTGTATAAGTGGACTCCGCTCCCGCGAACTTTTCTTTGTCGGTTTTCTGGCCTTTGATCACCGGGATCGCCAGTACCTCCTCGCAGAAATCCGCGTAAACGTTCAGCATCTGGATCGTTCTTTCCTCTGCCTCCTCCGCGGTAGCGTGAGCCGTATGGCCCTCCTGCCACAGAAATTCTCTGGAACGAAGGAAAGGACGTGTGGTTTTTTCCCAGCGCACTACAGAGCACCACTGATTGAACACCTTTGGAAGGTCTCTGTGGGACTGGATCTCTTTCTGATAAAAATCACAGAAAAGAGTCTCCGAGGTAGGACGCACGCAGAGCCGCTCCTGAAGAGGCTCCATGCCGCCGTGTGTAACCCACGCAACCTCCGGGGCAAATCCCTCTACATGATCCTTCTCCTTCTGAAGGAGGGATTCCGGAATAAACATCGGCATATAAACATTCTGCACGCCAGTCTCCTTAAATCTCCTGTCCAGCTCATTCTGGATATTTTCCCAGAGAGCGTAGCCCGCGGGCTTGATGACCATGCATCCCTTTACGCTGGTATAACCGCACAGCTCTGCCTTTTTTACCACGTCGGTATACCACTGGGCAAAATCCTCTTCCATGGAAGTGATCGCTTCTACTAATTTCTTTTCTTTTGCCATGATTTTTCTCCTTTATGATCTTATTAAAAAAGAATCCCGCTCCCTGGCGGAGCGTTTTATATTATAGGAAAGGTTGTATATAACAGCATAGAACAATTTGGAGTACTTTTCTATAATATAAAAATAAAAGCCCTCTGATCCCCAATAGGGACCGAAGGACTTCGGCGGTACCACCCTGATTAGCAGTATCTATGTATTTCATACTGCTCTCTCTTCTTTCCTTAACGCGGAAACCACGCCGTGCTTCACTTGCACGGAGCTCCGAGGCCGGTTCCATGATTCACGCACAGAGTCCTCACACCGCCCGGACTCCTCTCTGAGATTGTTCCTCATGTACTATTCTCATCACAGCTCTTATATTCAAAATGATGATATCAGGGGCAAATAGACAAAACCAATGCAAGCTTATAAGAATCTGCCCCCGCAGCGCCGGCGCGTATCCGCGCCGTACTGCTGATTAAAATTTAGTCTATACGAAATTCCTGAAGGTGTCAACCCTTGTTTTTAAAATTTATATCAGTTCAGCTCATACGGAAAAGGAAATCTCCCGTCCCGTCCTGTTATACCTGTAATATCTCACTCCCGCCGCGTCCAGCATCCGCTTTGAAGCGATCACCGACGGAGTGTCCTCATATTTGTCGCAGTCGTAGACAACCGTTTTGATCCCCGCCTGAATGATCGCTTTCGCGCACTCGTTGCAGGGAAAAAGAGACACATACAGCTTCGCGCCTTCCAGACTGCCTCCCCGGTAATTCAGGATCGCGTTCAGCTCGCTGTGGGTCACATAGAGATATTTCGTGTCAAGGGCCTCTCCCTCGCGGGCCCAGGGAAATTCATCATCCGAGCATCCCATAGGAAAGCCGTTATAGCCCATGGATAAAATCTTATTATCCCCGCTGACGATACAGGCTCCCACCTGGGAGTTCGGATCCTTGGAGCGCATCCCGGAAAGAATCGCCACACCCATGAAATATTCGTCCCAGGAAATATAGTCGCTTCTCTTTTGATTATGTGTTTCCATGGCAAAAACCTCCCCTGCCCTTTAATCGGTCTCGATCTGACGGATCCTGCGCATATGGCGCTCATCCCCGGAAAACGGCGTATTCAAAAAGGTATCCACAATTTTCAGAGCATGGCCCGGGCCAACCACTCTTCCGCCCATGGCAAGGATATTGGCGTCATTGTGCAGTCTCGTAGCCTCGGCGCTGAAGCAATCTGAGCATAACGCCGCGCGGATCCCTTTGAATTTATTGGCGGTGATGGAAATACCGATTCCTGTGCCGCAGATCAGGATCCCCTTGTCACATTCCCCGCTCTGAATGGCTCTCGCCACCTTCTTGGCATAGATGGGATAATCCGTGGACTCCAGACTGTCGCAGCCGTAGTCAATATAAGAAATATTCTGCTCGTCCAGATGCTTTTTGATCTCCTGTTTCAGCTCGTATCCTCCGTGGTCACATCCTAATGCTATCATTTTTCTTCCTCCTCTGGTATATGAATTACTTTATGTCCTGCCGCTTTTAACAGTCGGTTCATAATAGCCTGTCCCATTTTTGGCGTATAAAACGCCTCTGAGTAAATTTCGCTCACCTGGTCGCTGTCAAAATTCCGCAGCACCTCGTAAAGATGACGGGCGATCCCCTCCTCTTCCTCTCTGCTGCCGATGCTTCTGACAATCCCTTCTTCATATCTGCCCGCGGTTTCATCTGTGGCGATGATCCCGGTCCGGCCGCCTGCTTCCGCGGCCTCCTTCGCTCTCTGATTGATAAAAGCGATCACCTTCTCCTGGGGTCCCTCCACGACGGACAGATCCGCAGCCGGGGCATAATGGCGGTATTTCATCCCGGGCGCTTTTGGACGGATATTTTCATCTGTGATCAAAAGTCCCCTGTCCATCCGAACCTCTCCCAGAGTTTCCTCAAGCATTTCCAGGGAAATATATCCCGGGCGCAGAACAACCGGTACCTTCTCCGTAAAATCCACGATCGTGGATTCAAGGCCGATCCCAACCGGCCCGCCGTCCAGAATCATATCAATGGCGTCACCCAGATCCTCCTCCACATGCTCCGCCCGCGTAGGGCTGGGTCTGCCGGAAGTATTGGCGCTGGGCGCTGCCACAAAACCTCCCGCCGCCCGGATCAAAGCCTGGGCAACAGGATCGCTGGGAAAACGGACGGCCACACTGTCCAGCCCTCCTGTGGTTTCCCCCGGGACGATAGCTGCTTTCGGGAGGATCATGGTCAGCGGTCCCGGCCAGTATTTTCCGGCAAGGATCCTGGCTTTCTCCGGTATATCCGCCGCAATCTTCTCAAGACTGCCCATCTCCGCGATATGTACGATCAGGGGATTATCAGAAGGCCGCCCTTTGGCCGCGTAAATTTTTATGGATGCTTCCGGATCAAGGGCGTTCCCTCCCAGTCCATAAACGGTCTCCGTGGGAAAAGCCACCAGTCCCCCGTTCTTTAGAATCTGTCCGGCCTTTTCTATAATTCCGCGGTCGGGATTTTTCCCGTCCACCACTGCAACTTCTGCCCTCATTCTGTCTGTATCCTCTCATCTATGTCATTGATCATTGTGCAATATGCCTTTGTTCCTTCACTGACGGATATAAATCCCCTGAGACTCGATAAAATCGTCCAGCTCCTGGAGGCCGTCCTGGGCCCAGGTCTCCGACATTACGAACTCCTGCGGAAAAAACATCTCCTCCGCGATGCGCTTCCCTGTTTCGGTGCGGAAAATCTTTTCCACGCTCTTCTTTATATTTTCCTGTTCCGTATGATTTTCAAAATAATTCACAAGAAAATCCGCTTCCACAAGAATCTGATAGTCCAGTCCCTCTATATTGGAATAGGTGTGATGATGGCCCGTCAGATAAGAAACTCTCCGGATGACTTTTTCCTCAAATCCAAGCTCTCTCATCATCTTTTCCGCTTCCGCCGGCCCCTCCTGCTCCTGAAGGGCGCCGTTTTCTCTGCCGTATTTTTCCAATGCCGGCCGAATGCCGATATCGTGCACATAGGCGGCAGCTTCCAGTATATATAAGGATTTCTCATCCATTCCCTCTTCCTGGCCGATCAGCCTTGCCAGGCTGTGCACCTTGAGGAAATGCTGGATTCTGGCCGGATCTCCCCGGTAAAAACCGATCATTTTTTTACAGAGATTATTTAATCTTCCCATATTTCCCTCCTGCTGCCATTTTCCCTAAATTCTTTTGTTTCCCTTATCCAATATTCTCAACCATTTTACCGTTATTATAAGTTATTTTCAAAAAGTTTACAACCTACATTTTTCCTACGGGATATGGTATAGTAATAACAGATAAAAGCAAAATATTTTTCCGGGAGGATTTTTCCATGAACATTATGAACACCTACACCGGCAGGCAATTTGACCCTATGCAGATCACGGAGGATGATGTCTGCCTTGAGGATATCGCCCATGCTTTAAGTCTTCTCTGCCGGGGCGGCGGACAGCTTATCTGGTTTTATTCCGTAGGACAGCATTCCGTCAACTGCGCGCGGGAAGCGTCCGCGAGAGGCTGGAACGACCGGATGGTACTGGCCTGTCTCCTCCATGACGCCAGCGAAGCCTACATTTCCGACATTATCCGTCCCGTCAAAATATACCTGGATAATTACCTTGCCATCGAGGATAAGATCATGAAGGTCATACTGAAAAAGTTCGGTCTTGGGGATATGACTCCGGAAGAAAATGAAAAATGGAAGCAGATCGATAACGATATCCTCACCCACGAGCTGCAGGCGCTTCTTCCCGGAGAGCGAAACCGGCTCACAGCCCCACTGGCGTCCGTACCGGATCTTCAGGAGCGTCCTTGGCAGGAAACGGAGAAGAATTTCCTGAAGATGGCCCTCCAGTATCTGAATAAAACAGCTTCTGACAGCAGGCGCCGCTCTGAGGGGATCGCCGGAAGCTGAAAAAGCCGGGGATCATTCCCCGGCCGCTTCAGCTTTTATCTACTCTCACAATGTATGTCTCATATGTTTCATCCTGAAACACAATTTCTCCCATGCTTTTCAGCATATCATGATTCAGGCTCTCCCCGTACTTGCTTCTCTCACAGGAGCCCACAAAAATATAAGATACGTCATAATCTTCCAGAAGAGCTTCTGTCTGCGCCTGATCCCCGGACGTATAAATAGCTTCCACATCAGCCGCCTTTGCGTTCAGATCGCTGACATCATTGCGCCACAGCCATTCGTGCACATACCACCCTAAAATAGTCGGAAGACCTGTCATGGCCGAAACTCTTTCATACTCTGTATAGCTGTCGCCGTTGGCCTCCAGCACCACAGGAGATCCGCCTATATTTTCCTTCAGCCAGCGGATACCCGCCGCGTCCTCCGGAAAATCTGTTTCCAGAAAAGCCGTGGCATTCAGTCCCCTGTACTGTGACGGATCAAGGACATTACCAAACCAGGCGCCCACACAGTTGCCGAAATATGCCCAGGTACACACCAGAAGGAAAAGCCCCGCTCCTCCGATCACCTTCAGGATCCTTTTCCGGAACACCGCCAGAAAACGGAAAAGCACATAAGCCATAGCCAAAGCGAACATGATATATGCCTGATAGGTCAGCTTAAACATGGTATTGGCCCTGGCATTTCCGTTTTCGTAAATATCCCGCACATACACCAGCTCGGGAATCAGAACCAGACCCAAAGCGCAGAGTCCTATGATCACCGCGAACATATCCGGAACCTTCAGGGACGCCAGAAAGCGATAAGGCGTTTTTTTCTCCAGAGGCCCAAGCTTCTGCACCAGCAGAACGATCACAAAGGACAGCACCAGAACCGCCGGGAGCCCCCACAGGATCAGAAGCTGATGAGGAAGCGAATGATTTTTCGCAAGAGCCACTCCCTGAACCATAGTCTGGAACTGAAGGGTAAAGGGCATGATCACGATCGTCGCGATCCCGAATATTTCCGCCGCCTGAGCCGCTGTTACGGCCAGGATCCATCTTCCCTTTCCCTGGAACAGGATCGTATTGGTAAATAAGATCACTCCCCCTGTCACTACAAAATAAATCACAAAATCCCAGTAGTTCGTCCAGTGGAACATTCCCAGAAGAACACCTGCCAGGAGCAGATGCGGCATCAGAAGCTGGCTGAGCCAGAAGTTTCTGGGTTCTTCCTCCGTGGGGAAATCCTCCCTCCGTACACAGCAGATCCAGGCATACAGGATTCCCAGAAGGAGAAGCACAAACATAATATTCACCACATGAGCATGAAGATCCCCCAGTACAAAAGAGTAGCAGGGAAACTCATGGATCGTCTTATCGTCCACATCCGGATTATACCCGATATACCTTGTGGCGTCCGGGAACCAGTAGCTGTCCGCCTCCTGTCCCGTAAGCTTCTGGATCAGAGGAAGGATCCAGGCGTATACCACATAATGCATGTTCCCGGCAATCGAAACGGAAATTCCGGCCACAAGTCCTGTAACCGGGGGAAGAACCCGTTTCCAGCCTACACGAAAATGTCCCAGACGGTCCTTCACCATCTGATAAACCAGAGAAAACGGCAGAATAAAAGCAAATCCCGCCACAAAGGTCCGCATCAGATTGTAGGTGAGCTCTACCCTGGTTCCTGTAAGCTTCGTGAGAAATACCGCAAAATACTGTCCACCATAGTAATAATTGATATTCCCCTGCGAGTACCACAGGTCCACGGCTGGCAGCGTTTCGCTGCGCATCATGGCCTCCATAAAGCCATAATCCATAAATTTTTCCGTTCCGTAGGCGGCAGGATGGAATCCGGCCAGATATGTCCAGAGCAGAAAAAGGGCGAAGAACAGAATTTCCTCCCAGTACACCAGCTCCAGATGCTCAAGAGGCAGACACTCCCTGCCCTTTTTTTGCTGCCGCATCAGAACGAGAACACAGACCGCCGCGCACAGCACCGTCACGCCTATGCATACCGGGGCCGTAAATCTGAGAATTTTTACAGAGACCAGAAACCATGTCAGAAAACCGGCGGCCATCACCATCAGCACCTTGGAAAACATCCAGCCGCGGTCGTCAAAGGTTCTGAAAAGGCGTCCGGTAAGCGGCATGGCCACCACTCCCAGAACCGCCGCCAGGAGCCACCAGGTCCAGAATGTCCATACGTCGCCCTTCAGCAGATACGCGGATAACGCCGCCAGCAGAAGGGCCGGCGCCAGCTTTAAGATCGTTTTTATGATATTCTCACGTTTCATAAATTCTCACTCTCCCATCTTCCGACTGATATACCAGGGGATACAGTTCTTTGATCGTATCTTCCCGGCATGCCTGTCCTTCAAATTCCATCCCTTCTTCGTAAAGGATATAAGTGATTTTTTCCTGTTCTACCAGTTTTTTCACCGCGTCCGCGTCCGCAGACGTATAAATTTCCACAGCCTTCGCCGCTCGCCCATAGGTATCATATCCCGCGGACCAGGCATAATAGGGCCAGCCCAGATACATCATCATGCCGGACATCGTCGCCTCATTGATGCTGTACTCAGGCGTCAGGACCAGATCCCGACGCTCCAGATGATCCGACAGCCATTCTGTCAGGCTGCTTTCCATGGATACGGTAACTCTGTGCCCCGGCCCGTTATTTCTGAGGATGATCACAAAATCATAAATTCCTGTCGCGGTAAGACAGAATGTCAGCAGCGCCGCAAGCAGCTTTCCGGCTAATTTTCCGGTCAGCAATCGTTTTCCGGAGGCCTGTCCGTCTTTTTCCATCTTCTGTTTTCCGCCCCGGAAAAGCGCCGTCACCGCCCAGGACCAGAATATGGCGAGAAAGGCGTAGGAGATCATGATATATTTATGGTTCACAGTGACATCCGGCGTCAGAGACATACAAAAGGCGAACACAAGCGGAAAAAGGAAGCTTGCCAGAACCGCGCGGTGAAATCTTTTTTTCAGGCAGAAGAAGAGCACGGCCGCTCCTACAAAAAAAACACCGCTCATCTGGATCAAATACCAGAGCACTCCCGCCAGACTTTTATCTTCCGCGAGAAATCCCCAGTAAAAGGAGGTTTCCACCGCGGATCCCCAGATAAATATTTTTGTCTGAAGCACCGAAAATAATACTGCCGTCAGCGCCGTGACCAGATAATCCAGCTTTCCGTCTGAAAAGACGGCAAGCCCCATTAATATGAGAAGAGCGCCGATTACCGCCGCTCCGTTCCAGAAGGCGGTCAGGCCAAGCATCATTCCGACGGCCAGGGCTCTCTCCATATTTCTGCTTTTCCATGCAGTCTTTGTAAAAAAGCGGTTTTTCAGCCAGACAAGTCCTCTTTCCTCATGCGCGCAGCCCGCCTCCGTCCAGTCCAGATAAATCCACAGACCAAGAGCCGCGATCAGAAGGCCGAAAGCCAGGTGTCTCTGGTTCAGATATACGTTAAAATTCCAAAGTCCCCAGTCCTCGTTGGGAGTATAACCGATAAAGGAAGTGTTTTCAGCGAGGGTGCGGATAAGATCCCCTGCCCTGAGGTGCTCCCACACATACCTAAAAAAACTGAAGGAGCTTCTGAAAAAGAAAAATACTACTGTAAGCACTCCCGCTTTCCCGCTGCCCGTGATCCTTTGCGCCAGACAGTAAAGGATCATCAGAAATCCCAGCAGACTGAACACACTGACAAGATTATAGGCGACGTCGATCCTCAGGCCGAGATATTCCAGATTTCCCACAAGAAACTGGAACATAAAGTGATATTTTACATCCTCCCCGCCGAAATGAGGATACTGGGTGGGAAAATTATTGCCCCGGGAAAAGGACCGCATCATGGCGGTGTGAGGAGCGTAATCCCCGTAAACGGTAAATCCTGAATACAGGATACCGTCTTTGATGTAAAACACATAAAACATGATCCAGGTGAGAAAAACAAAAAGAAGGAGGAAAAACGCCGCCTCCCCCCAAAATTTCCGCTTCCTCCCGGAAAGGCCCCATCCGGCACCAGGATCCGCTCCGCGGGATCTGACCCGCCTGAACCAGACAAGGCCCAGAAACAGCGCCGTTCCCGCCATGACTGCAAGATTCGCCCAGAAAAGAGGCTCCTGCGCTCCAAAACATGCCCCCGCAAAAAAAGCGGCCCCATAGGTAGCCCAGCCCATTGCAAGCGTTCCCGTTCCGAAGGCGGCAGGCAAAAACAGCCAGAGACGGGAGTGTCCCGTCTTTGGCGTCAGTTCTTTTCCAAGCAAAAATATGAATATTATGTATAAAACTCCAAGCATCTCTACTCCTCAGCTATTTTCAAAGAAGACCTGCAGGTTCTTCTCTGTACAGCTCTTCTGCTCTTTAATCCTTTTCAGTATATCAAAATTACCCTCCCAGGCAAACCCTGTTTTCCAAGATTTTTATGATTTTTCAGAGGTTCTCCGACAGATAAGCTTCAATCCCCTCCGCCACGGCCTCCGCAAGCCTTTCCTGATATTCCTCTGTCTGCAGAAGCTCCGCCTCCTCAGGGTTCGTCATAAAGCCACATTCCGCGATCACCAGCACGGAAGAGCTTCTTTTCAGGAGATAATAGCTTGTGTTTCCTTTTACCGTCCGCGCGCGTTCCTCTCCCGCTGCTTTATTCATAGTATCCTGAATACATTCGGCAAGCCGTTTTCCCTCCGCGGAGCTTTCATAGTAAAAAACCTGAGGGCCTTTTACAGAAGGATCGCTGTAGCTGTTCTGATGGATGCTGACGGCAAGCGCAGGCTTTTCCCCGTCGATAAACGCGATCCGCCTCTGAAGATCCTGGGCCTTCTTGTTGTCCGCGCTCTCGTCATAAAGGCCTGTGTCTTCCTCCCTTGTCAACAGTACCCGGAACCCTCTCTCCTCCAGGCTCTCCTTCAGCTTCACAGAAATTTCCAGATTGATCCCCTTTTCCTCCAATCCCCCTACTCCTACCATTCCCGGATCGCTTCCCCCATGTCCCGGGTCCACGATAATTGTTTTTTTCTCATTCTCCGCTCCCAGCTCTGAAGACACCTGCGCCGCCTGTCTGGACAAAAAAAAGAAGCTGAGAAGAAGCACGCAGGACATAGCAAGCTCCATGATACGTTTTTTCACAAAAGCACATCCCCCCGGCCTGTTTCAGTCATAATATATGTCCCCGCGGAAGGATTTATGACCGTCCGGCATCCCCGCCCGAAGTACTATCCTGTAATAATCTGGGCAGCAAAAAGACAAGACGAATTGTTTTGCGCTTCGTGCTCCCACAATTCCGCAAAAACTCCGGGAGCGGAGCAGGCTTCCCCTGCTCCGCTCCCGGAGTCTGCAACGCGGCTGATCTTATTTTCCCGCCGCAATATCAAATTCTTTCTGGATCTCCTGATCCGGCTCTTTTGTACAGAGCGAAACAACTACAATGAAAATACAGGAGATAACAAACGCCGGGAACAGCTCGTAAATTCCCCACAGACCTCCCATCGGGCTTAAAAGGTTCTTCCATACAAAAACAGAAATACCGCCCGCAAGCATTCCGGCAATAGCTCCGGGTCTGTTGACTCTCTTCCAGAACAGCGAAAACAGCATTACAGGACCGAAGGTGGCTCCGAAGCCCGCCCACGCAAAGGATACCAGGGTAAAGATCACGCTGTTTTCATCCCATGCGATCACGAGTCCCAGAAGAGCGATCAGAAGCAGCACGATCCTGGAAACATTCATAACCTTCTTGTCGTCAGCCTGTCCCTTTTTCAGAATACCCTCATAGATATTCTTGGAGAACGCGGACGCCGCGATCAGTAGATAGGAATCCGAAGAGCTGATGGTAGCCGCCAGGATACCCGCCATGATCACGCCTGCGAGTACAGGCGGGAGCAGGTGCTGGGAAAGTACGACAAATACATTTTCCGCGCCGCTGGCTGTGGCCAGGGACGGCTCTGTTGGAAACAGAGAACGGCCGATCACGCCGATGGACACCGCCGCGAACAGCGAAATCACACACCATACGGTAGCGATCCTTCTTGACTTCTTTAACTCCTCTTCCTTGCGGATGGCCATAAACCTGAGAAGCACCTGCGGTACTCCGAAATAGCCCAGCCCCCAGGAAAGGGTAGAGATGATCGTAAGGAATCCGTATTTTCCCGCCTCGCCGAACTGAGCCGCTCCGTTCACCGCAAGCTGTACGCCCTCACTGTCTGTCTGGGGAGTGGCTACGCCGATAAAGCTTAAAAATCCCGGAATTTCTCTGGCATTATCAAGCACCGTGCCGATTCCTCCCGCCGCAGTGGTGCCAAGGATCAGAATCGTAACAAGAGCGATTACCATTACCACCGCCTGCATAAAGTCCGAGGCGCTCTCCGCGAGGAAACCGCCGATAAAGGTATAAACCACCACAAAAACCGCTCCGGCGATCATCATGGAATGATAAGAAGCGCCGAACAATGTGGAAAACAGCTTACCGCAGGTAACAAAACAGCTTGACGCGTACACGGTAAAGAACACCAGAATAAACAGGGCCGAGATTCCCAGGATCACCTTGTTTTTCTCATGGAAACGATTGCTGAGAAAATCCGGAACGGTGATGGCGTCTCCGGCAACGGACGAATACCGGCGGAGCCTCTTGGCTACGATCAGCCAGTTTATGTAGGTTCCAACGGCAAGACCGATGGCCGTCCATGCAGCGTCGGCAATTCCGCACCAGTACGCCACCCCGGGCAGTCCCATCAGAAGCCATCCGCTCATATCGGACGCCTCCGCGCTCATAGCCGCCACCCATGGTCCCAGAGAACGTCCTCCGAGGAAGTAGTTCTCGGAGTTTGCCTGGGCGCGCTTCGCAAAATAAAGGCCGATGCAGATAACGATCAACATGTAGCCGATCATAGCACATAAAATTTTTATTGTATCGCCTGACATTTTTACTCCTCCTAAATTTATAAAATAATTATAAATTTTAACAGAATTTTCACAATATGTAAACCCTGGAATTATATCATAATACGGGCACGGCATCAGTCCTTAAAGTATCAGTTCAGCCATACAGAGGCCGGGAAGCATAAAACATGCTTGCATGTTTTTGCAAACGGACATCTGTATGAGCTGAGCGCCCGTTTATGAGTAAAACAGTGGCGTCAGCCACAATAAGCACGCAGTGCGGTTTTACGAATGGCGCGGGCTGAACTGATACCGGGCACGGCCGCCATCTGGTATCAGGAGACGGCTCTATGCTTGCATAAAAATCCGGCGGCTGGCAGGCAGATGGCTTCCGCGCAAAAACGCAGCCGCGGAGTCTTCTTTTCCACGGCTGCGTTTTTATTATAGATATGCCTTCAGCTCTTCAATATTCTTTTCTTCAAACTTCTGAAGATCCTCCATAAGACGCAGGATCTTCCTGTCCGCTTCTTTTTCATACTGATGAAGCTTCTTCACAGCGTCAATGATCCCCATCGTACTGCCGTTGATCAGCATACCGGCGATATTGGAAACAGAATTGTCCTTCATGGTCTGAACATTTACCATCAGATAGGTCTTTATCTTATCAAAGGATCCCAGACCTTTTTCATCGCAGCCGCTTTCATTCAGCATCTGCCTGGCTTCTTTGTGGAAATGCTCATAGCCCTCCAGATGCTTCTGGAGAAAATCCTGAAAAGAGGTATCATTTGTGATATCCATAAGCTGATTCAGGGTATCGGTCCCCATCTGAGAATTTTGATAGATAAAATTCAGTAATTCTGCGTTTGCGTTCATGGCACATACTCCTTTTTTCTTTAGTATGCGCCTTCTCCGCCGAAATTATTTATAATGTCTCATTCATACTTGACGATTTCTTTTTTCAGACGCTTCATAATTCTCTTTTCCAGCCTGGAAATATAGGACTGAGATATTCCCAGAAGATCCGCCACTTCCTTCTGGGTTTTTTCCTTACCCTCCGCGCTGTTGAGGCCAAAACGCAGCTTAATAATGGTCTGCTCTCTGGGCGACAGCTTATCAATGGCTTTTCCCAGAAGAACGATCTCCACCTCATCCTCCAGCTTTCGTGAAATCACATCCTCGTCTGTTCCCAGGATATCTGACAGCAGAAGCTCATTACCGTCCCAGTCCACATTTAGCGGCTCATCAATAGAAACTTCCATCTTTGTTTTACTGTTCCTTCTGAGGTACATAAGAATCTCATTTTCAATACACCTGGAAGCATAGGTTGCCAGCTTGATATTCTTCACCGGGTTAAAGGTGTTGATGGCCTTGATCAGACCTATCGTGCCGATGGATATCAGATCCTCCACCCCTACTCCCGTATTATCAAATTTTTTGGCAATATATACCACCAGTCTCAGATTATGTTCGATCAGAATCGCCCGCGCCTCTTTTTCCTGGTCTGTCCCCAGCTTGCTGATCACATATGCTTCTCGCTGCGGCTCAAGCGGCGCCGGAAGAATGTCGTTCCCACCGATGTAGTACAGTTCCTTCGGTCTTGAAAAAACAAGTCTCTGAAAAATCTGAAACGGATAGCAATTTACACCTGCTGCCGATCTGCTCATATCGTGCCCCCTCCTAATGCAATAATCTGGAATTCAACAGTACTTTGTACTCTTTTCCCAAAGCGGAGGGTTCAAAGGCCAGGGCAAACACCGGTCTGGAAATGCGAACCGCTTCTCCGGGAGTGTAAATACAAAGATCCTCAAGCGTAACCGCCAGCATCAGACATTCCGCGCTGTCCACCGTGCGGCAGGACAGATAACGGGGCCTTAAAGAGGCGATCTCTGTACTTTTCAGCTCCCCTGGATTCTCTTTCAGGTGTTTCAGCTTGTCTACCAATTCTCCTGACAGCATTGTTTCCAAAAGCTCCGGCTCCACAATAGAAACCGGTTCGCCGCTTAACGGATCCGACAGCATATTTCCTGTGTCATAAAAGCCGTAAGCGTTCTGTTCTCTGCCCTGCCACGACAGGGTTATCGGATAAATGTTCTTCCGGCGCGCCCGCACGGAATCCGCGAAACAGACTGCCGCGCTTATCCCCATGTAGGTACACAGGGCAAACAGGAGGAAAGTCCACAGATTCAGACTGTCTTCTGTAACCGCCTCCCAGAAGCCGCCTGCCAGAAATGCCGTGAGATACAGCATGATCATTGCTTTCAGCAGAAGCCCGCCTTTTTTAATACCATATCCGATCCGAATCATTCCCGCGGCGCAGACGCCATGAAGCAGAACGAAGACCAGCGGACTGCCGTCTATGGGTATATAGAGAATGAGACAGGAAAAAAGAGCGCCTGCGGCCGCCGCTGCAAAGCATCTTCTGCCATTGCTCTTCAGCCTCAGGACAATTCCCAGTATCCTGAGAAGGATAAAGTCCATCAGAAGATTCGTCACAAAGACAACGTCTATGTAAATCTCTCCAGACATAAAAAAAGCCCCCTATGACCTGTCAATCCTTCACTTTGGTAAGTGAATTCATTATAGGTGATAAGGGGTGCGTATTTTGTCAAACCAGGGGCGCAAAAGTCCAGAATTTCTCGTGAAATTCCGACACCATAGAACTGTTGCCTTAAGTTCAATGCCAGAACAAAAGCCGGCAGGAGCTCCCGCCGGCTTTCTCTCTGAAGCAGTTACAGAGATACATTCTCTTCACTTGTATTTTTCTGGTGGAGGGCCTCCATCATCGTTCTCAGCTCGTGAATAGGAAACTGACCGGGAGCGGAGGCTGCTCCTGCCGTGGCAAAGGTCACGGAGGAACCAAAATTTTCTCCCGCAATGCGGCTGATAGAGCCAAGTCCTCCCATCGCCATGGAGATTACCGGTTTTTCCGTGTGCTTCCGCACCATTTCACTGGTAACCTGCATGATCGCCGCCACATCATCGAATTCCTCGGGCATAACGGCCATTTTCAGAATATCTGCTTCTGTCTGTTCCATCTCCAGAAATCTTTTCAGAAGAGCGTCCCTGTCGTCCGTTTTCTGAAAATCGTGACTGGAGGCGATCACCCTCGTCCCTGTATCATGGAGCTTCCGGATAAGATTCTCCGGGCGATCACAGGAAAACACTTCCACGTCGATCAGATCCGCACAGCCGCTTTTTGCCGCCGACAGATTCACGCTTTGATAATCTTCCTGAGATATCTCCGCCTCTCCGCCCTCGGCACGGGTACGGATGGTAAACAGAAGGGGGACGCCGGCAAGAATACCGGCAATCCCTTTTAATACTTCTGTCAGTTTCTCTTCGTCCATAAGCGCTTCAAAGAAGTCCGCCCGCCATTCTGCCAGATCCGCTCCGGCTTCCTTCGCTTTCCGCGCTCCGGCATACAGCTCCTCACAGGTTTTTCCTGTAAGAGGTACGCAGATCTTCGGCTGTCCCTCTCCCAGGGAAATGTTTTTGATCATGATGGGCTTCGTCATTTTCATTCCGTCACTTCTACTTTTCTGTTCTCTCTGTCTTTGATTTCCTTTGTCACAGCGTCAATAAACTCAGCCAGGGGCTTCGCGCCTTCGTCTCCCAGGAAACGGCTGCGCACGGCCACCTTGCCTTCTTCTTCCTCTTTCGCTCCCACAACCAGCATATAAGGAATCTTCTGAAGCCGCGCCTCGCGGATCTTATAACCGATCTTTTCCGCGCGGGAATCCACCTCCGCGCGGATTCCTGCCTCCTTCAGTTCCCCGAGAACCTTCTCCGCGTAATCCATGTGCTTCTCGGAAATAGGCAGAACCTTCACCTGCACAGGTGCCAGCCAGGTTGGGAAAGCGCCCGCGAAATGCTCGATCAGGATTCCGATAAATCTTTCAATGGAGCCGAAGGCCACGCGGTGGATCATAATGGGACGGTGCTTCTCTCCGTCCGCGCCGATGTACTCGCAGTCGAAACGCAGCGGAAGCTGGAAATCAAGCTGGATCGTACCGCACTGCCAGGTCCTTCCGATAGAGTCCTCCAGATGGAAGTCGATCTTGGGGCCGTAGAAAGCGCCGTCTCCCTCGTTTACCACATAGTCGAGACCCAGGTCGTCAAGCGCGCCCCGAAGACCCTCTGTAGCAAGCTCCCAATCCTCGTCGCTTCCCATGGAATCCTCGGGACGGGTGGACAGCTCTACATGATACTTGAAGCCAAAAAGCTGATAAACGCTGTCGATAAGCTTTGCCACGCCTTTGATCTCATCACGGATCTGCTCCGGCATCATAAAGATATGAGCGTCGTCCTGGGTAAAGCAGCGCACCCGCATGAGGCCGTGAAGCTGCCCGGACTTTTCATGGCGGTGTACCAGACCAAGCTCGCCCATTCTCAGCGGCAGATCGCGGTAAGACCGCGGCTCAGATTTATACACAAGGATCCCGCCGGGACAGTTCATTGGCTTGATGGCAAAATCCGTCTCGTCGATCACAGTCGTGTACATGTTTTCTTTGTAATGATCCCAGTGACCTGAGGTCTCCCACAGGTGACGGCTGAGCATAATAGGAGTGGAAATCTCCACATAGCCCGCCTTTTCATGGATCTCTCTCCAGTAATCCAGAAGAGTGTTTTTCAGCACCATTCCTTTTGGAAGGAAGAAGGGGAATCCAGGTCCCTCCTCGCGCATCATGAACAGGCCCAGCTCTTTTCCAAGCTTCCTGTGGTCGCGCTTCTTAGCCTCTTCCATGCGGGTGATATATTCGTCCAGATCCGCTTTCTTCGTGAAAGAGGTTCCGTAGATCCTGGTAAGCATCTTATTCTTTTCGCTGCCTCTCCAGTAGGCACCCGCCAGGCTTGTAAGCTTAAAGGCTTTTACCGGCTTTGTCGTCATAAGATGAGGGCCGGCGCAGAGATCTACAAATTCACCCTGCTGATAAAAGCTGATCTCCGCGTCCTCTGGAAGGTCCTGGATAAGCTCTACCTTGTAGGGCTCGTTTTTCTCTTTAAAGTATGCCAGCGCCTCTTCTCTGGACTTTGTAAATCTTGTTATGGCAAGATTTTCCTTTACGATCTTTTTCATTTCCGCCTCGATCTTTGTCAGATCCTCGGCTGTAATAGGCTCCTCGCTGTCGATGTCGTAATAGAAGCCGTCCTCGATGGATGGTCCGATGGCAAGCTTCACCTGCGGATACAGACGCTTAACAGCCTGCGCCATAATATGAGAAGTGGTATGACGGAAGGCTCCTCTTCCTCCCTCACTGTCAAAGGTGAGGATATTCAGCTCGCAGTCTTTGTCGATCATGGTGCGGAGATCCACAACCTCTCCGTCCACCTCTCCAGCGCAGGCCACCCTGGCCAGACCCTCGCTGATATCCGCCGCGATATCAATGACGGATTTTGCCTCGGAATATTCCTTTTTTGATCCGTCCTTTAACGTAATAACCATTTTTATTTACCTCCTTTTGCCGGAGCGTATGCTCCTGGCATCATGGTATACTCTTGAGTATTACCTCCTTTTGCCGGAGAGATTATCTGAAGTACTCTACTCCGGACTCAAAGATCTTAATATCCTGATCTCCGTAAATATTCACTGCCACTCCGTTGTCACGGCGCTCGCTGTGGGCCATCTTGCCCAGAACACGTCCGTCCGGACTGGTAATACCTTCAATATTCGCATAAGAACCGTTTACATTCCATTCTTCGCTGTTATCCAGCTCTCCGTCTGCGGTGACATACTGGGTAGCCACCTGGCCGTTGGCCAAAAGCCTGCCAAGCCATTCGTCATTGGCGACAAAGCGTCCCTCTCCGTGAGAAGCCGGGTTGCAGTAAACTCCGCCCAGGTCAGCTTTCTGAAGCCACGGCGACTTGTTGCTTACTACCTTGGTGTAGACCATCTTGGAGATATGACGTCCGATCGTATTGTAAGTCAGAGTGGGGGAGTCTGCTTTCTGTCCGCAGATTTCTCCGTAGGGAACAAGTCCCAGCTTGATCAGCGCCTGGAAACCGTTGCAGATTCCAAGAGCAAGACCGTCTCTTTCGCTGAGAAGCTTCATAACGGCTTCTTTGATCCTTGCGTTCTGGAAAGCCGTCGCGAAGAATTTCGCGGATCCGTCCGGCTCGTCGCCTGCGGAAAAGCCTCCCGGGAACATAATGATCTGAGCCTGGGAGATCGCTTTTTCAAAGACCTCCACAGAATCCCGGATATCCTCAGCTGTCAGGTTGCGGAACACTTTTACGTCCACCTCCGCTCCCGCTCTCTCAAAGGCCCGGGTACTGTCATACTCACAGTTCGTTCCGGGGAATACCGGAATGAAGACTCTCGGCTTCGCCACCTTGTGGTTGCATACATAAATCCTGGACGCGCGGTAAATACCGTCCTCGATAACGCCGTCCGTATCCGCGGCTTTGACGAAATAAGCGGAAGGTCCGTCCGGCTCCTCATCAGACACCGTGCGGAATACTCTTTCCAGGGTTCCCTTCCATGCCTTCTCCGCCTCTTCCAGAGATATCTGCGTATTTCCATAAGAAAGCATACCGTCTCCGGTCACTTCGCCGATCACAGTATAGGTAATAGACAGAGCTCCCACCTTGCCGTCCGGGATCTCCAGAAGCAAATCTCCGAAGCCCGGCGCGAAGAAGTCTCTCGGATCCAGGTTATGCTCAATTTTAACGCCAAAACCGTTTCCAAAGGCCATTTTCGCAGCAGCAGCCGCGATTCCATGGCGATCCAGGGCATACGCGGAAAGGACATAGCCCTTCTGCATGTCTTCATGAACCTTTCCATACTGTTCCATAATGCCCGCGTAATCCGGCAGGTCATAGGCGTCTCTTGGCGCCCTGAGCCATACCAGCTTGCTGCCGGCTTTCTTAAATTCAGGAGTCACCACATCCTGCAGCTTGCCTGTATCCACCGCAAAGGACACAAGCGTAGGAGGCACGTCGATCTCGTTAAAGGTTCCGGACATGCTGTCCTTTCCTCCGATAGAAGGAAGGCCGAAGCCAAGCTGAGCCGCATACGCGCCCAGGAGAGCCGCGAAGGGCTGGCTCCAGCGCTTTGGATCTTCTGTCATACGGCGGAAGTATTCCTGGAAGGTGAAGCGGATCTTACGGTAATCGCCTCCCGACGCCACAATTCTGGCAACGGATTCTGTCACCGCGTAAGCGGCTCCATGGTATGGACTCCAGGATGAAAGATACGGGTCGAAGCCGTAGCTCATCATGGTTACTGTATTGGTATTTCCCTTCAGTACAGGAACCTTGGCGATCATTGCCTGGGTTTCTGTCATCTGGTACTTTCCTCCGTGAGGCATAAGAACGCTGGCAGCGCCGATGGAGCCGTCGAACATTTCCACAAGTCCCTTCTGGGAGCAGACGTTCAGATCAGAAAGTGTCTCCAGCCATTTTGCTCTGACGTCCTCAACATCTCTGCGCTCAGTCAGCATACATCCCTCTCTTGCAGGGATCTCCACCTCCACGGAGGTCTCCTGATGAGCGCCGTTGGTATCCAGGAAAGCCCTGGAAATATTTACGATCTCTTTATCTCTCCACAGGAGAACAAGTCTGGGTTCCTCTGTGACTACCGCCACTGGAACCGCCTCAAGATTCTCTTCATTCGCAAATTTCAGGAAGGTATCCACATCTTTTGGATCCACTACTACCGCCATACGCTCCTGAGACTCGGAAATAGCGATTTCCGTTCCGTCCAGTCCCGCGTATTTTTTCGGAACCTTGTCCAGATTCACCCGCAGTCCCGCGGCAAGCTCGCCGATAGCCACGGAAACTCCGCCTGCGCCGAAGTCGTTGCACTTCTTGATGATACGGCTGACTTCCTCTCTCCGGAACATTCTCTGTATTTTTCTCTCAGTAGGCGCGTTTCCCTTCTGTACCTCCGCGCCGCAGACTTCGATGGAAGCCTCTGTATGCACCTTGGAGGAACCGGTAGCGCCGCCGATACCGTCGCGGCCGGTACGTCCTCCCAGAAGAATGATGATATCGCCCGGATCCGAATTTTCACGGATCACCGCCCGTCTTGGAGCCGCGCCGAGTACCGCGCCGATCTCCATACGCTTCGCCGCATAATTAGGATGATAGATTTCTTTTACATAACCGGTGGCAAGGCCGATCTGATTGCCGTAGGAGCTGTAGCCGTGGGCCGCTCCGCGCACCAGCTTTTTCTGGGGAAGCTTGCCCTTCATCGTCTCCTTTACGGAAACCGTGGGATCTGCCGCTCCGGTAACACGCATCGCCTGATAAACATAGGTTCTGCCGGACAGCGGATCACGGATGGCTCCGCCAAGACAGGTGGCCGCTCCTCCGAAAGGCTCGATCTCTGTTGGATGATTGTGGGTCTCGTTTTTGAAATTAATGAGCCACTCTTCCTCTTTTCCGTCTACATCCACCGGAACTACGATACTGCAGGCGTTGATCTCGTCCGACTCCTCCTGATCCTGGAGCTTCCCTTCCGCCTTCAGCTTTTTCATGGCGGTCAGGGCCAGATCCATCAGGCAGACAAACTTGTCGCTGCGGCCTTTGTACAGCTCCTCTCTGTCCTGCAGATACTGACGGTAGGTGTTTTCTATAGGCTCCCTGTAGTCGCCGTCGCCGAATCTTACGTCCTTCAGCTCTGTGGAGAAGGTCGTATGGCGGCAATGGTCTGACCAGTAGGTGTCCAGTACACGGATCTCCGTCATAGAGGGATCCCTTTTTTCTTCCTTACAGAAATAATTCTGGATATGCTGGAAATCCCGGAAGGTCATGGCAAGATTCAAAGAATCATAAACCTTCTTCAGCTCCTCCTCCGGCATCTCCTTAAAACCGTCAAGGATCTTCACATCCTCCGGCTCCGGGAAAACAGTCACCAGGGTCTCCGGCTTCTCAAGCCCTGTTTCACGGGAATCCACCGGGTTGATGCAGTGGTGTCTGATCGCTTCAAACTCTTCGTCCGTCACATTCCCCTCTATTACATAGGTTGTGGCGGAACGGATAATGGGCTGGGAATTTTCATCCAGGAACTGTACGCACTGTACCGCGGAATCCGCTCTCTGGTCGAACTGACCCGGGAGAAATTCCACAGAAAAGATCCGTGAGCCTTCCCCGGCTTCAAATTCCTCCTGGAAGATCTCATCCACGGGAGGCTCTGCGAATACAGTCCTGCAGGCCTTTTCAAAAACTTCGTCTGAAATATTTTCCACATCATAGCGGATCAGCACTCTTACAGCGGAAACTGCCTTAATTCCCAGATAGCTGCTGATCTCATGCTTCAGCTCTTTTGCCTCAACGGCATAGGCAGGTTTCTTTTCTACATAAACGCGTCTTACGTTACTCATCAGAAACTCCTTTCTCTGTCCGGCCTGTCGGCCCTTGTATTTTTAGAGCTTAGGCTGGAAGATGGCTGTCCGCCTCCTCCAGATAACTATTTACAACCTGATGGAACAGTCCCTGATCCGCCTTCTCCGCAAACTCAGCCTCCACGGGCATCTTGCCGAGAACCGGAACCTTCAGCTCTTCCGCGATCTCATCGATATGGCTCTCGCCGAAGACCTTGATCTCTTTTCCGCAGTCAGGACATTTTACATAGCTGTAATTTTCAACGATACCAAGCACCGGGATTTTCATCATTTCCGCCATATTGTAAGCCTTCTTCACGATCATGCGTACAAGATCCTGAGGAGAGCTTACGATCACGATCCCGTCAACAGGCAGGGACTGGAATACGGTAAGAGGAACGTCTCCCGTTCCCGGAGGCATATCCACGAAGAGATAGTCAAGGGAATCCCATACCACATCCGTCCAGAACTGCTTTACCATATTGGCGAGGATAGGTCCTCTCCAGATCACCGGGGTATCCTCGGTAGGCAGCATCAGATTAATGGAGATCACTTTGATCCCGTTTTCTGTCACCATCGGATAAATACCGTTGTCGTCCGCCTGGGCAGAACCCTTCAGACCATACATTTTGGGAATAGACGGGCCGGTAATATCCGCGTCCAGGATGCCTACCCGGAAGCCCTTGGCCGCCATACGGTTTGCCAGGGACGCGGTCACAAAGGATTTTCCTACGCCGCCCTTTCCGCTGACGATCCCCACAACATGCTTTACATCTGAAAAAACATTGGCTGCGGCTCTCAGATCCTGAGTCTTGTTCTTCTGTGAGCAGCCTTCACAGCTTGATTTGTCACAGGTGGTGCTGTTACATTCTTTTGCCATTTTGCTTCTCCTTCTGATATCGTTCTATCTATAAAATTATTTCATAAACCTGTCGATGGCCTTTTCCAGTTCCCTGATGGCTTCCCTGTCTCCATGCTCCACCGCGTCCACAATACAGTGTTCAATATGATCCTGCAGAATGATCTTCCCCGTATTATTGATCGCGGACTTCACCGCGGAAAGCTGGATCAGAACCTCGGAACAGTCCCTTCCGTCCTCCACCATACGTTTTATGGACTCCAGATGGCCGATGGCTCTGGAAAGGCGGTTCAGAACAGCCTTGGTCTGCGCATGACTGTGATGATGGCCATGTCCTTCATGGGAATGTGTGATAACTGTTCCGTCCTCCAGAACATGTACATGATTTTCTGTTTTTTCGCTCATGCTTTCTCCTTTCCGTTGCACAGATGTCATTATAGCACAGCATCTAAATTTCTGTAAAGGAGCATCTCTGTTTTATCTGGGAGGTGAGAATGTCAAAAATAATCGTTCCATCCTCCAGTACGGTCTTTTCGCAGGTCACATCCTTCCCCTGAAACTTCTTCCTTACATAAGCCTCGGGATCATCGATCTCAACTTCCTCCACAAACACATCCCGCATCTGGTTCCTGGGGCATTTATTAAAAATCTCCCATATCACTTCGTATTCTTTCATATATACCGCTCTTTCCTGATTTAATCTCTGCCGCGACTCTATATTTCTACCCGATAAGCTCCCTGGATCTCAGCCGCGAACAGCTCCGCCACCTCTGCCATTTTTTCTTTTTCCTGAACGGGAACCGCCCAGGCCAGCCCGCAGCTTGCGGAAATTTCTCTCGGCACAGGGAGCAGCCGTCCCGGAAGGCCTCTCTCCCGGCAGTATTTTTCCACCGCTATGGCGCCGCTGGTGCTGTAAAAGGTGAGCAGCCATCTGTCCAGCTTCCGGATCATGGCTTTACAACTTTTGCCGCGGAAGCAAGGGTCTCCGCGATATCATACATATTCGTCACTTCCCCCACCTTCAGTTTATCTGAAAGACCGTAATAATTCAGACAGGTGCCGCAGCTTTTGATCTGTACTCCCTGGGCCTCCAGGCTCCTCAGATCCTCAAGAGAATCAGATCCCTCTGTAGTCAGAAGCACCCCGCCATTATAAAAAAGCATGGTCCTGGGAAGCTCGGGAAGCTGAGTCACAGCGAACAGAAAGCCTTTCATCAGCACTTTCCCCAGCTCATCATTGCCCCGTCCCATGACAGCCGTATCCACAGCGATCACCAGATCTCCCTTCACATCAGGAACACAGGCCGTATCCTCAGCGAGTACGTCCTGACTGACAGCTCCGTTTACAGAGAGGACCACCTGAAATTCATGCTCTCCCATTTTTTTGGAGGAAACCTCCGCCCCCGCATGCTTCCCCATTCTTGTTACATTCTGAACCGCGGTTTCATTATCCACAAGCACCGTGATCACGGCTTCTCCCTGGATGCCGTCCAGGACCTTTTTCGTTTTGACTACAGGGATCGGACATTGCTCCCCCCGCGCGTCTACCACATATTTATGTTCCATGATTCAGCCTCTTTTCTTGTTTTTTTTCATTGTACCAGACCTTTCCTGCCTTTGCAACGCCGCTGTCTATAACATTTTTTATTCTTCGGGGCATCCTGACAAAAGCTCGTAATCAGAGAAATCCTATTTTTTCACCCCAAAAATTTTACGAAAAATTGTCGAAAAGAATTGAACTTCCTATTAGAATAGCGTATAGTAAATATACCTTAGTAAAGAGACAAAAGGAGAGACGCTATGCAGCTTTTAAAAGACCGTATTCTAAAAGACGGAATCGTAAAACCAGGAAATATCTTAAAAGTAGACAGTTTTCTGAATCACCAGATGGATATCGCTCTTATAAACGAAATAGGAAAAGAGTTTAAAAACCGTTTCTCAGACTGCCCCATCACCAAGATTCTGACCATAGAGGCATCCGGTATCGGCATCGCCTGCATCGCCGCCCAGTATTTCAATGTTCCCGTTATTTTCGCAAAAAAAACCCAGAGCCTGAATCTGGACGGAGAAATGTACTGTTCCAAGGTGGAGTCCTTCACTCACAAAAAGGTTTATGATGTAATCCTGTCAAAGAAATTCCTGGGGCCGGAGGATCATGTGCTTCTGATCGACGACTTCCTTGCCAATGGCTGCGCTCTTCTTGGCCTGATCGAAATTGTAAAGGAATCCGGCGCGGTTCTTGAGGGCGCCGGTATTGTTATTGAAAAAGGGTTCCAGAACGGCGGAAAGAAAATCCGCGACATGGGCGTCCGTCTGGAGTCCCTGGCCATTATTGACTCCATGACCGACGATTCCCTTACCTTCCGGTAGTGTCCGTGTACAGGGGCCATACGGTCGGACCGCCCTTTTACAGAATGAAAACAGCTTTTAGAACATTGAAACAGCCTGGAAATCCTTTTATTATCATGATTTCCAGGCTGTTCTTTTCGTTTTTTCTTCCGTCTTTTATCTTCCGTTTTTTTCTTACAGCTTTTACCTTCCGGCTTTTTTATTCAGGGTCACCCTCGGCTCTTCCTCTTCTTCCAGGGCAGGTGTTCCGGTGAGTTCCTCCTTCTCTTCTGCCACAGATGCATCTGTTTCTTCTTCCTTTTCCTCCTCAGGAGCGGGCGTCACCGTCTCCTCCGGTTCATCCGACGGGGTCGGCTCTGCTGTTTTCTCTGTTCTGCCCGCGGGAGTGGGCGTTACCGTCTTTTCCGCTTCTTCTGTGGGCGTGGGCTCAGGCTCTTCAGGAACCGGGGTGGGCGTTGCTTCCGGCTCCACCTCGTCCTCCGTATAATAGCCGTTATCGATCAGGATCTCATAATTATCCGCGTCGATCACCTGGGCGCTGCAGAGATACGCGCCGACAATCTTCACGCCATTGTCATAGGATTCATAATCGTTGACCTCCGGCTCCTCTGCCTCCGGATCCTCTTCCCTTACAAGAAAAGCGTCCACCATATTCTCACATTCCCTGGCCGATTCTCTTGGATCCATAAAAATACTGAACTCTATTCTTCCGGCCGCGATGTCCTTCACCGCCCCGGCCTCACAGCCTGCGCCTGTGATCATAGGCCAGTTCTCCGTCCCGGACAGAATTCCCTGCTCATCCAGAACGTTTTCCACACCCAGCGCCGCCTCGTCAAAGCCCGTACAGATAATATCCGGGGCTTCTCCCTCGTCATAAAACTCTCCCAGTATCTCCTGCATCCTGCTTTCCGCCAGGCTGCTGCTGCCGCGCAGAAGTCCGGTATCATCAAAAGAAAGCCTGCCTGAGGGACACTGAAGGGTTCCGTCGTCCAGATAAGGCTGGAGAACCTCCATAATCCCATTATATAAGAACAGAGCCTGGGAATCATCCAGAGATCCCATAAAAAACTCTATGGTTCTGGAGCCCTTCTCCTCCCTTACTTTATCCAGATCCTGCCGTTCCACGATCTCCTGTCCGATCTGACGGCCTGTCTGACGGCCGCCGAACGCCGTATAATAATTCACCGCGTTGGTATCCATGATCAGATCCTCGTAAGAGAACACCGGAATATCCGCTTCTTTTACATCCGCAAGAACATCCGGCAGTCCATAGGGGTCAACCGGCGCGATAATAAAAGCCGCCACCTGTTCTTCTGTGAATTCCTGTATCTGAGACACCTGCCTGGACACGTCTCCTTCCGCGTAGCAGATTTCCGGCTCATAGCCGTCCTCCTCCAGGCTGCTTTCAAAGGCGTCCGCATCCGCAGACCAGTTTTCTTCGTCAGGAAGAAGAACCGCGACCTTCAGGGCCTCCTCTGGCTCCTCCGGTACTTCCTCCTCCGCGTCTTTCTTTTCAGCTTCCGCTTCTTCTTCCTTTTCGGCGGCTTCGGATTCTTCCGGGGTTTCTGTGTCGTTTACTCCGGCGTCTTCCGTTTTTTCGCCGTCCTCTGTGATCTCCCCTGTGCCCTCTCCCTCGGTCTGGGCGCTTTCGCTGGCGGCCTCTGTAGCTTCATTCGTACCGCAGCCCGCCAGAAAAACGGAAGCCATGATAAGGCTCAATAATATACCTGCTGTCTTATTCTTCATGCTTCTGTCCTTTCTGTCTACAGTCCTTTATAGTCCTTTGCCAGTATTTTCAGATAATCACGATAAGCTGCCGCTGTTTTCTTCGGCTTCACAATATGTACGTCCCGGCCCATTGCCGTCAGCCACCCGAAAAAATTCGGCCCGGCTGTGTGAGGCACAACGGCGGATATATAACCGGAGCTTTTTGTTTTATATTCTCCCATTCCGTCAAAATATTCCCTGAGCTCTTTTTCTCTCTCTTTTTTACAGAGAAGCTTCATCATCTTACCCGATCCTGAAATTTCCTCTTTCCTTACCTGGTGCTTTTCCTCTGCGGCACCCGGTTTTTCTTTCGCAGCTTCCCGCCTTTCCTCCGGGGCTTCCGGCCACTCTTCTGGAATCACCGCCGGAACGTCCTCCCGGCTTTCTGGACTTGGAATGTCTGTATGTTCCTGTAATTCACCGTCAGTATTCTCCGGGGCCGCCTCCGCCGCTCCGCCGGGACAGTTTTTCAGATAGTAACCGCCGGAGCGTCCTCTTTTATACTGAATATCATAACCAAAATCCCTCAGCGCTTCCATATCATCATAAATACTCTTCCGCTCCGCGCTGATGCCGTACTGTCCAAGATGCTCCAGTATTTCCTGCATTGTCACTACTCTGTCGTCCCCTGTTCCAGCCAGCATCTGTGCTAAAATGAGGATCTTTATTTTCTGATTGTGTGATTTCGCCATATCAAACCTCTTACTTTGCCGCGCTCCCCTCCGGAGCGCCCTTCACTCCCGCAGGACTATATAAATACTATAATTTATCGCAAAAGAAGAAAGGTGTCAAAAGCAGTTTGCTTTCGGCACCCTTCCCCGGTTCTTAATCTTCCGGAACAAATTCCTCTTTGCCTACTCCGCAGACCGGGCACACCCAATCCTCGGGAAGGTCCTCAAACGCGGTACCCGGCTCAATACCGTTGTCCGGATCGCCGATTTCTGGATCATACTCATATCCGCATGGTTCGCATACATATTTCTTCATAGCAGTAAACTCCTTTCAGAATTAACAGTCTGAATACAGACGCCCGTCCATATTCATAGCTTCATTATAGCGTTACCCAATTTTTAAATCAAGTACTATTTCAGAAATCTGGCGCATATATAATCGTTGGCTTCCTTTTCCTGCCAGTCTTCAAGGGCCTCCAGCTCCACGTCATTTCCATATTT
Source organism: Candidatus Blautia faecipullorum (assembly GCA_019115125.1). Lineage (GTDB taxonomy): Bacteria > Bacillota > Clostridia > Lachnospirales > Lachnospiraceae > Blautia_A > Blautia_A faecipullorum. The sequence goes on from DXEG01000009.1 coordinate 38,312, forward strand.
TTTCTTCAGGGCCCGTGAGATCAGCCAGTCCGCAAGCTGCGGATTCTTGGGAAGCAGCGGCCCATGGAGATAGGTTCCGATCACATTTTTATATACCACGCCCTCATAGCCTGTTTTTCCATCATTTCCCGAACCGTAAAGCACCTTTCCCAGAGGCTTGTTGGCTCCGATACAGGTGCGGCCTCCATGATTTTCAAAGCCCACTACCGGCATCTCAAAGAGATCGCTCTTCAGCACGATATTGCTGATCAGCCGTCCCTCTCCCTGTTCCGTATACATATCCACCAGCTCCAGCCCGGTAATGGTTCCCTGGTCAGTTTTGTAGTAATTGCCCAGGAGCTGATAGCCTCCGCAGATAGCGATCACAACGCCGCCGTCCTCAACATAGGCTTTAAAATCCTTCTGGATTTCTTTTAATTTCTCACAGACAAGCATCTGCTCTCTGTCGGAGCCGCCTCCCAGAAGGACGATATCAAGGGCCGAAAAATCGATCCTGTCATTCAGCTCATAGGCGATGGTTTCCGCCTGGATGCCTCTCCACAGGCACCGCTTCATGAGACACTGGATATTGCCCCTGTCGCCGTACAGATTCAAAAGGTCCGGATACAAATGTCCGATTGTAAGCTTCATTTTTTCTCCTTTCATGGCGCACTGACTGCTCAATAATGGTGGATTTGGAAGTTTACTTCCAAACTTTTTCTCCCTCCAGTTTCTTCAGAATGTTTCTGGTGCTGAAAAGGGCTGTATAATTTACCAGCACATAAAGATTTCCCACGCCGTCCTCGATTCTTTTCCGTATGGCGGTCTCCACATCCTCTTCCAGTTCGGAGGGGATATCCACATATTTCAGGCGGAGGCGCATATCCTGACAGCGGATGCCGCTGACAGTGACGGAACGGATGCTTTCCTCCCGGAAACGGTCAAAATCCACATCCCAGAGCCAGGATATATCGATGCCGTCCTGCGCGTTGTCGTTGATGACGATGATCACATCCTTGGGCGCGGTATCCTGCATGACTGCGGAAATATTCTGGTTAAATCCCGCGGGATTTTTCGCGAGATTCAGGACAATTCCCGTCCCCCGGATCCGGAACTGTTCCATTCTTCCGTTTTCCGGATTGAACTTGTTCAGCATATCCTGGAAATGCTCCGCCCCAAAACCGGCGCACCTTATTCCTGCGTAAGCGGCCAGAATATTATATACATTGTAAAAGCCTTTATAGTTGGCGGATATTAATCTGTCCTCCACACGGAAGGACAAACGGTCCCCCACCTTCACATCTGAGGCGTCATAATCCGGCTCCGGTCTTTTGAAACCACATTCCGGACAAAGGTAATCCCCAAGCTGGCTGTAATGGTAAAAGCTGTATTCCAGTTTCGCGCCGCATCTTTTGCAGAAACGGCCCTCCCGTATTTCATTTGTCTCATTTTTCATGACCGGACGGCTGATACCGTAGTAAACACAGGGATTCCCGCTTTCCATAGCAAGGTAGGCGGACAGCGCGTCGTCGCCGTTTACGATCACCTTCATTTCAGGCTGCGTGCGGATCATGGTTTCCAGGATATTCATGGTGATGTCAATCTCGCCGTATCTGTCGAGCTGATCCCGGAAAAGGTTCGTCATAACCATATAATCCGGCTGTATCTCCGGAAAAATATATTTTGTGGAGGCCTCATCAGCCTCAATGCAGGCGTAATCCGCGTCCAGATGTCCGTTTAATCCCGCTCCCAGGACAAAAGCCGCCACTACTCCGTTCAGCATATTCGATCCTGTATGGTTGCAGATTACTTTCTGTCCCTCCGCTTCCAGAGCGGAGCAGAGCATATTGTTGGTGGTCGTCTTTCCGTTTGTCCCGCAGACCACAAAGATCCCCCCGCGCACTTCCTTTGCCAGCTCCCGCAGTACCGGCGGATAGATCTTCAGCGCGATCTTTCCGGCCCAGGTCACTCCCTGTCTTCCCATTTTTTTGCAGGCATAGCCTACGGCCTTCGCCGCCCACACTGCCGCGATTCTTCTGATATTCATGCTTTTCATTCCTCTATTGTATTTTCTGTCCGGCATTTGAGTTCTGTATACCGGCGCAGCTTCCTATAAATCAGAATGTGCAGCTCCCGTCTTTTTTATTTATCATCTGCCGGATCGTTCTGATTCTTCTTTTCCGCCTGATTTTTTACCGGCAGAAGCCAGGGATATTTTCCGCTGTCCCCGGACGGAAATCTGCTGTTCTTTTGTCTTTATGATTTTACGATAGTTCTGAAAAATTATCAATACCCTATCTGGGCGGAGACGAAGACTTCAGAGAGCCATGCAGAATAATAGCGTACGCCTGATACAACCCTATATGTTCTTGCATGGACATAATCTTATCACTCTTTCCTATACAGAGTATAGCCGTAACGCAAAAACATCAGGATTCTCTCCGATGATATCCGGGGAAAATCCTGATATTTCCGCTTCATCTGTTTTCTTTTTTTAAGTGTTCCAGATATCTGCTCTGTACGTTCTTTACATAGGTTCTTGATATTGGTATCGCTGTATCGTCCAAAATAAAATTGCTGCTCTTCATACCAATAATGCTGTTCAGATTTACAAAAAAGCTCTGATGGCATCTGATAATGCTGCTTCCCTGAAGCTGTTCCTCAAAATCCCCCAGCTTCCCGCGGCAATGAAGTGTATTTCCATTTATAAGATGAAAATTTACTGTATGAAGACTGCTGGATATATATTTGATCTCACTGTGCTTTACAGTATAAATCCTCGCTCTGTACCGAAAGTATACGGACGGCTCCTCCAGCGCCCCCATACGGTCAAGAACCGCTTTTACCTTCATATATGTAACCGGCTTCAGAAGATACTGAAACGCATAGAGATCAAAAGCCTCACGGTAGAATTCATCGCTGACCGATGTAAATATAATGGGAAGCTTTTCATCAATCTTTCTCAGCTCCTCGCCTGTTTCAATCCCATTTTTCTCCTTCATACAAATTGCCAGAAAAACAGCGTCGTACTGACACGCCTGATCCTTCAGGTCCTTCAGCAACTGATCCCCTCTCGTATATTTTACGATCCTGCATTCTGTAATAATCTGCTTTATGATTTTCTCCAGAATCTTCGCGTCCTGTACAGCATCATCGCAGATAGCAACTGCGAACGGCTTCGCAGTATACATGATATGCATCACGCCTCTCTTCTTATATTTTGGCATTATGACGGCGCTGCCGCCCATAATCCTATGTTCCATATTATATCATATTTCGATATCTGTTTTTTACCCCCCCTTCATTTTTGACGATAATTGTACTGATTATGCCTTTGTTCTCAAAAGATCAAATTGCTTCATCTGGTTTTATATAGTCTGTGATCACAATAGAACCACGAGACTAACACATGGTTTTCCTGATATAAAAAAGGATACCCGTAAAAACGGATATCCTTTTAAGGTCTTATTATACTAATTCGATCAGAACTTCCATTGCGGCGTCGCCTTTACGCGGTCCGATCTTGACGATTCTTGTATAACCGCCGTTGCGTCCAACGTACTTCGGCGCTACCTCTTCGAACATTTTCTTCACCATATCGACGTCTTTGGTGTTTTTCTTTCTGCCGGCGCCCTTTGCGGGTACTTCCTTAACAGGATAGAACACCTTCATCATCTCACGGCGTGCATGAAGTCTGGAAGGAGCGTCTTTGGTGATCTCTTTCTGTACTTCATCATAAACAGTTTTCTTCTTGCCGTCTACGACTTCTTTTACTCTCTTGCCGTCTGCGTCCTTGCGGGCAACCTTTGCTGTAACAGTAACAGTCTCAAAATTGTCCTTTTCACGTACAGCCATAGCGATCAGGCCTTCAGCGATCTTGCGGATCTCTTTTGCCTTTGCTTCAGTAGTAACGATCTTTCCATGATACAGAAGATTTGTCACCTGGTTTCTTAACAGAGCTTTTCTCTGGTCAGAGGTTCTGCTTAATTTTCTATATTTTGCCATTTTATTTTCCTCCATCTGCGGGACATCAGAACACGCTTGTTCGGACTTACTGCCCTGACGCTTTGGCACCCCGCCCTATATTTTATTATTCCTCAGTAGGCTGAAGCTGTAATCCCAGCTCCTTCAGCTTGGCAAGTACTTCCTCCAGTGATTTACGGCCCAGATTACGAACCTTCATCATATCGTCCGGAGTTTTATTGCAAAGCTCTTCTACAGTATTGATGCCTGCTCTCTTGAGACAGTTGTAGGAACGCACAGACAGCTCAAGCTCGTCGATGCTCATTTCCAGAACCTTCTCTTTTTCATTGTCCTCTTTCTCGATCATAACTTCTGCAGTTTTCGCATTCTCGGAAAGATCGATAAACAGGCTCAAATGCTCGCTTAATACCTTTGCCGCAAGGCTGACCGCCTCGTCGGGATCCAGCGTACCGTTTGTGTAAACGTCAAGGGTAAGTTTATCGAAGTCGGTAACCTGTCCCACACGGGTATTCTCTACAATCATATTCACTCTGTCTACCGGAGTATAAATCGCGTCTACCGCGATCACACCGATAGGCATGTCTTCTGATTTTCCTTTGTCAGCGCTTACATAACCACGGCCCTTGGTAATGGTCAGTTCCATGGCCAGTCTGCAGTCCTTGCCGCCGTTTAATGTGGCGATCACCTGATCCGGATTCATGATCTCGATATCCTGATCTGTCTGAATGTCCGCCGCGGTAACAACTCCCTTGCCCTCGCACTCAATATAAGCGGTCTTGGGCTCGTTGTCTGAGCTGTTGTTTTTGATCGCCAGACTCTTCAGGTTCATGATAATCTCAGTGACATCTTCCTTCACGCCCGGAATTGAGCTGAACTCATGCAGCACACCATCAATCTTCACCTGGCTTACCGCTGCTCCCGGAAGGGAAGACAGCATAATTCTCCGGAGAGAATTGCCAAGGGTAGTGCCATAGCCTCTTTCCAGCGGTTCCACTACAAATCTGCCAAATTTTTTATTTTCAGATATTTCGGTAATTTCGATTTTTGGTTTATTAAAATCAAACACTATAAGGCTCCCTCCTTCTGGAAAGCTGTGTCACACTATGCGCTTTTACTCCAAACTGCGTTTGCTTCCTTTGGAACTCCAAACTCCGCTGCGCTACGTTCGGAGAGCGCCTAAAAGCTTGCTGCGCTACGCTTTTAGGCTTTACTTAGAATACAGCTCGACGATAAGCATTTCGTTTACGGGAACGTCAATCGCTTCTCTGTTCGGAAGCTCTTTGATGGTTCCGCTTAACGCTTCCTGATTTACATCCAGCCATTCCGGAACAAGTCTTCCGCCTGTTACTTCCAGAATTCCTTTGTATCTGTCAGAACCTTTGCATTTTTCTTTGATCTCGATCACATCTCCGGCCTTTGTAAGGTAGGACGGAATGTTTACGCATTTGCCGTTTACCAGTACATGCTTGTGGTCAACGATCTGACGCGCTTCACGTCTTGTTCTTGCGAATCCCATACGGAACAGAATGTTGTCCAGTCTGCTCTCCAGCATAACCATCAGGTTTTCACCTGTCTGGCCCGGCATTCTGTCTGCTTTTTTGTAATAATTACGGAACGGTTTCTCAAGAACTCCGTAGATGAATTTTGCTTTCTGTTTTTCTCTTAACTGTAAACCGTACTCAGAAACTTTTCTGTTTGCACGCTTTAACTGTCTTGTTGATTTTTTATCAATACCAAGATAAATCGGATCCAGGCCAAGGGATCTGCATCTTTTAAGAACGGGCACTCTGTTTACTGCCATTTCAAGCTACCTCCTCAATTAGACTCTTCTGCGTTTTGGTGGACGGCATCCGTTATGCGGAACCGGTGTTACGTCACGGATACTTGTTACTTCAAGTCCGCATGC
>DXEG01000056.1 GCA_019115125.1 Candidatus Blautia faecipullorum
TCCCCTTGGTTGACCGACTTTTTTCTCTCTAAAGTGCCCATATTGCCTTATTTAAAACTTTTTTGATAAAAAATCGGTCTGTTCAAATCACTTTAGATTCGCAAAAGCGCCTGTTTTCGGGCATTTGCAGCATTTTGTCATTTCAAAGAGGTTGACCGACTTTTAGTAATATTTATATGGTTTGTATTTCTCTCTATTCATTATTTCATTTTTAAAATTCTGGACTTCTAACCGCAGTAAATTTCGATATGTATACCGTCGGCCTTTTATGACTAACGTTTCCATTAATTTCTTTTCGTATGTCTCGAGAAAGATTCTCTTCCCTGCCTGGGATAAAAATATTCCCTCCCCACATTGTTTGAATTCCTTTATTCCAAGCATTTTTCGATTCAATAAGGAAAAAATCACTCTATCTGTGATAATCGGTTTAAATATATCTGCAAAATCCAAATTCAAACTATAGTTTCTTCGATTGCTGGAATGTACCACGCCTATAGCCGGATTCAGTCCTTTTGTCCATATAATATTCAAAAATTCATTGTATAACAATGCATTTCCAAAACTGATACATGCATTAATTGCATCCTTTGGCGGACGTCTTGTTCGGATGGATAAATGAAAATCTTTCTCTTTTATAATATAGGAAAACATCTGATAATAGATTTGCCGTGCCTGAGCTTCAATCAACATAAGCTGATTGATTGTTGACGCAGTATTTTCTTTTGCAATTAATTCGCTTATTTTCTGGACTGCCTTATAATAAACACCTTTTTCGTGCTTCTCATAATATCTTAAATTCGATCGAATATTATGGAGACATGCAATTTCCATTTTGCGCGCAATATCCAGTCTCCTTTTTTCATCAAGATACAGCTCACACTGCCTTAATAAAATATTGGCTGTTCCAAAGGATTTCTCAGGAATAAAGCATCCGTCTAATCGGCCGTACTTATCAAAAAAAGCAACTTTAATTTTTTTATAATTCATCTGTCTCAGCACATTTGCGACTAACGTAACATTACTGTATATATTAATCTGGTCTGTCACCTCAACCGGAATCATCTGCTTTTTTTCCTCATTTTCAAAAAGTAAAGAGAATTCATCTCTATTTATAATTCCATCAGAAACAATATGATATTTGCCATCTATTTTTTCTAGCTGACTTGAATACCATTTATAGTAGCATTTCTGTTCACGATAAATATGTTTACGCAGTTCTATCCGTTTTCCACTCCGAATGACATCATATCCAAGTATAATTCTTTCTCCAGCTCTATAAACCCCACTTTTCGATTGGTTTATTTCTAAATTGAAATGATCAACTAGAAATGCACTCATCTGATTAAATAATTCTGTCGCATGTTCAAAGGTGTCTGAAAACAAATAGATATTATCCGCAAACCGAACCCATTGATACTTTGATTCTTGAAGACAGCAATCAAAATCATTCAAATATATGTTGCTTAGTATCGGACTAATTGCACTCCCTGTAAGAATTCCCTTTGTCTTTTGAAAGATTCTTCCTTCTCTTGAGATTGAACAGTAAAGATACTTCTCCAATAGAGCCATGACATCTCCATCATCAATAAATTTATGCATCTTCTTTATCAGCAAAGGCAGGTCGATAGTATCAAAATAATTCTTAATATCAATCTCTGCTATATAGTCGCTACCATTTTCAAGAATTTCCTTTATTCGCGCAATTGCACTTTGCAGCCCTTTCCCCTCCTGATATGCATAACTATGAGACAAAAATTGAGGCTCTATATATTGTTTTAATTTTTGTGCCAACAAACGTAAAATAAAGCGGTCAATTGAATTTATGCATGATATATTTCGCTTCTTTCCTCGTTTATTCAAATACTCCTTTATCTGTACTACTCCCGGTTTATAATTACCAAGCCTTATACTCTGACAAATATCATTCTGGTTGATTTTCCAATACTCTTCCAGTTCAGATAATAACATTCCATCAGGTCCACGTCCATCTCTTTTGGTTTTTAGATGTTCCAAGGCTATTTTTTGATTACTTTCTGAAAGTATTTCCTCAATTGTGAGCATCTTTCCACCTCAGATAATATTAGAAAGCGGCTGAACCATTCCTAATTGTTCTTTTACCGCATATTTTACAGAATCCAGGCGATAAATAATGACTGAATCATACTGAGGAGAAATTAATAAAAATAATTCTCTTTTTAAATTATTTAATTTTGCTTCAGAAATATTCCCGACAAATACAGAGCGTTGGATATGAGCTAGATATTTTTTACAGACTTTATGTACTTTGGCGACACGCTTTTGCTGAATATCATAAGTCAGTATTACATACATTCTTCTTTTTCTCCTTTTTATTCTAAAACTCTCTATAGGTACTACTAATACACGGAATTAATGTGTGCTAATTATGCACTTAGTGTGAATTCCTTATAGGTAAGGTACTACGGAGGAACTAAAATATGCACTTTAAAGGCTACATTTCAAGTGTCAATTCCTCATAGGTAAGGTACTACCGGCGTACCAGCGAGATAATTGATGTGTTATACCTTGGAGAGAAGGTGTCAATTCCTCATAGGTAAGGTACTACTACTCTACAACGCGGAGAAAAATACAATAAAAATATAATGAATTTGTGTCAATTCCTCATAGGTAAGGTACTACGAGAGGATAAGGCCCGTGAAGAAGCAAAATATGTTCTATTTGGTGTCAATTCCTCATAGGTAAGGTACTACGAACTGTGACAGTGTATGATTATCAAGGTGAAGAAATTGTGTCAATTCCTCATAGGTAAGGTACTACCTGTATTGGCAGGAAATTAGAACCTGCCAATGCAAAAGTGTCAATTCCTCATAGGTAAGGTACTACACCAGTATTTCTGCTGTTTTTTCTTTATAATATCTCAATTTCTTCTTTTTTTCAATCGTTTTTGTTCAAAAAGTCGGTCAACCTCATTTTTGTAATTTCAGATAATGCCCTATTTTCCGGGCTTTTTATTTTTGGTAGAATTATCCCCTTGGTTGACCGACTTTTTTCTCTCTAAAGTGCCCATATTTGCCTTATTTAAAACTTTTTTGATAAAAAATCGGTCTGTTCAAATCACTTTAGATTCTCAAAAGCGCCTATTTTCGGGCATTTGCAGCATTTCATCATTTCAAAGAGATTGACCGACTTTTTGCAATACTTAAATGCTCTGTATTTCTCTCTATCCATTATTTCATTTTAAAATTCTGGACTTCTAATAGTAGTAAATTTTAGTATGTATAGCATTGTCGTTTTACAACTAACGTTTCCATTAATTTTCATATGTCTCGAAAAAATTCTTTTCTCCGCACGGGATAATAATATCCCTTTCCGCATTGTTTGAATTCCTTTATCCTAAGCAATTTCTAATTCAATAATGAAAAAATCATTCTGTCTCCGCGCCGGGAAGCGCGATACACTGTCCGCAAGCCCGCCTGTTCCGTGAGAACAAAACAGGCAGATTTGTTTGCCGGACCAATCATTGTTTTCGAGGAAGGAAAGCAGGGGCATAGGAACGCCGTACTACCATATTGCGTGTCGAGATTGATACAATTTTGTCCTGAGTGCTTCCGTTTTTACATTTTTTCAGGAATCTTACCGGTCACTTTTCTGCGGCGATTTTAGGAAATTCTTTACGAGCGGCACCTCCGCACCTTCCAATGAGGCCGGCTCCATTAAGACCGCCGCCCCTGCCTATAAATTTTACATGAACTAGGTTGAATTTCTCCTAGTTTTGGGTATAATAGAAGTAAAGCAAGTAAAGGAGGCTTCCCTATGAAGATCAATACAAAAAACCTTGTTTCCATTACAGACGCAAACCAGAACTTTTCTAAGGTGGCACGTCTCGTAGATGAGAATGGTTCGGTCATCATACTGAAGAATAATGTTCCCCGATATCTTGTCATGGAATTTGGCGCTGCCGAACAGGAGCAGCTTGCCGCCGATGAAGATGTCATGGCTATTTCCAAACGTCTTATTGAAAAGAACCGGCAGGCTTACGAGGTACTCTCTAAATGATCAGACTTTCCAAACCTCAGATACTTCTGCTGCACGATCAGCTTCTGGAAGCGACCGGAGGCTCTTCCGGTCTGCGTGATGAAGGGATGCTGGACTCTGCACTGAATGCGCCGTTCCAGACCTTCGGCGGAGAAGATGTTTATCCCTCAATTCAGCAGAAAGCCGCCCGTCTCTGCTTTGGTCTGGTTAAGAATCATTCCTTCGTGGACGGGAATAAACGGATCGGCGCTCATGCCATGCTGGTGTTCCTCGCTTTAAACGGAATTGAACTGGAGTACACACAAACCGAGCTATCCGATGTGATTCTCCGACTGGCCGCAGGAGAGATTCCTTCTTCCGGGCTATTGGAGTGGATACTCACCCACCAAATCTAAGTGCCGTAGTAATCCCCCAATGGCTGATGAATCAAAACCAGATCGATATACCCGGTTTGCAGCTTGCGCAGAGACTCCTGTAGGGATCAGCCGCTATACCCCAGCTCAGCCAGCCAGCTTCCAATTTCTTCCTCAGAGTCCGGCGCGTCCTCCTCGTAACAGTCAAAAATATGATCTGAGATCTCCGTTCCGGGAAGCGCTTCTGTGATCATGGATACACTGTCCGCAAGCCCGCCTGTTCCGTGAGAATAAAACAGGTAGATCTGTTTGCCGGACAGATCATTGTTTTCGAGGAAGGAAAGCAGGGCCATAGGAACGCCGTACCACCAGTTGGGATATCCGAAATAAACAACATCATACTGATCAAAATTTTCCACGGTGTCCGCAATAGCGGGACGGGCGCCATCGGCCTGTTCCTCCTGCGCGATGTCAAGCAGGGTGTTGTAGTCGTCGGTATACGGCTCAGCGGGAACAATCTCAAAAATATCCGCCCCGGTCTGAGCCTGGATTTCATTTGCTACTGACTCGGTATTGCCGGACCAGGAGAAATATACGACCAAAGAAGCGGAGCCAGCTTCTGTTTCCGGCTGAGATTCCTCTCCGGCCGGAAGTGCGCTTTCAGTAGGAGCGGAGCTTTCGTCAGACTCAGAGCCTTCCGCAGGAGTGGAGCTTTCGACAGGCTCAGCGTTCTCGTCAGGAGCGGAGCTTTCAACCGGATCAGTGCTTTCAGAAGTGGCGGGATTTTCTTCGGATGCAGAAGAGCTCTGCGGCTCAGAGGACGCTTCCTCGTCCGGGGCTGTAGAAGAAGACTGCTCTCCCGCCTGGGAAGAAGCGGAACGGCTGCTTTCAGAGCCGCCGTTTCCGCAGGCGGCAAAAGTAAATACCATTGTGAGTGTCAGCATAACAGAAAGAAATTTTTTCATATCAGGAATCTCCTTTCGTCTTTTTATAACAATATACCTACTGTTCATTTCCCTGTTTTTTGTCCGGCCTGCTTTTGGATTTTGTACCGCAGGTAATCAAGACGGTCTAGCTGAGCCTGTTTGAAGTGGATTTCATCTAAGGTGCTGTCGCGGCGGCGACTGATAATTTCCAACAGCTCCTGCCCGGTATTTTCCTTTTCCAGCAGCAGCCGCATGTAGGTCTCCACCTCTTCATTGGAAAAACCTACGTCGTGGAGAGTCATGATCGTGCTCAGACGACGGATATCCTCGTCGTCATACTGCCATGCTCCCAGTACCTTTTTTACCGTGCCGCACAGTCCCCAGCTCTCGTATTCCCTGAGGACTTCAATGGGGATATTATAGCGTTCGCTTGCTTCATAAATCGTCATTTTCCTACCTCGGATTCTGTATTGTAAAATTAAGAGGAGCAATCGTTTTTATATCATAGAAAAATCAGTATTTTCACGCATGAATGTAACACGGTCTTTCCTATGATATAAAAAATAAAGGCGCTCCGTTCTGGAACACCTTTATTGTAAAGCCTGAAAATCTCTATGTAAAATACTTATATTTTATCCTCAGAAATACCTTTAAGGTATTTCACTGCGAAATCAATAAAAGCTGCTGTAGCCGGAGAAAAGACGGAGTCTTTCTTCCAGATCAGAGCGGTGCGGGACTGGATGACCGGGGATAAGGGAATAAACCGGAGGTTTTCGTAGGTGCAGTCCAACTGGATGCAGACTACGGCTCCCATTCCGCTTTCTACCAGCATGGCCTCGTTGTAAAGAAGATTGCCCGCCGCCGCGATCTCCATTTCGTCATATAATCCGCCGAACCAGTTGACCAGTTCTCCGGGAAAATGGGTGGATCCCGTTACAAGGGGGATGTTTAACAGATCCTCCGCCTGGATTTTATCCTTTCCGGCTAAGGGGGAATCTCTGTGTACTAAAACACCCCAGGTTTCTTTTACCGGCATAGACGTAAACTCGTATTTGCCGATATCTACCGGTTCGCCTATCACCCCCAGATCCAGATGCCCTCTTCCGATATAATCCTGGATGTTGTCGGCGTTGCCGCTGTAGATACGAAACTGTACCAGGGGGTGCTTTTTGCGGAAGGCGACGATGATCCGGGAAAGCTCCTTTGTGCTGTGAAATTCTCCGCTGCCCACAGAAATTTCTCCGGCAAGCTCTGTTTCTTTATGAAGAAATTCGCGGCGGGTTTTGTCCGCAAGGGAAAGCAGCTCTTGGGCCCGGCGCTTCAGAAGCATCCCGTCCTCGGTTAAGACAATCCTGTGGTTGCTGCGGATAAACAGCTTGACTCCCAGCTCCTCCTCCAGCTGCATCATCTGACGGGACAGCGCGGGCTGGCTGACATGGAGGATCTGGGACGCTTTTGTAATGTTTTCTTCTCTGGCAATAGCCAGAAAATAATTTAATACGCGTAATTCCATAAAATTACCTTTCTGTCAGAATGGCCCGTATCCGATATTGTGGGCGATCATGACAAGAACAAAAGCGCTCACAATAAAGCCAAGGTAAATTTTCCAGCAGAATTTGATCCAGGAACCGTAATCCACTCCGCACATGGACAACTGGACGAGAGAGCTTCCGGGCCAAAAGCTGTTGGTGATCCCGTCGCCGTACTGATAGGCCAATACCAGCACCTGCTGATTGATCCCCAGTATTTTTCCCAGAGGCTGAAGGATAGGCATGATGATAACCGCCTTGCCGCTGCCGGAGACAACGAGAAAGTTAAACAGCGTAACAAAAACGAAGATGATCAGCAGAGCCAGTAAAGCGCTCTTATTTTCCAGAAGGACGGACATTCCATGGACGATGGTATCCATAATACACGCCTGGTTCATCAATACCACCACGGACTGAGCCATACCTACGGCAAAGGCGGCGGCAAATACCCGGACGGCTCCCTTGCAGAAAAGCTGGCAGGCGTCGCTGGGCTTCATGCGGAAAATCAGGGTGAGCACACAGCCCATGATGATATAAATAGCGGCGATCTGCGGGAAGGACCAGTGGAGGCGGATACAGCCGTAGCCCTGAATGACGATCACAGCCAGGAATACCAGGATCCCCAGCGCTCTTGGGAGGGTCATTTCCTCTGTCACGGCGGTTTGGGTATCCTTGCTCTGATTCATATACTCTTCACTGAAAAAGCTGTTTCTGGGATCTTTTTTTATTTTGCGGCAGTAAATATAAATTCCGGAAAGTCCTATGACATAAAAGACCGCCAGACCCAGGGCGCGGAAGCCGATCCCCGAAAACAGGGGGAGTCCCACGATCTGCTGGGCCACGCCTGTGGTAAAAGTATTCATCAGCCCGGAGGTAAATCCCACCGTGCTGCCGATCACCGCCTGGGCGGTGCCTACCATCCGGTCATATCCCAGGGCAAATCCTATGGTCACAGCCAGAGGATAGAAAGGATAGGCCGCTTCACCGTATCCCAGAACGCCGAAGATCACGAAGATGGTATAAAAGATACAGATAACGGAAAATTCCCGTCCCTTTGTCTTTTTCAGGATCAGGCTGATCGCCGCGCCGAATGCGCCGCTGACCTCCAGAAGATAGATCATTCCGGAGCAGATAAACAGCGTTCCCATGATCGTCGCCCCGTTGACGAAGCCGTTATAAATGGCCTCAAAGTAATCCATAAAACCGATGGGATCTTCGTTTTTTATGTACTGAAAGCTGTCGGGATCGATGACGCTCAGCCCCGTGGAGCTGTCGGTGATTCTTTCATAGGATCCGCTGGGGATCAGGTAGGAAAGAATGACGATCAGCAGCATGATCAGCAGAAGTATGATAAAAACATGAGGCATCTGGAATGATTTTTTCTTATTTGTATTCTGATTCATTTTTTTCCTTTCCGAACAGACAAGGGCTGTCTGGTTCTGCCTGGCTGCAGGCGGTATATATTATAGAAAAGCACTCCAGATTGTTCTGAATTGTAATATACAAACTTTTCTGCAATATAAACGCTCCGCTGTGGTTCATTCTGCGCGTGAACGGTCCATCAGCCAGGAAACGGCTGTATTTGCGTAGACGGCGGCTCCCAGTGGAAGCACGTTTTCGTCCAGTACCATATAAGGGCTGTGGAGAGGAGGGGTTCCCGGTCCGCCGGCGCCGATAAAGACAAACATACCGGGAACCTCCTGAGTCACATACCCGAAATCCTCGGTGCCTGTCATGGCGGGAATTTCCCGGACATTATCCTGGCCCGCGACTTCACGGATATGGGGCACCATCTGCCGGCACAGCTTTTCATCGGTGAGGGTGCAGGGAGTGTGGAAGACCGTCAGCTCATATTCCCCGTTCCACGCTTTTACATAGTGGTCTATGATCTCCGGGATTCGTTTTTTCAGATGATCCGCGGACGTCACGTCCAGCGTGCGCATACCGATGTGAAGTTCTGCTTCGCCGGGGATGATATTCACGGCCGTTCCTCCCTGGGCCACGCCGCAGGTAAGGGTTACCATGGCGGCCGGATCCGCTTCTCTGGTCACAAGAAGGTTCACAGCCTGATATACCTGGTTCATGATCATCAGAGGATCTGTGCAGAGCTGAGGCTGGGAGCTGTGCCCGCCTTTTCCTTTGATCTTCAGAATAAAGGTATCAAGGGAGGCGGAATTGACGCCCGCCGTGTAGCCGATCTGCCCGGTGGGCTCCAAAGGCTGTACATGAAGGCCGAAGGCGGCGTCGGCAGCCGGATCCGCTAAAATACCATCCTCCACCATCATCCGGGCGCCCGCGCCCGTCTCTTCTCCCGGCTGGAACATCAGCTTCACGGTTCCCTCAAGGCGGTCCTCCATATCCTTTAAGATCTGAGCCGCGCCCAGAAGCATTGCCGTATGGCTGTCGTGGCCGCACATATGCCCGCTGCCGTTTACAGACCGGAACTCCAGCGTGTTCTTTTCCTGAATGGGGAGAGCGTCCATATCAGCCCTGAGAAGAATACAGGGAGAGCCTTTTCCGATGACGGCGGCTACTCCGGTCTCCTTTTCCATCCGCGGGAAGCCCGCCTTCTCAAAATCCTCTGTCATTTTCAAAGGAAGCTTTCCTCCGCAGTCTTTCCAGGAAATTCCCATTTCGTCCAGCCGCTGTTTGATATAGGCGCTGGTTTTCGGAAGATCCGTGCCGATTTCCGGGATCTGGTGCAGATATCTCCGGTCTGCTGTGATCTGAGGCCGGATCTCCTCTGCCCTGCGTCTGATTTCCTGCGCAGATATATGTTCCATATTTGTCACCTCCGTTTTTAATGCGTCACTCAATTCAAGACTCGCTTGCGCATCCTCGCTGAGCGTATATCAGAGGGGGATTGACACCCGCCACGGATACGGATTTGTTACTTACCACCTATAGAAGCGGATCTCCCATCGGATATAACGGGATCCTTACGGAGAAATCAATCCGGTCATATTGAAACGCTTATTTAAATATTGTTGTATATTTATGAATGTTTTCAGGTAACAGTTCAGCCATACAGTGGTGTCAGCCACAGTAAGCACGCAGTGCGGTTTTACGAATGGCGCGGGCTGGACTGCGGCATCATATCGCGCGAAGCAATCCGGTTTTGTTTGAGATAAGATGCCTTTTATCTCTAATATTCATAAATGAATAAATATACAATATTCTATCATCAGGGCCGGGACAATGCAAGAATCAGGATAAAACTTCCTGACAAAACCATTGGATTCTGTTATGATAAATATACGGAGGAGAGAAAAATGTGCAGACAAGAAAGAATATCTTTTATAAATGGCAAAATATTTACTTCTGACAGCAGGAAGCCTTATGCGGAGGCTATGACGTGCTCCGGCGGCCGTATCATAAAGATCGGCAGGAGGGACGAGCTGCCGGAGGATCTGGGCCAGGTGGTGGATCTGAAGGGGAGAAGGGTGATCCCGGGATTTGTGGACGCCCACATGCATCCTGTGATGCTGGCCGATTTCAGGAAAAAAATCACGGTGATGCCTCCGGATATCTGCTCCATAGAGGAGCTGATACAGGCAGTACGGGAGCACAGAGAGCAGCAGGGCCCCGGAAAATGGATCGAGGGATGGGGCTATGATGAACAGGGATTTCGGGAAAAGCGGTCTCCCAACAGATACGATCTGGACAGAGCCTGCAGCGACGCCCCGGTATCTCTGATGCGCAACTGCGCCCATATCCGCTGTGTCAACAGTATGGCGCTGAAGCTGGCGGGCATTGACAGAAATACGCCGGATCCGCCGGGAGGCGAGATCGAGAGGGACGAAAACGGAGAGCCCACAGGAATACTGAAAGAAAACGCCAGGAATCTGATCGCCTCTCTGCTCCCTCAGGAATCCCTGGAAAAAAAGACGGATAATCTGCTGGAGCTTGGGAAGCTGCTCAGCTCACAGGGAATCACGGCGATCTGCGATATGGGGAATCTGGATGAAAGCGATAACTTCCCTATCTATGAGAGGGCGGCGGCGAGAGGCTTTTGCCAGAAGGTAGGAATCTACTATATGTGGGATTTCTTTATGAATGATAAAAAATTCAGCATACCCCGGGAGCATATGGACCGGAACAGACAGATCTTTGCCGCTGGGCTGAAGCTGATCGGGGACGGGAGCATTTCAGGCAGAACCGCGTGGATGGATAAGCCTTATAAGGATTCTCAGGATAATTATGGAATTTCTGTATGTACGGAGGAGATGCTGGAAACTGCGGTGGAATTCTGCAAAAAGAATCATTGCCAGCTCTCCATGCACGCCATGGGAGGCAGGGCGATAGAAAGGATGATCAGCAGGGCTGTCCGTGAGAAAAAGTGGACGGAGGAGGGGATTCCCTATGTGAGGATCGAGCACGTGACGGATCCGTCCGAGGAATGTATAGAGAAAGCCGCCGCTCACGGAATTTCCTTTGTAACCCAGCCGATCTTTCTGTATGCGGAAAGCGCCAGCTATCTTGCCAATCTGGGGCCTGAATGGCTCCGGGAATGTTACCCTGTGAAAAAGATGCTGGAAAAAGGCGTATGTCTGGGATTTTCCACAGACGCTCCGGCAACCTTCTGGTCCGTACCTTCGGATCCCTTCCCGGGGCTGAAGCTGGCCGTGACCAGAAGAGCGGCGGACGGAACGGACTGCGGCGCGGAACATGCCGTGGATATTGAGACGGCCATAAGGCTTTATACAAGAGGAGCGGCTCTAGCGGCGGGATTTCAGGATATCGGAATGCTTGCCGAGGGCTGCCGGGCGGATTTTGTTGTTTTGAACCGAGATATACTGCAGGTTCCGGCGGAGGAGATCGACCGGGTGCGGGCAGAGGAGACGTATGTGGACGGAAGCTGCGTCTACAGAGCGGACTAGTGCGCGGGCAAGTCATTTGTTGAAATGTGAACATGTCGGTACATTAGTGACAGAACCGTTAAAAATACAGTAGAAGAGAGGGACAGTTTATATGTTTGATTTACCAAAATACAGAGAGCCTGATTTTTCGCAGGAGAAATTTAAGAACGCGCCGGACGCTTCCTGGGAGGAAGTGACGATAAAGGGCGTGGCCCCTGAAAATTACCACAGCACTTCCATGTACCCGGAGTATTTCAAGATCGGCGGGGAATGGACGCTGGCAAAGGAAAGCAGGATGGATTCCAGCGTAGTCCTCTGTGATAACGGAGAATTAAAGGTAGTGGAAAACCGTAATCTTGAGATCGGGGACAAGGTGATCGTCGGAAGGACAGAGGACGGAGAAGAGGGAATTTACCTTTACAGCACAGGATTTATGACGGCGGAGGAGGCTGCCGCCGACAAGTTCGTGTTCCGTCAGGGGAGAAGCCGGGAAACCTCCTACGCCAGAGATTATGACCGCTTTTTTGAGCTTTTGAAGTATGAAAGAGACCACGGGAATATCCTCTGGGTGATGGGCCCGGCCTTTTCCTTTGACGCGGACGCCAGAAGAGCCATGCAGGTCATGGTGGAGAACGGCTATGTGGACGGCCTGATGGCGGGAAACGCTCTGGCTACTCACGATCTGGAGGGCGCCCTGTTCCATACAGCTCTGGGACAGGATATTTATACGCAGAAATCTCAGCCCAACGGGCATTACAATCATCTGGACGTGATCAACCGTGTCAGAAGGAGCGGTTCTATTCCGCAGTTTGTTGAGGATTATCATATAGACAATGGAATCATGTACAGCTGCGTGAAAAATAACATTCCTTTTGTCCTCACAGGGTCGATCCGCGACGACGGCCCTCTCCCCGAGGTGATCGGGGACGCCTATGAGGGACAGACGAAAATGAGGGAGATGGTAAAAAAATCCACTACGGTGATCTGTCTGGCTACTATGCTGCACACCATCGCCACAGGCAATATGACTCCGTCCTACAGAGTGCTGGAGGATGGGACTGTTCGTCCGGTTTTCCTCTATACGGTGGACGCGGATGAGTTTGTGGTGAACAAGCTGCTTGACAGAGGCAGTCTGGCCGCCACGACGATCGTAACCAATGTTCAGGATTTCATCATGATCGTGGCAAAAGGGCTGGGACTGATGTGAAGTATGCCCGCTCGCAAAAACACGCAAGCATGTTTTATGCATGTTTTATGCTTCCCGAACACTGTATGGTTGAACTGTTACAAAATTGTAATGGATTTCTTGAAAATAATATATAAAAAGCACATAAATTATGGTACAATTAGTGTTGTATCAGTTGCAGAACTAAGTTATCTGTTTGTGGTTTTTTTCCAGAGTGCAGAGGTGGAGAGAAACCATGGAAACAGATAAGAAAAGGGTTTGTAAATCATTTTGTAAGGAAGGTGAGCAATTGGAAAACTATACCAAGTATAAGTTGAAAAGTAATGACGAGCTGAAGTCCTTACTGGCCGATAAGGATCATCTGTTTGTCATTGCCTGCAACAAGTGCTTCAAGGAATTTGAAACTGTGGATGAACCGGATTGCGGGGAGTTTGAGAAAATCGCCGCCGAAGAGGGAAAAACCGTTACAGGCAGCGTGAAGGTTGATTTTCTCTGCAATAAGATCCAGACAGAGAAGAAGCTGCAGGATATGATCCCGGAGGGAACGGAGAATATTTTTGTGGTTTCCTGCGGCCTGGGAATTCAGACCGTCGCGGGGCTGGCGGGAAAACCGGTATACGCGGCCAGCAATTCTCTGAATTACAGAGGGCATCACGGTATGGCTCTGACGAAAAAGAGCTGCGATGCCTGCGCGCAGTGCTATCTGAACATTACCGGCGGTATCTGCCCCATTGTTGACTGCTCCAAGAGCCTGGTTAACGGACAGTGCGGCGGCGCGAAAAACGGAAAATGTGAAGTGGACGGTAATAAGGACTGTGCATGGGAGAAAATATATAACAGACTGGAGAAGCAGGGACGGCTTGAAGAATTCTTGAATCAGCCTGTACAGATCAGAGATTACTCCAAGGTTAATTTCAAGGCTGTGAACGATTATGTAAAAGCAGTCCGTGAAAACAGGCTTGACGGTTACTACGGCGGAGTTCATCCATCAGAGCGGAAGGAGTTTTCGGAACATCTGCCGCTGGAGAGATTCCCGGATCCTGAGGTTGTGGTTATTCCTCTGTCCATGCACGCAGGCGCTCCGGCAGAACCGGTTGTGCAGGTCGGCGACACCGTAAAGGCCGGACAGAAGATCGGCGAGGCAGCCGGCTTTATCAGCAGCCCGGTACACTCCAGCGTCAGCGGAACCGTAACCGCTATTGAACCCCATAAACATGCGACGAGAGGCGAATGTATGTCTGTTGTCATCCGGTCAGATGGCAAGAACACTCTGCACGAATCCGTACAGCCTCACAAGGATCTTGACAGCCTGACGCCGGACGAGATCGTGGATATTGTCCGGGAGGCCGGAATCGTAGGTATGGGCGGCGCCGGATTCCCTACCTCAGTAAAATTAAAGCCCGCCAAACCGGTGGATACCGTTCTGCTGAACGGCTGTGAATGTGAGCCGCTTCTGACCGCGGACCACAGAGTGCTTCTGGAATACGCGGATGACGTGATCTACGGCCTGAAAGCAATGCTCAAAACCGTGGGAGCTGAAAAAGGAATCATTGTAATCGAGGATAATAAGCCTGACGCGATTGAGCTTCTGGAGGCAAAGACGGCTGACTGCGGCAATATTGAGGTAGTAACAGCCAGGACAAAATATCCTCAGGGCGCGGAAAAAATGCTGATCAAACGCGTTCTGAAGAGACAGGTTCCCAGCGGAGGCCTTCCGGCGGACGTAGGCTGCGTAGTAGCCAATGTCAGCACCACCAAGGCGATTTCCGACGCGATCCAGAAGGGTATGCCTCTGATCGAACGAGTGGTTACCATGACCGGCGAAAAGCTGAAAAAGCCGGGCAATTATATTGTGAAGATCGGTACCAATACAAAAGATCTGATCGACTACTGCGGCGGCACCACAGACGACGACGTCACCATAAAAGCAGGCGGACCGATGATGGGCTTTGATATTCCGGATCCCAACGTACCCATTATGAAAGGATCCAACGGAATCATTGTGATCGATACGGATCAGACGGAAGAGCAGCCCTGTATCAAGTGCGGACGCTGCGTGGATGTCTGTCCGATGGAGCTTACTCCTCTGTATTTCTCAAAATATGCGGATGAAGAGAACTGGCAGGGAATGAAGGACAGGAATGTTATGGACTGTATCGAATGCAGATGCTGCGAATATATCTGTTCCTCCAAGATTCCTCTGGTCAGAAAGATCAAAGCCGGCAAAAATGCAGTAAGGGGGATGAAGTGATATGTTAATTACCCAGTTAAAAGATAAAGAAACGATCACATCACTGGCAGAAGGTAAAAAAGTTTTTATCATTAACTGTCATGGATGCAAAGAGGTTCATTTCCCGGAAAAGGAAGCCCAGGAGCTTCAAAAAGAAATGACCGCCCAAGGAAATGTGATGGGAATTCTTACTACCGACTACATATGTAATCCGGATAATCTCAAGCTGCGTCTTCAGAAGCATATGAGCGAGATCGAAGCGGCCGACGCGGTGCTGGTACTTTCCTGCGGCGTGGGCGTGCAGACGGTGGCGGAATATCTGGAGGACAAAAAAGTGTGCGCAGTCTGCGACACCTATCCGCTGCCGGGATATCAGGGAGTAACGCCTCTGGAATACGACTGCGATCAGTGCGGTGAATGTTACCTGAATTTAACCGGAGGAATCTGTCCCATCACTGCCTGTTCCAAGAGCCTGGTCAACGGACAGTGCGGCGGCTCGAAAAACGGCAAATGCGAAGTGGACAGTGAAATGGAGTGCGGCTGGGAGCGTATTTACAGACGGCTTGCGCAGATAGGACGCCTGGACGTGCTGAAGTGCCCCACACAGGTGCGCAACTACGCGACCGACGAGGAAGTGTCCGAATAAAGAAACTGTGAACTTGTAAATATGATTTTATTATGATTGGAGTAAAATATCATGAAAATTACAGAAGCATTTGAACGTGGAGAATTTGTAGTTACTGCGGAAGTAGGACCGCCGAAAGGATTTCATATTGAACACATGCTGGAGGAAGCGAAGACTTATCTGAGCGGCATTACCGCGGTGAACGTAACGGACAACCAGTCCTCCGTTATGCGTCTGGGCTCTCTGGCTACTTGCAAAGCCTTAAAGGATGAGGGGCTGACCCCTATTTTCCAGATGACCTGCCGCGACAGGAACCGTATTGCTCTGGAATCCGATCTTTTAAGCGCCGCTTTATTTGGAATCGAGAATCTTCTTCTCCTGACAGGCGACCACACCAAGCTGGGCGATCATCCTCAGGCAAAGCCTGTATTTGACCTGGATTCCGTATCTCTTATCCATGCGGTAAAACAGCTTGAGTCAGGCGTGGATCTTGGCGGAAACGAGCTTGTTGGCGAACCGCCGAAATTCGCCAAGGGCGCTGTCGTATCGCCCTGCAGCGATTCCGTTGACGTGCAGCTTGCTAAGATGGAGAGAAAGGTTGCCGCAGGCGCGGAGTATTTCCAGACCCAGGCTGTTTATGAGCCGGAAAAATTTATCCAGTTCATGGAAAAAGCGAAACAGTTCGGCAAACCGGTTCAGCTTGGTATCGTAATCCCGAAATCTGTAGGTATGTGCAGATACATGAACGCGAATGTGGCCGGTATCCACATTCCTGAGGATATGATTAACGAGCTGAAGGCAGACAAAGAAAAAACAAAAGCGGGCATCACCGGAGTGGAGATTGCCGCTCGTATTATCAGAGAATGTAAGCCGTACTGCCAGGGCGTACATATCATGGCAATGGGCTGGGAGTCCAAGGTTCCGTCTCTTCTTGAGCAGGCCGGACTTTAATCTGCTGATCCAATGATAAAAAATAAGCAATGAAGCAGGGACAGCCGCGTCAGTGATCAAAAATCATAGACGCGGCTGTCCCTTTTTGCTGTATCCTGTCTGGTTGTATCTTTATTTCATGGGAAATAAGCAGAAGTATGTCGCTAATGCGCCATTCTTTATAGTGCCTTTCATCTCCTTAAATATGAGACCAGGGCCTTATAAAGTTCCGGCATTTCCTTTTTTACAAACATCACCCTGCCTGTGGCGTCCAGGAAGCAATGCTCCGAGCCGGCCTGGCAGACGATTTTGCCGCCGGAGTTTTTCATACAGTAAGAAAGCTTCAGCCGGACTCCGTTAAATTCCTCCACTGAGACATGAATGGAGATCTGATCGGCAAAGGTGGTGCTTATTTTATATTTACATTCCACCGCCGTCACAGGGGAAACAATCCCCAGAGATTCCAGCCGGGCATAGTCCCAGCCTGTCTGCCGGAGAAAGTCGATACGTGCCTCCTCCATCCAGCGGATATAGTTGGAATGATGGGTGATGCCCATTTTATCCGTCTCGTAATATTGAACGGTATGTATATAGTCGGAAAAAGAATCCATAATTTGTCCTCCTCTCGGCGTCAGCGTGCAGCGGCGCCGCATTTCTATGATGTACTTCTATTATTAAAACACCATTTCAGAAGAAATACAATGCTATTGTTTCTCCCCGGAAAATTGGATTATCAGTGTAACTGGAAAAATCATGTATCGGTTCAGCTCATACAGTGGTTGGGAAGCATAAGACATGCCTGCATCTTTTTGCGGGCGGACATCTGTATGAGCTGTTACAATTTATTCCGATTTATAGTATACAGGTAAATCCACGAATCTACAAATCGGAGGTCATTACATATTGTCTGTTATGAAATTATAGAAACGCTCATTACAGAGTAGTGCAAAAATGTCCTTTCTATGATATGATTTTCTTAATCTATTTAAAGAGGAAATGAGGGAGCAGATGAGCAGGATCAGGATCATAAAGAAGAATGATGAATACAGCACGGAATACGAGATCGGGGATGTTTTCGAGGTCGCCGGAACATGGTATGGAGGCGTTCATATCGCGGGAAAGACGGGAATACCTGTTTCTCTGGATAAAGAGGAATATACAGAGCTGGGCACAGGGGATACAGAACCGGAATCTCAGGGGGAAGGCATGAGTCAGAGAGAGCTGAGGATCGGAGATATTGTACAGCATTTTAAAAGAGAACAGGTACCGGCGGATACATCTGAGTATCTGTACAAGATCATCGCTTTTGCCCGGCATACGGAGACAGAGGAAATGCTGGTGGTGTACCAGGCTTTGTACGCTCCCTTTGAGGTGTTCGCGAGGCCCTGGGATATGTTTATGAGCAGGGTGGATAAAAGGAAATATCCGAATATAAAACAGGAGTACCGTTTCGAGAAGATGAACCTGTAAAAGAGATTCGCGTACCGGAGGGAGGAACCGGGCGAAAGAGAGACAGATGATGAAAAATAATTTATTAGGAATAAGGAGGCGAAATTAATATGGCAAGATACAGATGCAGTGTGTGCGGTTATATCTATGATGAAGAAAAAGAGGGGGCGCCTTTTTCAGAATTGAAGGAATGTCCGGTCTGCCACCAGCCTACGGAGAAGTTCACGGTCTATGAAGAGGATCACGGCACGGAGCTGCCCCGTGAAAAAGAACTGAAGCTGGATTATCCCAGAGAGTTTGTCCGTCAGGATGAATCCTGCAGATACATGAAGGAGATCCATGAAATGGCCGTAACCGGAAAAAGTATTCACGCGGCTATGGGAACGGAGCTGCCGATGCCTTCCTGGGACGACATCCTTATTCTGGGCGCGCAGCTGGATCCCATGCCCCTGGAGGAGGGAGCTCCGGTTAGGACGACGACGGTGATCGGAAAACACGCGGCCAAGCCTTTGATCCTTGAAAATCCGGTGTACGTTTCCCACATGTCCTTCGGAGCATTGTCAAGAGAGGCAAAGATTTCTCTGGCAAAGGGCTCAGCTATGGCGCACAGCGCTATGTGCTCCGGGGAGGGAGGAATCCTTCCGGAGGAAATGCAGGCGGCGGATAAGTATATTTTTGAATATGTAGGAAATCTTTACAGTGTGACCCCGGAGAATCTGAGAAACGCGGACGCCATCGAGATCAAGATCGGTCAGGGTACAAAGCCCGGAATGGGAGGTCATCTGCCAGGGGAAAAGGTCACCAGAGAGATCAGTGAAGTAAGAAATAAGCCCATGGGTAAAGATGTGATCGCGCCGTCCAGATTTCCCGGTATCAATACAAAAGAGGATCTGAAAAATCTGATCACTCAGTTAAGATATGCTTCCGAAGGAAGGCCGATCGGAGTGAAGATCGCCGCGGGAAGGATCGAGAGGGACCTGGCGTTCTGCGTCTACGCGGAGCCGGACTTTATCACCATAGACGGCCGGGGCGGAGCCACAGGCTCTTCGCCGAAGCTTCTGAGGGACTCTTCCAGTGTTCCGACTATCTATGCTCTCCACAGAGCCAGAAAATACCTGGATAGTATTCATTCGGACATCAGTCTGATCATTACCGGAGGTTTGAGAGTGTCCTCTGATTTTGCCAAGGCGATCGCCATGGGCGCGGACGCGGTAGCGGTGGCGTCGGCGGCGCTTATGGCCATGGCCTGCCAGCAGTATAAGATCTGCGGTACCGGAATGTGTCCTATGGGAATCGCCACTCAGGATGAGGATCTGAGAACCCGTCTTCATAAGGACGCCGCCGCGGCGAGAGTGGCGAATTACCTGAACGTATCCCTGGAGGAGCTGAAGATGTTCGCGAGAATTACGGGACACGAGGATCTTCATGAGCTTTCTGTGGAGGATCTCTGCACAGTCAGCCGGGAGATTAGCGAATATACGGATATTCCGCACGCGTAATGTCTCAGCCAGGAAGAAAAGTGAAAGACGGCAGAAAATTCATGGGAGGAACAAATGAAGTCAAATAGAATCAGAGAAATGCTGAACCAGGGGAAAGCAACCCTTGGTACAAGGGTGCACAGCACATATCCGGGCATGGCGGAGCTGGTGGGCGTGACGGGGAATTTTGATTATATTGAATTTCCGGCGGAATATATGCCCTTTGATCAGTACGATATGGAAAATATCGTCAGAGCGTCAGAGCTTCACGGTATGGGAAGTATGATGAAGATTGATTTTACAAACCGGTTTTATGTTGCGCAGAAGGCCATGGGAGCAGGTTTCCAGGCTCTGTTGTTCGCGGATCACAAAACCCCGGATGAGATCAGGGAAACCATCCGCTATTGTAAGTCGGATACTCCTCGTTCCGGCGGACGTTACGGCTACCCGGGACGGCGCTTTATCGGATATCAGCCGGATCTTGTTCAGATGGATCATGCCGCGCGGCTGGATGAGACGGTGCTTTGCTTTATGATCGAAAAAAAAGAAGCGATGGACAACATAGAGGAGATCTGTTCTATCCCCGGAGTGGATATGGTGCAGTTCGGCCCCAGTGATTATTCCATGAGCCACGGACAGAACGCCCGGGAGTACATGGAGGAGTGCAGAGCGGCGGAAAGAAAAATGATCGAAGCCGCTCATAAGCACGGCGTGGCGGCGCGGTGCGAAATATATGGATCGCCGGACGCGGTTCACTATTATCATGAGCTTGGCGTCAGGCATGTATGCTTTGGGGACGAATTGAAAATTTATAATAAATTCCTCAGGGAAGAAGGCAGAAAAATGAAGGATATGATGCAGTCCTGGAAACAGGATTTTCCAGGAGAAAATGAATAAGGAGACAGATATGGAAAAATTGATTTATATATCGCCATTGGCTGACAAAGAGGACAAGCTGGAACAGATTACGGATTGTCTGGAAGAGCTGAAGCATGAGCTTGGGGATGTGACCGCGGATTATGAAGATGAAAACCCGGACAGTGAAATACTGGACGCGCTTACAGAAGCCCTGGACGCTCTGGAGGACGCTTATGATACGCTCGGGGAGATCCTGGCGGATTTATGATAAATGCTTTATTATTACACTGTAAGGATGCAGAACTAAAAATAGAGAGGTGCCGGTCATGATTTATTTGTATACAAATACAGAAGCTGAAAAAGAGTTTATTATGTTAAACGATCAGTTTTTTAATCTGAATACAAGTAATAAACCGATTGGCGAAAGAGAGAGGAACGCCATCTGGGAGATAGATCATGCAAAAGTTACAGAGGATAACCACATTGAGACAAAGTACGGAATAGGAATTCTGCGCAATCTGTCAAGTGGGTGTAAAACATACCTGAATGTGGTTATGAACCCGGAAAAAATATTCAGTGTCGCGGAGTGCGGCGCAAATGTGCTGAGCAGATTATTTCTGATGGATAATATTCATTTATATATGACTTATCCAGAGCGTTTTGACATTCCGGAGGAGAAACAGATATGTTTTAATAACAGAGAAATTGTGACAGGAAGACAGGGCTTTGAGCAGTGGTGGTCCAGGGAATACGCAGGGAGGGATGAAAGTGATTTATGATAAGATTGAATTTAAAGCGGCTCCATTTTCATATTCTCTGACATTTTCCAGCCGGATTATACTGGTGCGTGGAGACAGCGCTACCGGAAAAACTTATCTTTATCAGATGCTGGAGGATGTGAAATTTTTGCCGGGGTATGGGAACATCAGACTGTTTAATTACAAAAGCGAAAATTTTCACAAAGAACTGCATCAATGTAAAAATAAATTTATCGTGATAGATAATGCGGACATTTTGCTTACGGACGAAGACAAAAGATTTATTAACTTTGAAAAAAGTAACCAATTTATGTTATTTATGCGTAATTGTGACGGTCTGAATCTTACCAGAGACAGCTTTACGGTACTGGATGAAAACGACTATCATGTTTCGCTTAGGAGGGAACTTGTACCTGCATGAAATATATTTGGACGGAGGATACGGGAGCGGGGCTTCATTATTGGGAATTGGTAAACCATTTCCTGCTTTATGATGAATATATTGTAGAATCAAAACAAAGTAATCAGGGCTTGCTTGATGCAGTGCGAGCTATAGATCTGTCCGCTCCTGATCATTATTTTCTCGCATTTGATATCGTGTATGACAACATGGATATCATGAATAAATATCTTGACCTGGTTGAGCTAGCGGATCGCAGTGCGGGAAAAATCAGATTGCTTGATACTACCTGTTTTGAGTATACTATTGTTGCTTTTAAAGAGCTGATAAACTGGACAGAGTCTGGGCGGAAGGACAAAATTTCTATTCGCAGGAATATTCTGGAAGCAATGGAAGGTCATCAAATTAATCTGGATAAAATTACAGACAGGAAAACATTGCAGTATCTTATGGGATTTAAAAGGTATTCTACGGAAAGAGTTATGAAGTCCCTCGCATATGAGTTGACTGACCAGAAGGAATGGAGTGTGAAAGGTCACAGAATGGGAGGATGCTGGTATAAAGACTGTTGTGTTATGGATTGGGAGGAGAACTGCAGAATCAAGGGGATGAAAGGGAAAGAAAAAATTTCTGTTTTCCTGCAGGACGAGGAAACCACCAGGATCATGTCGGCATTTCCATAATGAGGAGGGATGAAAAATAAAAAACAAAAGATTTTTTCTGGAGCATCTCTCCCAGCTTATGCACACAGGGATTTTTGCTCTGACGGGGGAGGAGCTGGTCTCCTATGAGGAGAATCCCCAGTATAACCCTCTGTACGTAAACGCGGATCTCCGGCGGAGGCTTGAGGAGGCGGCGGGGCGGCAGAAGGAGCCGGTTCTGTTCCGGGACGTACACCAGATATATTTTGCCTGCATCCGCGGGGAAGAGAACGTCAGCTATTTTATCGGCCCCATGGCTACCGGAGAAATGAACCGGGTACAGCGCCACAGGTTTTATCATTTTTATGGAGTGGACGAGAAGTGGGAAAAGGCGCTGCACTTTCGTCCGGTGACGGAGATTTTCAAGCTGACCGCCATGCTCGCGGAGACCCTTGCCGGACTGGAATTTACAGAAAGGGAGATCGTCGAGGCCAATCAGCTTTTTCATTTATCCAGGGAAGAAGAACTCATGGAGCAGACCCGGTTTGACATCAAGGAAGATGAAGCGGATATTTACCGCCACAGTTATCAGGAGGAACGTCGGCTTCTGGATATGGTCCGTGAGGGAAATGTGGAGGAGGCCGTGCGCATTGCCCGCCAGATCGACCCGGAGATCGGAAATCTGGGCAGCAGTGAGCTGGAGCACTGGAGAAACGTGCTGGTCATTTCAGCGACGCTCTGCGCCAGAGCCGCCATAGAGGGCGGAGTGATGCCTTATATCGCCTACCGCATGAGCGGATTTTATATTAACAAGGGCTCCGGCTGCAGGGATATCCCCCAGATACTTCAGTACCGGAATCACGCGGTGGAGGAGCTTGCCCGGCGGGTGCAGGAAGTAAAGGCAAAGCGTCACACCTCAAGCTATACCGAACAGTGTAAGGATTATGTGCGGAAGCATTTTAAAGAAAAAATTTATCTGGATGAAATCGCGGATAAGCTGGGGATCAGCAGCAGCTACCTGTCCAGACTGTTCCGAAAAGAGACGGGGGTGTGCTTCCAGGACTATGTAACCCAGGTGCGGGTGGAGCTGGCGGCCAACCTTTTGACTTATTCGGAGGAACCGCTGCCGAAGATTGCCGAGTATGTGAATTTTCCCTCTCAGAGCTATTTCGGGAAAAAATTTAAAGAGCTGAAGCATATGACGCCCAGGCAGTACCGGGAGAGATATAAACCTCTGGAATTTTATGAGGAAAAATAAAATGAGTGCAATATCATATCATAAATATCAAAATCGTGATATGATTTGCGCTCTTTTTTTGTTACTCTTTTTACACGATATGGGAATATTGGGTAGGCTTGTGGGAGTACACAGCAATCCGTAGGTATCATAGCTAGAGGGCTTTTGCCCCCAATATCTTTATACAGGAGCATAGGGAAACCTGTACTTTGGAATGGAAACTTTAAAAAGATGACCATAAATATTATAAAAAGGCGAATTACCCAGCCGACCTGGGAGAAAGGAGAAAATCCAATCACTTTCTAATATGATTGGATGGTATATGAGCATATGGAGGAATATTTGAAGGATTCCAACTGGATATGGACGCCCCAGTGGACGGCGGAGGACAAGGAAATTCCCCGGATCGTTCTTTTCCGAAAAACGGCGGAGCTTTTTGCGGAACCGAAAAAAGGAAGTATCCGTATCTCGGCGGATACGAGATATAAGCTTTATATAAACGGCAGACTAGTGGAGACAGGCCCCAGCAGGGGGGATCACCAGATCTGGTTTTATGACGAAATCGACATTCTACCCTATCTGAAAAAGGGGAAAAATGTGATAGGTGTTTCTGTCCTCCGGTATCCGGAGGATCCTGCGGCGGGAAACCACGGGATGTTCCGCACCTCCGTACCCGGGCTTTATGTGACGGGAGCCGCTCAGGATATGGAGGACAATATCTGTGATCTGTCGGCGGACGCGTCCTGGAGGTGCAGAAAGGACGAGCTGGTTTCTTTTTACCGGGAGGAGGAGCGGTTCGCGCCCCTTGTGATCCACGAGCACGCGGAAGGCAGCAAAGAGCTGTTTGGCTGGCGGGAATGTGAGTACCGTGAAGAGGGCTGGCTGCAGGCGAAGGCGTATATCAGGAAACAGGTTTCCGAGGCAGTCAGCCCGGGAAATCTGAAGCCGCGGAATATTCCCTTTTTGTACCGGAAAAAGAGACGCCTGGAAGGCGTGATGGATCTGAGAGAATCCTCCTATACGGAAAATGACTGGATGGATTTTATAAATGGGGAAAAGGCCCTTACCATTCCGGCTCACACAGAGGAGACGGTAGTGCTGGACGCGGGGGTGGAAAAAACTGGGTATATCCGGCTGGCACTTTCCGGCGGGACGGGCGCCAGGGCAGATTTTCTTTATTCCGAGGCCTATGTGCAGGAGGGCTTTGTGGGTCCGGAGCATATTCCGGTGAAAAAGGACCGCACAGATAAGATAAACGGACATCTCCAGGGATATGAGGACTACTACAGGGCGGGAGGCTTCGGAACAGCGGAAAACAACGAGGTTTACGAACCCTACTGGTTCCGTACCTTCCGTTTTATCCGGCTGCGGATAAGGACGGAGGAGGAGCCTCTTACCATTCACAGTCTGGATTATGAGGAGACGGGTTATCCCCTGGAGGTTTCCACAGAAGTGGAAACCTCCGACGAAAGCCTGAAAAAGATATGGGAGATCAGCGAGAGGACGCTGAAGCTCTGTATGCATGAAACCTATGAGGACTGCCCCTTTTACGAGCAGCTTCAGTATATCATGGATTCCAGAACCCAGATACTTTATACCTATGCGGTCAGCGGGGACGACCGTCTCGCGAGAAAGTGCCTGGACGACCTGCGGAGATCTCAGAGGTATGACGGGCTTTTAAACTGTAATTATCCGAACTGCAATCCCAACATTATCCCCGGATTCTCTATTTACTATATTCTGATGCTGTACGACCACATGATGTATTTCGGGGACAGGGAGATCATAGCCGCCTATATGCCGGTGGTGGAGCAGATTCTGCATTTCTTCGAAAGACATCTGACAAAAGAGGGATATGTGGAGAAGGTAGGCGGAGTGAATATGGACGCCAGATTCTGGTCCTTTATCGACTGGGCGGAGGAATGGAACGATACCAGCGGTATGCCCACTGCTGGGCTGAAGGGCCCCCTCACCATGGAAAGTCTTTTGTATATTTACGGACTCCAGCATGCAGCCAGGCTGATGGAATATCTGGAGCGCAGCGAGGATGTGAAGCGTCTTTCCAAACGGGCGGAGGATGTTCAGAGGGCGCTGCTGAAATACTGCGTGGGAGAAAACGGGATGCTTCAGGACGGTCCGGGAGTGGAGGAATACAGTCAGCATTGCCAGGTGTTCGCGCTTCTCACCGATACCGTGGATCTGGAAACAGGAAAAAGAAATCTCCTCAGAACGATCAATGAGAAGGGCTTTACCCAGTGCACAGTAGCCATGCGCTTTTATTTGTTCCGCGCTCTTGAAAAAGCCGGGCTTTACAGATACACAGACATGTACTGGAACACCTGGAGAGAGATGATTCGGAATCACTGTACCACCTGTGTGGAATCAGAGGCATATGCCAGAAGTGAATGTCATGGATGGGGCGCCCTGATCCTGTATGAGCTGCCTGCCATTACCCTGGGAGTACGTCCCGCCGCGCCCGGCTGCCGGAAGCTCCGGATCGCTCCGGTGACCGGGTATATGACCCATGCCAGCGGAAAGGTAAAAACTCCGGCGGGGGAGGTAAAGGTATCCTGGAGGATCCAGGACGGAGCGTTTAAGATCGACTATGAAGTGCCTCGGGACATCGAGGTGGTGCGGTAGGCTCGAAGTGAGAAAGTTTGAGACGGCAGAGACGAAAATAAAAAACAGCAAAATAATAATATAAACAGCAAAATAAAGATATAAATAAAGCCAAACTGACGCTAAGATAAAGTCAAGCTTAAAACAGTTCTGAAAGAAAAAACGAAAAAGGAGGAAAAGGTATGATATCGGAACGTTTTTTTGGAATGGGGGAGCCTCTGATCCAGAGGGAAGGCGATACAGGGGTCATGGCCGCCGAATATCTGGAGCTGGTGAAGGCGCTGGGCTGTACCGCCTACCGTTCCTGGATGCATCTGACAGAGGTGCTGAAGGATCCTTATACGCCCAATGAAGAGATCGCGGCGGCTCACAGAAGGCTGCTGGAGCGGGCCGCGGAGCTGGATCTGGAGGTTACCGGAATGAGCCACGAATGGTTTTTGCCCGAGGGCTGTAAGCAGCGGACAGGACATGCCATGCCGGAACGGGATCTCAGGGAGGGCAGCCTCTACATGCAGGCTCTTCATATGCTGGAGGATTCCTGGTACACCATGGTGTCGCTGTTTCCTCAGGTGTCCATCTGGGAGATCGGGAACGAGTGGAACCTGAACGCGTTTCTCCACCCGGACGGCTTCCTGGACAGCGATATGTCCCATCCCTTTACCGCGGATGAAAAGATGGATATTGCCATTGATATGATGTATTTCGCGGCGAGAGGCGTCAGGAGAGCGAACCCGGAGGCGAAGGTGACCTGCTTTTCCATGGCCCTGAGCACTCCCTGGCTGGGAGGCGACCTGCCGGAATATCTGCCGCCGGTGTACGGCATCGCCTGGACGCTGGATAAGATGTACAGGAAGATCACCTCAGGCCAGTTCTGGTCCGCGGATCCAGACGACTATTTCGATCTTCTTTCCTGGCATTCCTACCAGATGAGCACCAACCAGAATGAAAAGGACAAGGATCTTTTCCTGAACATCTTCGAGCCGGACCATCTGTGGAAGGACTATAACGACGCCGCCTACCGCGTAATGTGCAAATACGGGGACAAAGACAAGCAGGTGCTTTTGACGGAGGTGGGCTTTACGGACTGCGGAGACGAGGAAAGAGAAAAAAGGACCGCGGAGTATACAAGAAAGCTCCTTACGATCGCAAAAGAGCTTCCCTATGTGAGAACCCTTTATAATTTCCGGCTGCTGACAGAGGAGGGAATGCTGAAAAAAGCGGGAATTGAGGACAACCAGATCGGCGGCCTTGCGGAGGTCTATTTCGGCTTCTTCGAGGAGCCCTGGAACGACTGCCGCCCCAGGAAAAAGGCCTATGTGCTGCAGGAGCTGACAGGAAGCCGGGCAGATCTTGCCGCTGTGGGAAAAAAGGTGGCCGCCACGAGAAAAAGCAGATAGGGGAAGTTCACAGAAGGGAAGAAAAAAGACAATGGATGAATATATTGTTAAGACGGAAAGCGGAAAAATAAAAGGCTATCTCAGAGACGGGCTGATCGAATATCTGGGTATCCCCTACGCGAAGCCTCCGGTGGGGGAGCTGCGTTTTAAAAGGGCGCAGAAAATCACTCCCTGGGAGGGTGTGTTTGACGCGAAGGAGTACGGAAAAGAAGCGGTCCAGTTTGACGAGGGAGAATATAAGGGCAGCGAGGACTGTCTCACCCTGAATATCAAGAGACCGGAAAAAGGAGAAAATCTTCCGGTATTTGTCTGGATACACGGAGGCGGCTACAATACGGGAGCGGCCAATGTTCCTCTCTACGACGGAGCCCCCTTCGCCAGAGACGGCATGGTATTTGTCTCCTTTCAGTACAGGCTGAATGTGCTTGGCTTTTATGATTTTACCACCTACCCGGGATGCGAAGATTTTGACAGCAACTGCGGCGTGTCGGATCAGATTCTGGCGATCCAGTGGATCCATGACAATATCGCGGCTTTCGGAGGAGATCCGGAGCGCGTCACCATAGCCGGAGAATCTGCCGGAGCGGCCTCTGTGGTCAATATGATGGCGGCTCCCCAGGTGAGGGGGATGTTTTCGCAGGCGATCGCCCAGAGCCCTCTTCCCAACTGTATTATGACGCACAAGCAGGCCAGAGCAAATATCGATCTTTTTCTGGAGGGAATGGGATGGACGGAGGAGGATCTGCCGAAGCTGCGCACTATCGATCCCTTTGAGCTTCTGAAAGGGAATAATTATGTGGCGGAGCTGCACCAGTATAAAAATCCCGGGATTTTTCTTCCGGGCCCCATTCAGGACGATCTGATCCCCGTACGGCCCATAGACGCCATACGAAAGGGAAGCGCAAGAGGCGTTAATCTGATCATCGGCACGAACATGAATGAGGGAACCATGTTTGTCCATCCGGAAAAAACAGGATTTCCCAACAGCTGGGCTATGGTGGCCGAGATGTTTGAGAACAACGGCCACGCGGCGGAGCTGCCCCGGGTGATCAGCTATTATCAGCCCTCGGCAAAGGATCGATTCACAGAGTTCCGCGCCCAGAAGGAGTTTACATTGAACTCGGTTCCTGATGTGAAGGAGGAATACCGGACAGAGGGAGGCGATCCCTTTATCGCCTTTGCCACTGACTATGCTTTTCAGATGCCTTCCCTCAAGGTGGCCGAGGCTCAGAGTAAGTACGGAGACGTATGGATGTACCGCTATGAGCTGGTTACCAAGTCGGGGGAGGCCACAGGCTGGAAAGCTTCCCACGCATTCGATCTTCCGGCGGTATTCGCCAATAAGAATTTCAAGTTCAGTCAGTTCCTTTTTGAAGGGGAACCGGAGGAGGTGAAGGACGGGATCATCCGGGATATGCACAATCCCTGGTCGAGATTTACGACCGAGGGGAACCCGGATCCTGAAAACTGGCCTAAGTACACGGGTTATGACACAGAAATCAGGATTTTTGACCGGAGGACCAGAACGGAGAAGGTGGACCGGAGAGAGCTTATGGAGGTCTGGGACGACATGAGATTTTACGAGGACTGAGACGGCTTTAAATGGGTTAGATTCTGCTGCAGTGGCGAGTCTTGAATTTAAACTGTAACAAGTTTATAAAGAAAAAGAGATTTTGGACAAAATAAAGATAAAAAAGACATAAAAAGAATATATAGACCGGGTGAAAAATGGTATTTTTTAACCAGAAAGAAACAAAGGCCGCGTAAAAAATCCCTGCTGCGCGGCGAAAAAAGGGAAACAAAGGAGGAGAACAATGTTTAGCTTTGCATCAAAACACAACGATCCGAAAGCAAACCTTGCATGGAGCGAGCGGATCGGCTACGGCATGGGAAACTACGGACTGGCCTGGATCAACGGCGTTATGTCGGCATTTTTCATGCTCTACCTGACAAATGTATCTTTTGTAGACGCGGTTGCCGCCGGAAATATCGTGGCGATTTCCAAAATTTTCGACGGTTTCAGCGACCTGTTCATGGGGCGTATTGTTGACCGCACGAAATCACGGCTGGGAAAAGCGCGAGTATGGCTTCTGCGCATGTGTATTCCCCTGGCAGTGGCGTCTTTCCTGCTGTTCTTTGTACCGTCGTCCATGACAAATATGATAAAGTACATTTATATCTTTATCATGTACAATCTGGTGAACACGGTCTGCTACACCGCCATGTATGTACCGTACACATCCATGAATTATCTGATGACACAGAACGATTACGACCGCGGCCTTCTGGGAAATATGAATATGATCTTCCAGACACTGGCCAACATCACCATGAATACCTTCTTCCTGAAATGGCTGATGTATTTCGGAGACGGGGAGCAGTTTACGCAGAAGGCATGGTCCGGAGCGTTTATTGTCGTAGGTATTATTGTAGTAGCTGCAAGCGTCCTCTGTGTGATGGGAACTAAGGAGCGTACCGGAGGAGCCGGAGAAAACGTTCAGGCGGGCGAGAACAGAGAGCAGGAGGTTCCCGCTATGACCGCTGTGAAATCCCTGTTTAAAAATAAATACTGGATTATGATGGTCCTCTGCATGTTCCTGATCTTCTTTACCATCGTTATGTACTCTGTGGCGGCCGCGTATTACGCGCAGTATGTCCTTGGCGACCTGGGATATTACACGCCGATCAACAACGCGCTGTCTATTTCACAGTTCGCCATTATGTTCCTGACGCCGATGTTTATGAAACGCTTCGGAAAGCATGTCACCTATCAGGTGGGACTGCTGGGTATGCTGGTAGGTTTTGCGGGAACAGGACTCTGCGGAACCAACATTCCCCTTCTGATCCTCTTCAATGTGATCAAAGGTATCGGACTTGGAGCGGCCGGAGGAATGGCCTTTGGAATGGTTTCTGATACGATCGAATACGGCAAATATAAAACAGGCGTTGTGGCTGTGGGAATGGGAAATGCCGGAGTCAGCGCGGCGCAGAAGCTGGGTCTTGGCCTTGGACAGGCTGTGATGGGCTGGATCCTTGGAGCAGGCGGATTTGACGCCGCTCTGGAGGTGCAGACGGCGAGCGCCCGGACGGCTATCACCTTTACATACAACTGGATTCCCGTAATCTGCGTGGTACTCTGCAGTCTGATCATGCTGTTTTACAAGCTGGATAAAGAAATGCCGTCTCTGCGGAAAGCAAACAGCTAAAAGACGCAGCGGGTATTTTTAAGGACGAGGATGGAAGAAAACCAATAAAAACAGACTGTTAAGCAGTCCGGAATGATCCGAGGAGAGTAAAATGAAGCGAAAATATCCGAATTTATGCAAACCGATCACCCTGGGGAGAGTAACCTTCCGAAACCGAATGTTCTCTGCCCCCATGGGCGGGACTGATATTACAAACGACGGCTGTATCGGGCCGAAATCCACAGCCTTCTATGAGCTGAGAGGAAAGGGAGGCGCCGGGGCGGTTACGGTCAGCGAGCTGATGGTGCATCCGGAAACCGACGGTTCTCACGCTTATCATCTGGATACTTCCATATTGAATTCACTGGCTTCGGCGGCTTATACGGCGGACGCGATCCGCCGCCACGGAGCCATTCCCAGTCTGGAGCTGTCCCACTCCGGTATGTACGCCGGAACCTATATGACAGATAAAAACAGACAGAAATCTATGCATCAGTGGGGCCCCTCCGACACAGTAAGAGCGGACGGAGTGCAGGTAAAAGCGCTGACAAAGGAGATGCTCCGGGAGATCGCGGCGGCATACGGCAATGTGGCGGGGCTGGCTAAGCGCGCCGGGTTTGAGATGCTGATGATCCATGGAGGTCACGGCTGGCTGCTCAATCAGTTTTTATCTCCGTATTTCAATAAGAGAGACGACGAGTACGGCGGTTCCCTGGAGAACCGCTGCCGTCTGGCTGTCGAGGTGCTGAAAGCGGTAAGAGAGGCAGTGGGCCCCTGCTTCCCTATTGAATTCCGCATGAGCGGATCGGAGCTTTTTGAGGGAGGCTACGATCTGGAGGAAGGATGCAGGATCGCGGAGCAGATCGAGCCTTATATTGATCTTCTGCATGTATCGGCCGGCACCTATCAGAGAGGATTCGGGGACACCCATCCTTCTATGTTTAAGGAGCATGGCTGCAACGTTTATCTTGCGGCTGAGATCAAAAAGCATGTTTCCGTACCTGTCGCCACTATAGGAGGACTCAATGATCCCCGGCAGATGGAGGAGATTATCGCGGAAGGAAAAGCCGACGTTGTATATATGGCGAGGGCTCTTCTGGCGGATCCGTATCTGCCGAGGAAGGTCATGGAAAACCGGGATCAGGAGATCGTAAAGTGTCTGAGGTGTTTCACCTGTATGGCTGAAAGAGCTCAGACCTCCACAAGAAGATGTACGGTAAATCCCATCATCGGAAGGGAGATGGAGGGAGACGAGGTTCTTCCGGCCAGGGAGAAAAAGAAGGTTCTTGTGGCGGGGGGAGGCCCCGGCGGTCTTTACGCGGCCTACACGGCGGCCCTGAGAGGACACGAGGTGACTCTTTGCGAAAAGGACGAAGAGGTAGGAGGTATTCTCAAAAGTGAGCAGGCGCTTCCCTTTAAGCGTGAGATGTATGAGCTGTCCGGAACCTACCGCCTTCTGGCAGAGAAGGCCGGAGCCAGGATCCTCACAAACACTGAGGTGACTGCGGAATATGTAGAAAAAACAGCTCCGGACGCGCTGATCATCGCAGTGGGCTCCGAACCCCTTGTGCCGCCCATCAAAGGACTGGACAGGGACAATGTAGTGATCGTCAATCAGTATTATCTGGAGAAGGATAAGGTTACAGACGAGGTGGTTGTTTTCGGCGGAGGGCTGGCCGGGTGTGAGTGCGCCATCCATCTCGGCATGGAAGGAAAGCATGTCCGGCTGGTAGAGATGCGGGGAGAGCTTGCCCCTGACGCCAATGTCCGGCATCGCCCGCTCCTTCTGAAGGAGGTGGACAAGTACGCGGAGGTGTACACCGGATACAGAGGTCTTGAGGTTACCAAAGAGGGCGTTCTCTGTGAAACAGGAGACGGAAAACAGGTACTGGTTCCGGGAACCACGGTGATCTGCGCTCTGGGACAGCGTTCCAGAAGCGCTCTGGCCGACAAGCTGCGGGATACCGCGCCCTATACGGCGGTGATCGGCGACGCGGCCAGAGTATCCACCATTACAAATGCGGTATACTGGGGATATCACGCGGCTCTGGATATATAAAAAAGGTCTCTGAGAGGAATTTGAACTCTCAGAGACTTTTTTTATACTGTTTGTATTTTTTCTTTAAAATGATCTTATGTCAAGCTGAGGGAACAGTCAGGCTATAAAGATCAGGCTGATTATCAATAACTATCATCTCGGAAAACAGGAGTTTCTGACAAATGGATATGATAGAAAAAGAGAGCTAAAGAAAAAAGAAATAACTGGAAATATTCAGAAGGGAGGTGTGTAAGATGTTAGAAATAAGTATGCGGGTATTTTCATGCGCATAACAGAAACAAAAGAGTTTAAAGTTTGTTTAGAAAAAACAAGAGGAATATTTAAAAGCCCGTGGCAGACTGATGGAAAGAAAAAGAAAAGCTTGAGGTGCATATTTATGAAAGAAAAATTATCCGGTTTATCCGCAGAGGAAGTGCGGGAGCGCCTGGAAAAAGGAGAGGGAGGAGGACCGGCGGAGCAGATCACCAGAACAAGGGGGCAGATCGTCAGAGAAAACGTCTTTACCCTTTTTAATGTTCTGAATTTCCTGATCGCGGGACTTCTGCTGGCGGTGGGCGCATACTCGAATATGATGTTTATCGCCATTATCATCTTGAATATCCTGATCGGGATCTTTCAGGAGCTGAAGGCGAAAAAGATCGTGGATGAGCTGTCCATCCTTAACCGGCCTGTGATCAGAGTTCTCAGAGACGGGAAGGAGGAGCAGGCGGAGCCGGGCCAGGTGGTGCGGGGAGACCTGATGATCCTGGAAAGCGGAAACCAGATCTGCAGCGACGCGGTTGTGGCGGAGGGAACGCTGGAGGTCAACGAATCCATGCTCACCGGAGAAAGCGACGCAGTTTTGAAGGAGGAGGGCGATAAGCTGTTTTCCGGAAGCTCAGTAATCTCGGGAAAGGCCTGCGCCAGGATCATTCATGTGGGAAATGAAAATTATGCCGCGAAGCTGGCCGCTGAGGTCAAGAGAGAAAAGCAGGTACAGTCGGAGCTTCTCGGTTCTATGCGGAGGGTAACAAGATTTACAAGCTGCCTGATCCTTCCGCTGGGGCTCGCTCTGTTTCTGGAAGCCTTTTTCCTGCGCCGGAGCTCTGTGGACGAGGCGGTGGTATCCTCGGCGGCGGCTCTTCTGGGAATGCTGCCCAAGGGTCTGGTGCTTCTGATTTCTGTATCTCTGGCCGCCGGGGTGATACGGCTGGCGAAAATGAAAATTCTGGTGCAGAATATCTACTCTCTTGAGACGCTGGCTCATGTGGATACTCTTTGTCTGGACAAGACGGGAACTCTTACGGACGGAAACCTGAAAGTCTGCAGCATGATCCCCATGACTGAATTTCCGAAAGGGGAGGCGGACGCCCTGATACAGTCCTATCTGGCTGCCAGCGACGATAATAACGCCACCTTCCGGGCGCTGAAAAAACTGTTTCCGGCAAAAGCGGTTTACCGTCCTGTCCATAAGATTCCATTTTCTTCAAAAAGAAAATGGGGATGCGTGAGCTTTGGAGGAGCCGGGAGTATTTTTGTGGGAGCGCCGGAGAAGCTGGCGGACACGCTTCCGGAAAACCTGGAACAGGAGCTGGATAAAGGGCGGAGAGTCGTAGCGGTAGGATATTACGGGGCTTCCTGGCAGAACGACACCGAGCTTCCGTCAGGAATACGTCTCTTATACGGCGTGGCGCTGGAGGATACCATCCGCCCCAACGCGGCGGAGACGCTGGAGTTTTTTCGCAGAGAGGGCGTGGACGTGAAGATCATATCCGGAGACCATATAAAAACCGTGTCCATGATCGCGAAGCGCGCGGGTCTCACAGACTGGAGGGAAGCCATAGATCTTTCCGGACAGGGAGAAAATCCGGATTATGATATGCTCTGCCGCAGGTATTCCGTATTCGCCAGAGTGACGCCCAGGCAGAAGCAGGAGCTTATAAAAGCTCTGAAAAGACAGGGACGTCAGGTGGCTATGACAGGAGACGGCGTGAATGATCTTCTGGCTCTCAGGGAAGCGGACTGTTCCATCGCGGTTGCGGACGGAAGCGACGCCAGCCGCCAGATTTCCCAGGTAGTGCTTCTGGATTCCGACTTTACGAACCTTCCCCAGGTGGTGTCGGAGGGAAGAAGAGTGATCCACAATGTAACCAGGACGGCGCAGGTGTTTTTTATAAAGACGGTCTATTCAGTTCTTGTGTCGTTTTTCTGCCTGCTTGCCAATCAGCCCTTCCCTTTTATCCCGATTCAGATCACCTTGATCGACGCCTGTGTGGAGGCCTACCCCTCCTTCCTGACGATACTGGAATCAGATACAGGGAAGATCAGAGGAAAATTCCTTCCCACGGCTCTGTCCAACGCGGCGCCATTTGGAATTACGGTTACGGGAATGATCATTCTGACTGCCCTGCTCGCTCCGTTTTCGCCGCCTGAACGCCGGACAGTGATGTATCTTCTGCTGATTCTGATCTCGATGGCGGCGGTGGTAAAAAGCTGTACGCCCTTTACGCCTCTGAGAACCTTTATCTGCGTTACAATGGCGGCGGGAACAGCCGGAGCGCTGACAATACTGCCGTCGCTTTTTGAGATCGCCGCGGTCACGCCGCAAATGCTCGCGTATGTTCTTACCGGGGCGGCCATAGCCTTTCTTGTTCTTCTCTTCCAGGAGCATGTGAACAGAGCGTGATAGAATGAAAAGTGGATGAGAGGAAGAATGCCCGCTGCTGTGTGGTTTACAGGAGGAAAAATTAAGATTCTTTCAAAATATCCAAGGGATTTGATTGCCGTTCCGGCGTAAACATGGTATATTAGTGATATCAGTTGTGGCTTTTACACAAAAAAATCTATAAAAAAATAGTAGGAGTGGTAAAAATGTATCAGGAAGAGTACAAGCGCTGGTTAGAAGCAGACCTGGAGGACGCGGATCTGAAGCCGGAGTTATCCAGGATCAATGGAAATGATGACGAAGTTAAAGAACGTTTCGCTGTTGCGCTGAAGTTCGGAACAGCAGGACTTCGCGGTGTGCTGGGCGCAGGAACGAACCGTATGAATATCTATGTGGTGCGCCAGGCTACACAGGGACTTGCCAACTGGGTAAAAACCCAGGGCGGTACGCAGACAGTGGCAATCAGCTATGACAGCCGTATCAAGAGCGACGTTTTCGCGAAGAACGCGGCGGGCGTTCTGGCCGCCAACGGGATCAACGTAAGGATTTACGACGCGCTGATGCCGGTTCCGGCGCTTTCCTTCGCGACACGTTACTATAACTGCAACGCCGGAGTTATGGTGACTGCTTCCCACAATCCGGCCAAATACAACGGATATAAGGCATACGGTCCCGACGGCTGCCAGATGACGGACGACGCGGCGGCTATCGTATACGAGGAAATTCAGAAAACAGATATTCTCACAGGAGCGAAATACATGTCCTTCGCCGAGGGCGTTGAAAAGGGACTGATCCGTTTTGTGGGCGACGACTGCAAGAAGGCGCTCTATGACGCCATCGAATCCAGACAGGTTCGTCCGGGCCTGTGCAAAACCGCCGGCCTGAAGCTGGTTTACAGTCCGCTGAACGGCTCCGGTCTTGTGCCTGTGACACAGGTGCTGAAGGATATCGGAATCACAGATATTACCATTGTGCCGGATCAGGAATATCCCAACGGCTACTTTACCACCTGCAGCTATCCCAACCCTGAAATTTTTGAGGCTCTGGAGCAGGGACTGAACCTGGCTAAGGAGACAGGAGCAGATCTGATGCTGGCGACAGATCCCGACGCTGACCGTGTGGGAATCGCCATGAAATGCCCGGACGGCTCCTATGAGCTGGTAAGCGGCAATGAAGTAGGCGTACTGCTTCTGGACTATATCTGCGCGGGACGTATTGAAAAGGGAACGATGCCGGAGAAGGCGGTAGCTGTGAAGTCTATCGTTTCCACACCGCTGGCGGACGCTGTGGCAGAGCATTACGGAGTAGAGCTCAGAAGCGTTCTTACCGGCTTCAAATGGATCGGGGATCAGATTGCCCGTCTGGAGAACGACGGAGAGGTTGACCGTTTTATCTTCGGTTTCGAGGAGAGCTACGGATATCTTGCAGGCCCGTATGTACGCGATAAGGACGCCGTGATCGGCTCCATGCTGATCTGCGAGATGGCCGCTTATTACAGAAGCATCGGAAGCTCTCTGAAACAGAGGATGGAAGAGATCTATACGCAGTACGGACGTTACCTGAACAAGATCGACAGCTTTGAGTTCCCGGGATTAAGCGGAATGGACAAGATGGCGGGGATCATGCAGAATCTTCGTGAGAATCCGCTGACAGAGATCGCCGGATACAAGGTTGCGGCCGTGACAGACTATACGAAACCGGAGGAGACAGGACTTCCGGCGGCAAACGTTCTGATCTACAAGCTGGAGAACAATGAGACGGTAATTGTTCGTCCTTCCGGAACAGAGCCGAAGATCAAGATTTATTACACCACCCTGGGCAAGGATCTGGCGGAGGCTCAGGCTGAGAAGGATAAGCTTGCGGAAGCGCTGAAGCCCATCATGGCCTGAGACTTTGAGACAGCTCCGGGTCAGAGTAAAGCTCAGGAGCGCGATATCGAAAACTGCTGAAAAACGGCGGCCGGTTCGGAAATGAACCAGCCGCCGCTTTATGTAAAGAAGAAATACGTTGTCATCCTTTGACGCCGCTATTGCCATCAGAAACTTTCGCCGCGGTGTTTTCGATCATGTCTATAACTACCTGATTTAACTGCAGGGCATTTTGGGAAGTGATCACAGGCTTCCCGGTTTGCTCCTCAATTTCCCTTCTGGTATTTCCGGCAATGGTTCCGCCTGTCCGCGCTACATTCTGATTTTCCGAAAAGGTAGAAGGCTTTACGGTTTTGGAAATCTCTGTTGTGGTCGCCTCCGCAAGCATATTCAGCACCAGTTCCAACGTCGTCATATTATCCCGCAGATTTTCTTTCTTCAAGCCTTTGAGATTTTTATACTGGCGGGTACTCATTCCAGACCATGCGCGTGTGATTTCATCTGTCAGGATCGCAAACTCTTTTCCCTGCTTTACGCCCCGTTCTTTCCATTCCTCGGTCAGCTCCCTGCGCACCTGGATAGACTGTAGACGCTGATTGATCCATTCAGGCCCGTAGCCTTTGCGCAGGTAGGTTTCTAACGCGCGGTCAATAGTAAGTTCTGGATCAATGGTTTCCTCAATCCTTTCTCTGCCAACCTGGGCCAGCCAGAGTTTAAACGGCTCCGCTTTTGGCGATGGAATAGACTGGATGATACGCAGAAGCTGCTCTGTGGTTGCCACGTCTGTTTTGTAAAATTTTCCATCGGAAGATTTCATTTTCAGTTGTACGATATTTTCGTACAACTGAATCGCGCCCTCTTCTTTTTTCATCTTTCGTTTTAAATCGCTCCAGTATCTGCGGGGATTCTCAGATTCTGTCAAAACAGCGACCACATCCACAATCGAAAAGTACCATTCCTCCTGTTCTTCATCCCATGCGGTACGGATTGCCTGATCCTCAAATAACTGGATGTTATTGTTTGTGTTTTCTGTCATTGGCTCACTCCTTTGTTTTGTCTGCTCTTATTTTCCAGTAACAAAAGACTTCAGAATTTATCTGTTTATCTTGAAAAGTGTGATGCCGTACCTTCAATCCTTTCTCTGTTTGTAGGATTCTTTTATTATACACCAGGAGCCGGGGACTGAGAAGCTTGAACGGTGATTTTGCCAAAAAAAGATAACCGTTTGTTACTATCCAGATTTAGCATTTTCACTTGCTGAAAACGCACAGGCCGGCGAACTATTTATAAACTGCACTGTATGGATTAACTGATATCCAAAAAGTACCGCCGCACGAACGTGAAGTCAGTGCGGCGGTA
The DNA here is from genome assembly GCA_019115125.1 of Candidatus Blautia faecipullorum. Classification (GTDB taxonomy): domain Bacteria; phylum Bacillota; class Clostridia; order Lachnospirales; family Lachnospiraceae; genus Blautia_A; species Blautia_A faecipullorum. The sequence continues at coordinate 38,605 of DXEG01000056.1, forward strand.
CTATGTAAAGAAGAAATACGTTGTCATCCTTTGACGCCGCCGGCGGCCACGCCGGAAACGATCTGGCGGGACAGCAGCAGGTAAACAACGACAACAGGCAGTATTGCGAATACGATCATAACGTATACCTGCCCCATATCGAATTTGAGAAAATCCGCGCTTCTGAGCTGAGCGATCAGAATTGGAAGCGTCTTTTTCTTGTCGTCATGAAGGATCAGAGCAGGCGTAAAATAATTATTCCAGCTTGTGACAAAGGTGAAGATCATCTGCACGGCAATGGCAGGCTTCATAAGGGGAAGTACAATATGGTTAAAGGTGTGAAATTCTCCCGAGCCGTCAATCCGCGCAGCCTCCACAAGAGACAGAGGGAGATTGCTCTCCATGTACTGCTTGATGTAGTAAAAGGTAACAGGAGCGGCTATGGTTGGGAGGATCAGAGGAATAAAGGAATCCTCCAGCTTCATTTTTGAGACAAGCTGTATGAAGCCCAGCGCCGTTACCTGAGTGGGAACCATCATGATCATCAGGATAAAACGGAATATGGCCTGCTTTCCCTTGAAGGTATAAGCGTGGATGGCGTAGGCGGTCATAGTGGAAAAGTAAGTGCTGAGAACCGCGCTGCAGCCTGCGACGATAACACTGTTGATCATTCCCTGCCATATGGGAAGCGTTCCCGCAAGAAGATTCTTCCAGTTCTGCAGCAGATGAGTGCTGGGCGTAGGACGGAAACCTCTGGTCAGCTCTCCGTGCGAACGGGTGGCGTTTATGATCAGAATATAAAACCAGAACAGGCACAGGAACACCATAAAAATCAGTACAGCATAAGCGATAAGTCTTCTTGCCTTGATACTCAGGCCTCTTCTTTTCTTTGCTTTCATTTCACCGCCTCCTTAATTGCTGCTCTTTGACTGAGTGAATCTGAATACGATCAGACTTAAAATTCCGGTGACAATAAACATCAGAACGGACAGAGCTCCCGCCATTCCGTAGTTCTTGCTGTACAGATGCTTGTTCAGGAACATTACCAGTGTCATGGTGGATCTCATCGGATCTCCGGTGGCATTTGTCAGGACCTGAGGAACATCAAACATCTGCAGTCCTCCGATCAGCGAGGTGATCATAACATAGATGAGGATCGGCCTCAAAAGAGGAAGCGTGATCTTAAAGAAGATCTGGGAGGAGGAGGCGCCGTCCACCTGCGCCGCCTCAAAAAGAGCCGTATCGATCCCAAGCATACCGGCCAGGAGAAGGATCGTTGTGTTGCCGAACCACATCAGGAAGTTCATCAGAGCTACAAGAGATCTGGCGCTCCATTTTGAACTCAGGAAACGGAAGGGCTCATCCAGAATCCCAAGACTGATCAGAATAGAGTTAATGGGGCCGCCGTCAGAAAATAATGTAAAAAACAGCATTGCAAAGGCTGCCGCCATGATCAGATTCGGCAGATAGATCACTGTCTTGAAAAATCTTGCCCCTCTCAGCCGGAGCTGAGGATCGGAAAACCAGGCTGCCAGAAGAAGGGAAACAATGATCTGGGGAATGAAGCACATGAGCCACATGATCATGGTATTCTGAAAATAAACCAGAAGATCACCCTGGGAGATCAGTTGGATATAATTTGACAGTCCGGTAAAGTTCGGTCCCACCTGAGTCAGGCCGGAACGGTAGTTTTCAAAGAAGCTGTTGTAAATGGTATTGACAAGCGGAATCAGTTGAAAGACAACATATACGGTGAAAAAAGGAATAAGAAAAATATATCCCCACCGATTATAGCTGACTGCCTTTTTATTGTTTGTTTTCATCGCCGGACACCTCCTGCTCTTTCTGTGTGTGCAAAGCTCGCAGCAGGTTTCTGAAAATCTGATGCCAGCTATGCACACAGAGACAAATTTGCTTCATATTTCAGACATCGGGGGCAAAATACTTTTGCCCCCGGTATCATTATAAAAGAAGATTTACAGATGATTCAGTGAACATATTCCAAAACTGAGATTTTATCAGTAGCTCAGTTCAGGATATTTCTCAACAACTGCAGTATAGAACAGGTCTGTGGCTTCTTCCAGAGTAGCGTTGCCTTCAAAGTAGTTCTTCATAGCGTTCTGGAATTCTTCGTTGCAGCCCTGATCGTACGCGGAAAGATTGCTCAGGTCAATAGAATCAATGCCCGCAAGGAATTTGGCGATAGGATTCTGGCCGCCAAGGATAGCGTCTCCGAAGCTTTCGTCGGTGGAGAGAGCTTCCATTGCGGATTTGTTATTTACAAAATCTCCGTCTGCTTTTGCGATTTCTGTCATGATATCAGCGTTGCAGGTCATGTTCAGCATAATGTCTTTTACAAGAGTGGGATTATCTGTTCCAGCAGCTCCGCAGATCCAGGTACCGCCCCAGAAGAAGCCCTGCGGTCCTTCCGTAACTGCCCAGCCGCCTTCGCTTCCTACGCTGCCTTCGGTGTCGCCTGCCATGGAGAAGTCATAGAACCATGCGGGTCCGAAATAACAGAAAACATTGCTGTCTGTGTAGAAGCCCTTGCTCCAGTCGTCGCTCCACAGCTCATAGGTGTTGGTTTCTCCGGCGTCTACCATTTCTTTGGACATTTCCACCCATTTCATGATATTGTCGTCAATATTGATCTTGCCGTCCTCTACCCATTTGCTTGTTACATTATTGGAAAATACCCGGTAGCTGTCATTGACGGAGGAGGTCATTACATATCCGGCGTCCTTCATTTTGGCAGCTGTCTCAAGGAAAGTATCCCAGTCGGCCAGAGAAGCCTGTACCTCGTCGGGCTCGTCCGTACCCAGAACCTCTTTGGCGATATCGCGTCTGTAGATCAGAAGACCCGGGCAGCCCTGCCAGGAAATACCCTTCAGATTGCCTTCTGAATCGGTTACGATATCCTTTGTATATCCGAACTGCTCTGCGGTATCTTCCTCTGTGATACCCAGGTCGGCAACATTCATGGTGTATTCTGTATCTACATATTTCAGAGCATAGTCAGCTTCTATAAGGAAAAGATCTATCTTATCATCTGCGGAGGCGTCGGCCTGCTTTAACAGAGACTCGTCCAGATTATTCTGGTATGCATTGTCGTCGCTGGGAGTGATGTTCCACTTTACAGTGACGTCGCCAATGGTGCCGGTTGTTCCGTCTACCTCTTCATAGCCGGGATAATGGTCTGTGATGCGGCTTTTAAATTCTTCGTTCCAGCAATAGATGTTGAATACCTTGCCCTCGTCAGCCCCAGCATCCTCAGCCATAACCGGGACGGCTGACAGACCTGCCAGCATTGATGCCGTTAAAACGACGCTTAACATTTTTTTCTTCATTTTCACTACCTCCTTGATTTTAAATCGTGGTTTTTATTTCATATTACGGCTGTAATAGAAATTTCTTTGTAAAAAGCTAAAATTTTTCGTTATGAAGTTTTTCATTATCAAACTTTATTCATGTCTTTGATGGAAGCTCCCTTAAACAGAATTCCGTTTATGGTGTAGCGTTCGATCAGAGTGGTTTTTGGATGCTCGATAAGCTCCACCAGCTTCTCAGCGGCAGTTCGGCCTATAGCGGCTGTATCCTGACAGATTGTGGTAAGCTTGGGCTCCAGTATCTGGGCGATATTGATTCCGTCATAACCCGCAATGGAAATATCCTCCGGAATCCTCAGACCTCTTTCGCGGATTTCATTAATGCAGCCGATAGCCGCGAAATCGTCCGGGCAGAAGATACAGGTGGGCGGATCCTTCAGATCCAGAAGCTGAGCGGTGCGTTCCGCCGCTTCGTCCGCGTTCCGGTACGGCGCCTGAAGAACATATTCGTCAGGAACCTCTATGCCGAATCTCTTTAAGGTGCGGTAAAAGCTGCTCAGCCTGTTTTTTGTGACGGCGGTATCATCGCCGTGGATATAGGCGATCTTCTTATGTCCCTTTCGAAAAGCGTAGGTGACCAGTTCCTCCATACCCTGAACATTGTTGGATACGACAGCGATTTTGCCGTCGCATACATGATCGATCGTAACAATGGGAAGCTCTGAGCGGAGCAGCTCCTGTATCTCGTCTGTATAGAAGTTGACACAGGCAACGACCACGCCGTCTACGCCTCTGTAACGGCAGTGCTCATAGTAGCTCATTTTCTGGCCGGAGATATTCCCACTTGAAAATGTGATGTCATACCCTTTTTCCTCTGCTGTTTTTTTGAAGCTTTCCAGCACATGGTTAAAATAATCATGGGTCAGTCCGCTTCTGGATTCGTCCACGAACAAAACTCCGATGTTATGGCTTCTGTTCGTTTTTAAAGCCCTGGCCGAGGAATTAGGCAGATATCCCAGCTCTGAAGCTGTTTTCTGAATCAAATTTCTTGTTTCCTCGCTGATATCCGAGTAGCCGTTCAGTGATTTGCTGACTGTAGCTACAGAGACATTGCAGCGTCTGGCAATTTCTTTCATTGAAACCATAGGCTAGCCTCACTGCTCTTTATTCCTTTGTTTTCCTAAAACGTTTTCGTGATTTAACTATAGTCTATTTTGAATGATAATTCAATAGATATCATAAAATTTTTGTGCAATTATTAAGATTTCGTCCTAATTAACAAATGATAGCTTTTGTGTTTTGATAGATTCACTAAAATATCAGCGAAATTATAGAAAACGTTTTCGTAACTATTTCTTGCTTTTTTCTGCATTTTTTTTTATACTGTAATCATCAGATATTAAAGACTCGTCCAGCTTCTATTTCTATATTTCCTTTGGACGGCGTCTGCGCGGACAGACGCTGACATCTGTACTTAGTCGTTTTCGTTTTGTTTTCCTGAATTCGTTTATAAAATTTCAGATACAAAATGTTTTTTTGCCGGAAACAGTACGTCTTTTTCCGTAACAGATATAATAACAACGTGTTAAGTGGAGGACAGCCATGAAGTATGGATATTTTGATGATGAAAAAAAGGAATATGTGATCACAACGCCGGAGACTCCGTTGCCGTGGATCAATTATCTCGGTTCTCAGGATTTTTTCAGTCTGATCTCCAATACCTGCGGAGGCTACAGCTTTTATAAGGACGCGAAGCTCCTGAGAATTACCAGATACCGCTATAATAATGTTCCTGCGGATTCCAACGGCAGATATTACTATATAAAGGACGGGGATGTGATCTGGAATCCAGGATATATGCCGTCGGCCTCACCGCTGGATTTCTATGAATGCCGGCACGGTCTGGGATACAGCAGATTTCGCGGGGAGAAGAACAGACTGTCGGCAGAGCTTCTGGCCTTTGTGCCGGTGGAGGACGCCTGTGAGATCAACAGGCTTACGCTGAAGAATAATTCCGCAGAAGAAAAGACAGTCTCACTGTTTTCCTATGTGGAGTTTTGCCTGTGGAACGCCATGGACGATATGACCAATTTTCAGAGAAATCTCAGTATAGGAGAGGTGGAGATCCAGGGCAGCGCTGTTTATCACAAAACGGAATACAGGGAGCGGCGGCGCCATTACAGCTTTTTTTCAGTGAACCGGGAGATCGACGGATTTGATACAGACAGAGACGCCTTTCTGGGAGTGGGCCGCGGGAACGGCAGGCCTCAGGCGGTAGAAAAAGGCCGCTGTACAAATTCGGTGGCCAGCGGATGGTATCCTATCGCCAGTCATCAGATCAATATTACCCTCGAGCCGGGAGAAGAGCAGGAGTTCATTTTTCTCCTGGGATACTGTGAAAATCCGGCGGAGCAGAAATGGGAGGCTCCCGGTGTGATCCGCAAGGACGGAGCTCTGGAAATGCAGAAAAAATACGCTTCAGGACAGCAGGTGCAGACCGCCTTTGACGAACTCCGCGAATACTGGGAGAGACTTCTTTCCCGTTTCCTCGTAAAAACAGAGGATCCTCATGTGAACCGTATGGCGAATATCTGGAACCAGTATCAGTGCATGGTTACGTTTAATCTGTCGCGTTCCGCCTCCTACTATGAATCCGGGACAGGGCGGGGCATGGGGTTCCGGGATTCCTGCCAGGATCTTCTGGGCTTTGTGCATCTTGTGCCGGAAAGAGCCAGGGAGAGGATTCTGGATATCGCGGCCACACAGTTTGAGGATGGAAGCGCTTACCACCAGTATCAGCCTCTGACAAAAAAAGGAAACATGGATATCGGCAGCGGCTTCAATGACGATCCGCTCTGGCTGATCGCCGCTGTGGCCGCTTACCTCAGAGAAACAGGGGATTGGGGCATCCTTGACGAGCAGGTAGCCTTTGACTGTGACAAAGAAAAGGCACAGCCTCTGTATGAGCATCTGAGACGCTCCTTTGAATTCACCTGCGGCCATCTGGGACCTCACGGTCTTCCTCTGATCGGAAGGGCGGACTGGAACGATTGTCTGAATCTGAACTGCTTCTCGGAAGAGCCCGGGGAGTCTTTCCAGACCGCGGGACCCTCGGAGGGTCCTGTGGCGGAGTCTGTGTTTATCGCGGGAATGTTTGTAAAATACGGGAAAGAGTTCGCGGAGATTTCCCGGAGGATGCGCCGGGCGGAGGAGGCCCGCCGGGCGGAGGAAAAGACGGAGGAGGTATACCGGGCCGTACTGAAGGCAGGCTGGGACGGAGAATGGTTCCTTCGGGCCTACGACGCTTTTTCCGAAAAGGTGGGATCCCGTGAATGTGAGGAAGGAAAAATCTTTATTGAGCCCCAGGGCTTCTGTGTAATGGCGGGGATCGGCGTAGAAGAAGGGCTGGCTCAAAAAGCCCTTGACGCGGTGAAGGAGCGCCTGGATACGAAGTACGGCATCATGCTCCATCAGCCGGCTTATACGACGTATGATCCGAAGCTGGGGGAGATTTCCTCGTATCCGCCGGGATACAAAGAAAACGCCGGGATCTTCTGTCATAATAATCCCTGGATCTCCATCGCGGAAACCGTGATCGGAAGAGGCGGCAGGGCCTTTGAGGTATACCGGAAGACCTGTCCCTCTTATATTGAAAATATCAGCGAGATCCACCGCACGGAGCCCTACGTTTATTCTCAGATGATCGCGGGCAGGGACGCGGTGAGACACGGCGAGGCGAAAAACAGCTGGCTTACCGGAACGGCGGCCTGGACCTTCGTAGATCTCTCCCAGGCCATTCTGGGGATACAGCCGGATTATGACGGGCTTTGCGTGGATCCGTGCGTGCCGAAGGATTTCGGGGATTTTTCCGTTGCGCGTGTTTACCGGGGAGCTGTGTACCAGATAGAGATCCGCAATCCGCGGAATGTGGAAAAGGGCGTTCTTTATATGGAGATCGACGGCGAAAGAATTGATGGCGGACACATTCCCTTCCGGGAGGGGAAAAGCAGCTATCATGTGACGGTGCATATGGGCTGAGACGCGGGGCGTTATTCCGTGATAAGAACGGCAAAAAGCGGGCATGATATCAGAGTACCCGGCAATCAGCCGCAGATACGCGGCTTTGCGGGAAAATTCAGGAAAAAGGAGGATCTGGTCATGCCTGCTGTAAATATCACAGGTAATAATTTTCAGGAAGAGGTGCTGGCTTCCGATAAGCCTGTACTTCTGGATTTCTGGGCGCCCTGGTGCGGGCCCTGCCGGGAGCTGGGGCCTGTGGTGGAGGAGATCGCAAAGGAGCGTTCCGACGTCAAGGTAGGAAAGGTCAATGTGGATGAAGAACAGGAGTTGGCAAAGCAGTTCCGCGTCAGGAGCGTTCCCACTCTCATGACCTTTCGCGGCGGAAAAGTCACCGGTCAGTCCGCCGGAGTAAAAACCAGGGAGCAGATTATGGAAATGCTGTAGGAGGAGCGGCGGTCCCCAAAATCATATTTATCATTTTTCTGTTTATGGGCTTGTCTTCCATGTAATCAAAAACCGGAACAGAAGGGATTGCATTATACAGGGGGATTGGCTATAATGGGAGATGTGAAAATAGGCAGATTATAAACATGTTGAAAAGGAGAAATTATGGTTTTTTGGACTGCCATAAAAAATAGACTAAGAAGGATTCTGCCTGGCAGCATGTCTTACCTGGATAAAAAATTCAAAACTCTGGACAGTAAATTCAAAGATCTGAATACCAAATTCAAAGGCTGTGATAATAAGCTGAAGGTTCTGGACGACAGATCCCGTGAACTGGATCAGATGAATAGACGCCAGGAAAAGCTTCTTCAGGAAATCCGACAGGCGAACCAGGCTCAGGCGAAGGCCATAGAAGATCTGAAGCGGTATGTGGATCAGGAGCTGCAGCGCCGCGACGACTGGGGCAAACGGGCGGAGGAGATCCGGAGGACAGCGGGAGACCGTCCGGTCTGGGTGATCAAATGCCCTGCGCCGGAGGGGGCGGAAAAGATTCGCTGGGGCGATTATGCCTATGCGGAGGCTTTGAAAAAATATCTTGACCGTTTGGGAATATATACTGTGATAGACCCGAAGGAGGACTGGGGCTGCGAGGAAAAAGCGGATGTTGTTATCGCTTTTCGCGGATGCCATTTTTATCGTCCTGACCGCAGAAACAAGAACTGCCTGTATATTATGTGGAATATCAGTCATCCGGAAATGGTGACGCCGGAAGAGTACGAACTGTATGATATTGTCTGCATTTGTTCTTATCACTATGTAAAGGAAGTGGCGAAGCAGGTCAAGGTACCTGTGCTTCCTCTTTTACAGTGTACAGATACGGAGCTGTTTCATCCGGCGGAGAAAGAGCCGGAGACCTATGACCATGAGTATGTTTTTATTGGAAATTCCAGAGGGGTGGCAAGACGCTGCGTTGTGTGGGCTGCTCAGGATAAGCTCCCTTTGAAAATATGGGGCGGCGGCTGGGCAAAGATTCTGGGAGACAACCGAACCATTGTCCAGGAACCATCCGTAGAAAACAGCCAGATTCCCGATATATACCGTTCGTCCAGGGCTACTTTGAACGATCATTGGAAGGACATGCTGGAGTGTCATTTTGTCAACAATCGTATTTTTGACGCTCTTGCCTGCGGCCTTCCCGTTATTTCAGACTGCAGTGATGAACTGAAGGAGATTTTTCCCGACGCAGTTCTTTACTATGAAACGAAAGAGGATTTTGATAAGTGTATCCAGACTCTTGAGACAGACTATGCTTCTGTGAAAGCGAAAGTCATGGCTCAGTGGCCTCTGATCAAAGAAAAATATTCTTTTGAGACCAGAGCCAAAGAGCTGGTGGAAATTGTGGAGAAATATGGAAAGAAAAACGAATAGGAAACAGATATTCCTGGGACTGATTCTGCTTTTCTTTCTGACGGCAGCCTGTGTGGTGGTATACAAGGCGCAGATCCGGGAGAAACTGGAAGAACCTGTAGAGTACACCATGATGACGGAGCATAAGGATACGGCGGAAATCGTTCTTTCCGGAGAATGGCCGGAATTTTACGAAACTTTTCAGTGCAGGGTTCCCGAGCTGAGGAGTTTCAGTCTTGAGCTGACCGGAAAAAAGGTAATTGATGAAGCCAGTCTGGTTATGACGCTTTATGATGTGGATACAGAGGAAATTTATTACCAGGCGGAAAAGTCTGTGAGAGCTGTTCTGGATTCCCGTGTCCAGGGCAGAGCGGGATTTACGCTATCGGAGCCTGTCCGGGATTCAGCGGGCAAAGAGTTATGCCTTGTCTGGAAACTGGAAAATGCGGGAACCACCTCTGTTCACCTGACTTCTAACCAGAAGCAGGTGATAGTATCCTCGTTCAATGCTCTGGAAGGGAACAGAACCAATGTGATCTACAGCCTTTCCTATGGAGACAGTCAGTGTCTGTTTGTGCTGTATGTTCTCCTGTGCGGCCTGCTGCTGCTGTTTGCAGCTATATGCTGGTGGATGATCGTCATAAAACAGATGTCTGTGGAGCGGTTTTTTGTTCCCATGGCTCTGTTCCTGGGAATGATTTTTCAGTGCCTCATCACAGTGGGCGGCGTGCCGGATGAACCGGGGCATCTGGATACGGCATATAAATATTCTAATAAACTCTTATTTGTGGAGGATACGGGAAGTTCCCATACCATCTATAAACGTGTCTGTGACGCGGAAATGAGTGATATGCTTGCCAATGGCCTGGAAAGCAATTCTTATTATCAGCTTATGACGGATACCTTCAGAAGCCCGGATCATACAGATCTCACAGAGGTGAGCTATGTGGATTCCACGAATCTGGTGCCGGGGATTGTTTATTTCCCCGCGGCTCTGGGAATCACAGCGGGGCGTCTTCTGGGGCTGTCAGCTATGCTGACTCTGCAGCTTGCCAGAGTTTTTAATTTGATTTGTTTTGTGCTTCTGGCCTGGACGGCTGTCCGTCTGCTTCCCTTTGGGAAAAACCTTCTGGGAATGACGGCAATGCTGCCCATAGCGCTGCAGCAGGGAGCTTCTTTTTCCTATGACGCCATTGTAAACGGAGCGATGCTGGTATTTGTCGCTCTTTGTTTCAGAATGGGATCGAAAAAACAAAAAGAAAAGCGGGAGATTCTTCTTGTTGTTTTTCTGGCAGCATTTACGGCAGTGGCAAAGGGAGGAGTTTATCTTCCGCTTCTGCTTCTGGTGCTACCGGCTTTTCTGAAAAGCTGCGATATAAGAAAGGCGGAGAAAAAGAAAGTAATTTTGTGGTTTGGTTTCGGTCTGGCGGCAGCGATTCTTCTGGCGGCAGTGGCCGCGGTGAAATTTATGCCTGTATTTCAGACATTTATGGGGGGCGCCGGACAAAGCGGTGGTAACGCTGCATATACGATTCCTTATCTTGCACGGCATCCGCTGAAAATTGTTTATCTCTACTGGAATACGATTATGGAAGAAGGGGATGTGCTTCTTCAGGGATTGTTGGGAGGCGTTCTTTCCTGGCTGGATATCAGAACGAACTGGATCTTCCAGCTTATATTTTTGGTTTGTCTCCTTTTGGCGGCTAATCGAGAGAAAGACCGGTACCAGGGAGGCCGGAGAGGGAAACTGCTGATTGTGGTATCCTGCGGTATTTCTGTGGTACTTATTATGATGTCCATGCTGGTGGGATATACAAAGATGGGCGCCGATTATATTCAGGGTCTCCAGGGCAGGTATTTCCTTCCTCTGGCGTTTCCGCTCTTCTGCCTGACGGCAAACCGGATGGTACTGGTGCGGAAAAATCGGGGAGCCTGTATCTGGATGACAATGATGGCTACGGAGGTTCTGCTTGTTCTGCAGGTGGCGGCCATGGTGGGATAAAGCCGCGGAAGATATGCGTGATAAGCGTAAGATAAAAAGGAGAAGATCTTGAAATTACTGATAATCATTCCGGCTTATAATGAGGCGGAATCTATTGAGCGGGTCATAGACAATTTAATAAAAAACTATTCCTGGTACGACTATGTCGTTATTAACGACGGATCCACAGATGATACCAGAAAAATCTGCTCCCGCAGAGGATTTAATTTCATGGATCTGCCTGTGAATACGGGACTTTCGGGAGCCATTAAGAGCGGGATGCGCTATGCGAATTATTATGGCTATGATTATGTTCTTCAGCTTGACGGGGATGGACAGCATGATCCCGGATACATTGAGTCCATGATCAAAAAAATGGAGGAAACGGACTGTGATATTGTAATTGGTTCCCGGTTTAAGACAGAGCGCAAGCCTTTGACCTCCCGTATGATCGGCAGTCAGATCCTCACGGCGGCAATCTGGATGACTACCGGAGGGAAATACATAGGAGATGTCACCTCCGGGATGCGTCTTTTTAATAAAAAGATGATCAAACGTTTTGGATACGATATTCATTACAGCCCGGAACCGGATACTCTGGCATATCTATTGAACCGGGGAATAAAGATCCAGGAGGTTCAGGTGCAGATGCGGGAAAGAACTGCCGGGGTCAGTTATCTGGATTTTAAAAATTCCATATGGTACATGATAAAAATGCTGTTTTCTATTCTGTTGTTCCAGTGGTTCCGCAGATAAGTAAAGGAGAAAAGATATGTCAGATACGCTGCGTGTCCTGCTGTTAGTTGCCGCGCTTGTGACAGGAGGCTGGATCGTCTATAAAATCCGCAAGCTGCAGGTGAAAATGCAGGATGCTATATTCTGGGTTGTTTTTGCTGTGATTCTTTTTTTGTTGGGAGTTTTTCCCCAGGCCTGCTTCTGGCTGACAGAGCGTCTGGGTATTATGTCGCCCGCAAATCTGGTTTTTCTGGTAATTATATTTCTTCTGTTAGAAAAGGTTTTTACTCTGTCCATCATTGTTTCCCAGCTTGAAGAAAAAATTTCCGTGCTTTCTGCGGAGGTGGCGCTGCGTTCCAACGCTGTGGAAAAACGGCTGGACAAGGATGAAAAAAATCTCGCTGAGATCAAAAAAGGCACAGGGTGTGTTTCTCATTGTGTGGAAAAGAAGGACATCACTGACAGCGGGAACGGCGCCGGAAAAGAAACAGAATAGGCCGGTTTTGAAAACGGCAGAACAGGGAGACAAGAAGAATGAAAAAAATGAAGTCTGCGGGAAAGGGCCGTTACGGCCCGGAAGCTCACACCTTTGCGGTCTGTGCTTACGGCGAGAGTCCATATTTGGAGGAATGTATCTGTTCACTGCTGGATCAGAATCTAAAAAGCCGTATTATTATCGTTACCTCCACGCCGAATGTGCATATTGCCTCTATAGCAGAAAAGTACAGTCTTTCTATGTATGTTAATACCGGAGAAAAGGGGTTGGCCGGCGACTGGAATTTTGCTTATATGTGCGCGGATACGCCTCTGGTAACTCTGGCTCATCAGGACGACCGGTATTACAAAAACTATACAGAGGATGTACTGGCGGTATTGAATTCCTGCCGTCATCCTCTTCTTGCGTTTACGGATTACAATGAACTGAGAGAGGGGCATACCGTAGCGTCCAACCGTCTTTTGAAAGTGAAGCGCACGATGCTGTTTCCGCTGAGATTTCATTTTTTCTGGGGGAGCAGATTTGTCCGCCGGCGTATTTTATCCCTGGGGAATGCAGTCTGCTGCCCAAGCGTGACTTTTGTTAAGAGCAACCTCCCCGGATTTTATTTTCGGAATAATATGAAAAGCAATATAGACTGGCAGGCATGGGAAGAGGTTTCCAGAAAAAAAGGCGGGTTTGCGTATACGGCTTTTCCGGGTATGGAACACCGTATCCATCCGGATTCTACCACTTCAAGCCTTTTGGAAGCAAAGGAACGGCGCAGGGAGGATCTTCAGGTTCTGCGCAGCTTTTGGCCGGGATGGATGGCCGGGATTATCGAACATTTTTATCAGAAAGCGGAGAATTCCAACGAACTGCGGTGAAGGAGAAGGATCATGCCTGAAGTATCGGTGATTATACCTGTTTATAACAATGAAAAATTTGTGGAGAGATGCATCCGTTCTGTGATGGAGCAAAGCTTTGAGGATTTGGAAATTCTAGTGATTAATGATGGAAGTACGGACGGAAGCGGCGATATACTGGAAGAGCTGGCCGCTCAGGACAGCCGCATCCGCTATATGAAGCAGGAAAATAAGGGAGTGGCGGAGGCCAGAAACCGGGGGATCGATCATGCCCGCGGCGTTTATCTGACCTTTGTAGACGGCGACGACTACATCGGCAGGGATTACATCAGGAATTTTTATGATGCTGCCAGGGAGAAACAGGCGGAGATGCTGATATGCGGCCTTTCTTATGTGGACATGGATGGCAGGCTGCTCAGACGTACAGTTCCGGGAGAGTACCGGAAACTGGATAAGGAGGAATGGGCCCTTCGCATTTCCGCGGTCTGGTCTCACTTTTATCAGCGCAGTCTATGGGAGAAATATAACGTACGTTTCTGCCCGGGGGAGAGGGGCGAGGATATGCCGGTTTCCTTGTTTTTTAGTACGGTATGTGATAAAATAGCCACAATACCGGAGACCGGATATTTTTATGTACAGCATGCTTCTTCAGCGGTTCATAATTTCCGGGGATTGAAGAATTATTCCCTTCCGTACCGGGCTCTGGAGAATATGATCCAAAAAATACAAAAGACGGGAATTGCCAACAGTCCTGAATTTTATGAGCTTTTTGTTCTGAGGATACTGGCGACCTGCTTTTTTGAACTGGCGCCGGGAGCTACCCCGGAAAAGATGAAAGAACTTTGTGATTATATTGTAAGAATTCTCAAAAGCTATTTTCCGGGATTTTATAAAAATAAAAAAGCCCGCCTGACATCGGGCGCAGACATCCCTTTTATCCAGAAAGCAGCAGTAAAAACACTGATTTTTCTGGTGAGAACACGGCTGATATATCCGGTTTCCCGTCTGATGAGCAGATGAATTCCTGGTTTCTGTATTAGCAGTGAAGAAAAGAGCAGATGAGTTTTAACGGAGCGGGCGTATGGATAAAATGTCTGTCTACAGGAGAAAAATTACATGGAAACAGTGAGCTTTGTGATTTTGCATTACGGAGACTGGAAGACTACAGATACCTGCGTGCAGTCAATTCTGAAAATGGAACATCAGGAGAGAATCCGGCTTGTTATCGTGGATAATGATATTCAAAAAAGCGGGCGGGAGAGGAAAGAGTTTGCTGTATTCTATGAGGGAGATCCAAGGATTTCGGTTCTAACGATTAGAGAAAACGGCGGTTTTTCGTACGCGAATAACCAAGGATACCGCTATGCAAGAGAAGAGCTGGAATCTTCTTATATTATTATACTGAACAATGACATTGAATTCCCTCAGAGGGATTTCCTGAAACGTCTGGATGAGAGCAGAGGGAGATACCTCTGTCATATTTTGGGGCCGGACATCGTACGCGCAGGCGCCGGAGAGCATCAGAATCCTATGGACGTCCGGCTGAGAACTGCAGAAGAAGCCCGATACACAGTCCGTATGAATCGTCTGGCACTGGCTGTTTATCCGGCGGTCTACCCGTTGCTGCGGCGGAAGCTGAAAAAGGAGCAAGAAAAGAAGCTGCGCCGGAAGAAGGAAGAGGAGAAATTTTATCAGGAGATCCAGGAAAATATTGTCCCCTTTGGGGCCTGCCTGGTTTTTACCCCTGATTTTGTGGAAAAGGAAGAGCTGGCGTTTGTTCCTGAAACGCGTTTTTTTTATGAGGAATATATTCTTGCATACCGCTGTCAGAAAAAGAAATACCGTATCGTTTATGATCCGTCCCTGAAAGTGCTTCATGAAAACGGGGCGTCCACAAGAAAAACCTATCGGAATGAGAAAAAAAGGATAAAATTCATGATGGAGAGGACAAAAGAGGCGGCGGAAATCTATCTTGAAATGATTACCGGAGGTTGATTTATGCATAATAAAAAAGAAAAAATAGACTGGCAGTTTCTGATCCAGTTTTCTATAGATGATTTCCGCAATAAGTATGCGGGTTCTCTGATGGGAGTAACCTGGGCGTTTATCCAACCCCTCATGACTATCGTCATCTATTGGTTTATTTTTCAGATAGGGTTCCGTTCACAGCCGGTAGAGGATTATCCCTTCGTATTATGGCTGGTGGCGGGCATTATCCCCTGGTTTTTTATCAGTGAGTCAGTGACAGGAGTGACGCCCAGCCTTGCGGAATACAGTTATCTCGTAAAGAAGGTGCTTTTTAATATCAACATTCTGCCGCTGACCAGGATTATTTCCTGCTTTCTGGTACAGATTTTTCTGGTGGTTTTTACCATAGTATTTTTTGCCTGCTTCGGATATTTTCCGGATGTTTATTATCTGCAGCTTCCTTATTATATGCTTTATATGATACTGCTTCTGACAGGGATGGGTTACTGCACGGCAGCGCTGTATCCTTTTTTTAAAGATCTTCTGCAGATTGTCAACATCGTTATGCAGGTAGTATTCTGGCTGACGCCTATTGTGTGGAATTTTGATATTATGTCAGAAGGAATACGCCGGATTCTGGTGCTGAACCCTTTTTATTATGTTGTCACCGGTTACAGGAACGCCTTTATTTACAAGGAATTTTTCTGGGAAAACTGGAAAATGGGGATTTATTACTGGGCGGCGGCGCTTCTTTTTCTGCTCGCCGGAAGAAAAGTTTTCCAGAAAATGAAAATACATTTTGCGGATGTACTGTAAGAGGAGCCGGAAATGAATGATACAATGATAAAAATAACAGATTTGAAAAAAGAATACAGACTGTACGACAGTCCGGCGGACAGGGTAAGAGAGGTATTCAGCCCTACCGGACGAAAATACAGCAGACAGTTCAAGGCTCTGGACGGAATCCATATTGATGTAAAAAAAGGCGAGACTGTAGGTATTATAGGAACCAACGGGGCAGGCAAGTCCACGCTTCTGAAAATCATCACAGGAGTACTGCCGCCGACCTCAGGCGAGGTACAGGTCAATGGAAAAATCGCCGCCCTTCTGGAGCTGGGGGCCGGGTTTAACCAGGAATATACCGGACTTCAGAATATTTATCTGAACGGAAGGATTATGGGCTTCAGCCGGAAACAAATGGACGGGAGAGTCAAAGATATCATTGAATTTGCGGATATTGGAGATTTTCTGAACCAACCGGTAAAAACGTATTCCAGCGGCATGTTCGCAAGGCTCGCGTTTGCCGTGGCGATCAATGTAGAGCCGGATATTCTGATCGTAGATGAAGCTTTGAGCGTCGGCGACCTTTTTTTTCAGAATAAATGTTTCCGGAAGTTTGAGGAGCTGAAAGGAAAGGGAGTGACGATTTTATTCGTTTCCCATGATATAGCCAGCGTGCGTCAGATGTGTTCCCGGGTTCTTTGGATCGATCATGGCACTCAGAAAAAGTTCGGAGACTGCGGTCTGGTATGCGATATGTATATGGACGAAAAAAGAAAGTCTATGAATGAGGGCGTTACGGTGTCGTCCAGGGGAGAAGAAAGGATCACTCCCGTATATCCCGGCGGGCGGACGGTATTCCCGGCGCTCCGGTATAAAAGCAGTAAGCTTGTTTCCGGCAGCTTCCGTATTCTGAGCTGCTTTATTACAGACAGCAGAGGCTCTGTCACCACGGATATGCTGGTGGAAAACGAGTATGAGTTCCATATGGCGGTGGAATTTTTTGAGGATATGGACCGGCTGATCGCAGGTTTCGTCTTTGAAAACAATAAAGGACTTCCTCTGTATGATATTAATAATTATATCAGCCAGGGACAGACCTGGCAGGGAAAAAAAGGGCAGGTTTCGGAAATTATATTCAAATACCGCCTGCCGAGAATTATGAAGGGAACTTATGTAGTAAGCGCGGCCCTGGCTCAGGGAACCCAGGAAAGGCATATTATGCTGACCTGGCTGCACGGCGCGCTGGAGGCGACTGTATATAACGAAGGATATAATTCTTCCTATATAGAGATACCAAGCGAGATACAGATTCAGCAGTTTGAAAGAGACCAGATTGAGATAGCAGGGGAGGATGAAAAGTGAGCAGTTATACCGGAGAAAGATTCCTGCCGGAGGAGTGCCGGGGCGAAATGGCGGCGGAGCATTATCAGAGGTATCAGTTCGCCGCGCAGCTTGTAAAAGGTAAGACAGTCCTGGACGCCGCCTGCGGGGAAGGCTATGGAAGCAGCCTTCTTGCGGAAACAGCGTCCCGAGTGACGGGACTCGATATTGACAAAGAGGCGGTAGAGCAGGCAAATCAAAAGTACGGCGGTGAGAAGCTGTCTTACTGCAGCGGGAGCGTTGAGAAGCTGCCCTTTGAGGATCAGTCCTTTGATGTGATTGTTTCCTTTGAAACCATTGAGCATGTGGGAGAAGAGATCCAGAAGAATTTTCTCAGTGAAATATGCCGCGTGCTGAAAAAAGACGGGGTTCTGATCATGTCTACTCCTAATAAAGCGGTGTATACAGATCTTGTGGAAGGTCAGAATCCGTTCCATATAAAAGAGTTTTATGTGAAGGAATTTCAGGAATTTCTGGGAAGCCGTTTTGCCAATATGGAGTTCTACTGCCAGTATCCGAATCTGGGATATTTCATTTCACGGGAAAATGAGAGCATTGACATATATAATAGGAAAGGAAAAACTCAGGAAGAAAGCCGCTATATCATTGCCGTATGCTCCAATACAGCCCGCAGGTATGAGGTGGATACCGGAGATCTGACTATTTTTGAGGATCAGATGTATTACGAGCTGAACCGTTACGCCCATGAAAAAGAACAGCAGATTCTGGAGATGAAAGCCGAGGCCGAAGCTTTCGAGAGGCAGCTTGAGGAGAGTATACGGCAGCAGAAGGAGTATATAGAAAAGCTGGAAGATGATCTCCGGCTGCTGAAGGAGCCGTATAAGGCGCTGTTGCTGCACTGGAGACATCCGGTGAAATATTTAAGGGAGAAAATAAAAGGAAAGTGAGAGGAAATATGGATATTGTATATGTAGCATACAATTCAGAAAAATGGACAGACCGCTGCTTTTCCTCCCTTCTAAACTCGGATTATGATCTGAAAAACGTAAATATCTATGTAGTGGATAACGCTTCTACGGATCATACGGTGGAAAACCTGTACCGGGCAAAAGAAAAACTCAAGGATCAGGTAAGAAATTTTGAGATTATTGAATCCGAAAAAAATCTGGGATTCGGAAGAGGAAATAATCTGGGCTTTCAGAAGGGCAGCTCCGATATCGTGTGTTTCTTTAATATAGATACGGAAGTGCTGAGTAGTACTTTGTCTGAGCTCATGAAGGCAGTGGAACAGTCCGACAGCGATACGGCTATGTGGGAGATCCGCCAGTTTCCCTATGAACATCCCAAGATTTACGATCCTCTTACCCAGGAAGCACTCTGGAGCAGCGGCGCCGCTTTCGCCATAAGACGGGAAGTCTATGAGAAACTGGGCGGCTTTGATGAGAAAATCTTCATGTATGGAGAGGACGTGGATCTGAGCTGGCGGCTCAGATCTTTCGGATATAAAATCCGTTATGTTCCCAGATCTGTGATTATGCACTATTCCTATGAAGAGGCGGGAGTGGTCAAGCCGAATCAGCATGTGTTCGGTGTGATCAACAATCTTATGCTGCGCTACCGGTTCGGAGGCCTGAAGGATATCCTGAAAGGGCATCTGAAATTCTGGTTTCTTATGGGAGTGCCCAGCGCCTTTCCGCACTCCAAGCGGATGCTGCTGCGGGAATATGCCCGCCATTTCGTAAATATCCCTCACTTTCATTCTGCAAAGACACATGGAAAGTGCCGGGAATTTACCCCTCAGTTTCGGATGTGGGATTATTCCCAGAACAGGGAAGGCGGGTATTATGTGAACGAATTACCGGAAGAAAACCCCAGGGTCTCCGTTATCGTGAGAACCTGCGGACGCCCGTCTGTACTCCGGGAGACTCTGATCAGTCTGAGAAACCAGACGTATTCCAATATTGAGATTGTAGTAGTGGAGGATGGGGCGGACGTTTCCGGAAAGATGATAAAAGAAGAATTCAGTGATCTGAATATCGTATATTTTGCCACAGGAGAGAAGGCAGGCAGATCAAAGGCCGGAAATCTGGCTATGGAAAAGGCTTCGGGAAAGTATCTGAATTTCCTTGACGACGACGATCTGTTCTTTGCCGATCATGTGGAGGTGCTGGTGTCCCAGCTTGTCAAAGGGGAAAACCGCGCGGCCTATGCCTTTGCGTTTGAAACCCCGGTGGAGATCCGCAGCAGGGAGCCGTACGAGTATACGGTGAAGCAGTACAAAGAAGTGCACAAGCATGAATTTGACAAGGTAGTGCTTTGCCACCACAATTATATTCCCATACAGTCCATCATGTTTGAAAAATCACTTTTTCTGGAATATGGTGGCCTTGATGAAAGTCTTGACGCTCTGGAGGACTGGGATCTGTGGGTGAGATATTCGCTCCATACGGATTTTACCTGTGTGAAAAAGACGACATCCATATACCGTGTGCCCCATAACCGGAAAATTAATGCGGACAGACAGAAAGCTCTGGATGAGGCGTTGGTGATCGTGAGGAACAAACATAAGGGCTATATTCAAACTGTCAGCGTGTATGATCTGGCGATGATGTATGAAAAAAGGCATAGTTTTCTGCCAAGGTAAACGGCGGAATGTGTTTCCAGCAATGGTCAGAATACAAGGCAATTGTTTGAAGATTTTGTATTATTGGGAAGCTCCAACAGGAAAAATTAGTAATTTTTGTTAATTTTTTCCTGAATAATTCATGAAAATAATGTGAAATATCTATTGACAAAAATATCCTCTTTGGCTATACTTTACCTATAAGTTGAATGGCAGAAAGTCTTTTTTTTTCCAAAAAAGGTACTGTTTACATACAGGACAGCTCTGGCCGTTTTGTCAGGGGAGGATAAGGGGAGGAAGGCCTTTTGCTGTGCGTGTCCCCTGGTATTTATGAGCGGGTTCAGCAGCCTCTTATAGAAAAAGGAAACACGAGGACAACATGAAAAAATTTATTAAAGAAAAGGAGACTTGGATATGATGAACAAGAAAAGACTTGCAGTATTGGCTATGTCTGCTGTAATGACTGCAAGTACCGTATCTATGCCTGT
>DXEG01000057.1 GCA_019115125.1 Candidatus Blautia faecipullorum
TAAGTGCGGCAAGTGTGAGGAATCCTGTAAATTTGGCGCAGTAAAGAGAGTTTAATAGGAGGTGTAGACGTGAATAAATACAGATTAAACATCGACGGAAAAGAGGTCTACGGGCTTCCCGGACAGACCATTCTTGAAGTCTGCAGAGAGAATGACATCTTCATTCCTACTCTCTGCTATGATGAAAGAACAGAAATTTACGGTGCGTGCGGCCTGTGTATGGTAGAGATGGAAGGCAATCCGAAGCTTTGGAAGGCCTGTGCGACGGAGATCGCGCCGAACATGATCATACATACCAATACCCCGCGTGTAATTGAATCCAGAAAGACTAATCTGGAGCTTCTTCTTTCCAACCACAAGGGAGACTGCCGTCCGCCGTGTATGCTGGCATGTCCTGCCGGCACCGACTGTCAGGGATACGTCGGACTGATCGCAAACGGTCAGTATGAAGAAGCGATCAAGCTCATCAGAGAAAACATTCCGCTTCCGGGAGCCATCGGACGTGTCTGCCCCCATCCCTGCGAGACAGCATGCCGCCGCGGTATGGTGGAGGAGCCGGTCGCTATCGCGAATCTGAAAAGATTTGCCGCGGATACAGATGAATTCGGGGAAGATCCCTTTGTTCCGGAATGTGAGCCGGATACAGGAAAGAACGTTGCCGTGATCGGCGGCGGACCTTACGGTATCTCTATGGCGTACTTCCTTCGCCAGCTTGGTCATGACGTGACCATCTACGAGGCAATGCCGAAGCTTGGCGGTATGCTGCGCTATGGTATCCCGGAATACCGTCTTCCAAAAGAGGTTCTTGATGAAGAGATTGCCGTTCTGGAAAAAATGGGCGTGACCATGGTCACAAATACCAAGATCGGCGAGGATATTTCCTTTGAAACCATCCGCAGAGATTTCGATGCGGTTTGCGTTGGTATCGGCGCGTGGGTTTCTACTGGCGTACGCTGCAAGGGAGAAGACGCTAAGGGCGTGATCGGCGGTATCGATTTCCTGCGCAAGGTAGTACGGAACGAGACCATCGACCTTGGTTCCAAAGTCGCCATCGTCGGCGGCGGAAACACCGCTATGGACGCTTGCCGTACAGCGGTACGTCTTGGAGCGGACAAGGTTTACAATATTTACAGAAGAACAAAGGACGAGATGCCTGCGGACATGATCGAGATCGAAGAGGCAGAGGAGGAGGGCGTAATCTTCCTGAATCTGACCAATCCTCTTGAGATCATCTCTGATGAAGAAGGCCACTGCCGTCAGATGGTTCTCCAGGTAATGGAGCTTGGCGAGCCGGACGCGTCAGGACGCCGCGCTCCTGTTCCGGTAGAAGGAAAGACAGAGACCATCGACGTGGATACAGTTATCCTTGCTATCGGCCAGAGAGTCAACGCAGAAGGCCTTGAAGGCGTTGAGCTTACGAGAAAAGGCGGCCTTGTATATGATAAGGATACTTATATGACCGCTATCCCCGGCGTATTTGCCGGCGGCGACTGCGGAAACGACAAGATTTCCATCGCTGTGGAATCTATCGGAGACGCGAAGAAGAGCTATCTGATCGTTGACGCGTATCTGCGCGGCGAAGAGATCAAATACGAGCCGAATTACTATGTAACAAAGAAGGACGTTACCCCGGCTACCTTTGAGGACCGCGAGAGAATGTGCCGTCCGACTATGGAGCAGCTCAATGCGGAGGAGAGAAAAGACAACTTCACAGAGGTTGTGTTCGGATATGATGAGGAACAGGCTCTGGAGGAAGCTCACCGCTGTCTGGAATGCGGATGTAAGGATTACTTCGAGTGCAAGCTGATCGCTTACGCGAATATGTATCATGTAGATCCTGACCGCTTCGCGGGCG
This sequence comes from Candidatus Blautia faecipullorum, assembly GCA_019115125.1. Lineage (GTDB taxonomy): Bacteria > Bacillota > Clostridia > Lachnospirales > Lachnospiraceae > Blautia_A > Blautia_A faecipullorum. The sequence continues at coordinate 1,856 of DXEG01000057.1, forward strand.
ATATCAACGAGGTGGAATTCAATGATGAGCATCCGTTCATCCTGAGAGATCCTAACAAGTGTATCCTCTGCGGACTCTGCGTTCGTGCCTGCGACGAGGTTATGGGCGTAGGCGCCCTGGGCCTTGTAAAACGTGGATTTGATACTGTTGTTATGCCGGCTCTCGAACAGCCTCTTACCGAGACCGGATGTATTTCCTGCGGCCAGTGCGTAAGCGTCTGCCCCACCGGCGCTCTTCAGGAGAATCTGTCTCTGGAGAAATCCGTTCCGCTGGATACAGAGGTGACAGACACCACCTGCGCATATTGTTCCGTTGGATGCTCCATGCATCTGGAAACCTACGGCGACATGCTTGTGAAGGCAGTACCCGACAGAGAGGGCGCTGTGAACAAGGGACTTCTCTGCGGACGCGGAAAATTCGGTTTTGACTGCGCCGTAATGGAGGGCAAGCTTCTGGAGCCTATGGCAAGAAAAGACGGCAAGCTTACAGAGGTAGATTACCACGAAGCATTTATGCTTACTGCCAAGAAGGCGGAGGCTCTTGCCGCGAAATATGGCAAAGACGCGGTAGCGGTAGCGGTTTCCGACAGATATACAAACGAAGAAGCATATGTGATCAAGAAATTTGCCGACTCCATCGGCGCTAAGACGCTCTGCTTCAACAACAGAGAAAACGGACTGGAGAAGGTTCTGGGTGTAAACGCGTCCCCGAATACCATTGACGAGCTTCTTTCCGCAGAGGTGATCCTGTGCGCAGGATTTATCGCGAAAGAGAATCAGGTGATCCGCCTGAAACTGAAAGAGGCGGCTAAGAACGGAGCGAAGGTGATCCTTATCAATCCGGAAGGCTATGAGCAGGATCATATGAGCTTTGTATCCCAGACTGTTCAGACAGACAATACTCTGGACTTCCTGAAGGCAGTTGCAAAAGCTCTTGCAGATATGGGCAAAGGCGCGGGAACAGAAGGATATGACGAGTTTAAGGCATCTGTGGACGGCGTTTCCGTATCTGACGAGGCCAAGGCTGTGGCTGAGCTGTATGCAGGCGCTAAGAAAGCCATGATCGTGTTCCAGCAGAATGTAGTGAGCACAGAGGCGGCAGTTCTTCTGGGCGATATCGCGGTAGTATCCGGCCATATCGGAAAAGCCCGCGACGGTATCCTGATGCTGAAAGCGAAGAACAACAGCCAGGGTCTTATTGATCTGGGTATTACCGCGGGAGCGGAAGCCATGGAAGGAGTGAAGGCTCTTCTGGTATTCGGAGAGGATCCGGACACAGCTCTTCTCAAAAATCTTGTATTCCTGATGGTTTGCGACACCCATATGACTGAGACGGCGAAGCTTGCGGACGTTGTCATTCCGGGTACAGGATTCGCTTCCACCTACGGAACCTTTACGAATACAGAGCGCAGACTGCAGACAGTAGAGCAGGCAGTGGAGGAGGATGTAGTATTCTCCAACTGGGAAGTGGCCGCTGAGCTTGCGCATGTATACGAAGTGGAAATGCCCTTTGATGATGTGGAGGATATCTCCGACGAGATGAACGATAAGCTTCCTGCTTACCGTTACGCGGAAATGGGAGAAATCTCCGGAGGAGTTCTTGAATGTACAGGAGCGAAGCTTGTAGCCGCAGCCGACGCTGCTTTCGTTGCTCCGCTGCACTGCACAGATCATCTGATGAATATGATCGATGAAAGACTTCCTCACGCGAAATAATACCATTTCTTTGAGAGAAACAAGATAAGATAAAACTCCGGTGAGAGCGTGCCTTCCGCGTGTGATCTCCGGACAGAGAAAACCGGCTTTTGTAAGCGGCAGGATATTCCCGCTTGCACAAAGCCGGTTTTTTCTGGAATAAACAGCGACTATCAATCGCTCACATGTTCGGTTTTTGGTATGGATTGCTTGTAACTTGCCGGAGAATATGATATACTGAATAAGATTCAGAGAAATTATACAAAGGGAAAAGGAATAGAACATGTTTGTTTTGTATGTGATTTTGTTGGCGGTTATCCAGGGGATCCTGGAATTTCTTCCGGTGAGCAGCTTTGGCCACCTCTGTGTGCTTCAGCAGCTTCTGGGAATGGAGCGGGGGCCGGGCGTTCTTTTGGAGGCTATGCTTCATTTCGGCACGCTGGCGGCTGTGGTCGTGACCTTCTGGAAGGATATCGTCCATCTGGCTGCGGAATCGCTGGAGATGCTTTTCGATTTGATCGGGAATCTTTCTCTCTATATTCATAACCGCAGAACCGGGGAGAAGCTGCATTATGCGAAGCTTATAAGCAATACATACCGTAAATTCGCGGTCATGCTTCTTTTGTCCATGATTCCGACCATAGCCATCGGATTTACCGCGAGAAGGCTTGTTCCCCTGGCGGCTGCGTCCCGTATGATGCCCGGCGCGGGAATTCTGATCACCGGCGTGGTTCTGCTGGTTGTGGATCTGAGCAGACTGGGAGGCAAAAAAGCGGCCCGGGACGCAAATTACGGAAATGCCATGTGGATCGGCATCTGCCAGGGCTTGTCTGTATTTCCGGGATTTTCCAGAAGCGGACTGACAATCTGCGCAGGGCTGCTGGGAGGCTTTAGCCGTACCTTCGCGGTGAAGTATTCTTATATTCTTTCGATTCCGGCGATCACAGGCGCGCTGATCATGGAGCTTGGGGAGTTTGCCGCCCCGGAAATGACGCTGGGCATGGGATTTGCCTATGTTTTCGGGATGCTCATTTCAGGCGTTGTAGGCTGTTTTGTGATCCGCTTTCTTCTGAAAATTGTTCAGAAGGGCAAATTGCGTTATTTTTCGTATTATTGTTTTTTTATTGGGTTTGCGGCCCTCTCGTTAAGCTATTTAGTTCTTTGACAGAGGTTATGCCCGCAGATCAGGCAGCAGTAAATGTAGTAGGAGGGATGCCTGAATATGGCAGCATCAAAAAATCAGAGAAATAAAAAAGGAACCACCAGGAGCACATCCAGAGGCGCGTCGTCAGGAAGAAAAGCCTCTCAGAAAAATAAAGGGGTATCCAGCGGATTCCAGTCGGAGATCATCCTGCTGATCGTTCTCGCGGCGTCTATGATCCTGGTGATCAGCAATCTGGGGATGGGCGGAATTGTCGGAGATACTATCAGTGCGGCGGCCTTTGGAACCGTAGGACTTCTGGCTTACATTTTTCCCATATTGCTTTTCCTGGGGGCGGTATTTCTTGTGTCCAATAAAAAAAATCTTCTGGCCTATAAAAAGCTTCTGGCTGCTCTGATATTTTTCATATTTTTATGCGGCCTGATCCAGCTTCTGACAGAGGGCTACATGAAAAGTACTACCCTGACGGATTATTACACGCTCTGTTCCGATTACAGAACCGGCGGCGGCATAGTCGGCGGAGCCGTATGCATTTCTTCTACATCCGCGTTTGGGGTGGCCGGAGGATATATTATCATAATTCTGGTGCTAATGATCACGTTTATTCTCATTACCCAACGCTCTTTTTTTGGATTTATATTCAAAATCTGGGATGGCATCCTGGGTATCGCCAGAAGCGGCCACGACCGTTATATGGAGGGACAGCCGGAACGTGAATTAAAAAAAGAGCTCCGGCAGAAGGAGAAAAGACAGAAACGGGAAGCCCGCCAGGCAGAACGGATACAGGAGCTGGAAGCAGCCCTTGCCATGGAAGAGCCGTCAGATGGACAGGAGAATCCGGCAGAATTGAAAAAAGCGCCAAAACGCGGTTTCCTGGAGGGGACGAAGCTTACCCCCGAAAAGGCGAAAGCGTCTGAGCCTGCAGATGATAAAAAGGGGAAAAATCAGACTGATTCAGTTGAAACCCGTGAGAACAGTCAGGGACAGATTGAATTCCAGATCCACAGAGCCGACTCTGGGGAAACGGCGGAGGAAGAGCCGGAGCCGATGGAGGATCCTCTGTTTTCTGATTTAACGCAGGAGACGCCGGATGTAGAGAATCTGCCGGGAGAAGAGGAGAACACAGCAGAAGCCGGGCTGCCTATGGATGCAGAAGGATCTTCATCGGCCGGACACAAAAGAAATCCCAAATCATCCCGGGAGGATATTGAAAGCGGGATCCAGAATATACGCCGTGAGATTGACCAAAAAGAAGAAAAAGAGAAAAGAGAATATCATTTTCCGCCTCTTAAGCTTCTGAAGAGAGGCAGCGGGCAGTCAAAAGGGGATTCCGACTCGCATCTTCGCAAAACCGCCCAGAAGCTGCAGGAAACACTTCATAATTTTGGCGTAAACGTTACAGTGACCAATGTAAGCTGCGGTCCAACTGTGACCCGGTATGAGCTTCAGCCGGAGATGGGGGTGAAGGTCAGCCGTATTGTGGGACTGGCAGATGATATTAAGCTGAATCTGGCTACGCCGGATATTCGGATTGAAGCTCCGATACCCGGAAAGGCGGCTGTGGGAATCGAAGTTCCCAATAAGGAAAATCATCCCGTTATGCTGAGGGAGCTGATCCAGTCCCAGGAATTCCAAAGCGCCAAATCAAAGCTCGCCTTCGCGGTGGGCAAAGACATCGGAGGAAAACCGGTGGTGGCGGATATTGCCAAAATGCCTCATCTGCTTATCGCAGGAGCTACAGGTTCCGGTAAATCCGTTTGCATCAACACTTTAATTGTCAGTATTCTCTATAAGGCGTCGCCGGATGATGTAAAGCTGATCATGATCGACCCCAAGGTGGTGGAGCTGAGTGTTTACAACGGAATCCCTCATCTCTTCATTCCTGTGGTCACAGATCCGAAAAAGGCCGCCGGAGCCCTGAACTGGGCCGTATCAGAAATGATGAGCCGGTACAATACCTTTGCGGAATTCAATGTGCGCAATCTGGAGGAATACAATAAAAAGATCGCGGGAATGAGGATTCCGGAGGGTGAGACACCGCCGGAGCATATTCCTCAGATCGTGATCATTGTAGACGAGCTTGCGGATCTTATGATGGTGGCGCCCGGAGAGGTGGAGGACGCGATCTGCCGTCTGGCGCAGCTTGCCAGAGCTGCCGGTATCCATCTGATCATTGCCACCCAGAGGCCCTCAGTAAATGTCATTACAGGACTTATCAAAGCCAATATGCCTTCCAGGGTCGCTTTTTCGGTATCCTCGGGAGTAGATTCCAGAACCATATTGGATATGAACGGCGCCGAGAAGCTCTTAGGCAAGGGCGATATGCTGTTTTATCCCCAGGGGTATCAGAAGCCCGCCAGAGTGCAGGGAGCCTTTGTTTCAGACGAGGAGGTCAGCAGTATTGTCGGCTTCCTGTCGGACAAGAACCCGGGAACACAGTATAACGCCCAGATTGAACAGCAGGTAAATACGGCAGCTTCCATCGGAGGAGGCGCAGGAAAAGAGGAAAGGGACGTTTATTTCGAGGAAGCCGGAAAGTTTATCATCGACAAGGACAAAGCTTCCATCGGTATGCTGCAGCGTATGTTTAAGATCGGCTTTAACAGGGCCGCCCGTATTATGGACCAGCTCTGTGACGCGGGAGTCGTAGGACCGGAAGAGGGCACGAAGCCCAGAAAGGTTCTTATGACTATGGATGAATTTCAGAATTATATAGAAGAATCGGTGTGAGTTTCAGAAAGGAGAAGAAAAATGATACGACATATTGTAATGTGGTCTTTTCAGGAGGATTTAAGCGAGGCGGCTAAGAAAGAGGCTGTTTCTAAAATTAAAAATGATTTAAGCAGGCTTGTAGGAATTGTTCCGGGGCTTGTTTCACTCGAGGTGGTAACGGACGTCCTGGATTCCAGCTCTCATGATATCGGCCTTTTCTGCGATCTGGAATCAGAGGAGGCTCTGAAGGGATATCAGGTACATCCCGAGCATGTAAAGGCGGCGGGCTTCATTAAATCCGTAACCTGCAACCGGATCTGTCTGGATTATGTATTATAAAAATATCCTCTCTGTATAACATATTGCTGTGCGGAGAGGGCAAATGAACAGAAAGCTGATAAGATGGAAATTCGTATATTATCTGTAGGAAAAATAAAAGAAGCGTATTTAAACGCCGGCATCCAGGAATACGCGAAGCGTCTGAGCCGTTATTGCAGACTCACCTTCTGTCAGGTGGCTGATGAGAAGACGCCGGATAAGGCCTCGGAAGCTCTCAATGCACAGATTCGGGATACGGAGGGGAAGCGTCTGATGAAGCTGATCCGTGAACAAGATTATGTGATCGCCCTTGCTATTGATGGGAAAATGCTGGACTCTGTACAGCTTTCCCAAATGCTGGGACGTTTAGGCGTGGAAGGAAAGAGCTCCGTAGCTTTTGTGATCGGAGGCTCTCTTGGACTCAGCGAAGAAGTTTTAAGGCGGGCGGATTACCGCCTCAGCTTCTCCAGAATGACATTCCCCCACCAACTGATGCAGATGATCCTTCTGGAGCAGATTTACAGGGGATACAGGATTTTGAATCATGAACCGTATCATAAGTAAGTGCGGTTTGGGAAGAGAGCGGAAAGATGAGAATCTGCTCTCTTTTCTTATGAGAGAGAAATACAATGACAGAGAAATAAACGAATGGTATAATGAAAGAAATCAGGGTGACGAATTGGAATTTATGGAGGAAAAACGTGTTATGAATTTAGAG
>DXEG01000058.1 GCA_019115125.1 Candidatus Blautia faecipullorum
GGGACATGACTTTATGACGCGCCCCGACATGAGGAAGTAGTGGGGCGGGGACCCCGCGGATTCCGAATGGCGGGTAGGATTGTGGGAGCACGAAGTGCGGAACAATCCGTGAATTAGCTTTTGACACCCTATTCCTATGATATAAAAAACGTCCCTCTCCAATGAGAAGGACGCTCTCCATACGCTTATACTGATATGATCTTTATGCTTTTTTGTTCCTCTGGGCTTTGATCTCCTCCAGCTCATCGAAAATCACTTCATTCAGGACCTTAATATAAGTTCCCTTCATACCGGAAGAACGGGACTCGATTACGCCTGCGCTCTCGAATTTGCGAAGGGCGTTGACGATTACAGATCTGGTGATCCCTACACGGTCAGCAATTTTGCTGGCGACAAGAATTCCTTCTTCTCCGTCCAGCTCCTCAAAAATATGGATGATTGCTTCAAGTTCAGAGAATGATAATGTATTAAACGCTGATTTCACCACCTGCTGTTTTCTGTCTTCTTCCGCGTTTTCCTCGTGAACAGCACGCATCATTTCCAGTCCCACGACAGTTGTGCCGTACTCGCTGACAATAATATCCTCTATATCATAAGGCTTATCATCACGATACATAAATACTGTTCCAAGGCGCTCTCCCGCAATATCGATGGGATTGATGATTCCCTGGCATCTGCTGTCAACGTGTTCAAACCCCAGAGTCTGAAGATTCACGTTCTCTTTCGTTGATAAGACTCCTAAAAACCGCTCATTCAACAATGCATCTACATGTCCGCCAACCTTATCCTCAATCAGTTCAGTTATTTCATCGACACCCGGGCATAAGCTTACACCTAGTACCTTTCCTTTTTTGCTCAGCACCAGAATGTTGGAACTCAGCGTCTCCATCAGTACCTGGCAGATATCGTTAAATACCACCTTGCTGGAGCTGCTGTTATGCAAAAGTTTGTTGATTTTTCTTGTTTTGTCTAACAACTGAACGCTCATATTGGCCTCCTTTTCTCTCTTTATCTTGTTTTCTCTGCAAACATCCTGCTGTTTTTATAGTAAACGTTTTTTTTCAGAAATGCAAGACTTTTTTACAATTTTTAGATTTTAACAGCCTATTCTGAAAATATTTATGTTTGCAAATATTATTATGATAAATCACCGAGAGTCCGGAAACCGGATTCATACAGGAGCGTTTTCCTTCTGTTCCACATATCCGCAGGTTTTTTCACTGCATACGAGCTTGTTTCCTTTTTCTACCATATAATTTCCGCAGACAGGGCATTTCCTGGAGGATGGTTTCTGCCAGGACATAAAATCACAGTCCGGATTATCAATACACCCGTAGTATTTCCGGCCCTTCTGAGTCTTTTTCAGCACAATATCCTTTCCGCATTTCGGACAGGCGACGCCGATCTTCTCATAATACGGCTTTGTATTCCGGCACTCCGGAAATCCCGGGCACGCCAGAAATCTTCCATGAGGACCATATTTGATCACCATATTCCGCCCGCACAGATCACAGACGACGTCTGTCACCTCGTCCTGGATATCTACTTTTTCCAGCTCCTTCTCCGCCGCGTCCACATCCTTTTTCAGATCCGGATAGAAATTGCGGATCACGGTCTTCCACTGAACGGTACCGGTTTCCACACAGTCCAGAAGCCCCTCCATCATGGCCGTAAAATGTACGTCCACAATACTGGGAAAGGCCTGCTTCATAATATTGTTGACAACCTCTCCGAGCTCTGTCACATACAGATTTTTCTGTTCTTTGGAAACATAGCGGCGGCTGATGATCGTCGTGATCGTAGGAGCATAAGTACTGGGACGGCCGATCCCCTGTTCTTCCAGGGTCTTTACCAGCGACGCCTCTGTATAGTGCGCCGGAGGCTGTGTAAAATGCTGCTCCGGCTTCAGCTCCAGAAGCTCCAGCTTCATCCCCTTTTCCAGACTCTGGCTCAGAACATTTCCTTTTTTATTATCCTCATCCTGCACATACACAGACATAAATCCGTCAAAAACGACCTTGGAAGCCGCCACTGTAAAAGTGAAATCTCCGGCTTTGATCTTTACGGATGTGGTTTCATATCTTGCCGCCGACATCCTGCTGGCCGCAAATCTCTTCCATATAAGCTGATAAAGTCTGAACTGATCTCTGGAAAGAGATTCTTTCAGGATAACGGGCGTTCTCCCGATATCGGTAGGCCGGATCGCTTCGTGAGCGTCCTGGATCTTATGATCCTTCCTGGCCTGTTTTTCGCTGGAGGATACATAGGAGGAGCCGTAATGCTCTCCGATATATTCTCTGGCCGCCGTATCCGCCTCGTCAGAAATTCTGGTGGAGTCGGTACGGAGGTAAGTGATCACGCCGACGGTTCCGTTTCCCTTGATATCAATTCCCTCATAAAGCTGCTGCGCAAGACGCATGGTTTTCTGGGTGGAAAAATTCAGCGTCTTGGCCGCCTCCTGCTGAAGTGTACTTGTGGTAAAGGGCAGCGGAGCGTTTTTCACACGCTCGCCCTTTTTCACCTCTATAATCTCATATTCCGCGTGATTCAGCTTTTTCAGGATCTCATCCATTTCCTTTTTGTTATGGATGGTCATTTTTTTATCTGTTCCATAAAACTTCGCCTGAAGCGGTTTCTTTTCTCCCTGAACCTTAAAATCACCGTCCAGACTCCAGTATTCCTCCGGAATAAAGGAATTGATCTCGTCCTCTCTGTCGCAGATGATGCGCAGAGCCGCGGACTGCACGCGGCCCGCGCTTAAACCTCTTTTTACCTTGGCCCAGAGAAGGGGACTGATGCTGTAGCCCACCATACGGTCCAGCATTCTCCTTGCCTGCTGGGCGTCTACCAGATTCATATCCAGTTCGCGTGGATGCTTGATGGAATTCTTAACCGCGGTTTTGGTGATCTCATTAAAGGTGATCCTTCGCATTTTGGAGGGATCGTCCTTCAGCGCCTGCATCAAGTGCCAGGAAATCGCCTCTCCCTCGCGGTCGGGGTCCGTAGCCAGAAAAATCTTATCCGCCTTTTTCGCGGACTTTCTGAGTCCGGCCAGAAGCTCTCCTTTTCCTCTGATAGTAATATATTTCGGTTCAAAATCATGTTCCACATCGATTCCAAACTGACTTTTTGGAAAATCTCTCACATGTCCGTTGGAAGCCTGCACATCATAATTACTTCCCAGAAATTTTTTTATGGTTTTTACCTTTGCAGGTGACTCTACGATCACCAGATACTTCGCCATGCTCCATCTCCTACCTAACAAAATACTTCAAAAAATACTCTATGACTCACCCCTGAGCCTTCACATAATAATGTCTTCCAATTTCTCTCACCAGTCCCAGGACTTCCAGTTCCACCAGGGCAGCCGCCGTTTTCTCCGGCGGAAGGCCTGTCTCCTGGCTGATGAAATCCCCGGATTTTGGTCGTAAATCGAGACAACTATACACCAATTTTAAATTACTTGCAAGTCCTAACTCATCTTTTTCCTTTGATTTTATTTTATTTTTACAATTCAGCCCCAGCTCCCGCATAAGAATTTCCGGCGACAGGGCGATTCCCGCTCCGTCGTAGATCAGCCTGTGGCATCCCTGGCTTAACTCCTCGTTTACCGGTCCCGGAAGGGCAAAAACAGCTTTGCCCTGATCCAGCGCCCACTGGGCAGTGATCAGGGAGCCGCTCTTCTCCCTTGCCTCCACCACCAGCACCAGATCCGACAGCGCGCTGATGATACGGTTCCTGGCCGGAAAAAAATATTTTCTGGCCTGTGTCCCGGGCGGATATTCACTGAATACGCCGCCCTGTTCGCGGATGATCCGCTGATACAGTCCCCGGCTGCTCCGGGGATAGCAGATATCCGCTCCGTTTCCCAGCACCGCAAAGGTCGGCGTTCCGCCTTCCAGAGCTCCCCTGTGCCCCTCCGAATCGATTCCCCAGGCCAGACCGCTGATGATCTGCACCCCTGCCTGACTGAGCTCCTTCGCGTAGCGAAAAGCCTGGATCCTGCCGTAGGGACTGCACATTCTCGCGCCGACAATGGCCGCGGAAGGACGTCCGGAGGACGGCAGTCTTCCTTTCACATACAGCTTCTCCGGCATATCCTCATAATTTCTCAGCTTTTCCGGATATTCCGGAGAGCCCCGGTCTATGCACCTGACTTCACTTTCCTGATTTCTTTCCATATAAAAGTACCCTTCTTTCTATTATTTTATGACGGTTTTCTTTCAGCCCCAGTATTTTTTCTCATAGGAACGGTAGGACAGGGCTTCTCCGATATGCTCCCTGCGTATCGCCTCCGAAAACTCCATGTCCGCAATGGTTCTTGCCACCCGCAGGATCCGGTGGTAGGCTCTGGCGCTGAACGTCATATGTTCAAATGCTTTCTCAAGGAAGCGCCTGCCCTCCGGTTCCATGCCGCAGTACTTTGCAAGCTGGTTTCCTGTCAGCTCGCCGTTAAACCGGATCCTTTCATTTTTGTATCTGCGGCTCTGCAGTTGATGTACCTGCTCTACCCGTTTTCGTATTTCCGCGGAGGTTTCTCCCTCCATTTTGCCGTTCAGCTCCTTGAAATCCACCGGTTCCGCTTCCGCGCAGAGATCAAGCCTGTCCAGAAGAGGCTGGCTGATCTTATTCATATAGCCGGAAACCTGCCCCTGGGTACACCGGCAGCGGTTCATATCCGGATAGTATCCGCAGGGACAGGGATTCATAGCGGCGCAGAGTATAAAATCCGCCGGAAACTCATAAGTTCCGTTGATCCTCGATATGCGTATCACTTTATCCTCCAGAGGCTGTCTGAGAATCTCCAGACTCCTTCTGGAAAATTCCGGCATCTCGTCCAGAAAAAGAACGCCTCTGTGCGCCAGAGTGATCTCGCCCGGTCTGGGATTCCTTCCTCCTCCGGCCAAAGCTACGGCTGTGCTGGTATGGTGAGGGCTGCGGAAAGGTCTCTGCCTGATAAGGGGATCCGCAGGGGACAGCAGTCCCGCGATGCTGTAAATTTTTGTAATCTCCAGGCTTTCCTCATAGCTCAGGTCGGGCATGATTCCGGGGATTCTTCTTGCCGCCATTGTCTTTCCCGCTCCGGGCGGACCGATCATCAAAAGATTATGAAATCCGCTTACCGCGATCTCTACTGCTCTCTTCAGACTTCTCTGCCCCTGAACGTCCCGGAAATCCGCCTTTTCCTCTCCATAAGGGTCTTTATTTTGTTCCGGTTCCGGTTTATAACTGTCGGGTTCTTTCAGATAGCGGATCATATCTCCCAGATTTTTTACTCCTATGATCTTCATGTCCGGTACCAGGCGGGCCTCCCGCAGATTCTCCGCAGGCACCATGCAGAACCTGCATTTTTCCTCTCTTGCTTTTATCACAACAGGAAGAATTCCGGAAATACCATGAACCTCCCCATTGAGACTCAGTTCACCCGCCAGCAGCGCTCCTTTCAGCAACTCGGGTCTGATAATGCCCGTGGCCGCCAGAACCGCCGCAGCTACCGGCATATCGAAGCCCGCTCCCTCCTTCCGGATATCCGCCGGCGCCAGATTCACCGTGATTCTTTTGGGCGGCAGGGCGATTTCATTATTTCTGAACGCCGTCCGAACCCGGTCCTGGGCCTCCTTTACCTGGGCGGAAGGAAATCCCACCATAGTAAAGGAGGGCAGGCCGCTGCTGACGTCCGCTTCCACCTGGATCAGACGGACGTCCATCCCCAGGATCACGGCTGATAATACACACGCAAACATGCTTCTCCTTTCTGACAAAAAACCGCCCCGATTCCGGTATTTTGTTTCTGCAGCAATGGGAATTAAAACGGAGAAAATCCGAATAATAGAAATGATTTGACGATCGGCGGCCCTCATGGCCGCCACATTTTTAATGCTCTGTTATTTAGTATAGGGTACTTTTCCCCAAAAGGCAACAACTCATTTACTTCTTTAGTAAAATACCTTTAAAGACAATAATTATATTCTCATGGAACGTTTCAGTTCCTCCATAGAATCTACAAACTCAAACATAAGCTTATGTCTCACCGAGCTCTGCGGCTCAAGAATTTTAATCCCATCCCTTTCTCTTTCAGCCGCTTTTCCATCGGCATAATTTGTAGCCGGTTCAAGGCCAACAACATATTCTCCCTTATTCAGATATCTCCACTGCAGAAATCTGGTCAGATCATGGTTTTCAAATCTTAATGTAAATCCTATCTTCTTCTTGTGGTTGAACATGCCTGCGCAGGAGGTTCCATCCTGATCCGGCAAATCATGCTGAAAACACATTTCACCGATTTTAGAGGGCTCCTCTATTTTATCCCATTTATCCAGATTCGCTTCGGAATACGGATTTGCCCCGCGTACCGCGGACGAGGGAATAAAAAGCTCGCAATCAGGAGACAAAAACGGATAGCCTATGTTGCAATGGTACAGCTGCATATACTCCTGCGGTTCAAATCCTGTATTCGTTATTTCATCTTCTAATATCAATATATTTTTTTCCTGATAGGATGTGATCTTTCTTTTCAAAAGAAGCTTATCTCCAAAAATAAAGCTTTGGCGCATGAGTCCCGAAATAAGCACCCTGTTTTCTCCATCCTGAGTTTCAATTTTTACTGAATATTCTTCTGCCGGCGTATTGCCGATCCGTCCATGCAATCCTAATTCTTCGCTGTCTGTACAGGGACTCCCTACATTATCCAGACCGCAGGTAGCAACAAAACCTCCTGTGAAGCTTTTCAGCCAGTTTGTTCCCGTCCGGTCGTAATACTGCGGTCCTACAACGCCGCAGGGATTAATATAACTGATATTTACTCCTTTATAGGACAGATACGCAATGTCCATACATCTGTCCGCCACTACCGTATAGCTTAATCCTCCTTCATTTACTACAGTCGTCCCGCGAACCCCCTCTTTTTTTCCGCCCTCCATGCGGTAAGTTTCTACCCGGAAAAGCTGAGAAAGGTCTCCTATATATTCATGTCTCTTCACTTCCATTTTGTCCTCCTTAAAGTAAATTCTGCCGGACGGATTTTTCTCCGCCCGGCAGCTTTTAGTTTCTCCTTATCCGGCAATTTTTCCGCGGTGCCGGATAAGATTCCTTTTTATTGATCGATCACGGAACCAGCATGATCTTCATTGCGTCCGGAGCCTCTGTTTTCTTAAAGGCTTCTTCCCAATCCTCCAATTTATACTTATGGGAAATCAGTCCATCCGTCATAATAGCGCCGGACGCGATTCCATTGATCACGGAATCATATGTCAGTCCGGACAGATGGGAACCGATGATCGTAAGCTCCTTACCGTCTCCAATAGTATTCCAGTCAGCCTTCACCTCTTCCGCAAACACACCCATCTGCACATAGCGTCCAAGGTTTTTCAGTGAATCCATTCCCTGCGTAACACTTTTCGGGCTTCCTGAAGCTTCAATATACACGTCGCAGCCAAGACCGCCGGTAAGTTTTTTGATTTCTTCCGCCACATCGCATTTTGCCGGATTTAAAACTACATCCGCACCAAACTTTTTGCCCATTTCCAGACGGTTTTCTCTTACATCAACCCCGATCACCATTTTAGGAAGCTCGAGAGATGCCAGATTTACCATAGAGGTTCCGATAGCTCCCAGTCCGGCGATCACAACTACATCACTGTGGCGTATCTGCGCCCGCTCTACTGCGTGCATACCGCAGGCAATAGGTTCGATCAGTACTGCCTGTTCCGGTGTAAATCCTTCCGGAACCTTATGATTGATGCAGTTTCTGGATAATTTTACATATTCCGCAAAGCCGCCGTTGGCATACTGTTTAAAACCAAATACCGCCGAACGGGTACACATCCAGTACACGCCCTGTTTGCAGAACTCGCACTCACCGCAGGGAATGATCTGTTCCGATACCAGAGTATCACCGATTTTATAATCCTCTACGCCTTCCCCTACTTCCACTACTTCGCCGTAAAATTCATGGCCGCCCACACAAGGAGCTTCAATATATCTGTTTTCTTCCGATGTACCCCAGATACGGATTCCTCCATGATATGCCTTTACATCACCTGCGCAAATTCCGCATCCTTTTACCTTCAAAACCACTTCTCCTTCACCGGCTGTCGGTTTCGGGAAATCTTCGTATCTATTGTCATAGGGTGCGTAGGATACAACCGCCTTCATCATTTCTGCCATAGCTATTTCCTCTTCTTTCCAGATCTTACTCTTATTTTTTATTATTTTGCGTACTGCTCGTCGTAGTATTCCTGTGCATTGGAGGAATCAATAACTGTAATCGGCATATATTGATCTTTTTCCTGCTCTACGCCGTTTCTGAAATTGTCCGCAATGTCAATAAGCGTTTCTCCATGAGCCGCGCCGCCGCCAAGACTTACAGAAGCCTTCTGCGGATCCCCGTTAATAATATTCATAATCTCCTGCTCTGTAGCATCGATTCCGAAGATTCCGAAGGTATCATATTCATCCTCAGAAATATAGGATTTCACACCCTCGTTTGCGCCTGCACCGCCGCCGGAACCAATGGAGCAGATAACTTTAATATCAGGATTAGACTGCATGAAATTCTCAGCGTTTTTCTGTCCGTCCTCCATAACCTCTGCCGGCTGTGTTGCCACCAGCACTGCATTCGGCGCCAGTTCTTCGATAGCATCTTTGATTCCGTTTGCACGGTCAATAATCTCCGGATATTTCGGAAGATCCTCAAGAGCCCATTCTACCTCTTCGTCTCCATATACCTCATTAATCCACTCCGCAGCTCTTTCCCCGCAGGCATACCCTGTGTTGTACGCATCCACAAGATACTCCGCATCAGAATTTTCAATCACCTGTGTATAAGCGATCACCTTGATTCCTGCATCCTGCGCTTCCTTGCACACATCTTCCACAGAATTTGACTCAACTGCCGCTACGATAATAGCGTCTACACCTGCCTGAATGAAATTCTCAATCTGGGACACCTGAGTAGTAGCGTCGTCGTTAGAATTTTGCACAGTTACAGTCATACCTAATTCTTCACCATGCGCTTTTGCCGCTTCTGCCAGCTCTGCCCATGTAAGATTTCCAAGGTTCAAGGTCATTCCAACTGTGTAGTCGTCCCCTTCTTCCGCAGAAACAAACACTGTGTTTCCTGCTGTCATTCCAACAAGCATTGCTGCACTTAAAATGATACTGATTACTCTTTTTTTCATAGCGTTTCCTCTCTTTTCTTTAATTTTTTATTTTTTCTTTGGGTTTGCCAAAGCTTTTTTAGTTCTCTGCATTGATGGATTTTATCTTTTTCACTCTTTCATTCTTCATCAATGACATGGTATCGTAAATAACTGCTACCAGAAGTACAAGACCCTTGATCACTTCCTGAACATACTCATTGATATTCATAATAGCAAGACCATTTTCCAGCACTCCGACGATCAGACAGCCGATAATAGCTCCCAGTACAGTTCCTTTTCCTCCGTTTGAACTGACGCCGCCTACAACGCAGGCTGTCAGACAGTTGAATTCATAGCCGTCTCCCGTAGAAGACTGTGCGGAATTAAGTCTGGCCAAAAGAAGGAGCGCACCTATAGAAGTAAAGAAACCACAAAGCCCATAAGCCATAAGCTGAATTCTTTTTACATTTACACCGGAAAGCTTCGCTGCCTCAACATTATTTCCGATTGCGTAAAAATAACGTCCATATACAGTTTTATTCAGTATGAACACACCTATGGCAATAATTGCTACCAGAAAGATCAGAGAAATCGGAACAATACTTAAAATCGTCCCCTGTCCCAGCTTTACAAAGGTTTCATTAAATTTAAAGATTGCAAGTCCTCCGGTGATCAAATAACTTATACCCTTTAAAATCGTCATCATGGATAAAGTTACAATCAGTGGAGCGACGCCAGTCTGTACAATAATAAATCCATTGATCAGACCGATGAATGTTCCTAAGGCCATGCCTATAATACATGCCAGTCCCCAGTTTATCCCAAAGGAATTCATAAGGACTGCCGTCACTACGATATCCAGTGAAATCTGATAGCCTACAGAAAGGTCGATTCCGCCGGTGATCAATACGAAACTGAAGCCCACAGAACAGATTCCTACTGTAGCGATCTGTTTTGCGATGTTAAAAAAGTTTCTTGCCTGCATAAACTGCGGGGACGCGATGCTGAAGAATACGATCAACGCCAACAGCACCATAAATACTCCAAATTCTTTTCTCTTGACTATACTTTTCATTTATTCTGCACCTGCCGCTTTCATTAAAATTGCTTCCTGAGAAATTTCGTTTTTGCTCAGGCTTCCTGCCATCCTTCCTTTACACATTACAACAACACGGTCTGACATTCCGATCAGCTCTTCCATATCGGAAGAAATCATAATGATTGCCTTCCCCTGATTTGCCAGATCATTCATAATCTCATAAATTTCCTGTTTCGCCCCAACGTCGATTCCGCGGGTAGGCTCGTCGAAAATAATTACATCCGGCGACATGGCCAGCCATTTTGCCAGTACTACTTTCTGCTGGTTTCCTCCGCTGAGATTTTTCACATACTGATCAATGGACGGTGTTTTGATCAAAAGACTCTTTTTGTATTTCTCCGTGACCTCTGTTTCCTTCTGCACACTGATCACATTTTTGTTGGAAATACGCTTTAAGCACGGCATTGTCGTATTTTCTTTTATGGTCATATCCAGAATCACTCCATGACGTTTTCGGTCTTCGGGTATCATGGCGATTCCCTGCTCTATTGCCTCCTGACAGTTTTTTACATGCAGAGGCTTTCCCTTATATGTAATTTCGCCGGATGTTATCTTCTCACTTCCAAAAATCAGCTGTGCAAGCTCCGTTCTTCCTGCGCCGACCAATCCTCCCAGTCCGAGGATTTCTCCACGTTTCACCTCAAAGCTGATATCCTTTACACCGTTTCCAGCCACTTTATCCAGCTTCATAATAGTCTCTGCCGCCGGTTTTTCTCTTTCCGGATAGGTTTCATTCAGCTCCCGGCCCACCATCAGCTTGATCAGCTCCTGTTTGTTTGTATCGGCTGTGTTTAACGTAGTTATATATTTGCCGTCTCTTATTACCGTAACCCTGTCTGACAAACGGAAAATTTCTTCCATACGGTGAGAGATATACAGGATTGTCACTCCCTCCGCCTTCAGTCTGTCTACAATCTCGTACATAGCCTCCACCTCTGTAATGGTAAGAGGCGCTGAGGGTTCATCCATAATCAGGATCTTCGCGTTCTTTGAAATAGCCTTCGCAATTTCAACGATCTGCTGGAATCCTGTGGTCAGATCTGCAACCTTCACCTTGGGATCGATTTTTACATGCAGCCTTTCAAAAAGCTCGCGGGCTTTTGCCTCCATAGCCTTCCTGTCAAGTACCAGACCATTCAGCATATACTCTCCCATAAAAATATTATCCGCCGCGGACAGCACGGGAACCAGCGTAAATTCCTGGTAAATAACCGCCACACCTTTTTCACGGGATAATTTAGGCGTCAGCTTTTCAAAAACCTCTCCATTAATTTCAATAGTGCCCTGTGTTGGCTGGATGGCTCCGGAAATTGTTTTTATCATGGTAGATTTTCCTGCACCGTTTTCGCCTACAATCGCATGAACCTCTCCCTCTTTAAATTCCATGCACATATCATCCAATGCAACAACACCCGGATACAGTTTAGAAACATGATTTAATTTTAGAATAGTATCTCCAATCATTTTTCCAACTTCCTCCCTTCTGTTTGCTGTTGAATATATTCTACCCTGATACACGCTTCAAAAAAATGCACCTTTTTCTACTTTTATGTATACATTTTTAACCTTTTTCTTATCTTCTTGCCGCCATTTTATTGTTACTTTTGTTTGTTTATTTGCTATTTATCGCATTTTTTTGTGCAAAATACAGTATGCAAAAAGCTGCCGCACAAATCTGCGACAGCTTTTCTTTAAATTAAATATAATTATTTTCTATTTCCTTCACAATCCTTCCCTCATCCAGCTGTAAAATCCTGTTGCATACTGAATATAACGTGTCAAGCTGTGAAGAAATGATAACCTGTGTGATCTCTTCCTTTTGTGTTCTCAAAATATCCTGAATAAACACCTCCCTCTCGCGGACATCCATTTTCAGGCAGGGATTATTATAAACAATGATTTTAGCTCCTGAGGCAATGGCGCGGCAAAGAGACACCTTCTTTTTCGCAAGGATACCTTCCGGGATTCTTTGATTTGGAAACAGCCTGCACCCCCGGTCAGAAAAATACTGGCTGCATAATTTCTGTACAATATACCGCAGCTCCCATTCCTTCTTTACAACACCCAGATATGCATTTTTTCTAAGAGCAGCCAAGCTGATGTTTTCCCCCAGATTCATGTTGCTGAACATCTCGTCTTTTTCCGGGACAGTTGCCAGTTCATATTTTCCCACCCGGTTAGGCAGTGTATTTTTATATAGCTCTCCATTTACAGAAATCCTTCCGGATTTCATTCTCGTCTTTCCTTCCAGAACATCCGTGATTGCTTTTCCCGAATGTCGGTTCTTATTCCATATCCCCAGAGTTTCTCCCCTGTATGCAAAAAATGTCAGGTGCTGCGTTACCCCATCATCCGTACATACCTGTTCAAATTCCATAATTTTATGATGGGCTTCATCCCGGGATTGGATATGCAGCGAACTTTCCCTTGGAACAAAGGCCGCTCCCTCGATCAGCGACATAATAAGTTCATGTTCCATCTCTTTTTTGGAAAGCTCCGCTACAACACAGCCTCTGCGCATAATATAAAGACGGTCCAGAAAGTCCTGAATCACATCTTCCTGACTTTCTATAAGGACAAGACTGATTCCCTGATGAGTCAAAAGCCGGAACAGGGCGTGCATTTCCTGCCGCGCCGTATTTGAGAGTATACTTACTACATTATCCAGTACCAGAAGCTTCGCATCACATACCAGAGCCTGAGCAATTTCGATCAGCACTCTTTTATGAAAATTAAGATTCCGGATACATGTGGCATTATCCTCTGAAACTTCCAGTAACCGTAAGGTGTTTTTATATTTTTTCACATACTGGGAATATTTCACTTCTTTTCCGGCAAACGCGAAATTTAATTTCATTGTATCTTCGATTGTAAATCCGCTGATCAGGGAAGATTCGTCCTTAATGAGAAAAACGCCTTCTTTTCTTGCCTGTTCAATTGAAAAGATCTTTTTTTCCTTTTCTCCAATCCATATCTTTCCAGATGTGCAGGGATATTCGCCTGTCACAGCCCCCATCAGCGTACTCTTTCCCGCATGGTTCTTCCCTACCAAACCTACAATTTCATGGGAAAAGACGTGAAAGTTCGCATTTTGTACAGCCTCAATAGAACTTTCAGTTCTGCATATATCTTCCATTCGTAGTATTTCTTTTTTCATCGGTATCACTAATTCCTATTCAAAAGCAGGGGAAGCACTACCTCGCTGACAGTACGGATATTCGGCGTACTGTTTAAATGAATCCCGTACTCGTTTCCAAAATTCAGCTTTATACGCCGGTTAATATTAACCAGCGCAATTCCTGTGTGCTGATGGTCGTTTGCAACAGAATATTCGGCAGGATCCATTTTCATGGCATTGTTAAGCAGATGCAGTCTATCCTCGCCAATTCCCACGCCATTATCAATAACGTCTAAAATAAAGCGCCTTTCTGTTGTATATGCCGTTACTCTTACCCATCCTCCGTCTATCTTCCGCTCTAAGCCATGCATGATCGCATTCTCCACCAGAGGCTGAAGAATCATTCTGGGAATCATATATTTATCCAGCAGATCGTCCTCTACCTCGCAGCAAAAGTTAAATTTATTATTAAAGCGGAATTGCTGAATCTTCATATAATTATTTATATTATCCATTTCCTGCCTCAACGGAAGAAGTTCATGTTTATCCGAGATCATATTGCGGAACACTCTGGACAAGGCTTCCGTAATATCAGAAATTTCTTCCATATCGTGCAAGAGGGCATATCCGCGGATTGAATCCAGAGCGTTATACAGAAAATGCGGATTGATTTGTGATTGAAGAGCATATAGCTCAGCCTTCTGCCGCTGTTTTTCTTCAATACGTTCTTTTTCATGTACCAGTTCCTGCTGCTTGATCAGTTTTGTTAAAACAGTTTCAAGGGAATCTTCCTCTGTAATTTTTCTGGCCGTATCCCAGTTGCTGACCTCCGCCATATGTACATATTTTTGAATGGACTCCTCTACATTCCACAGAGGACGAATAACCAGCCAGTAATCTATCAGGCTGTTTACAATGCACGAAAACAGAAGGCACAGCCATATTTCTCGAAAAGAAAGTCCGGCAGCTGCCGCCTCTTTAGCGTCCAAACTGCCTGCGCGGTTTAGAAACCATCCAAAAAACAGATAACAGGCCGCTGTTATAATTATATTTATCAATAAAGCGGCAATTACGGATTTTGAAGAAAACCCTTTTCGGAATATACTCTTTTTCATCCTTACACAGTCACCTTTCCTTCATATGACGTTTTCTGTATTCCGACGGTGTGATTCCGACCTGTTTTTTAAATATTTTGGAAAAGTATCTTGTATTTTTAAAACCTACCAGCTCCGCAACCTCTATGATGTTATATTTCACATCTGTCAGAAAACGTTTGGCCATATCAATCCGGTACTGATTCAAATAATCCAGAAAGTTAATTCCCTCTTCTTTTTTAAATAAACGGCTTAAATATACCGGAGAAAGATTCACCTTTTTTGCAGCCATGCCTAATGATATTTCTTCCTGATAGTGCTCCGCAATGTAGCTTTTCACAATACGAATCGCCGGAGTCACCTGATTTTTGTCCGCCAGATGGTTTTCCTCAATGATTTTTTGAATTTCGCTGCACAAAATTTTTACATATTCGCTATAACTGCCCGCTGTAAGATACTTTTCATAGAAACGCTCTTCAAAAACATTTTGGTTTTCGCACAGTATTCCTATGTTGTGGAAATATTTCCATATCTCCCGTACAAGACAGGTATAAAGGCTGTAATACAGCATCGTATCTTCTTCTATGCCGTAAAAAGCTTTTGAATACATCTCCCTGATGCATAAATTCAATTCATTCATATTCAGATCTTCAAGAGCCATATAAAATTTTTCTTTCCGAAATTCCCATATCGCCGGAAAAAGATCTGCATTTTTCTTGATCTCTGCATAAGAAATCACTCGTCCGCTTCCAAAGGCGGTACGGCCCAGAATGCACTGCCACAAATGTTTCACAGACTCCTGCATTTTCATCACATCTTCACAAACTTCTCCCATACATATGTATAACAAAATATTCTCAAACTTTTTTACTAATTTCGTATATTTCTGCATTTCTTTCTGAAGAACAGATGGCAGCTTCTCCCTTTTCTCCGCAGAAACGTTCAAAAAATATACTGTCATATTCCTGTATTCCATAGAAATAACATCTATGCAAACCGTCTTCAGGGCAGTCAGAAGATTCTTCTGCATTTCTTTCACTAAAAGGTCATTTTCTCCCATTTCGCGAAAAAAGGAAGGCGTATCTACTACCAGACTCAGTATGTCGTATTCCCCCTGCTCAAATCTAGTATAAAACTTCGCGTTAATTTCTGAAACATTTTCCGGAAGCTCCCGTTGGAAAAGCACTGCTTCAACTAACGATTCCCTAACTCTGTTTTTGCTGACATCCAGCTCCTCTTCCATATTTTTTACTTTTGTTTCTTTCTCTCTCGTTTCTAAAAGCTGTTCGAAAACATGAGCAAGAACATGTTCCAGTTCTTCTTTATTAATCGGCTTAAGAAGATAATCCTCCGCATTATTTCTCATAGCGCCCTTTGCGTAGTCAAACTGTTTATGTCCGCTGATCACTATGAATTTCACATTTGTATTAAACTCTCTTACCTTATCCATAAATGAAATGCCATCGTAGCCGGGCATACGGATATCCACAATGACAACGTCCGGTTTTATTTCTTTTACAAGCTGAAGTGCAGTCGCTCCATCATTCGCTGTCGCCTCCACTTTCATCTGAAATTTTTCCCAGTTGATTAACTTCTGAATCAAAGCCACCACATAGATTTCGTCATCTGCAATCAATACTTTAAACATCAAAATCCCCCACACCAAATCTTCATTGTGTATCTGCTCTTTAAGGGCATTTTTCTCGGAACATTATAGCTTCACTGTATATGCTTATATTACCAGATTCTAAAACAACTGGCAAGAAAACCGTCTTTATTCTGATCAACCATGTATAAAAAGCAAAAACAATTTAAATACTAAAAATAAGTTTCTAGCCCATTTTGCTCCAAATCTTAATGACCGATTTCGTTCAGTTCTATACTTTCAAAAACGAAGGAGGCGATTGGATGAAATACCAAAGAATTGAAGATATGCGGATAGATTCCGATTTATCTCAGAAACAGATCAGCGAAGTGCTTCATATCAGCCAGAGATCCTATTCCCATTATGAGACAGGTACCCGGGGAATTCCCGTGGAAATGCTGATACGACTGGCAGATTACTATAATACCAGCATTGATTATCTTGTGGGGCGTACGGACAATAAGATGCCCATCAAATAGAATCAGGAACAGTAAAAAAGGAGTGGGATTTCCCTCATTGCGAAAGATTTCCCACTCCTTTTTAAGTGTAAGAAAGCTGCTGCTCTCAGGCGGATCAGCCCATGTTCGCCATCCATTCATCGATCTTCTGAATATTGGCCATCTCGTATTCATTAAAAACAGAATCCTGCTGTGCGTCAAAGGTATTGGGATCCACCGTTCCCTGATACCAGGACTTGCTGTTGAAGTAATCCGCGATGCGCTCGGTAACAAACTGCCTTCCGTGGCGGGCGTAAATCTCATTTTTGGCCAGCTCAAGCTGATCGTAGGAATAAGGCGCGAGATCTTCGTCCGTCAGATAACGGCTGTTGCTGTCAGGGAAGAAGTATTCCCCTGTCTGAGTATACGTCTGTTCCGGATTTTCCTGTTCGGCCGCCGGAGTCGGCGTCGCTGTGGGATCCGGCACAAGCTGAACCTGTTCCCGGCTCATAATGCAGTTCACATTCGGATATACCGAGGATACCGGCTCTCCGGTGGTAATATGGAGATACAGCCGGCCGTTATCAAAAGTCAGATTTCCGGAGGACGTATTGCCTGCTGTATCCGAAAAGGTAAACGTGGCCGCGTTTCCGGCCACCTCCGCCGTTATATCCGCGGATACCGACTCTGTCTGATTACGGTTTGTCTGATAAAAGCTGAAGGATATGGTATCCGAACTGATATTATACACATTAATGGAAGCCGTACCGTCCGTGCTGTACCAGTAATCCCAGAAATCATCCGGATTAAAGGCGGCCACGATTGTGGGAATAGGAGTCGGCGTCGCCGTGGGCCGCGGCGTAGGGCTGGGCGAGGGAGTCGCCGACACAGCGGCGGTGGGAGCTACGGTAGGTACGTTTTCCAGAGCAGACATCGCGTCCTGTTTTTTCTGCTCTTCCTCCGCGCTTCTCCGGAAACCTGCCAGAAGAAGCGCCGCGGCGCCTACCATAATAAAAATGGCTATCAGCACGCTCAGCAAAATCTTCAGTATTTCTTTTCTTCTCATGCTCGTATCACCTCTGTTCTGTCAGTACCTCTCATAGTTCTCTTCGTTTGTCTGTCCCGGGCCGCTGTTCACTCATTCCTGCCTTGGATCACTCTTTTCCGCTCCAGCAATAGGTACAGAGCTTGCACGGCTCAATATCAATAGAAGCGGTAAGATCGTCCAGACGGTGATATTTCAGGGATGTGAAATTCAGCTCTTTCCGGATATCCTCCAGCATTCCCTTATAATTCTCTGAATCAGGATTCGCATAGTCGGCAAGCACTTTTTCGTCCACCTGATCCCCTTCCCGCCTGGCGATCACTCTTCTGGTGATCAGATCCATCTCGGATTTGGACCGGGAAAAATTCAGATATTTGCAGCCGTAAAGAAGCGGCGGGCATGCAGGCCGTATATGCACTTCTTTCGCGCCGTTGTTGTACAAAAATTCCGTAGTCTCCCGAAGCTGGGTGCCGCGGACGATAGAATCGTCGATCATCAGAAGCTTTTTCCCTTTAATGAGCTTATGCACAGGGATCAGCTTCATTCTGGCGATCAGGTTCCTCTGGCTCTGCTGGGTAGGCATAAAGGAGCGGGGCCAGGTAGGCGTATATTTGATGAAGGGTCTGGCAAAAGGAACGCCGGAGCGGTTGGCATAGCCGATCGCATGGGCGATTCCCGAGTCAGGTACTCCCGCGACAATATCAGGCTCCACTTCCCCGAAATCACGCTCTGCCAGCATATCTCCGCATTTATAACGCATTTCTTCCACGTTGACGCCCTCATAGGTAGAGGTCGGATATCCGTAGTATACCCACAGGAAGGAACAAATACGCATCTTATCGCCGGGCTTCTGGAGGGTTTCGATCCCTTCAGGCGTTACCGCCACGATCTCTCCCGGTCCCAACTCCTTTTCGTCCTCATAGCCCAGATTGATATAAGCATGGCTTTCAAAGGAGACACAGCGGGCGTCGTCCTTTTTGCCGATGATCAGCGGCGTCCTTCCCAGACGGTCTCTGGCCGCGATCAGCCCCTTTGGAGTCAGGATCAGCATCGTCATAGATCCCTCGATCATTTCCTGGGCATAGCGGATGCCCTCCACCATGGAACTCTTCTGGTTGATCAGAGAGGCCACCATCTCTGTGGGATTTACGTTGCCGCCGCTCATCTCAAGAAAATGAGTACATCCGTTTTTGAAGGAATGTGCCACAAGCTCCTCCATATTGTTGATCTTTCCCACTGTGGTAACCGCGAAATTTCCCAGATGAGATCTCACCAGAAGCGGCTGGGGCTCATTGTCGGAAATACAGCCGATTCCTAAATTCCCCTGAAGCTCTGACACATCTCTGTCAAATTTTGTCCGGAAAGGTGAATTCTCGATATTGTGGATCGCTCTGTCAAATCCCTTCTCAGAGTCGTATACCGCCATTCCTCCTCTTCTGGTTCCCAGATGGGAATGATAATCAATTCCGAAAAACAGGTCCAGTACACAACTGGATTTTGATGCCACTCCAAATATTCCGCCCATGTTCTGTTCTCTCCTTATTTTGTAAATTCCATACGACTGTTTTGCTGGAAAGCTCCGGTTCCTGATTTTCGATCACAGGAAAGCCGGCACTTCTGATAAACAGTCATAATTCGACATTCGTTGCACCCAACATTATATAAAACAGCTTCTCAGAAGTAAAGGTTTATTTTTTCTCTTTGATAACGCCCTCCCTGTACGCGTCCAGAAGACTGGTCAGTTCCCCGATCCGTTCACGGAGAGCTTTGCCGTTGTCTGTATCTCCTACAAGACGCCTCTGGGAGGTATACCGCACCGCCACCTGATTGGAAGCGATATCAATCTCCCGGGAAACCGCGGCCTCCTTGGAGGTAAAGGGCTCATGGGCCGCAAGGAGCAGGCCGTAGGAGTTGTAGATCAGCGTGTATCCCGCGATCCCCGTCACCTTCTGGTAAGCCTTGCAGAAGCCTCCGTCGATAACGATCACTTTGCCGCCGCATTTTACCGGGCTTTCCCCGTCTCCCTGATGGACCGGCACATGTCCGTTGATGATATGGCTTTCCTCCGGGTCCAGACCGAACTCCCTGAGCATGGAATCCACCACGTCCTCCCGCTCCAGAAGCTGGTAGTAGGCTCCCTTTTTCTCTTTGTGGGTTTCTTTATCCTCGATAAAGTAACGCTCAAAGGTGGTCATTTTATCTTTTCCGAAAAGAGGCGAATTCGGCCCGGCCCAGATATACCAGAGAATATCCCTGCCCCTCTTCTGTTCCTCGGCGTCCACCGCGTAAAACGCCCGGCGCACATAGGCCTCCAGAACGTCGTACAGCTCCTTTCCCTTGCAGGTTTTGCCGTAAACCTTGACCTCCTTCAGGCTTCCGTCCTCGTTCAGAGGGATACAGCCGTGGAAAAGGAGATTGCCGTTATAAATTTTGTACAGGCCGCCCTTATCCAGAAGAAGCCGGATATGCTTCTGCAGCCTGTCGCAGTTGCGGAAGGCGGATTCCAGGCGGTCCATGGTTTCTTTTTCACCCGGGGTCAGCTCGTAGGGATGCTTCCAGTCCACTGTGGGAAAGCTGGTATCCAGAAGAGGATATTCCCTGCCGTCGGGAAGGGTGACCGTCCCCTTCGCCGGATCGATCCGGTGAAGCAGGCAGCGGTCCTCCATATGGAATTCCCTCCGCTTCCGCAAAAGCTGCCCCTCCAGCTTAAACTGGATCACGGCGATGGCCTTGTGCATCTTCCGGCTCAGACGCTTCTCCGTGACGCTGTAATTGGAGGTTCCTTTGATCTCGAAGGCCGTACAGGGATCGTCCTTATAAGCGTCCATAGCGAAGGTCGCCAGAGGGAGCAGATTGATCCCGTATCCATCCTCCAGAATATCCAGATTGCCGTAGCGGATGCTGTTGCGGATCACCGTGGCAATGCAGGCCGTCTGCCCCGCCGCGGCTCCCATCCACACCACGTCATGATTTCCCCACTGGATATCCAGGGAATGGTATTCGTACAGTCTCTCCATGATAAAATGAGGACCCGGCCCCCTGTCATAGATATCCCCGAGAATATGAAGATGATCCACAACAAGTCTCTGGATCAGCTCCGCCAGAGCAATGATGAAATTCTCCGCCCGCCGTATCTCAATGATCGTATTGACGATGGAATTATAGTATGCCTCCTTGTCCAGAACCTCCGCCTTTTCCGTGATCAGTTCCTCGATCACGTAGGCGTAATCCGGAGGAAGGGCCTTGCGGACCTTGGAACGGGTGTACTTGGAGGCGGTGGTCTTGCAGACCTCGATCAGCCTGTACAGAGTGATCTTGTACCAGTTCTCCATATCCTCTTCCGTTTTTTTCACAAGCTGGATCTTCTCTCTGGGATAATAGATCAGCGTAGCCAGGGCCCGTTTATCGCTGTTGCTTAGGGTATGTCCGAACACATCGTTGATTTTTTTTCGCACCGCACCGGAGCCGTTGCGCAGCACGTGGGTAAAGGCCTCGTATTCTCCGTGGAGATCCGACATAAAATGCTCAGTCCCCTTGGGAAGATTCAGGATCGACTGGAGATTGATGATCTCTGTAGACGCCTTCCCTATGGTGGGATACAGTTCCGCAAGTCTCTGCAGATATCGAAGTTCCTCTTTTTTCATATACCTTCTCCTTTATCATAGCACACCGGACCTTCTGTCCGGTAACGAACAAATTTTGGTCATTTTGTGAACTGTTACAACAAATCCGCTTCTTTTTCAGGCTATGATCCCGTCAAACAAAGAGAACTGGTTGGACTGGGGAATTTCTCCGAAAAGCCCCAGATCATCCATGAGATCGATCACGGTCTTGCTGACCTTGGTTCTGTCTCTGAAATCGTCCTTGGAAAGGAATTTTCCGTCTTTGGCTGCTTCCACCACCGCCTCGGCAGCCTTGTCCCCCATACCCTCGATGGAGTTCAGCGAGGGCATCAGCTTCCCGTCGATGATCTGGAAGCGGTCCGCCTTGGCCCGGTAAATGTCGATGGGCATAAATTCAAAGCCTCTGGCGTACATTTCCTGGACGATCCTCATATCTCTGATCGAATCCTGCTCCTTTTTGGAGGCGGCGTCCCCCTTTTTCCTGAGCTCCGCCAGATAAAACTCCAGCCTGTCCCGTCCCATGCACATGGTCTCATAGGAGAAGGCCGTGGCGCGGATACTGAAAAAAGCCGCGTAGTAGGCCAGGGGCCGGAACACCTTAAACCAGGCGATGCGGTAAGCCATCATCACATAGGCCGCCGCGTGAGCTTTCGGGAACATGTATTTGATCTTTTTGCAGGACCAGATATACCAGTCCGGAACATTGTGCTCCTTCATGGTCTTCTCCCATTCCTCCCGGAGACCTTTCCCCTTACGGACGCTCTCCATGATGGTAAATGCAAGACTGCTCTCCACCCCCATATGGATGAGATAGATCATAATATCGTCACGGGTACAGATGGCGGTGGAAATGGTCGCCTTTCCTTCCTGGATCAGCACCTGGGCGTTTCCCAGCCACACATCGGTTCCATGAGCCAGTCCGGCGATCCGGACCAGATCTGAAAGATATTTCGGCTTCGTGTCGATCAGCATCTGCATGGCGAAATCCGTACCAAATTCCGGGACGCCGAGACAGCCCAGCTTACATCCGCCGATATCCTCCGGCCTGATGCCCAGAGCCTCCGTCCCCGCGAACAGGGACATGACGTCCTTCTGATCCAGAGGCACCTCCTTCGCGTCCAGGCCTGTCAGATCCTCCAGCATACGGATCATGGTAGGATCGTCGTGTCCCAGTATATCCAGCTTCAGAAGGTTTCCGTCAATGGAATGGTAATCAAAATGCGTGGTGATGATATCGCTGTTTTCATCGTTGGCCGGATGCTGTACCGGAGTAAATTTTTCGATTTCTTCCCCCTTCGGCAGTACGATAATGCCTCCCGGATGCTGGCCTGTGGTCCTCCTGATCCCGGTGCAGCCCTGGACGATACGGTTGATCTCGCAGTAGCGTTTATGCTGTCCCCGCTCCTCAAAATAATTTTTCACATAGCCGAAGGCTGTTTTCTCCGCCAGAGTACCGATAGTCCCGGCCTTGAAGGTCTGGCCTTTTCCGAAGATCACCTCCGTGTACCTGTGGGCGTTTCCCTGATACTCACCGGAAAAATTCAGGTCGATATCCGGCTCCTTGTCGCCTTTGAAGCCAAGGAAGGTCTCAAAAGGAATATCAAAGCCTTCTTTGTTCATTTTCGTTCCGCAGTGAGGACAGTTCCTGTCCGGCATGTCGCAGCCCGCCATACCGCTGAACTTTTTCACCTCCGGAGAATCAAAATCACTGTATTTGCATTTCGGGCAGATATAATGGGGCGGAAGGGGATTTACCTCCGTGATCCCCGACATGGTGGCCGCCAGAGAGGAGCCCACCGATCCACGGGAACCTACCAGATAGCCGTCCTCGTTGGACTTATGCACCAGCTTCTGGGCGATGATATACATGACCGCGTATCCGTTGGATATGATGGAATTCAGCTCCTTGTTCAAACGGTCCTCCACGATCTGGGGCAGCTCCTCGCCGTAGAGCTCATGGGCCTTCTGAAAGCACATCTCTTTTAAATCTCTGTCTGAGTTTTCGATAACAGGAGGGAATTTATCAGGGTGGATCGGCGAGATCTTCTCGATCATATCGGCGATCTTATTGGTATTGGTGATCACCACCTCCTCCGCCTTTTCACTCCCCAGATACGAAAACTCCTCCAGCATTTCTTCTGTGGTCCTAAGATAAAGGGGCGCCTGATTGTCCGCGTCGGAAAATCCGTTTCCGGCCATAATGATCCTGCGGTAGATCTCATCCTGCGGATCCATAAAATGCACATCGCAGGTGGCCACCACCGGCTTCTGGAACTGCTCGCCCAGCCTCACGATTTTTTTGTTCAGCTCAATGAGATCCTCATTGGAATTCACCCTGTCGTTCTTCTCATCCGCAAGCATAAACGCGTTGTTTCCCAGAGGCTGTATTTCCAGATAATCATAAAACTCCACCAGACGGGCGATCTCCTGATCCGGCGCGTTCCGCAGCAGAGCCTGATAAAGCTCTCCCGCTTCGCAGGCGCTCCCGATCAGCAGTCCGTCCCGGTGCTCCAGGAAAACGCTCTTCGGTACTCTCGGTCTTCTTCTGTAATATTTCAGATGAGACTGGCTCACCAGCTTGTAGAGATTGATCCTTCCCGTTTCATTTCTGGCAAAGATCACCGCGTGATAGGTTGGAAGCTTCTTAATGGTATCTACGGACACGCTCCCCTGCCTATTCAGCTCATCCAGGTCAAAAATGTCCCTCTCCTTAAGCATTTCCACAAACTTCACAAAAATTTCCGCCGTACAGGCGGCGTCGTCCACCGCCCTGTGATGATGAGCCAGAGAAACGCCCACCGCCTTTGCCACTGTATCCAGCTTGAAGCGGTTCAGGGCAGGCAGGAGAAATCTTGCCATTCCTACGGTATCTACATAGGTAAATTCCTGAGGAATCCCCTGCCTTCTGCAGTTTTCTATAATAAAACTCATATCAAAATCCGCGTTGTGCGCCACCATCACCGCGTCCCTGCAGAATTCCAGAAATTCCGGAAGGACAGTCTCAATATCCGGCGCGTCCATCACCATGGAATCGTTGATGCTGGTAAGCTGCTCAATCCGGTAGGGAATCGGCACTTTGGGATTCACAAAGGTGGAAAAACGGTCTGTGATCACGCCGTTTTCCACACGGACCGCTCCGATCTCGATAATCTGACAGCTCAGCGGCGAAAAGCCTGTGGTCTCGATATCAAACACCACAAATCTGCTGTCCATGGACTGTCCCCTGCTGTTGGTGACAATTCCCTTCAGGTCATCCACCAGATAGGCTTCCATCCCGTACAGCACCTTAAAATCAGACTCCTTCGGCACACATCCTCCCCAGGCGTCAAAACAGTGGTTGGCCTCGGGAAATGCCTGCACGACGCCGTGATCCGTAATGGCAATGGCCTTATGTCCCCATTCATAGGCGCGCTTCACCAGAGCCTTTGCTTCAGTCACTCCGTCCATATCGCTCATTTTTGTGTGGCAGTGGAGCTCTACCCTCTTCTGGGGGCTTGTGTCCATCCGGGTGCTGGTAAAATTGGAAATTTTCTTGATTCCCGCTATGGAGCCTATGGTCAGCTCGCTGTCAAAACGGTCGATGGTGGTCACACCCTTCAGCTTCAGGAAAGCGCCTTTTTTTACCTCCGCCGTCACCTCAGGCACCTGCTCGTTCCTGAGAAACATTTTTACCACAATAGAATCTGTAAAATCCGTCACCGGAAAGATCAGGATTGTTTTCTCATTGCGGATTTCACGGGCTTCCACCTCCATGACCTGGCCGCGGACGATCACCTCGCCCATCTCCCCGGTAATGGTTTCCAGGGGGATCGTATCCCCCTCAAAATCCCTGCCGTATACCACGTCCGGGTTGGCGTCCCTGCGGAAGCCTCCGCGGAAGTCGCCTCTCTGCTCCTTCCGGCCGTGAAATTTCTGTTCCTGCTTTTCTTTTCCGGAAGCCTTCTTTTCTCCGCCTTTTTCTTTTTTTGCTTCCCCGGCCGCCGCGCTTTCTGTTTTTTTGCCGTCCATCCCCGCGTGCTTCAGGACGTTTTCCACCTCCTGACGGATCTGGAGGGCCGCGTTCCTGCGGTATTTGCTCTCCCCTGCTTCCGTGAACACAAGGTCGATCTTCAGATCCATGCCGCACCGCTCGCAGAATACCTTATGGAGATATTCCACAAGGATTTCGCTTTTTTCACGGGCGATCACCGACTCCGGCAGCACCAGCTTCATTTCTCCTTCCCCGGAAAAGGAAATCTGAGCCCGCTTAAAGAGATTGTATTCCAGCATATTATAATTTCTCAGCTCCAGCTCCATGCTGGGCCGGTAAATCTCCAGAAAATTATCCGGCGTGTACTGGCGGGAAAGCTGAAATTTCTCGATCACCTTCACCTGTATGGAAAGTCCCGGAAAACACTGCCTCTCGATCTGCTGCTCCAGTTCAAAAATATATTTTTTATGGATCCATCTCTCACTGCGGATATAGACCCAGAGCCTCGTCTTGTCGGGATTACAGGAAACCCTGGTCACAAACACCATATCCAGCAGCTCACGAAGCTCCTCTTTGATCTTCAGGTTTGGAAATACGTCAAAAAAATCTTTTTCCATCCTGCTCTCCTCTTTTCTATTCGTTCCAGTGCAAAAGCTCCTGCCTCAGCGTATCCAGAAGCTGATCCTCCGGCACCTTTCTGACAATCTCGCCTTTTTTGATAAGAAGTCCTACGCCGACGCCGCCCGCGATCCCTATATCTGCTTCCTTTGCCTCGCCGGGACCGTTTACCACGCAGCCCATAACGGCCACCTTGATGTCAAGAGGGATATCCTGCACCATGGATTCCACCTGATTGGCAAGACCGATCAGGTCGATTCTGGTACGCCCGCAGGTAGGACAGGAAACCACCTCCACGCCGCCTTTTCTGAGACCAAGAGTTTTCAGGATCCTTTTGGCTGACTTTACTTCCTCCAGAGGAGCGCCTGTCAGAGATACGCGGATCGTATCTCCGATCCCCTGATACAGAATGATCCCCAGACCCACGGCGGATTTGATATTTCCGGAATACAGGGTCCCTGCCTCCGTGATGCCCACATGAAGAGGATGATCGGTCTCTCTCGCGATCAGCTCGTGGGCTCTGGCGCACATCAGTACATCCGAGGATTTTATGCTGATCACAAGATTGTCGTAGCCCATATCCTCAATGATCCGCACTTTATCAAGCGCGCTTTCCACCAGTCCTTCGGCGGTCACGCCCCCGTATTTTTCCACCAGCTCTTTTTCCAGGGAGCCGCTGTTGACGCCCACGCGGATGGGGATCCGGCGCTCCTTCGCCGCGTCGACCACAGCCCGGATCCGCTCGCGGCTTCCGATATTGCCCGGATTGATCCTGATCTTGTCCGCTCCATGCTCCATAGCCGCTATTGCCAGCCGGTAATCAAAATGAATATCCGCAACCAGCGGAATGTGGATCTGTTTTTTGATCTCCGCCAGAGCCTTTGCCGCTTCCATGTCCGGAACCGCGCAGCGGATGATCTCGCATCCCGCCGCCTCCAGCTCCAGAATCTGCCCTACGGTGGCCTTTACATCATCTGTTCTGGTATTTGTCATAGACTGGATCAATACCGGATTCCCACCTCCGATTTTTTTGTTCCCAATCTGCACGACTCTTGTATGATCACGATACATAGCTTTCCTCCTGATTTTATGAATTTACTGCTGTCTGTTGTGTCAGCTCCTGTTCCAAAAATTCAAAGAACTGCCGCAGAACCTGAGTACCGGAAATGCAGCAGCTCTTATTCATTTTTTATCAGTTCAGCCATACAGTGGTCGGGAAGCAGAAAACATGCTTGCATGTTTTTGCGAGCGGACATCTGTATGAGCTAAACTGAACTTCTATCTTTGTATCTCAAGAAGCTTTGTCTTCAGCTCGCTTTCCATACGCCTCATCTCAGCTTCCGCAGCCTGACGCCTGATCCGTCCCTCTTTCTGTATCTTCATTACATCATCCAGAGTCTGGATAAGCTTGGCGTTGGTCTGCTTTAAGGTTTCCATATCCACGATTCCCCGTTCAGATTCCTTTGCCGTCTCCACGGAGGCCATATGAAGGGTCTCCGCGTTCTTACGCAGAAGCTCGTTGGTCACATCCGTCACCTGGCGCTGTGCCTGAGCCGCCTCGGAAGAATGGGCGATGCCAAGGGCAAGGACCATCTGGCTTTTCCAGAGCGGGATCGTATTGACAAGAGTGGTCTGGATCTTTTCCGCCATCGTAATGTCATTGTTCTGCACCAGCCGGATCTGAGGCGCGGTCTGGAGTGAGATCATCCTGGTCAGCTCCAGGTCGTGGATCTTTTTCTCAAAACGGCTGCATTTACTGTCCAGATCCTTAGCTGCCTGGGCGTCCTCGGGAAGTCCGCTCAGCCGGGCCTTTTCCTCCAGCTCGCTGAGTTTTCCGCCGCGGATCCGGGCCAGGCTTTTTCTGCCTGCCAGGATATACATGGAAAGCTCCTTAAAATACAAAAGATTCTGCTCGTACATTTTATCCATCATGGCGGAATCCTTCAAAAGCCGAAGCTGATGCTTCTCCAGCGATTCCATGATTTTTTCCACATTGGCCTCAGCCTTGTCGTATTTATTCTTCAGGCCTTCTATTTTGCCGGCCTGTTTCCTGAAGAAGCCGAAAAAGCCTTTCTCTTCCTCCGCGTCGAAGCCCTTCAGCTCTCCCACCACGTCTGCCAGAAGCTCTCCCACCTCTCCCAGATCCTGGGCCTTCACATTATTTAAAGCCTCGTCGGAAAAATCCGCCATTTTCTTCTGGGTTCCGGCGCCGTACTGCATGATCTGGGCGGTATTCTCCACATCGATCTTCGCGGCAAAGGAATCCACCATTTCCTGCTCCTCCGGGGTGAGGACGGTCTCCGCCATCTCCTTCTGCACTTCATCCATCTCCGGCTCCGTCTCCATCAGGGCCGCCGCGGAATCTGCCGCAGGTTCTGTTTCTCCGGCAAGCTCAGGCTCCAGGGTCAGTGCCGGCATTCGTTTTAATTCGTCGCTCATATTTTTCTCCTTCTGTTTATCTGTTCTGCTGTTTTACAAAATCGCTGTTTTTCAGTCCCTCCTGGGCCAAAATGGTGTGAAGGACAGAGATATCGCTGGAAACATCCCAGGCCGTATCCTGGAAGATCGAATCCAGAAGCTTCGCGAAGGCTTCATTCAGAGTATCCAGGGTATCCTCGATCTCTTTTTTGGAGCTCCGGATCGTCTCCCCCTGCACCGGCTGGCTGTCCATATCCTCATAGGCGTCAAGAAGCTTCACGGTCATCGGCAGATAATAGTCCATCATACGCCGGAGATCCGGAATGACTTCCGGGTGTTCCTGGACCCTCTCAAAAATCTTATCCACAATCTGCTCCATTTTATCGATTTTTGCGGAAATCTCTTCTCCCGGAATAGCGTCGTTGCTTCTGCGCAGCTTCTCAAGATATTCCTCTCCTCTGTCCAGAACCTCCTGCACCTGAGGCGGGGTCCTCATCCGCTCCTCGTCCTGCTTTTTCTGCTGTTCCTGTTTTAATTCAAGGGCTTTCTGGGTTTCCTCGTACTGCCGGTAGGTTTCCCTGCTGGTGATCAGGCAGGTCTCCTTTTCATCTGTTCTTCCCTCCGGAAACCACCCCCTCCTGATCATCTTTTTTATGTCGCGTTTTACATAGCTCACTGATCTTCCTACAGAGCCGGCCAGCCTCTGAAAATCGCAGTAGGTCTTTGTCCCCAGAGTACGGACGTACTTTTTGAACCGGCCCAGCCTTCCCAGCCGGGAGCAGCCGGAGCCCAGCATATAGAGTCCCGCGGCGGTGCCGGCCAGCGTAACCGCTGTGGATACGGGATTGCTT
This sequence comes from Candidatus Blautia faecipullorum, assembly GCA_019115125.1. Taxonomy (GTDB): domain Bacteria; phylum Bacillota; class Clostridia; order Lachnospirales; family Lachnospiraceae; genus Blautia_A; species Blautia_A faecipullorum. The sequence continues at coordinate 29,059 of DXEG01000058.1, forward strand.
CTTTCCATTACTGCCTGAAGGATCTGGATCGTGAGAAGTCCGATGGCCATGCTTCCTGTCAGAATACTTCCGAACACTATAAAAAGAATACTTTTTACCCGCTCTCCGCCCAGCTTCGCATACAGCTCCCTGCCGGGCTCTGTCTCCTTCGAAACGGCAGGCGCCGCATTTTTTTCACTTTTTTTATATCCGCCCCCGGGCGCGGGATGTTCCTTCTGGTACTGACTCACGGTCCTGTTTACCATCTGGGTGATGGACTGATTCAGTTTCTGATAATTCCGGGAGTCTACCGCGCGTTCTATGATATCCTGAACCTCCCGGACTTTCTCCTCTATGTCCCCAAGATTATGATCTTGCTTTGTTCTGTCTTTTTCTTTCTTTTTATCCATTTCTGTCTCCGTCGGATCCTTATTTTTCTCAACTTTTCCGTGCATCTCATTATGTTACAGTTCACGCCATGCGTGAACTGTAACTGAATCCAGCCCATTTTAAGTCGCCTACGGCGAGGGGCTGGATTCTTTGGTCATTTTTCGTACTGGCCCGTGCATTTTCAGCGAGTGAAAATGCCGGGAG
>DXEG01000059.1 GCA_019115125.1 Candidatus Blautia faecipullorum
GAAAAAACTTATCCACAGAAAAGCTTTTTCATCTTTTATGGGATGGAATGGGCCCTGTTTCTGTGAATAACGACCGTAAAAATCTTTTTAAATTTCTCCCTTTTGCCTAAGGGAATGCTGAACTGTTACCATTTAATTCAATTCCCATTTGGGCCCATTTACATCTGCCTACATATTTCCCAGGACCTTGTCCTTTATGATCGCCAGTATTTCCCGTGGTATATAGATCAGCAGTCTCCAGGAACGATATCTGGAGGGTACCGGATAAATTTTCCGGAACCCGCATTTTCTTCCAATGGCAACGCCGCGGAACACATGAAAATGATTCGTCACTACCCCTACGGAGACGTCTGTGCTCCCGATCTTTTCACGGCTGAACGCAAGATTCTCCTTCGTATTGACAGATTTTTCCTCAAGAATCAGGCGTTCTTCCGCTATTCCATGAGCAGTAAGATAACGATACATCGCTCTGGCCTCGCTGATCTGCTCTCCATCCCCTTTGCCGCCGGAGAGCACCGCCTTTGTCCGCGGATTTTCACTTAAATACTGCAAAGCCCTTCTGGTACGTTCCAGAAGGGCCAGTGTCAGCCGCGTGCCGTCCACATGGGCGCCCAATACGATCAGATAGTCCAGATTTTCCGGAACCTTCATTATCTTCCGCAGCAGAACTTATATTTCTTTCCGCTGCCGCAGGGACATGGATCGTTACGTCCGATCTTGTGAGGCTTTACAACAGTTCCTGATTTTTTCTGCTCCATATAAAGCTCTTTTTTCTTTTCCTCTGTAAAAATATCATCCCACTGAGGAAGATTGTAGAGCCAGTCCGCTTTTGCGTCTACCATATTTTTGTAGAGAAGCTCTTTGTCAAAGGCAAGATTCACCTTCGTATCCTCATCCATCGTCTCAATAGGATTGGGTACCTTCAGACTGTCATTAATTCCGTCCAGGAATCCTACCATGGTCATAACATCCTGTCCGTATTTCTCCGCCAGCTCTTTTACAGTACCGCTGACCGCTTCATCCGGATTCGAAAGAAGCTGCTCGTAAATGCCCTTCTCAATATTGAAATAATTCGCCCAGAATCTCTGGAGCTTATTGCGGTCCTCCTGCTGGTTGTAGGCCATTGCTCGCCACTGCTCTAAGATTGTCTTATCGCTCATCTTATTTCATCCTCTTTTCAAAATTTCTGCTGCCCTTGTATGGAATGTATTCCCATCCGCCGGCATAACTCCGCACGGCAAACGACCTTTGTCCTCTGCCGCGCTGTCCACAGTTTTTACTGTCCAGGTGATTATATCATCTTTCCCGGAAAAACACAAATATCTCGTAAATTTTTTTAATGATGTATAGAATCTCTTTTTCACGGCTATACTATGAATGTTCATTGGAACCCCCTCCAATGAATCAGTCAACAAAAGACAACTTCAGAAATACTTATATCCTCCCCTTAAAGGTCTCAGGACTGACGCACTGCCGCGGTTCTGGGACTTTTTTCATGCTTTTTCCCGAAAGTCATTTTACACCCAGTTTTTCCAGATCTTTTGCCGCCTGTTTAAAATCCCGGAAGCAGACGGCATGAATTCCAAGCTTCTCCGCGCTTGCGCAGTTTTCTTCCATATCGTCTATAAAAACACATTCCTGCGGCTTCAAACCGTATTTTTCCATGAGTACCTGATAAATCGCAGGCTCCGGCTTCAGTTCTTTTACCTCGCAGGAGAAAACGATCCCATCCATATACTTCAAAAACGTCAGTTTATCTATGGTGCCTTTCAGCATGTAGTCGCTGTAATTGGAAAGAATATAGAGACGATAGCCCTGTTCCTTCAGATAAGCGGCCCATGTCTCCGCGTAGGAATACGGCTGGATAGTCTTCGTACTTTCCCGTACCACTTTCCTGATATCCTCCTCATATTCCGGAGCCAGCGCCGCAAACCGGCGGATATATTCCTCCTCCTCATACAATCCCCGGTCTCGCTCCGGCCATACGGAACTCAGAAAAGTAGCCTCCGCGATCTTCTGATATTTTTCTTCAGAAAATCCATAGTCTCTGAGATATTCCTCCCAATTAAACGCCACCAGCACTCGGCCTACATCAAAAATAACATTTTTTATCACGTTGTCCCCCTCCTTTTCCCTGCCTTTTTTATTCAGCAGACGGTAAATCATCCAGATGGCATATCCCATCACCGCCGCGAACAATACGCCGTACAGCGATGCCAGGAACAGTCCCTGGTAAAATTCCCCTGTGCGGATTCCCGCCAGAGCAAACACCATCGGCAGGCAAAATACCGCCGCCAGAAAAATCACTGCCGCCAGCGCCGCAAATCGTTTCCATTTTTTCATAAATACCTCTCTGTATTCTATATCTTCTTTTTCTCATGACTGTACTTTTCAAAGTAAAATACATGGGATTCATGTGTTAATACCGTGTATGCCGCATCCATAGCGGTAATGATTAAAGTGTCAAAAGATACCAGACGAATTGTTTCGCCCTTCGTGCTCCCACAATTCTGCAAAACATTCGGAAATCGCGAGGGCCCTACCCCACTTTTTCCTCATGTTTTCGCGGGTCATAAAGTCTTTTCCCCACTGCCATGCAAGCATGGCATGGTTTCAGACTTTTGGCCCTGGTATCCTATAATATAAACAAACACGCCGGAGACTGACTCTCCGGCGCCCTGCACTCGGGGCAGCTGCCGCCGCCGCGATTATTTTCTGTAAATAATATCGTTTCTTCCCGGACCATTGGAAATCATGGTAATGGGGAATCCAATATGCTCTTCCACAAATTCTACATATTTCCTGCAGTTCTCCGGAAGATCCTCGTATTTCTTAATGCCGCGGATATCGCTCTTCCATCCCGGCAGAACCTCCAGAACCGGCTTTGCTTTTTCCAGAAGTCCCGTGGTGGGGAAATCCGTAGTTACTTTTCCGTCGATCTCATATCCTGTGCACACCGGAATCTCATCCAGATATCCCAGAACGTCAAGAACAGTAAAAGCGACATCTGTAGTTCCCTGCATCCGGCAGCCGTATTTGGACGCAACGCAGTCAAACCATCCCATACGTCTGGGACGTCCGGTCGTCGCGCCGTACTCTCCGCCGTCGCCGCCTCTTCTCCGAAGCTCGTCGGCTTCCTCGCCGAAAATTTCAGATACAAAAGCGCCGGCTCCCACCGCGCTGGAATAAGCCTTGCAGACGGTAATGATCTCTTTGATCTCATAGGGCGGCACGCCTGCTCCGATAGCGCCGTAAGCAGCTAAGGTTGAAGAGGAAGTAACCATGGGATAAATTCCATGATCAGGATCCTTCAGGGAGCCGAGCTGACCCTCCAGAAGAATCTCTTTTCCTTCCTTGATAGCATCCCACAGATAAAGAGACACATCTCCCACATATGGAGCCACCATCTCTCTGTATTTTTTCAGTTCTTCCATGATCTCGTCAGGATTGAGCAGCGGCTTGTGATACAGATGCTCCAGAAGAACATTCTTTGTCTCGCAGACACGCTGCACTTTTTCTCTCAGAGAATCTTCGTGGAAAAGCTCGTTTACCTGGAAACCAATCTTCGCGTATTTATCAGAATAAAAGGGAGCGATCCCCGATTTGGTAGAGCCAAAGGACTTTCCGCCCAGGCGCTCCTCCTCATACTGGTCAAAAAGAATGTGATAAGGCATCACGATCTGCGCTCTGTCCGAGATCATGATCTTCGGAGCCGGCACGCCTCTATCCACGATTTCCTGATATTCCTTAAAGAACACCGGAATGTTCAGCGCCACGCCATTGCCGATTATGCTGGTGGTATGGTTATAGAATACACCTGACGGAAGGGTGTGCAGAGCAAATTTTCCGTAATCATTCACAATGGTATGGCCCGCGTTTGCTCCTCCCTGGAATCTTACGATAATGTCCGCCTCTTGAGCGAGCATATCTGTAATTTTCCCTTTTCCTTCATCTCCCCAGTTCGCTCCAACTACTGCTTTGATCATAACACTTTTTCCTCCTCGTGCCTTTCTTTGATCATATTATACATTAATTTCCGCTTTTACGCCAAGAAGCTCTTTGTGCGCGTCCAGAACAGGCTGCACTGTTTTGGCAAGGAAGGTCTCTGTCTGTTCCTTCGCTCTTCCTACATACCTGGAAGGCTCCATTGTCTTCTGAAGCTCGTCCAGAGTAAGATTAAACGCAGGATCCTCCGCGATCAGTTCCAGCAGATTATTGTCTTTTCCCTCCACCTTCACAGTACGTCCTGCTTCCATGGACAGCTCACGGATGCGTTCATGCAGCTCCTGACGGTCTCCGCCGGCCTTCACAGCATCCATCATAATATTTTCTGTAGCCATAAAAGGAAGCTCTGAACGGAGACGTTTCTCGATCACCTTGGGATATACCACGAGACCGTCTACTACATTCAGACACAGATCCAGAATACCGTCCACTGCCAGAAAACCTTCCGGTATACTCAGTCTCTTATTGGCAGAATCGTCCAGAGTCCTCTCAAACCACTGAGTAGCGGAAGTGATCGCCGGATTCAGCGCGTCCACCATCACAAATCTTGATAAAGAAGCAATGCGCTCGCTGCGCATGGGATTTCTTTTATATGCCATAGCGGAGGAGCCGATCTGAGATTTTTCGAAGGGTTCCTCTACCTCCTTCAGATGCTGGAGGAGCCGTATATCGTTCGACATCTTGTGGGCGCTTGCAGCGATGCCCGCAAGGACGTTCAGCACTCTTGTGTCCACCTTTCTGGAATAAGTCTGCCCGGACACCGGATAACAGCTCTTAAATCCCATCTTCTCCGCGATCATCGGATCGATCTTATCGATGGTTTCCTGATCGCCGTCGAACAGCTCCAGAAAGCTTGCCTGTGTACCGGTGGTTCCCTTGGAACCCAGAAGCTTCAGGCTTCCGAGAACATATTCCAGATCCTCCAGATCCATAAGAAATTCCTGGGTCCAGAGAGTAGCTCTTTTTCCCACTGTTGTGGGCTGTGCCGGCTGGAAATGAGTAAAAGCCAGTGTCGGCTGTTCCTTATATTCATCCGCGAATTTTGATAATTCCGCAATTACGTTCACAAGCTTTTTGCGTACAAGCTTCAGCGCTTCCGCCATAACGATAATATCCGTATTATCTCCCACATAGCAGGAGGTGGCGCCCAGGTGGATGATACCTTTTGCCTTGGGGCACTGCACGCCGTAAGCATATACATGGGACATTACGTCATGACGCACCTGGCGTTCCCGTTCCCGCGCCACATCATAATTAATATCCTCCGCGTGTGCCTTCAGCTCGTCAATCTGTTCCTGAGTAATGTTCAGCCCAAGTTCTTTTTCGGTTTCCGCAAGAGCGATCCACAGTCTTCTCCATGTGCGAAATTTCATATCCGGCGAAAAGATATACTGCATCTCTCTGCTGGCATAGCGCTCTGAGAGCGGACTTACATATCTGTCTGTACTCATTTCCTATCTCCTATCGTTTTGAATAAAGGAAGGATCCGTATATCACAGCCGCATCTTCCTTGTGATATTGTTTCATGCTCATACGCAAAAATTATATAACATCCCTTCCTCAAAAGCAATAGATTTTCTTCCGCTGCTTTGCTTTATTCGCGCTTTTTCAGTGTTTTCTCCTTAGCCCTGATGGAATTTTCCCAGGAATTCTTTCATCCTGGCATTTCCGGAGGAAAATACTTCCTGGGGCGTTCCCTCTACCGCGATCACTCCCTGATCCATAAAAATGATCCTGTCGGAAATATCTCTGGCAAAGCTCATTTCATGGGTAACGATCACCATGGTAATATGAAGATCCGCCAGAGACCGTATCACCCGCAGTACCTCCCCGGTAAGCTCCGGGTCGAGAGCAGATGTAGGCTCGTCAAAAAACAGGATCCTCGGATTCAGCGCGAGGGCTCTGGCAATGGCCACCCTCTGGCACTGCCCGCCCGAAAGCTGGCAGGGATACGCGTCCTCTTTATCAGAAAGCCCCATTTTTGCCAGCAGCGCCCGGGCTTCTTTATAAACTTCTTCCTTGTCTCTTTTCTGCACATGAATGGGAGCATCCGTAATGTTCTTCATTACGGAATAATGTGGGAAAAGATTGAAATTCTGAAACACCAGTCCGAAATAAGACTGGATTTCTTTCAGCTCCGTTTTTTTCGGAACTGTTGGTTTTCCATTTTCCATCCAGACAGTCTTTTTCCCCATATAGGTGATCTCGCCGCTGTCAATGTCCGTCAGCATGGTAGCGCAGCGCAGCAGTGTGGACTTGCCCGAACCGGACGGCCCTATAATAGAAACGATCTCTCCCTCTTTTACATTCAGGGAAATATCCTTCAGAACCTCAAGGCCGTTATACTCCTTCTTTATATGTTTCATCTCGAGAAGATTCATGGTTTCCTCCTTATTGCCGTTCCTTTTGGCATCAAGGTACCCTCAAGTAACAGTTCAGCCATACAGTGGTCGGAAAGCATAAAACATGCTTGCATGTTTTTGCGAGCGGACATCTGTATGAGCTGAGCGCCCGTTTATGAGTAAAACAGTGGCATCAGCCACAGTAAGCACGTAGTGCGGTTTTACGAATGGCGCGGGCTGAATTGTTACTTTCTTGAGGGTTTCCTCCTTATTGGTAATAGTCAAGTTTTTTTTCAAACCATTCCATTACCCATGCAACAACAAAGTTAAAGATATAGTAGAACACCCCTGCAATAAAGAACGGCATTACTGTCGTCTCCGCGGCCGCGATCTGTTTTGCCAGGGCAAACATTTCTATGTAGGATACAGAATAAACCAGGGACGTATCTTTAACCAGAGTAATTACTTCGTTTGTCACCGAAGGCAGGACGATCTTCACTACCTGCGGAAGAATAACCTTGAAAAAAGTCTGTCCTCTGCTGTACCCCAGAAGCTGGGCCGCCTCGTACTGGCCCACCGGAATAGACTCTATACCGGAGCGGTATATTTCCGCGAAATACGCGGCGTAATTCAGAGAACAGCCCAGAATAATGGCAGTAAATTTATACCCTCCGATATTCATTCCCCACAGATAAAACGGTCCGAAATACCAGAGAAGGAGCTGCAGCATCAAGGGTGTTCCTCTCATGATGGAAATATAAATCTTCACCAGCCAGCTCAACGGCTTAAACCGGCTTACCCTTCCAAAATAAACCACCATACCAAGGGGCAGAGAAAATAAAAGGGTAAGAAAGAAGATCATCAGGGTTGATCCGAACCCTGTGGTAAGTTGTCTTAACATTACCTGAAAACTCATCTTTTCTCCTTTCATGGCGCACTGGCCGCGCCAATAATGGCAGATTTGGAAGTTTGCTTCCAAACTTTTCTTCCATAAAGGATGCCCCTGAGGAAAATCCCAGGAGCATCCTGCTTTAACTGCTAAAAAACTATTCTGCTGCGCCATTCGGCCTGCCTGTCCCGATCGTGACAGACTTCAGAAAATTATTCCGCCGCTTCCTCTTCTGCCTCTGTATCAGCAGACGCTTCCGCTGCAGTATCTTCTTCTGCTTCCGCCTCGCTGCTGTCCTCGGTCTCCGCCGCGTCTGCCTCCGCGTCTCCGGAAGCCTCCAGCGTTACCATATCCGCGATATCATATTTCTCAGCCAGCTCGGCAACTGTTCCATCGTCTGTCAGCTTCTGAAGATCTGTGTTAATGATCTCGCAAAGCTCGTCGTTGCCTTTCTTGAAGCCAACGGCATACTGCTCTGTATTCAAAGTTTCATCCAGTATCTTAAAGCCTTCTCCTCTGGACTTGAGCTGATAATTGGCAACCCCCACATCAATAGCCAGAGCATCCAGCGCGCCGGCCTGAAGCTCTGTAAAAGCGGTATTATAATCGGCGAACTGGTTAAGGGCAGCGAAGGTATCCGCCAGCTCCTTCTGACCGCCTTCCTCTTCACTCTGAAGCAGATCCAGCGCGGCGGAAGCAGCCTGAACACCCACGGTCTTTCCCGCGAGATCTGTAAGCGCTTCAATTCCGGAATCCTCGGCAACCACGATCACCTGGCTGTTGTCCACATAGGGCATAGAGAAGGTATAATCATCTTCCCTGCCGTTCATGGTAAAACCGTTCCAGATGCAGTCGATAGAGCCTGCGTCAAGCTCCTGATCCTTAGAATCCCAGCTAATGGGTTTCTTCTCCAGCTCCCAGCCTTCCAGATCGCATACAGCCTGAGCCAGCTCCAGGTCGAAGCCTGTATATTCTCCGTTTTCATCCATATATCCGTAAGGCGGATACTCTGCGTCAAAACCGACGATCAAAGTCTTATCCTCAATGCCCGCCTGCACGCTCACTGCAGAAACCATTCCCATTGCCATCAGAGCCGCCATCATCACTGCCACTGTCTTTTTCTTCATAGCGTATATCTCCTCTTCTTCCTGTTCATTCTTTTTTGTGCTATCACGCAGTCACTCTACCACACGAAAGCAAAATTATCGTATCACACCCTCCATTGCCTGTCAAGCTGTAATCACAAAATACATCTCTGTTTTATAATACGTCCTTATGGTATAAAACCGTAACGCTTTTCGGCGGCATGTAAAGACAGACATAACCAGCCTTGGCGGCAACCTGCTCCACTTCATCTGTAAATCCGTCTCTGTGGGACTGCATCAGCCGGGTCAGGACGGATTCCTCCAGCCTGGTTATCCCCGCTCCCCAGATTTCCAGCGTCACTTCTCTTCCTTCATCCAGGTTATTCAGAGCAACAATAATCTGTTCTGTATGCGAAAACCTGCCATAGCACAAGCCCTGGTAATCATTCCAGAGGAATTTCAGGGAACCGGTGCGCAGAATTTTATACTTCTTATGGATAGCGATCATCTTCTTATAAAAAAGCGTGAGATCTTTATTTTCATTTCCCCACGGAAAAGTCCTCCTGTTGTCGGGATCTGTGAATCCGCACACCCCGGCCTCATCTCCGTAATAAACCGTCGGCGCCCCCGGCCAGGTCATCTGAATAGCGATCGCCTCCCTCATCACAGCCAGATCGACATTCTGTGACGCCGTCTCCGGGCTTTTATATGTGACACGGCCCACCGTACGGTTTGTTCGTGTCAGGAAGCGGGAGTGATCGTGATTGGACAGCTCGTTCATAGCAGTATGCAGCGCCGACATATGCAGAGATCTCATATGGTTTTTCATGGCATGGATAAAAGCGTCGCTGTTTCCGTACAGATCCTCCCGGTACTCGTCGCTGTGCTTTTCCATGCCTGTAAGGAACCAGGTTACCGGCTCCATAAACGCGTCATAGTTCATGACAGAGTCCCACTCGTCTCCCCTCAGCCAGCTTTCCGGATTTCCATAATGCTCCGCCAGGATCAGCGCCTCCGGATTCGCCTCCTTTACCGCCCTTCGGAAATCTTTCCAGAATTTATGATTAAACTCATTTGTGTGGCCCAGATCCGCAGCCACATCCAGCCTCCAGCCGTCCACGTTAAACGGCGGAGACACCCATTTCCTGGCCACCTTCAGTATATAGTCACAGAGTTCGCCGGAATCCTCATAATTCAGCTTCGGAAGCGTATCGTGAGTCCACCAGCCGTCATAAGAAGCATTGTACGGCCAGGCATTGGGATCTTTAAAATCAAAAAAAGATCGGTAGGGGCTGTCCGCCGACACATACGCTCCCGGCGCATATCCCTCCTGGCCTTCATAGATCCTTTCTCTGTCCATCCATTTATTGAAGGATCCGCAATGGTTAAACACTCCGTCGAGAATGATCTTCATTCCTCTTCTGTGAAGCTCCTCCACCAGCTCTATAAACAGGCGGTTGCCTTCCTCCAGATTTCTTTTGTCCGTAACGCGGCGGATATATTTCTCCGCATGGGAATTGTTCTGATCTCCATCCTTCAGAAGCCTGTCGCTGTCCTCCAGTATCACCCCGTAATGAGGATCCACATAATCGTAATCCTGACAGTCATACTTGTGATTGCTGGGCGAAACAAAGATGGGATTCAGATAAAGCACCTCCACGCCAAGGTCCTGCAGATAGTCCAGCTTATCTATAATTCCCTGGAGATCTCCTCCGTAGAACTCCCGCACTCCCATAGAGGCGGGTATTTTCGACCAGTCGCCTATCCTTTCAGTCGGTCCGTTGATATAATAATACTCTCCGGTTTCCACATCATTGTCCGGATTCCCGTTGCAGAACCGGTCCACAAAAATCTGGTACATAACGGCTCCCTTGGCCCATTCCGGCGCATGATACCCGGGATATATCTCAAATTCCTCACCCTCATGGATCTCCATGCTGACCCCGCTGCTGTTATAATAGCAGGTTACCCATCCATAGTGTATCTCAAAAAAATAGCGGAATACATCCTCCGTCATGGTGATTTTTGTTCCGTAATAATCAAAACCCTTCTGAGTTTTATACACCTTCATCTTATATCTTTTGCTGCCGGATACCAGGTATACAGAATCCACATTATTTTTCTGTGTGCGGAAGCTTATTTTCACCTTCTCGCCGGGCTCTGGCTCCGTAGGGTTTCTATAATATCTTGTTCCGTCGCTGAACAAGGCATTTTTATTTAATAATGCGCGCATATTCAATATATAATGCATTTTTTTCGTGGTATTTTCTTTTTCACGGTCCATAATCATTCCCCTTCGTTATAAGCATATGCTTATTCTAACGTATATTTTACAAAGATACAACATAAACAATTTTTTGACAAATTATTCCACAGAAAGTCATAATTTTATATGCGTCTGGAAGCTTTTAGCGCCCTCTGATATAAAGATTAGGGTGTCAAAAGCTAATTCACGGATTGTTCCGCACTTCGTGCTCCCACAATCCTACCCGCCATTCGGAATCCGCGGGGTCCCCGCCCCACTACTTCCTCATGTCGGGGCGCGTCATAAAGTCATGTCCC
>DXEG01000060.1 GCA_019115125.1 Candidatus Blautia faecipullorum
AATATGGGCACTTTAGAGAGAAAAAAGTCGGTCAACCAAGAGGATAATTCTACCAAAAATAAAAAGCCCGGAAAATAGGGCATTATATGAAATTACAAAAATGAGGTTGACCGACTTTTTGAACAAAAACGATTGAAAAAAGGAGGAAATTGAGATATTATAAAGAAAAAACAGCAGAAATACTGTTGTAGTACCTTACCTATGAGGAATTGACACGGTCATGATATCGGCCGTGCTTTGGTGACCGATAGCGTAGTACCTTACCTATGAGGAATTGACACACCATATCTTGGTAGTTATTGCTGTACATCTGTTTCAAATAGTAGTACCTTACCTATAAGGAATTGACACACTTCTCCACTCAGAAGTTCTTCTATGCTACAGTCGTAGTACCTTGCCTATGAAGAATTGACACAGTAAACAAGTTCCAATTTATGGTAATCAGCAATACACAAAGTAGCACCTTACTTATGTGGAACTACTATTACCTCGATGCAAAAGTTTATAACTAACATGGATAAAAGTTTTTGAAAGAGTATTCGTTTTAAAAACTGCGAAATCATTCAACGCGATGACTATAGACGCCGAATGGCAGGACTTTTATACGCACATGATGAAGGAGAATTATTTGGTATAAAGGTGAAAATTAAAAAAATTCAGAAAGCTGAAACCGAGCGCGTCAGATAATAAGTTCGCTTTGAAAAAGTGTATAGCGGAAATCAGGCGGCATAAGAAAGACTATTGCGGAGAATAAGAAAAAACGATTTCAATATTTTCAGTGGGATATTGCGAAAGAAATGGATCTGCGCCATCAAGGGGCCTGTTATTATATCAGTCTATGGAAGCTTTCCTGGGATGGCGAGAACTATTATCTGATAGATTACGATTTCGACGCGGAAAAGATAAAGCATTAGCGTATGGATAAAATACTTCATATCCGCATGTCTGATAAAAGTCGTGAAAGATAAAACAAAATATGGAAAGAAAATAAAGAAGCAGAGAATATCTGCTTCTTTTTTGCGGCTTTAGCCTGTTCAAAATAATTGAGTATTTTTAGTTCGCACCGCCTTAATAAAATATTGGCCTTCTAAAGGACTTCTCAGGAATACAGCATCACTCTAGCCAGTCGTATTTCTCACAAAAGTTACTCTAACTCTTTTTATTATTTATTCATCAGCCACAGTACATTTACAGCTAACGTAGCATTGCTGTATATATTAATCTGATCTGTCACTTCAACTAGAATTCCGGTCAATTGAATTTAGACATATATATATTTCGCTTCTCTTCCCGTTTATTCAAATACATTAACAACACATTTTTGCTGAATTTATGAGTGAAGGTTACACACTTAATTCCTCATAGGTAAGGTACTACTGGAATGCTATTGAATTTATCCAGTACAAAGACACCAGAGAGTGTCAATTCCTCATAGGTAAGGTACTACAACGCAAAAGAAACATATGAGATGGGACGGAAAATTGGAATTTTAACAGTGTCAATTCCTCATAGGTAAGGTACTACGAGCGCGGGGCAGACCAGTATAAGAATCTAAATTTAGTATCAATTCCTCATAGGTAAGGTACTACGGGAGAAAGCATTCTAAAGAAAGTAACAAGTCTCAATAGTATCAATTCCTCATAGGTAAGGTACTACAGCACAGCCCGAAAGAAATTAGAAGGGCAAAGAAGTATCAATTCCTCATAGGTAAGGTACTGCAACAGTATTTCTGCTGTTTTTTCTTTATAATATCTCAATTTCTCCTTTTTTTCAATCGTTTTTGTTCAAAAAGTCGGTCAACCTCATTTTTGTAATTTCATATAATGCCCTATTTTCCGGGCTTTTTATTTTTGATAGAATTATTCCTATGGTTGACCGACATTTTCCCTCGAAAACACCTATATTTGTCTTTTTTAAGGTTGTTTTCACAAAAAATCAGTCTGCTCGAATCACTTTAGATTCTCAAAAGCGCCTATTTTCGGGCATTTTCAGCATTTCGTCATTTCAAAGAGATTGACCGACTTTTTCAATTTTTACCAATTGCTATAGCAGCTGAAACATCCCGAATCCCTGTGAATTCTTCCCGCCAAGTCCTGCCTGATACAGAAAATCCAGATACTTCCGTTTGCCCGAAAGTCGATATACTCCATACCACCCGGTTATATAGCTCTGTTTATAGCGCGTAACAAATTTATCCTTTTCCGTAACACAGATCGGCTGAAGTATTATTTCCGATGCAGGAGGCACGCCGTAGTAAGCATAATATTTACGGAAAAAATTGTCACAGACTTTTGCGTAAAACAGCTCGTCATCAGGCGCATAAAAGTATGTGCTCCCGCTTTCCCTATCTGTGGAATATACTGTGATTGGCGTTTTCATCCGAATCTCAAGCTCCGGCGCTTCAATGGTATAATCCCGCAGTTCTACTTCAACGTCCCCGCAATGTATGTCCCCGAACCAGATGCCCCGTTCCCGGAAGCCCTGCGCAAGCATCTGGATCACACGGTTCTCAGGACTTCGGATCTCCAGGATAAGATACTCCTCAAATCGAATTTTCTTCTGACAGACCTGATACTTACCTTCCAGAAGGCTGAACTGAAACATTTTATATTGTCTGTCCCCAAAAGCATATCCTGCATCATGTATAAAATCTGATAAGTCAGAAGAATATGCCAGAGTTCTGTACAGGATGGACTGCAAAATGTGCTGATAATTTATCGGCAGGACAATCGGCTTCTCCGGTTTTATATATAACAACAACTGCATATGTATGTATCTCTTTCTTCATCATCTTTTTTACGGTGTTCAATCGGAGATATCATAGGGTAATTCGACTTTTTTCTCCGTGAGTTCAGGTAATGACACACAAATTTTTCTTTGCTCCCTTTTGCTTGGCATAGAGTTACCCTTGATGTTCTTATGATTTTCCGTAAACCAGCGAAATCCTTCTTTACTGTCATCGGTCCGTATCTGTTCCATTGTCCTCGGATATATGATCTTCGTTCCTCTTTTAACAGAATCAAGTCCGGCAATTCGATAAAACTGCTCCTTACAATGTTTGCTGAACTCCGCATCCTCATAGGAAACATCTGCATGTTTCTCTTTCAGATCTCCGCCCTCGCTATATGTCAGCTGCCCATCCTGAACGGAAATTTTTCGCTCTGTTACCGCAAGAACCCGACAAGTAATACTTCCAAAACCAAATGGTTTTGCCGCGCCCAGTTTATATCCTATATTTCTTTCTCCTGAATTTAGAATCCATAAAAGCTGCATTAACTGCTTTTCCGAAATATCTTCAAAATAAACATAACCGTCAAAAGAAATATTCTGCTTCAGCGGCCGGATGGTTTTGTTTAGCATCCCGGGCTTATCTGCCGGCAGCTTAACGTCCTGTTCTGAACAAAATCTCGGATGATGCCAGTAATATTTCCGCCCCCTCAGTTCTCCCGGCTCCTCAATCAGAACGGCATCTCCCCTGTTGTTTCGATATCTATAATAATAATCATATGTCCAAAAGGACGCATTCCTGGGCTTCTTCAGATAAAATTCCACATTCCCCAGCTTCGGCTCCGCTAATGCCGGAAGCGTAGTAACCGGGTAATAATAATCTTTCAATGGTTTGTTATCTTTATCATTCAAGTTCAAGTCAGAAAACCGCAGCCTTGATCCTCTTGTGCCGTTTCCTGTTTTGTCCACATGCCCAAAGAGAGCGCACGCAGGACATTCCTCGCCATTATGACAGGGATCAAATTCTCCCGCCAGATTTCCAATGGTATGATTGGAAATTTCTTTGGTGTATACGGCTGGAGCAAGATAGATTCTCCCATTTCCCAGTTTTGAATACGTTACCGGAAAACAGCATTCCGAACCGCACTCTCCCTTTAGAAAGCTGATCAAGTCATCCCGATATTCTTCGTAAGCCTTTTTATTGTGGCTCTGGCTTTCCTTATTTACCAACGGCTGTTCCAGATAGGACTCGATCACGCCAAGGAGCTTTATCTCAATGTCCTCCCTACTTAGTATTGGTAATTTATCAGTTTCCTTTTCCTCTATAGCCCTAAACAAATGATATCGTATCTTTTTGCATCCCATTCCCCATTTGATCAGATACCCTGTCTCTTTATTCTGCGACGGTTTCTCTCCATCTTTCGCTATATTATATTCTGTAATACAGTTTTTCCATTTCTTCGTTCCCGTTTTCTTGAGGCGTTTATCAAAATATTCCCGGGTTGATGTGCCAGGATACCGAAAAAATATCCTGGTTCCATTTCGCTCTTCTCCGAAATCAGGCGGCGCCATCCCCCTGCTTTCTGCCGCCCTTCCAATCCGGTAGCTTTCTGCTTTCCATAACTCATATCCCCGGCTGCTTTTTTTGATCAGTCCCGGCTGAAACTGTGCCGGACTTCTCTTGACGGGCATCGTCTCACTGTTCAGAACCCCCATACACGAATCCGTTAACGTCTCATACACAGACCGTATCACACCGCGCATTTCACTCCCGGGAATTACCGGCTTCTGCGGTTCGGGATTCTTATGCGCTTGCGAATAAGGCAAAAGCTCTTTATAAGAGAAAAAGTCATAGGATTTGTGCTTATCCACTTGTGCAGACTGAGCAAACGTCTCGTCCGTACTGGTATTGGGAATAAACAGCGGACTTTTTGTAGTAACCTCATAATGGATTTTTCCTGTTATCGTCTTTTTTTCATCTTCCGCATAAGCAGGGGCTTTCTTTTCTGGAAGGCTGATAAAATTATACGGATTCAAAAAGCTTTTCATAGTTTCTTCACCTCCATCAACCTGTAGTTCTCGATATACAGCAGGTCGTCCTCGTCATACGACACGTAATTCACAATATTGACAACGCCCGTCTTTCCTGAATGAGCAAGATCCAGCGTATGAATATGTTTCTCAATATATGCAAATCCTCCCTTTTCCAGGCAGTTATCATCTATCAGTTTGGATACCGGCTCCAGTCCTCTCCGAATAACCATCCGGTATTCCCTGCGGTCGTCAAACAGATGCAGCTCCAGAAGATTATCAGCCGAATCCGGCATTTCCTCCAGAATGAATCGGTTCATATCTCCGTCCCAGTCAGCCCGGGTCACACAATACGGCTGGTATATCACACGATTTTTATAAAGCGCGTACATCATTCCCGATGCCGGAGCTTTTTCATCCTTTATATTTTTCATGAAAACCTCGTGCTTCATGCTCTCCCTTCTTTCTCCCTCAAATCTGAAAGCGTCTCTGCGATAAACTGTTCCTCATTAATCGGCTGCCCATCCAGCAAGATATCTCCATTCCTCTGAAAAATGCCTCTGCCGACTGCCGTCCCGCCTCCGACTGCCAAATAACCATTCTGCAAATCTTTGATTGCCAGAAGAAGGAGTCCCAGCATCCATCGATGATCCTCATAAATCCCTTTTCGAATCAGAATTTCCAGCACAAGCGTACCATTCACATATGCTTTCTCCGTAAACAGACTTCTTTTTCGTGCCGCTGCCTCAAAGCGGCTGATTCCCGTGCGGGTAATGGTAAGCGGTACCGCTCCCTCAATGATTGTCTCATTTACCGTAAGCATGGAGATATGCGCGTCATCCTTCTCTGCATAGCCAAACATCGTATCCAGTATGTTGCCTACCGGAAGCTCCGCCCCATTGACTGCAAGCCCCTCCAGGATAACCTTCAGTCTGTGCTTCAACGCTCCCGCCATACTGCTGCCCGGAATAACCGGAATATCCCGCTCCTCTTCTCCGTCTTCCGTCTTACATCTCCGTACAGTCTGAACAAAATCCGGCTCGCCCTTTCGCGAAGCATACTGGCGAATACTGATTCCTCCCTGCAGACGAAGCGGCACCCGAAGCGTTAAATAAGCTGTGGGACTTTCCCGCTTTTCTTTCCAGTCCTCCCACACATTCCAGCCTTCCTTCGGATTTTTCTCCCACGCTTCTTCGTTCCATATATCCTTGTCCCGATAAACCCCGGCATATTCCAGATAATTATCAACGGTAAATTCCGCTTTTCTTACCTGAACCAGCTTCATTTTTCCAAATCCTCTGGTCTTTTTTCTCCCCAGACGGAGTTTCCCACTGTTGATTCCATAGAAAATCGCTGCTAAATCATTTATATAGTCCTCTTCACTGTCCTGTTGTTCTTTCTTTTCACCATTTTTGTCCCGAATTGTCAGTTCAGCAAAAAAATGCGCCCTCGCTCCCGCTTCTATCATCTGCATGTCATATTTACTACCATTTACCGCAGTTTTTTTGTCATCCAGCTCCACTCCGTCTCTGACAAATATCTTACAGCCTTCTTCAAATTCCATATCCGACAAAAACACAGCGCTCATCCTTCCATCTTCTCCCTGGGAATACCCAAAAAGACACTGGCTGTTTTTCTCTTTCCCCAGATATGCCCGCATCGCCCCAGCGACAGAAGAAGCCGGCACAAAGGGATTTCCATCATAGTCCCTGATCACATCCGCGTCTGTCAGTCCTGTTTTTCCTGAAGCGATACACAGCGGAGAGTCTAATTCAACCTGTATCAAAAATACAATTTTCTTCTTAACCGGATTGCTCATGCTTCTTCTCCTCCTTCGGCTTTTTCTTTACAATCTTTGCGAGATACTTCAACTCCGTAAGGTAAACATGATACATCATGCGATATGCTTCCTCTTTGCTTTTCCCAATCGGATATAACTTCAAAAGTTGTTCTGGATCCACACAACTGCTGAGATTTTGACATGTTTTTCTCGTCTCATTGGATGCGATTCCATCAATCTGCTCCTTGAAATCTTCACAGGATATCGCAGATTGATATATCATACGCAGCTTTGCAACAGCTACGGCAAAACCATCCTCATTCTTTTCTATCAGCTTTTTGATTTCCTCCGCAGACTCTTTGATATATTTTTCCATTTCTGCGCCTGCCGGCGTTTCCCTGCCTTTAAAAAGTCCCGTGATATCACGAATGTGTTTCTCCAGTTTTCGCGCTTCCTCTCTTTCCTTCAGCCGCTCCAACAACTCACAGTCGATTCCTTCCTCTGGTACCGAATTCTTATCCGGAGATGGCTTATATACCATATATCTTTCATTCTCCGGCAAAGGCTCAAACTTAATCTCGCCAAAGCCTTCCAATACACGCTCCCCAATAAAACAAAGCTCTGGTTTTTCAAATTCTTTCTCCGCACAGATTATAAACACGGAACCTTTTCCCAACGCCGGAATTACTGGCTTGAAAGTGTGCCAGCTGGTATTGTAACCACCCACTGTGGCAAAACTGAAATATTGCTTCTCAATGCGAAACTCCTCTTTTTTTAAACCTAAAACAGGCTGCAGATATTCTTTCAGACAATCCATTGACACAGAAGGTACTCCGTTATCGTTGTACATGAGCACATCTGATACCAGTGTTACAACAGCGTCCCTCATAAACTCCTGTTTTTTCTCCACCGGATTCACGTTGTTTATACGGAAAACCGCATCTCCAAACTGTGCGTTTTTTCCATATCCGATCCTTACCCGCCGCTGCAGTCCCACTGCACGGATAATTTCCCGCGCCTGTCTGGTATCAGCCAGAATATAGCCTCCGAAGCTTTGTCCGGACTGGATACTTTCCAGTTGATAAAACGTGGAGTTATCCTTTCCCGTTGCTCTTCCGATAGCCTTATTATCCGGTCTTCTGTGATGATAGGTAATCTCTGTCTCAACGTCTGTTGCCACACCATTTTCATTTATATAATGCAGCTTTGCTGGAGCCATCTGCATCTGACTCACATCCGGTTCACAGAGCATCTCCCATATCTTCATCGTATCATCTTTATCAAACGTCTGGTCTTTTTGTTTCTTCCAGGAATTACGCGCCGGGATAGTACGGACCCCATTACACAAAATGTACGCATTGGAGACGATCAGCTCCGAGTGCGCTGTTATCGCCCGGTATCTCTCCTGCCCGAGCATTCCCGCCAGAAGCCCAAGTATCTTTTCCCCCGCAATATAGTCCTGCGTTGAAGCCTGATTCCCAGTGGGCGCCTTGCAGATAACCGGAGACAACAGGTCTGCCTGATACTCTATCTTGTGATACAGGTAATCGGTATTTACCGAATCCACGGTTATCTTACGCTTTTCACCGGATGTTACCTGATTCTTTTCCACGCCAGCTTCTTCCACTGCTGCCGCCGCTTTTTCCTCCTCTGTTGTTTCCTCCGCTGCCCTTCTGTTTTCCGAAACCAGCTCCAAACTGACCAGACCAAGACCTCTTGTCCTGCCAAAACCTATATGCGTGACCATGGATACGGCAGCCTTCAAAAGTTGAAATTCCTGAGATTCTGTTTTTACAGATTCGCTCCTCCATGTCAATTCCGCTTCAAAAACCAGTCCCTTTTTCACAACTCTCATCGTGCGAAGCATGTTTCTCTGCGCAGTTCCTTTCTCCAGATCTACCGCTGTCTGTGTCCTTGTGTAAGTGTACAAATCCAGAACCTTCTGCGGAGTCATCCATGAGTTTCCTTCTACCTGTCTTAAAGCCGCAGCTTTTTTATAATAAGCTTCCAAATAGGCATTGGAAAGTGAAAACGCCGAATCAGAATTCCCTTCTTTCCCAAACAGTTTCTCAAAGATTTCAGCACTGGCCCTGAACCTTTCTTTCGTCTGTGAATCATTTTTTTCCAGTTCGATCGTACACCCCAATTCCGCAAGCTCCATGCAGCTTTCGCGAATACAGCCCTTTAGTCTTTTTGCCGGTATATAGGGCAGACCATACTGGTCATAGACAACGTCCGTATCCACCACAGAATTAAAGGTATCTCCGGAATATGTACAAAGATCACTCAGTAATTCAATTTTTAACTTCATCGCGTCCTCCTTCCTTTCCAAGCAGATCTATGTCGAGAAGCTCCAGTGCGTCGTACCAATAACGATATTGCTCTTTCGGATTCTCCAGACGGACGTCCCTGGACTTCAGGAAAAACAGATAGGCTTCGATTTCTCTCAACCCTTCAGGAATGGTATTGCGCAGCTTTTTCGCTCGATTTCTTGCAATAAATTTTTCATTCGCAAAATTTTTCAGCCATTTTTTCAGGTGCTCAATATTATTCTTTTCATTTTTTCTGTTTAATTCCTTGCCATCTTCCCCCTCCATCTCCGATGGTACATAATAGGGTCTGGCAATGATATGCTCTCCGTCAACAAGGTAATGCTTGTCCCGATAGGAAGAAAGCTCCGCCGCCCGCACGTTTGTGCAGATCTGAAAATCCAGATAGCATCCGATCGCCCCATCAGTTCCCCTGTGCTGCGGTTTTTTCGCCCGTTTTTTTGCTGAGCTGCAGCACGCCTCCGCCACCTGATAGGCATCGGAAAACGGAAAGTGGCTGTTAAAATATGATATTCCGGCGCATGCACTGTATCCTTTCTCCGAAATCCTCTGCAGAAAATATTGAATGGCCTCTATCGCCAGTCCAGCATTGCAGATAAAGGTGATATCATCTCCTGCAACGATCAATTCCCGATACAGTTGTACCCCCTGTTTTATCTTTGGAGAAAGTTCGTCCATACGGACACACATCTCGTCAAAGGTTTCCCGAAAGCTCTTTGCAATCTGCATCGATATTTCTCTCATCACAGGAATCGCTTCTTCATAAGACTCAATATTTTGCATACGTTTCTGAATACGGATTCCCATGCTGTTGCCATCAATATGACAGATTGCCAGACTGCTGTTTTCCCCTTTTTCTGTGACCATATTATCAAAGATTTTTTCTGCATTGTCCTTTTTTCCGGAAGCTTCCGCGTAAACCGTTTCTCTTTTCAGAAACGCATCCCTTTTTAGCGCGGCTTCCGTACAGTATATGTGTTCTTCCCCATGCTCCTTTCTCTCTTTGCAGAGCGGGAATCCGGTAATGGAATCTCTGTCCATAAACGGCAAAGCTCCGACAGGTCTTACCTCCGGCATTTTGGCCTTAATCCGCTGCATCTCTTTATTAATGTTCTGATAATCCTTTGCGTAAGAATCACCTTTTTTTAACATGGCCACAGCCAGATTCAGAGAATAGGTATGTTCCAGAATATACCGTCCCAAATACCGGTTTACTCTATGGGCAGTCTCTTTATCGCGAAATAAAACATAGGAGTTGCCACCGCCAATAAACATGACCTGCATCAGGATTTCTTCATGAGACTGAAAAGCAGAAGCATCGTCATGTTCCCAGTCCAGCATATATCGGCACTGCTCTCCTGGTTCCAACGTTTTTATGTATTCCCTTAGTCCATTTATAATGATAGAATCTACAAGATACGATGCACCGATGATTTCTTTTGCGTAATTCGTCTTGAATATGTAATCCTGGATTCCCCTCACATCATACATTGCCATATACGGTTCATTATTCATCCCCATAACCATAAATACTATTCCTCCTCCAGCATTTGTTTTATTTCTTTATAAGCACACTCTCTTAGTGACAAAATATTTTCATACTTCCACCTATCGGCAAACTCCGACCCGATACGCTGATATTTTTCAACTACATTTTTAAGTTCCTGGATGTTTCCTACTCTATTTCCATAGTTAATCGAATTCCTTCCATCCATATAAAAATCTTCCATACAGATCACTGCTATCTTCTTCTTGTTTTTTACTGCCGTGATAATTTCTTTATAGTATTCGTCTGTCTCTGAAAAATCTCTTGCATACGCATTTTTTCCCAATACGATCAGACACAATTTGCTGTTAAGAAGGTTATGTTGAAGATATGGGGAAAACTCTCCCTGTTTTCCCTCCATTTCAGGTTTGTCATAAAAAACATGCAGTCCATTTTTTTCAAAATAGTCACAGAGCGCGGTCACTAACAGAACCCCATCATTCAACTCCTTTCCACCATCCCTATGATACGTTCGCCGATAACTTATAAACACATCATAATACCTGATATCCAATAGATAATCGATTCTTTCGGCAAGCATGTCACAGGAATCAGATAAAGAACCGACCATACTCATTTCAACTCCTCTGGGCATCTTTTTCGAAAAACTTTTAATGGCATTTTTTGCAGCTTTAATACCGTTTTCCGATACCGTCCCTTCCTGTGCTGGATTCTCCTCCGATTGTTTCAAGTTGTACAGCAGGGCGTCCGGGTTGTGGATATGCTCCTTCATATAATGATATTCCGCACTCCATTTTTTCCATTGCCGATATTCTTCCTCCCTGCCCTTTATCACAAAATCATCTTCAAACACAGCGTCCCGAATCACCTTGCGGATCTTCGCGTCAAACAAAAAGTCTGACAACTTCTTATTTTCTATTGGCCATTTTATCAGTTTCATTTCAAGAAGCTTTGAAATCTTATCTGGATACTTTTCCATTACATAAGTGACAACCGCTTCCTGAAATGTCCTGACAGAATCACCAAGACGGTTCTGCTTCAAATACCAGTTTCCTAATTTAAACATGTAAAAAGAATACTTTGTTTGTTCTTCCGCTTCCTCTACTTTGAATTGCTCCCAAAGATGAGTAATGATCTGCTGCAGACAGATTTTTACATATATAGGTAATTCAATTTGCTCCTCATTCCTGCGGCTTTGTTCAATCTTCTCCATCGCCTCTTCAAAAACCAGCAAATTATTGGAATTAACCGCAAGCGAAAAGCTCTCAAATGCATTGATCAAGCCCTTAATTGGGGATTGTGATTTTTCTTCATTGTTTATAGCCTCCAGCAATTCAATAATCTGCAGTACAGAACCGTTCGAAAAGAACTCACTGACTGCGCGAGTCCATTGATCTATTGTCTGAATTTCTTTCAGGTCAACCATAGGAGCAATCTGTCCCTCCCATGGATTTATCGGAACTACATAATAATCTTCATTTCCATTTTCAGCCTTCAGCTTTGCGTCAAACATCCCATAATAAATATTTACGGGAATCGCTTTGCTTCCAATTGCAGAGATATTGTTAATGATTGAAAGAACATAGAGAGGATGCGAACGCAGTCCGTTTGTAACATCTAATGTAATCTCAGAAATGGGAATCTTTGATAATTCCTCCTGGATTTTTATAATATTCTCCCGATTCTCACTTTCTGCTCTGCCCTCTTTGATAAGAATTACCCTCGCTTTAATCAACGGCCCACCATCCGTTTCCCTCACCGCCGCGGTAATATTTCTGCTCAACTGCTCCTCATATTCATGTAAATGTTCTTCTGACATATACCTTTGCATATACTCCAGATGCTTTTTCTGATCTTCCTTCTCCTTTTCCCTCTTTCTGGCTTCCGGTGTCAACAGGCCTTTCATATAATTTTCTATCTGCGGCAGGACCCTCTCTGTAACCTTGTCGTAGTCATTTCCAAGAACTCGACTGACGTATTGATTCATCAGTTCCAACGCTTCCATTTGCTTTTCATTTCCGCTTAACTCGCTACTGCATCTATTACTTTGTCCATTCCTAGCCTGAACTTTACCCGCTACTTTTTCTGCATTCGTTAATAGGCTCTCCCATTTTGAGCCTTGCGTACCTATAAAGACAATCTGGTCATAACACTCCTCTTTTGCCAGTGCTTTTATCTTCGCCCAGAATGGATATCCATACTTTTCTCTGCTGCTGCCGCTCGCTTCTCCATCTTTTTTCCGGTATATGTCGCCGTTTTTTTTATGGTTTTTGCTTATGCAGGAATCAAAAAATGCATATTCTGTTTCAACTGCGGGTCTCGCCCCTATCATAGTCACCAGTATCTTTTTACCCTTTTCTTTTGTACTTTGCATATGTACCTTTCTCCTAAACCCTTATTTTGTCATGTTCATTATATCCATGCCGCTGCCAGCTCCGCGATATTTTTTGCATCCTCAATCGTATCTGCCGCACAGATAAATCCAGATGTATGACAAAATGTAAATGTTGCGATCCCAGTTCTTTCCCTCAACTCTTTTTGTGTCTTTCCCCTCCATTCTACAGGAAATTCTTTTTTAAGAGCGATTGTTCCTGCGCTTTCAGGAACAGCCTGTATCATATATCCGCCTCTTGCCGACGGAAATATCACATAAAGCTTTTCAGTCGCACACACCGTCTCTTTCCATGGGTAAAAACGATCCATGATCAAAACCGGACCTTCCTGCTTTTCCAAAAGCTTCAGCACTTCTTTCCGCGCTTTCCGATCTGATACTATTTTCCGAATACGATTCTCCAGAATCGTCTGCGCAAAATCAACAGCTTCCCAGAATTTCTCATCTATAGGATTTTTCTCATTCCACATTGGATTAAAGTCGGAAATAACCCGTGAAAGCTCATGGTATTCACCCGTGTTGTCTGACAAATCAATAGGCTGGACAAATTCTTTATCAAAAGTTTCCGCATCTTCATCTGAGAGGAGGAGACAACCGAACTCTTTCCACAATAATCCAAAAGCCGCATACGGAATCCCATTTTCCCTATACGGCTTCTGCTTTTGATGATGATCAAATTTCCCCCTTCCAATATCATACACAATTCCATCAAACTCTTCCGGTACGACATTGCCCCTTAATATCACAATATCAGGATTCAAAATTCTTAATAACGCAGATGAAAAAACATCATCCGCATGAAAGCCACTGCCATGTGTAAATCCTTTTTCAATACAAAGCATTTTCTGTGTCATAATTTCCCCCCTACATCTTATCTAACCTTCTGCTTAAAGTATAACCTCTTATAAAGTGTAAAACAATAAAAAAATCCAATGCGGCACCAAAAAGCAACTATTAGAAATCCTGACTTTTCAGCAGCCCGTCCTCGCTACTTTATCTATATCCCTCCTCTTGCCGTAAAACTGAAACATATTTCCATAGGGTGTCCAATACCAATTGAAAGTCTGACTCCATTAAATTCGTTTCTGCCGCTTTACACACTTCTTCAATTTTATAAATAGGTAAAAAAATTAAGTATTCTCTGAATATTTTTATATACACTCTTTTGTCTGTGCAGAATTTAACTGAATCCGATAGTATTATCCAGTTTGTTATAGATATCGGCAATTTTAATATATTCATGAAACCATCTTCCATCCTTTTATCAGATGCAACACCCTGACATACCGTTTTTTGTGACTATACCGATCACAAAATTTTTTCTTTCTGCGGGAAACACTCTAAGGTATTTCCCGCTATGAATTAATTGCTTTTTATCAGTTCAAGTGCCAACTCTGTTCGAGCATCGAGCAATACTACCTTTCTGTTACTGCTGGCAACAGGGCCATCATATCCGGCGTCCTTTACATGCCACGGATCATCAGATCCCATTCCAATGGTACTGATACGACTTTCGTCAACGCCCAACTCGACTAAAGTATGTTTGACAGCCTCGGCTCTGTCCGCAGACAGACAAAGAGTAGACTTATCAGTAATATCGCCTGCAGTAGAACCAATCAGTAACAGAGGAACTGTATCGTGCTCTATCAGATACTCGGCAATAGGTCTGATGGTTTCTACTGCAATTTCCGGCTGTAAGTACTCTGCTTTATCCCCAACGAATTCGACCTGACTTTCACCGAGCACTATCGGTTCTTCAAAAGCATTATCT
Organism: Candidatus Blautia faecipullorum; assembly: GCA_019115125.1. Lineage (GTDB taxonomy): Bacteria > Bacillota > Clostridia > Lachnospirales > Lachnospiraceae > Blautia_A > Blautia_A faecipullorum. The sequence goes on from DXEG01000060.1 coordinate 14,539, forward strand.
TCTTCCTGCTCAGTTTGTTCGAGCACTTCCTGTTCAAACGCAATAGGCTTATCAACTGGAACATCAACAACACTTACAGAAGGGAGTTCATCTACCACATTCATTTCTCCAGACACAGTAATGTAATCGTTTGACACAAATTCACCGCCTGCCGCTTCAATCACTGCTTTCCATATGTTTTCAAGGTTCTTGCTCTGCTTGGGCGTGAGCTTCTCCTGAGGCTCTGCCACCTGTCCCATTCCAAGCCAGTAAACGACAGTGTCATTCAGGTCAGGAAGAGCCTCTCGTTCCTCCAGCATCTCTACAATTACCTGCGGTTCAGCACTTAATAGATTGTTTTTGAAATCCATATATCCCTGTGTTCCAAGTCCAGATCCGCAACAGATAATGGAACGGGAAGTATAACTTTCATCAAGGCTTCGGAGCGAGGCTGCCGCACAACGAAGCCCTTCCAGATAATCCACTTCCGGATAGAAAGCTGTCACACCATCAAGTACCTCCAGAAGATTATTTGCCTTGTTGCGTGCATCACGCTTCAGGCGTTCTTTTGACGCGTTTTTAAACTGTTCATCAATATCAAGGTTCTCTGCTGATACCAGTTCAGGCTCTCCATCCACTCTTACAATAAAGGAATAGCCATAATTCTCAGCACAGTCAATCATGGTATCCTGAAGCATTGGCGCAGAGGAATCTATTGGTTTAGAGTTAGCAGTGTGTGCAATCATATATGCAACCGCGGGTTTACTAGCTTCTGCTTTTCCAGTAGTGTTTTTTTCTTCTTGATTACCATTACATCCGGTTAATCCAAGAAGGCTAGCCGATATAGCAGCAAATATTGCAATTTTAATTATTCGCTTTTTCATATAAATTTCCTCCTTATGCTACAGCATATCTGACACCGTATTCGGTAACATCCGACTCTTTGATCGCTGAGTTTTCACTACATGCACTTTCAAGTACTTTTAGTTCATAATTGAGTCGATTGAATATTTCATCACAACGGGATTTGCTGAGTACATTGGTTGAAGCAGGATCTTCGAGGTACTCCATAAGCTTCACTCTTACTTCTGCATAGAGGATCAATGCCTCATTAATCAGTTCCTTTTTGGCATTTGCCAGGTGCTGAAGATCCATCTCCTTAATTCGTTCTCCGTTGAAGTCATCACATTCTGCTTTGATCGCTTCCAGACGCCTGCAGTAATCTCTAACAGCATCAAGAGCCATCTCCTCTCGACACATTTTCTGTCCTAATGGATCATATGACTGAAAACTGATCGCAAAATTCCCAATCGAGGTAAATACCGGAGTAACAATCGCAATAATAGTCAGTGCGACAGTCGCTGAATCTATAGTCCCATCTACAGATGTCAGTGACATCGTTGTGCATCTAAGCACGCCATTTACGACAAGCGCAAGAATCGGGACAAGTAAAAGCAGTCCCAAATTGAACTTGTCTCTGCTTAGCCCCTGGCTAATACGTTTGGCCAGAATACCTGCATATGCAGCAACAACATCGGCAGCAAACGCAAGGCCCGCAACTTCGAGTAAGATCATGGTCGGATCATCATAGGATATCCTGACAAAAAGCGTACGGAAAAAGGCCAGATCAATTACAGTACAGGCAATCATCAAAAAGTACGGAACCGGTCCCCAGAGGAACGGACTGTCCGGCTTATACTTATCTCTTGTAAAATCATAAAGATGTTCCTGTACAAGTTCGCCGCCACGATTCATACTTACCGCAAACCCATTATCTTTCATGTTTCGTTACCTCCTTCTTGTTATAACCACAATATCTATCCCAAAGCATCTTCGTATGCTCGTGCTCCTTTGCCATGGCTGACTCTTTCTCCTTCCACAGTTTAAGGATTCTTTCAATGTCGGCGCTATGTACAGCCATATTTCCACCCTGTCTGCTATAGAAATCCATATGCTCCAGCGACTGATCATCCAGATATCGAATACCGTCTCTTACAGGACCGAGAATTTTATCAACAAGGCAATCTTCATTTCCTGCATCAACCGCATTAGCGGCAATAAGCTTCGCCAACGTATCCGCCGTATCGAGTTTTAGCTTCTCCAACTCACAGGAGACCGCCTTCCTATAGCTGACAGATCTGTAATTTTCAAACAACAGATTTGTACGGCGGCGGAAATCATATACAATCTGACGACTGTCATCCACTTGACTAAAAAGACTATTGCCTGGTTTTTTACCGAATAACATTTACATCACCTCCCCATGTAATTCAGATGCCAGTTCCATACGCAGTTTTTCTGCCCTTTCCGCCACTTCGTCATAGTGACTTGCAAATGCTCGCTCAGACATATTGCTGAACATGACAGTAGGCAATGCTGGAAGATCAGGTATATGATACATAGCAGAACGCCAATACACATCAATACGTCTCTGGCTATGCTGAAGAATCCGATTCGTAATTTTCACTGTAGAATCGAAGCTTTCCCTGACCTGGCTAAGGCTGGAGAAAATCGCATCAATCGTGTCTGAAAGTTCTTTATCGTACTTAACAACTGCCTCTCTGAGAGGCCGGAGCTGTTCGTCCCGCTCACGATTCCTTCTGGACGTCACTTGTACTTCAGTAAGGTTTTCTTCTCCCTCTTTGCGCAAGAATAAGTCAGCCCTTTCCTCTGATGCGCTCTTTAACTGGGCTTTGGCATCAGAAAGTTTCTTTCTTAGCGGAACAACCTCATCGAAAAGAATATTCATCTTCTTGAACTCGTCCTCCTCTTCCAGTTTGAGTACTCCCATCTGTTCCGCGCAGAATTCCTCGTAAGAGTCCATTTCCTGTTTCAGGACACTGGACTGCCATACACCAGCTGCATCGCAGCGCAGGAGGCCCTTACGGCCATCTACCCAGCCGGCATATTTCATTGTCCATCTCTCAATAAACCCGAGAGATTTCGTTTTCCCCTTATCAAGGCGCTGCAGACGCTTATTACGTAGATTTGTTTTATTCACTCCTGATACCTCCTTTCTGGAAAGACCGCTATTTGCTGCATTATTCATCTGGTTCATGGTTGATTCCTCCTTTAATGAAAGCCTAATATATATGTATCACACTGTCTACATTTCTTCTCCATCCTTTTCTTTACTTATCTGAAACTAAATGAATGAAAGTAAGAAACTTAGTGTTCTAACTGAATTTGCTCTGATATTTTCATCCTTTGTTGGATAAAGAGCATTAATCTCTCTCCAAATACGTTTTAAGAGTTTCTTTCCCTGTTTTCGCTTTTACAAGAATATGCGGTCATCATTCAACCCTTCATAAAATTTATTATTTTCATTGACATATTTCAGGCGCAAACATATAATAATGATAGAGGCAGGAAGCCCTGTCATCGAAAATATTGTCCGCTCACCGTTGGCGGCCTATAAATGAACGGCCCGAAAATATGGCTCGCTTACCGGAAGCGTCTAATAAATGTCCGGCTCGAAAATTCTCGGCCCTGCTGCACGGCAGGGCTGATTTTTATAGGGAGGAAACATGATCTATCAGGAAGGCTATGTTTACCACATTAAAGATGAATATTTTGAGAAAGTACAGGACAGCAGGCTGATGCAGAATAAAGAAAACGGCACATACCGCCCTACCTTTTACTGCCTCCGCGACGAAAAAACTTCCCTGCTGTGGATGGTGCCGTTAAGCACCCGCATAGAAAAGTTCCGGGCCATCCATGATAAACAGGTACAGAAATACGGCCGGTGCCTCACCATTGTCCTCGGTGAATTTGACGGACGGGAAGCCGCATTTCTCCTTCAGAATATGTTCCCAGTCAGAGAATACTATCTGGATCACATACATACCCGTAATAACAATCCCGTACCGGTAAAGCATTCCATCCACCGAGAGATCAGCACCAACATGAAACGGCTCCGCCAGCTTCACGCAAGAGGAAAAAAGGTTGTCTTTCCAGACATTGCCCGTCTGGAACGGATCATGCTGGCAGAGCTTCAGGAACAGAACTCTAACTAAAGTATTTTCGGATATGCTCCCTCGCCTTATCCAGATGCTTCTTTACATTCGGGATGCCTACCCCCAAGAAGGCTGCTGTTTCCGTCTGGTTATACCCATCCAGTTTTACAAGCCGGAACACCTCTCTGTTTCTCCATCATCGTATCCATCATCTTCTGCAGCTAATCTGCCGCAGGGTTGTCCTCTATCATATAAGGACAGGCGCTTCTCAGCACCGTCTCTTTCCGGTATCTGCCTCCTCTTCGGCTGCCTCTTTAAAGTTCATCAGGTGGCCGTATTTCTGAGATATGCCAGCTCATCCTCGTTCTTTCGGATGATCTCATCGTAGTAATGATTGATAGCCACAAGTTCCCAGAGTTCCAGCGTATCTATAGTCGCCGGATTCTCCTCGATTTTTCTGGCAAGCATCTCTACTCTGTCTTGTTCTGCTATCTTTATATTTTTTGAAACTTCTAACCTTCTGACGTGGTACCGAAGAGTTCATCGAATCGCCTCTCGAGCTCCTTCTGCAGATCAAACTCCTCCTGTCTTGTCATCTTATGAACCTGATCGCTCTGTGTCTCCTGCCCGCTTCTTCCGTTGTCAGCTTCCTCTGATAACAGTCGTATTCTCTTCAGAAATTCCAAACGCTTATTTTCCTTCATTACGCTCCCCGCTTTCCCTGTGATATAATCCATCCGTATGTGTCAATCTCATATTGATTCCCCTCCTGATCCGTTACCAGCGAAGTACCTTCTGTGAATTCCGATGCTTCTGTATAAATCGCCGGTGTAATCTCATGTCCTTCCTCATCCAGAAATCCAATCAGTCCGTCTTCAGTAATATATCTTGCAATTCCATACGAAAAATCAAAGTCTTCTCCTGCAATGCCGGCATATGGTCCGGCCAGAACTTCACCGGTATACTCATCCACTAAAAAGGCTTCCTGATTTCTGATCACCACATGCTCTCCATACATCTCTGTATCTGCATTCACCCAATAATCACGCTCAGCATCACAGGCAGTCTTGATTTCCCTCAGAACTCCTTCCATCAAACAACCCCATAGCAGCAGAAACGCCGCGACCGCGAAGCCTGTCAGAAAAATCTGGAGCAATCGATTTTCCAGTAATATATTTCGAAACCTACTCATCTTTTTCATACTCATCGCCCTCCCAGCCTTCAAAATCATCCTCATATAAGTCGCAGAACTCATACAGACCGCACCATAACTTCCGTTTTCTGTTCAGATATCCCATAAGCAGTATTCCCATACATATGGAATCTGTGATAATCCCGGTTGTTCCTGAAAATGGAAGTAATATGGCGGTCGGCAAACCGAATGAGTACAGCAAGCCCGCAATCACACGGATAAGAAATCCAACCCAAATCATGTCCAGCATAATATCTCTTCCATCGTGTTCTCTTGCCTGTATAAGCACACCCGCCAATGCCACAATAAATACCACTTCTACGAATATCAGCAAAATTGTCGGAAGCCATCCTCCATAAAACAGAACACTGGGAATCAGATAATGACTGTCTTTCATAAAGGAGATTACATATGGATCATTTAACAGGGTACTGTTCTGTCCAATAAAGGGCGCATTTTCCGCTATTTTGTGAACATTTGAAAAATAACTAGTTGCCTGAGTTATATCTGTAAATCCCATAAAGCCAGCAAATGACTGGCCGCTATAGCGAAAAACAGATATCAATAAGATCCATAACAGGGCATACATGATAAGAAGCGCTATGGCATTCCCCTTTTTCCTGATATTCTTCCAGGCATAGCCGTGAACCGCCAGTATCAGCGTGATCACATTCAGCACTACCATTTCTATCAGCCATATATTTGATTTTCCCATATAAAGCAGAAAGCCAATCAACGTCAGAGTCAGTATCTGCATAATTCCGGATAGCACTGCCCCTGTAGTAAACTCACTTTCCTTCATCTTTCTAATAATGAAGGTTGTCCAGATTGGAAAAACAATCACCGCCAGCACATCATAGATGTATTTTTTGTTGATGCAAAGCCATCCAATCTGCATATATTTACTGTCACTGAACAGATTGAGCCGGTCCGTCCAGTCTGATAATGCGAAGGACAGCAGACAGATTACCGCGAGTGCAAGAATAACACAGAGCGAATTTCTTAAACCGGAACTATGTACAGGTTTCCGGTGATAATTTTCACCTTCAAGCAGTCTCATAAGGAAACTTTCAAGTACACCGGGCTCTTCTTCATCTTTATAGAAAAAACCGGTTTCATCATCCCATACATATAGGTTACATCCCCATATAAATGTTAAGAACACTGTCAGCGTACAATGTCCAAGAATTTCCAATGCTGTCGTCCCACATCCATTTGCTATTCCGATAAATGTACGGCTCCAGATTAGCAGCAGCATTGTGGCCAGCATGACTACCAGACTCCACTTGCTTTTTAGTATCTTTCTGATCATAATCAGTCATCCCCCTTCTCTAATTCCGCAGCAATATACTGCCAAAGCAACACTTCCTTCATGGCTTCAACCTCTGGCAGTCCTTTTCTTTCTACCAGTTGAATTTGTTAACTCATGCCGGAACCGGGTAGGACGCGGAGAACTCATACCCGGGAATCATTGTAAGGCTCCCTTCTATCGCGTAGCCTGAGACAGCTCTTTTTCAACATGCTTCTCATAGGCCGCCGTTATTTTCTTATACATCTCGTTCTGGAAGATGTTATATCTCTTTGTAAAGATGGGCTTCATGCCGCGACGGAAGATGATCTCCGACCCGACCGGCATGTAGAGAACATCCTCCAGGGGTCTGTTCGCTCTCACAGAAATGCTCCTTCCTGTATCCAGATCCATAGATCCCAGGAACACGATCGTGTCGCAGTTGTTAATAATGGTGGTCGCCTTCTCGCTACCGTAAAGGGAGCTTAACTGCGATTCTGACTGGATCAGCGCCGTGACAGACAGGCCCTTCTCGCGGAAAATAGACACATACTGCTCGAACATATTAATGGGACAGCCGGTAGCAAAATCGTCTGCAAGAACATCTACCGGTATCGGCAGTTTTCCGTCTGCCTGGTCTTCCGCGAACTCAAACAGTTCCTTAAACACTGTTCCGTAGAATGAGGAGATGAAGCTGTTCAGCGAAGAATTAACCGGGCTGGTCGTTATAAAAAGCACCGTCTTTTCAGAAGCCAACTTCTCAAAATCCACCATCTTTTTCATGCGAAACATTTCCTTTAGTTCCGGAGTAAAGATGGAATCGATAGTGGTGTTCAGCGCCGAAAAGATACAGCTGGCCGTCTTGATTGGGAGCTGTTTGAAAGATTTCCAGCAAGACACCGCAAAGGATGACGGATCCTTCGCTGCCAGAAATTCAAACTTCCGGTCATAGTTTGTAGTAATGACCCCGTTTCTCTCCTCAAAAGTCAGCTTGCTGTGAAACTCCAGCACATCTGCGAATGTGGGGTTGTCTTGTGTCTGCAATATGTAGCACAGTTCCGCACTGAAAAGGCTTGTTGCACCGTCATCCCAGTACGGATCAGCATTTGACTGAGCCTTCTGAGGATTGGCCATAACGATACTCCGGGCCAGGAAGGTGATGTCGTTATAGGAGCCAATATGCATCAATGGATCGTACCCACAGTTGCCCTCACTGGGATGCACAAAATTCAGATCCAGAACCTTATAACCTCGCTTCGTCATCACCATAGAGTACTTCTTCACAATCCTGCGCTTCGTCACCGTGGCAATGAGACTCTTGTTGAATGTCTCCAGAATACGGGGTTCCATGATACTGACTGTTTTTCCACAGCCGGAAGTGCCGATGACGAGGATATTATTGTTTAGTCCTGTCTCTTGTGAATCCGAACTAAAGATGCAGTTCTCGCCGTCTCCAAGGATCAGTCTGTCGGTATCGCTGCCGTCCCCGGATTTCAAAAGCATTATCTCGTCGAAAGAGATATCGGTTACATTCGTCTGCCCATCGTTATTGATCATGCAAAGCCCTCCATCATTTCCTTGAAATTCTTAATACCGTCCGCAAGTCCCATCTCAACCGCTTCCTGGGCTGAGAAGTAATGGTCATAGGATGTTAATTCATTCATCTCTTCTTCCGTCTTGCCGGTATGGAATGCCAGAAGTTTATTCATCATAGCCTTCGTCTCCAGCAGACTTTCGGAAATGGATTTGATAGAGGATGCATTGCCGCCGATCTTTCCGCCAAGTAATGGCTCATGAAGCATAAGCTTGCTGTGCGAAAGCATGTATCGCTCTTTCCCACAGGTAAACAGAACTGCACTCATACTGTAAGCACATCCGCTGCAGAAGGTACGGACAGGGGCTTTGGACCCGACAATAACATCATAGATGAGTAAGCCACTATCAATCTCCCCTCCCGGAGAATTGATAAAGACCGAGATCGGCGCCTTATCATCCTCCAGATTCAGGAACATCATCTGCTTGAAGAAATCCATGGCGCTGTCAGCGGTGATCTCGCCAGTGATAAATAACCTGCGGTCACTCATCAGTTTAGATTCAATCGCAACCGTCTGAACTCCGCTGCTGCTCTTCAGTAATACTAGTGTGCTCATCAGGCCTCACCTCCTTCCGTGGCAAAAGGATCCATCCTGATATGATTCTGCTCTAAACCAGATCCACCACCATCAGCAAAAGAATTCCGACGGATGCCTTCCGGTCTGTCATCGTCTTCATGACTGTCAGCACTGTCCTCGCCGATATCAAGTATTGATGCGAGGCGAGACAAAAAAACTCCAATACTTTCTTCACTGACATCTCCGCCAAGTGCTTCCTCCAAAGCAGAATGAAGTTCATCCTCTGTCGACGGTACTTCCTTCTCACACTTAGTGATAGCGTCTTTTGCTTTAGCTCGTCCAAAAATAATATCCACAATACCCGGCGCATAGCGTCTAATCATCGCCGCCGTACAATATACACTATTTTTGACCACGGTCGTGGACGGCAGCAAATTTTCACAGTCGACATAACTTCTGAAGCGGATTTCCCCGTCCCTCCAATCCATCTCGAAGCAGCCGTTCTTCAATCCATAATTCGCACGGCAGATAAATTCTGCCATCTGTGCCATCATCTCGCAATCTTCACGGTCAGCACCGATCGGACACATGCCATAAGTAACAAACTCATCATCATGCACATCAATCACATAACTGATGTTCTGAATCTTGCTTCTGATTTTGAGACCAAATCTGAAGATACCGGTATCCTCCTCAAAGGAATAATGCCAGTCATCCTCCACCAGAAACTGCTTAACGACATTAACGATTTCATCTGAATATTCATATCTACGCATAGCTTATTCTCCCTTTCCGGAAGACCCAAAGGCCTCCCTATGTACTCCTTTCCATATCTGTAACCATCTGTCGCTCCGGCAGGATATACCAGATGCGGTTTCCTGTCTCTTCTCGTTCATACAGATTCTGCAATGTCTGCTGGTGGATTCAAAGAAACCGACCTTCTTTCCCTTGCCAATATTCTCCTTTTTATAGCGTTGCTTGCGCATCTTTTCTCTATCCGCAGATGCAACCTCCTCTTCCTCTTCCAGCGGATGTGGTACTGTTGGTAATGTTATCTCTCATAGCAGATCACCTCCTGTTTTGCTGCTATAGTCTTTGCATTGGTTAATGAGTGCTCCAGCTCACGGAACAGTGTCTTTAAAACACTTGTAAGCTTTTTGTTGTACCAGGCCTTAAAACCATAAAGCTCGCCGATGGTGCGACCATGGCAGCCAAAGTACTTCTTGACCGAGAGAGAAAACGGAATCTCATAAAAACAGGTAGCTTCCTCTCTTCTATTGCTGTTGCTATAGTAGAACTCGATACGGTCACCAGTATTATAGATGGTGATACGGTCGGTGTTCTGGATTGCGAGTTTTACATTGAGTTTTTTCATAGCTGTTGCCCTCCTTCTGTGCTGTGGTTTTCTTGATGATTCTATTAAATCATTCAAAATGAGTTGCTTGTATCTAATCCAACTTCACATTTAGGCAACTTACATCACATTTAATTCCCCATTTTTTGAAACTTCAGCCATATCGTTATGAAAAGAAAACATTGGAAAAGATAACTCGGTAAATAATTACAAAAACCAACAGAACCAAACCGCTCATTATCCTTTAAAATACAAAGGGAATATGATACTATAAGATAAATTAAGATAATATTCTCATTTGTACTACAAGGCATTTCTACTACACTGATCTGCAATTTTAAAAATACATAGGAGGAGGCAAAAGGCATGCAAATTATTGATCTTAAGAAAAGTACCACTGGAAAATTGATGATTACATGGGAGGTTTTATTTCCCACCAATTTTGCTGACACATTAAGAAAATGTATGGACAGTGATTCCGTCCATAGGTATTTAGGCGGTGTGTCCGCTAAAAGATTCGATTCTGACGAAAAAGAAGAAATGCAGAAAGTTCTTGTCCGTATGCTTTTCGATAAAGAATATCGCTTACATGTACAAGATGGTATCGATATTACCGACAAGAAAAAATCCCAGTTCGATAAATATTTTAACGATGCACAGGGAAATCAGGATTATAACGCTGTAATTACACATATCTTTAACTGCGCTAAGTCCGGAAACTATGACTACTATTCCTTTTCTTTTACCCAAAGCCTTAAGAAGAAACTTATAGATTTATTTAATCTCTTTCCAGCTGATTATAGACAGGCATATGAGAAAGATGTCCAAAGCTTAATCGAGCAACATTTCGATAGCCATCAACAATTAAGCAAATATAAAAATGCTCTTTTAAACGTTGATTTTCCTGATCGGATTACCTGCCTTGTCTGTATTGCAATGACCTGGCCAATTTGGGATGAAAATTCAAAGCAAGCTACAGATTTAGCAAACCTTATTTTTCCCTCGGACAACATTGAAATCATTGCTCTTGAGAAAAGTACCACTGGAAAATTGATGATTACATGGGGGGTGTTATTTCCCACCAATTTTACTGACACATTAAGAAAATGTATGGACAGTGATTCCGTCCATACGTATTTAGGCGGTAAGTCCGACGAAGGATTCGATTCTGACGAAGGCGAAGAAATGCAGAAGGTTCTTGTCCGTATGCTTCTTGATAAGGAATATCGTTTACGTACACAAAATGGTGTCGATATTACTAACAAGAAAAAATCCCAGTTCAATAAATATTTTAACTATGCACAGGGGAAAAAGGATTATGAAGCTGTGATTACACGTATCTTTAACTGCGCTAAATCCGGAAACTATAACTACTATTCTTTTCCTTTTACCCAAGACCTTAAGAAGAACCTTATAAATTTATTTAAACGCTTTCCATTTGATTATAAACAGAGATATGAGAAAGATGTCAAGATCTTAATCAAGCAGCATTTTGGTAGCCATCGACTATTAAGCAAATATAAAAATGCTCTTTTAAACGTTGATTTTCCTGATCGGATTACCTGCCTTGTCTGTATTGCAATGACCTGGCCAATTTGGGATAAAAATTTAAAGCAAGCTACAGATTTAGCAAACTTTATTTTCCCATCTGAATCATCAGACAATATTAATTCCACTGAAACCAACGCGAAAATATTAAATTATACCGATTCAGAAAAGAAAACTGCTGCGGCTAAATCAGCAGAGGCTCACGAGCTATTCAATAAAAATGACTACCAAAAGGCAGCGGAGCTTTTTATAGAGATAACAGATCATAAATTAGCAGATGATAATACCCTTGCTGATGCTTATTACCACTGTGCCTTGTGTATATTAGACCATAAGGCACGTATCGAAAATGTTAATGCCCGACAGTTATTATTAGAGGCTATTTGGCGTTACAATTCTAATGCCGCCATCCAGCGTTACAAAACAGAATACAAGGAAGATCTGGAAACAATACCACTTATACGTGATTTTTCACAGACACATGGAAAAGCAAGAATCATTTTAAATGCAGTTAATGAATATACTGCCGCATTCAAAGAATCTCTGCCAAAAGAAATGCAGAGCAAAGAAGAAAGGAAAAAGCTAATAACCTTTGCGGCTACCCGAGCTCAATGGGAACAGCAAGTCGATTCCATCAAAGATTTAAACATAGATTGCCGATTCTTATTATTTGATGATGATTCAGAAAAGAATTTTAAGGATTTAATATATATTCTAAACCATATATCAGCTTTGCAACAGGAAGCAACATTGGCTAACCATACTAAAACGCTCCTTCGTTGGCACAAAACAGTCATTTACATAAGAGCAAGAGAGACTGAATACTCCGTCTTAATTGATACCGCATTAAAAAGATTGGGTAATTATACCATCCGAGTATATATCATTGATGATAATAAATGGGCCGCACAATATCTGTTATATCAGCACCCCTTGTTCCGCCCTATTCAGCACATTGATGCGCGGACACTACAGAACACAGCCATCACACTGTCTTTTACCATTATTACCGATCAAAATCCAGACCTGACCTGCTGGTTGGTTAAAGAAGCCTTCTGGCTTGGATGTTTTAATTACAACAAACTTACACTGTCAATCAATATCGTTGGACCGGATTCAGAAAAGATTGATCAGCGACTGCGTTTTGAATGCCCTGGCATATATGGCAAAACACCGGATTCTGATTCTGTTTCCAGAGTCATTATCAACAAACCATATGTAGTGGATTCTATTCACTCCAGCGATGCACTCAAAACTATATGTGACTGTCATAACCCTGTAAATGCATTCAACTATTATGTGATAAATATCGGCAATAGTGCTGAAAATTTAAATTTTGCAATAAAGTTGCGAACTTTGTCTATTCGTAATCTTGTTAATTCGTATCAGAAGCTTCAAAATAGTTCTCTGCCAATGATAACCTTTTACTGTCCAGACTCAAACATCGCCCACTTATCCAAGCATATGGTTGTTCAAAATGTGAACAGCGGAGATCAGTGGTTCAATAACTATAATGTTAAGCCTTTCGGAATTATAAATGATCGTTACGCTTTTGAAAAACTGGATGGTGGATATTTGGAAAAAGTAGCACAATCTACGCACTTGCAGTATTGTCATATTGTGGCTTCTGATTCACGCACTCTAAAACTTGAAAAACTGAAAGACTATTTTTCATGGAGTTATAATCGGGATTCCTCTATGGCAGTAGCGCTTTCAATGCCATATCGGTTATTCCAGACCGTGACAGACACTAACGGGCACATCATATCATCAGATTTAAACATCGCACCGGATTTGGCTCCAAGCGATATAGAAGAATTGGCAAAAGCCTTTACCGCAAATCGATCCTCTTGCCAGCAGAGTCTCCTGATGTATGAACATTCAAGATGGATACGATGGGTTCTGTCACGCGGTTGGGAATCTGCATCTGCTGAGCAAGTTTTAAACTATATGAGAGACGGGAATCCAAAACATCAGCTATTTATAGCAAAATTGCACGGATGTATATGTGGTTTGAACGAATTACAGGACTTCTCAAATTCGCTTTGTAACGAGGCAAAATATAACAGCAATATGACCCTTGGTCAAAAAAAGCGATATGCAAACGTCGGAGAACACGACTTTATTACACCATTTGATTTCAAAGCAACCGACGATTCAAATATTAAAGCAACCGCTGAAATAATAACTACGGCATTATATCCGGAAGAACTTATTGAAGAAGAGATTTTGACCGAGAAATAATTTAGAAACATTCTCAAAAAAGAAAACAGGGAAGCTCTCGTAACTTCATGATGAGAGAACTTCCCTGTTTTCCTACTTACAAATAATTCCGCCTCACTTTTATTCACAAAGTTCGCACAGCCTTAATCAGCGCGGTTAGATAATATGACGTGCCCCCACATTTGTAGCAACGTGGATTTACCTGTATACTAGAGTTTGATAAGAACAATGGTAATCATTATAATAGAAAAAACTTTTTCACATCATTTCTCATATAAAAAAGATGCTTTCACAAACACTTCCTACATTTCTTTAAATGGAGAATCCCTCAAAAATTCTACTCTTCTTATATTGAATCCAAATGTATCCAAAAATACAAGTTCTTTTCATCAATCTTCACTTGTCCACCTCTTTTGTCCTCATTTTCCTATCTTTTATGGTCATTTAATCTTTCCTTTGCTCTGGAACATCCAGACTTCTACTAAATATTTGAATTCCACAACGTCTCCGTCCCCCAGATCGTCACATTCATCTGATTTGCCCGCTCCACAAACGCAGCTCTGCCCTTGTTCCGATAATCCGAAGAGACCGCCAGAACACCCTTTGACTGGAAGTGGTCTGACACCGCTCTGATCTCATACACCCACTGCATATTATCATTGTCGGAGGTCTTACATGAAACCATCGTGGCATTCATTCCGCTTAAGGCAATGATATCAATTTCATTTTTTACAGACTCACCTTCACCAATGATAGCCTGTTTGATCACTTCTCCCCTGGCTTTTACATACTCGCTGTATCCAAAACAGGATGGGCCCTTTCGATCAAGCATTTCAATCAGCTTCTGCTCCTGTGGAGTATCTTCAGCATCCCAGGCAATCTTAACACCGGTTTCCACATCATCATATTTTCCGGATTCACGCATCAAGTAATAGACAATCAACTCAAAAATCAGCCCCTGTGTTTTCATAAGCCGCATAGTGGCGGCATCACTGAATGCAAAAGTGACTGTATCGTCCTCTGTATTGAACTGCAGATTCTCTATGTATCTCCTCTGCAGAAGATCCTGCAGGAAGGCCAGTTTCACCTTTCTATGTACTTCTGTTTCCTCGGAAGATACGATCGGTGCCTGCTGCACAAGGCGGCTGGAAACCTTCAGGCCACCATTCATCGGAATAAATTTTAATGACTTATATTGATCCGTCTCGGTTATCTGTCCCATCTCAAACTGTTGCAGCAAACTTCCTATCTCCGGATTTACATATTCAAAATCAACCGTAACTATGGGGCCTGCAATATTTTTCTCATAATCACGAATGATATGATACGTCTGCAATTGTTCCAGCACATTGCCAATCATTGAATTTCGGAAGATAGTTTCGGAAAATGAACCTGTATAATGTAGTTCATCACCTTCCAGATCCTGCTTTATTCCATCACCATAATTCATGTCTTTTGCCGCCTGGGAAAAGAATTTTGTGACTGCTGCCCAAGTATTGAAACTGCCCGAAGCCTTTCCATTGGCGCCTTTAAGATGTGTCGGCTCACAATATTTCTTAAACAATGCCATAATGGACTCGTACTCACTGCTGTCATAAAGGCCGGCATATTCATTGGCAATCCTCCCTCCCATAAGCTGAATATATTCTGCAAGCGAAAAATTCTTATTATCCAATCCGACACCAACATTTTTATCTGCTGAAAAAGATACAATTCCCTTATTTTGCAGATACTGAACAGCATTAATGTTACCCGTATACTTTTCCATCAGTCGTCCGATAGCAAGAGCTGCGTCATATCCTCTGTTTGGCACACAGTTAATAATGATATCATGATGTCCATACTTTATAAGTTGCTCTTCGAGGCAAGCAAATATCGACTCAACATCCATGGATGATAATGTTATGAACTCCGGAACTGTATTATTTCCGCGGCTCTCAAAATAAATCGCAATCGCATTCTGGTATTTCCTGCTATTGACCGCTTTTCCAATAAATACAGCATTCTGCGCACAGAAAAGCGTTGGAATAATTACATCATATGTAGATGTGGTCATTCCATCACTCAGGGTGATTACTGTTCCGTACTTCTTCCCATACCAAAGTGCAAATGGCAGCATTTCCACCAACTGTTCATCCAGGCTAAAGAAATCCATCCTCGCATTTCTGGTTTTAATTGGAGAAAGAATCTTGTTCACTTCCTCAATGTGATCCGCTTCCTCTGAAGAAATTGATAACGCATATTCCCTAGCTGCATCCAGAGACTTCTGATAAAGCACCAGAGAATTATCGTCATCATTGGCCAGTTTCGAAATCGCACGTCTCAGGTTGGAATACTCGGGACTATTGCCGACAACAAGATGAAGGACAGCTTCTATGTCAACCTGGCTGGACAGCTTTTTTGTAAGCTGATGTGCTCTCAGGCTGGCCCGGTCAAGTTCAGACGGATCGTTTGCCGGGCATTTTTTTCTGATCCATAAATCATACTGATGATCAAAGTCATTTGCCAACGAAGCTTTCGTTCCGCAATCACACAGACACATATGCAGGAGTCGCTGTTTATCCTGATGGGTATTGCCATTTTGGTAAAGCAGTGTTTCCTCTTCCTTAGGTGTCGGCGCACGGAACCCGCGTGTTACGGTATATGCATTCCAGCGACGATGTTCCAGGGCAACCAGACTCCAGTAAAGCTTATTCTTCTTGCGGATAGCTTCCTTTAGTGTATCCACCGGAGCCTTCTTTATGTCCACATTCTTACACATAGCCAGTTTTACCGGAATATGAACCGCAGATGCGAAGGAAGAATCCGCTGCATAATTTGCACCGATAAAATTGGCTGCGATACTGATATCTCCGATCTCATAGTCCTTGGGAGATTCCACAAACTCTGCAACTCTGCTTGCCTCAAACTGATCATCTGCATCCTTCTTATTGATTCGCTGATCATATTTCATACTGTAGCTGAAATTGATATTGCGGGCAATTCGATCAAGTTCCGTGCCAGTCACAGATTCATTACCAAAGAAATGTACCTCGATGCCATTGTCCCGTCCAGCTTCTATCAGCATCTCCTGCTCATCCGTACTGATGCTATCGGAAAGTTCGTTGAAGACATTGACAAGTATTCTGTGTCGCTGCCCTGCTGATTCTGCCTGTGCCCCGGAAATCTGTGTAATCAGTTCCGAAGCAGCCAGCCAGTTATGTTCCGCATCACCCAGAGAGATGATAATATAATTATATCTATTAGCAGCAAAATCAAGCGGGGCCAGTCCGGCAGAATCCATTCCTTTTTCGACATCAATATCAACAAAACGCAGATTCGCATAATGTTTCTGCTCCGCATACAATTTAAGCGCAGGCATACATGCTCCGGCCTTCGTGGAAAGTACCTGTTCCTTATACGCTGCGGCGTTCTGAGAGGCAACTGTGATACTTAGTTCTGTATCCAGCGCCTGACTGGCCCAGAATGCCGCCTTGAATGCCTCGTTTCCGATCCAGCCAGTTCCAAGGATCAGAACATTGCTCTGCTTCTTGTTTCCTCTGATTTCTGCATATTCGCAGATTGGTTTTTCATATAGAAGATCATAAATCCGCAGTCGGTATTCGCCTATTTTTGCCATACATCCTTCTCCCTCACCATATGATTCATAGTCATATAAACTCTCAATTTATAATACTTCCTTCAAGATTCTCTCCCGGATCAGTTTCCTCATTCAGGTCATATTCTTCAACAAACGTTCCATCATTATTTTTTCGGCGTCTTCACTAAATTTTTTCATATCCGTTGAAATAACACGATCCGCACCTGTTCCATCCTCCAGGACAAACTTCAGAAGCATAAACTGGAAAATGTCATTCATTTAATAATTTCTTTCTGCCATTATAGAAATTTTCTTGTTGTTTTAAAAGAGTCAATGTATGCTTTACTTTCCTCAATGGCAAATTTGTGATTACTGATAATTCTTCAGCAGATAGTAATTTGTCAGACGCTTTCAATGCATTCAAAACTTTTTCATCATCTTCTTTTATCCACGTTGCACATACTATTTTAAAATCCATATCTCTCTTCCTCCTTTAAGTTTCAATTTGTCATCCTGATTTTCTCTTTTGCAATTCGTGTAAATAAATCGGGGTAATATCATTACCTCATGAACCAAACGGCAGCCCGTCTTCCTAAATACCTGGTTGTCATGGCGATGAAAGGCGTTGGGTCTTCTCTGGGTCCTCAGCTGATGGCCGAATCGGGGATGTGGCCCGTATCACTCACCGAAACGCCATTACTGCATTTGCCGACGTTGACCCCTGTGTAAATGAATCCGGAGACTACGCCCAGAAAAGTGTCCATGCGTCAAAGCAGGGCTCTCCTGCACTGCGTAAGACATTGTTCCAGGTCATGGATGTCCTGATCAAGACAAAGCCTCAGAATGATCCAACATACTTGTTTGATAATAACCTATCGGATCACGCTATATGTCCTGTCAAATTCGTCTCTTTCAACGAAATTCCAATCACACTCGGTCACATTGCCTACATCATCATAAGAAATACCGTAGAAAATGAGCATTGCATCCTCTGTGGCTGCCTCCATGGTTCCCCAAAGCTGCGCTGTATATCTCCGGTCTGAAGAAGCCTTATCAATGACCAGCCCCTTCTTTTCTACCAAAAACGTCACCTCAGGACACATCTCAAGCTTCGCATCCCAGGCTGGCAGAGGCTTCGGAATCTGCTCGAAGGTATCTCCTTCGATATGTCTGTGATTCGCCTCAAAGTATTCCTTATCATTGGGATATGGACTGTCGGTACTATCCAGCTTGATCCAGTCACCAGCCATCGCTTTCTCTCCGCCGACAGCTCCGTTGACTGCCTCCCGCGAATGGATTTCATATCTGCCATCACCAAGATCGCAGATCTTGCCATTCAGCATCAGTTCTTTTATAACAGCATTATCGCTTCCCAGCTGATAAGCCTTAACCAATTTTCCTTTATTCTTAATCACTTCATACATGATTTTCACCTCATAATGTCACATCAATCCTTGCTTTCTGTTTGCTTCAGGGGCTATGATTAAAAATTAACGGAGAAGCTGTCAACAGCTTTTTATATTATATCATAGAATCTTCCTATGAGCCATTGCAAAACGCTATCCACCTCTCCGTTTTCTAAAGTTGTATAGCTACCTTCGTCCCAGGATCTGCTGATCACCACCTCCTTCCCGGGAACAAAGCTCGATGTTACGCCGTTTTCTCGGATTTGTTGTAGTTTTCCACATCCTTTACCATACTTCCCATCCCTGCTTCTGCAAGGTTAATGAACGAAAGTACACGG
This sequence comes from Candidatus Blautia faecipullorum, assembly GCA_019115125.1. Lineage (GTDB taxonomy): Bacteria > Bacillota > Clostridia > Lachnospirales > Lachnospiraceae > Blautia_A > Blautia_A faecipullorum. The sequence goes on from DXEG01000060.1 coordinate 33,514, forward strand.
TCGCTCCAGCCTGCAATGAGGTTAAAGCGTGCGCCGCAGAACTGCTGTGTACCATAGCCCTGAAGATCTACACCATGCACCCAGAAGTCTTTGTTGTACTTGCTGCGGTATTTGTTCGCAAGCCCCTGTATGGTGGTTTCAAGACCACAGTTGCACTCGTTATCCGAGAAATAGATAACTCGGTCGAACGGCTTAAAGCGTTTGCCCTTATCGACCTCCAATGCATATTCCATCGGAAGTGAAAGGTCTGTGCCACCGCCTGCAAATGAGTTCTGTAATGCAATTTCAAGAACAGAATCATACTTGCCATAGTTTGCGATACGATATCCTCTCTCTTCACTGTTTTTATACACATCCTCCGGGAATTGCATTCCGCGCCGTCTGTAGTATTCACGATAGAGAGTCTTCGATGCTTCAAAGTAGCATACCGTTGCATCTTCGCAAAGCTTGTTTGTCATCGCCCCGAGTAAAGAAGCGATATCAGAGCAGCGGATATCGCTCTTTGCAGAAATCCGACAGCTCATTGAACCGGATACATCAATGGCGATAAGTGTTCTGCCCTTGATTTTCTCCATATTATCAACCGAAGCCGTAACTGCGCTCTCGAGAGCACGGTGAATCTCATCAGTCATGAGTCCTTCCTTCTCAAGCATGCGATAAGCGCTGAAGAAACGGAACGGAAGCTGCTTCGACTTCTTCACCTGAACCGAATCAGAAAGTACCGCAAGCACCGGAGTGATATCCGCACCGGACATAATAATGTTGCGAAGGTTACGAAGCAATGCCATGTAGCCAACTTTGCCGGATGCAATAAGCTCATCCCAGACTTCCCTTGTATTGCCACGAGAGGAAAGTTCCGTTTCCCAGGTGTACGGAGTCTCAAGGGTATCGTTTAAGATCTTCCCAAAGAGTTCCTCAATCTCTTTGGACTTCGGATTCGGATGTGTAATGCGGAGAATATCACGGAACTTCACATCTTTGCAGCCGCCATTGTATTTTGCAATCTGGTACTCATCGAAGTTCTGGATCACCTCAGCCATCCCACGCTTTAATGCGTTCGGAAACGGCTTGCCATACATGGTCTTGTAGCAGGCCATGATTTCTGTAACATCATCCGGACGTTTGACCACACTACAAATGGTCTGGCGGGTAAATGCAGATGCCTCGCGGGCGATCGCAGCGGTAAGCACATGGCTTACAGAACGCATGTTGAAAACCTCACGAGCAAAGCAGGCAAGGTTGCTAACAAACTCCGGGTGCTTCTTGCAGAGTTCTGTTGCAAGCTGGACGATTTCGTTATCCGTGGATCCATAGTATTTTTCCTCGCTAAACATGGTGGTCACTACTGCTGTCATAAGTTGTTCCTTATTGCTCATTCGGTATGCTGCATGACCGGAACGGTTTTCGGTTTTGATTGTGTTGGTTGTGTTGAACTTAGCCATTTGGGCACCTCCATCTTTCTTAAGTGTATGGGGAAATATGTGACTGTTTATATAAATAACATGCAGAGAATAGGCGATAACAGTAAATATAACGCTTTCCCATTAAGCTACAGAACAGCTATGCTGTCCCAGTGGGATTCGAACCCACATCCCTCGATAACCAGACTCGAAGTAACTGCCATCTGCACTGCTGCATGATATTTATCCTTCAAATGAAACTGCCGAACCGGTCGCTTCACTCAGCCCGGCAGCTTCTGTAACCACATATAAGAGAATCGGCGATAACAGTAAACAAAGCGCTTGACCGTTAAGCTACGGAACAGCTCAGCCGTCCCGGTGGGATTCGAACCCACATCCCTCGATAACCAGACTCGAAGTAACTGTTATCTGCACTGCCTATATGTAATTACCAATGTATCTGATGTGTCTGTGCTTTCGTCTTAATCTTCCAAGACTCATCAGGGGCGTTCATTGCCCGAGCACAATGTGCTTCGGTAAAGGTTCCACCGGATTGTACGCTATCCGGCTTCTTTGAATAAATCCTGACCAATACATCCGACCTCCTCCTTTCGATGATTCAATATTAAACCCTTATTTTTGTTTCAGCATCTGTGGCATCCCACAGAAACTGAAACTGTCTTTGAAACTTTTGAAACACATTTCTGATCAAATCATGCCTACTGTCAGGCCCCGGCAGGAAGAGCTGTTTCCTCCTCTGGTACGATTGTTATGACAATATTTTCGATATCACCTGACAGTAAAACCTTGTGGCCTTTGTATCGACCAATATTGCGATCATACACAGTTGCTGCTGTGATTGCCTCTCTCACAGCGTCCCTGACGCCCCTGGCGCCATAGTTGCTGTGCTGTTCCTTCAGCTGCACCATTAGTTCCTCGTCCATATGCTCAAGTTCCATCTCGTAATTCTGCAGCTCTTCCACTACAAATTTGCTGACGATGTCTGTAAGCGCATCTGCGGGAAGTTCACGGAAAGCCAGACAGTTCGTAATCTTGCCGGCGATTTCCGGATGACCGCAGGCCTTAGCGAGAGTGTTTCTACAAATCTCCTTCTTTCGGAATGCTGACGCCTCTTCATAAACCTTCATATCTACCGGAATGTTGCTGGTAATGACAAAAATCACATGGCTCAGATCAATATCCGGTGAATTGTCCGCAAGGTGAACCACACCGCTGGAAAAGCATTCCATAAGCCCGGTATAGATACGATCCGTTGCCTTCTCAATCTCGTCCAGCAGGAAAACCTGGTATGGATTGGATCGGACAGGCTCAAACACTGTAGGATCCTTATAGCCTATATAGGAAGGCGGAGATCCGAAGAATCTGTTGACCGAATGCTCACCAATGAACTCGTTGAGGGCAATCTGATGAAACCCATAAGCCTGTCCGGTCAGCTTCTCCAGTGCTCCCGGAAGAGCTTTTCCAACCTCTGTTTTGCCAACACCGGTCGGGCCAAAGAGAACAATAACCTCAACTTCTGGCTTTTTTCTGCGGAGATTTGCTGAAATCAGTTCACTGATCTTTTTGATAGCTTCGTCCTGTCCGTAAATACCACGCTTCAGTTCCGCCGCCAGTTCATCCGGCCAGACCGTTTTTGTCTGCTTCTTCTGTTCAAGTTCACGGACTTTATCCTTATCCACAATGTATTTTGAGCTGCCTGCAGCTGTCTCGTTCTCACTTGTCTGCGACAAAGTTACTGCAGATTTCATCGGATTTTTCTCAGCTTCCTGCGATTTTTCCAGCACTGTATAACTCCACACCTGATCGGTATTGCAGATTGTTACAGTTCCACCATCCTCCTCTGGCTTGAATTCGATGACCATATCCACAGCCGGAATGTCCTGCGGCAGGCTCACACGTCCCGCCTCCATACAGGTTTTATCAGCAAAGTTAACGTGGTAAATCTCCATCTCTTTTTTCCCGCTGATTCCCTGAAGCATTTTCCTCAGACCACTTTTACCACTCATCAAAATGACAGATGTCAAATGACCACGGTCTTCATCGAAACCAATTACGATACAGTCTTTATCTGAATATCTCATGTGAGATTCCCCCTTTCCTTTTGATAAGTCCATTTCCTGCATCTATCGATATTTGCATAACAGGTTAACGTTTACCTTCTCATATGCATTGAATTCATTAGCGATTTCTTCATCGGACTTACCGGCTACCGGCTCATACCAGTCCTGTGCACTGAAATAGTCAATATTCTCCTGTATTTTGAACTCTCTCCCATGGCGTGCATACATCTCATTGATGATCATTTGAATCTCATCGCTGCTATAACCTTCAATATCTGATACCTCCAGGTATCGATCCGCACTATCCGGCATCAGATAGGCTGGCATTGCTGCATTCTCTTCAGATGTTGCTTCATTATCAGAATCAATGTCCTGAACCTCCTCCGCTGTGAAGGTGTCATCTTCCATCGTATCGGACAGAACCTGCTCATTCATGTAGTTGGTGATGGCCTGCTCTTCCGAAGATACATGAGAACGGTTATAGAAAAACGCTCCAATAAACAAGGAAATTACAGCACAGACAATAACTGACTTCCACGGAATTCCTGTATGGACAGTTGTTCCAGCCGTGCCAATGGTATGAATCATATTGCCTGCATTACCTGTTGTCCTGTCGTTTCCGGCTGCTGTCTGCGGACGATATGTCCTGGTTGTTCTTACAATTCTCTGATTCCTCTGGGCCCTGTGATCAGCTTCCGCCTGAGACACATTATCCAATGTGGTTCTTCCGGTTCTGTCATCTTTATAGTATCGTTTTCCATTGATCAGTACATAACTCATTAGAAACGCCTCCTTACAAAACCGTCCGTTCACTTACTGGACTCATAATGCATCCTGATACGAGCAAATACATCTTCAGCAGTAAGATGCCCCAGTACAGTATCATGAACTCTGTCCATCTCTTCCCGTGTCATCAGTCCGCTGATTTCAAGAAGTCCCTCAGAAGATCCGTGCCCGTTTGCAATAACACTGCATACAGCGCCTTTGCCCGGTCCCTGCCAGACATTACTGTTACTGTCTTTCGGCTTCGGACGCCCTTCCGATCCGTAGTAGCAAATCTGCATTCCAAAGTTTTCAAATGGAATACCTGCTTCTGTCAGCAAATCATCCAGTTTCTCCAATTCATCGGAAGCATTGCCTTCAGCAAAGCCACCGGAAAGTGCCATCATCAGTTTAAGTAAATCCATTGTGCTCATTTTGTATTCCTCCTGCCTTTTGATGATTTAAGGATAAACTCTTCTGATCATTTCATCATCCGGCGGCTTTTGTTTCTGCTGAAACTACATTTGAAACTTATGCTACAATATTACATCCAATATCTGAAGATGATTTCTCTGCTCCGCAATAGGAGCAGGAATCATTTTTCTGCGCCGGTCCGGACTTCCAGGTAAACGGCCTGCGTTCATCCTCTGTACCAAACAGATGCATGTACGGATTAACATCCTGATCTATCGGATAATTTAGCAGCACCGTACACTGATTGATGTATGGAAGCAGTTTTGCCTCATAGCCTTCCTCATGCTCCATCAAAATGTCGATAGCCAGCTTTGTTTCAAAGATCGCTGTAAGCTGGATATCCAGATACATCCCCGGCTGGAAATGAAGCTTCTCAAGCTCTGTCTCCGTTGCATAGAAACGCCTGCGCACCGCCTGATTGCTGTAATCGACACCCTTATCTTCGCCATAAGCACAGGTGTAGCATGCCATGCCGGAATTCGGTTTATACCAGAACACCTCTCCTGTGGAGCCTCTTGGGCCACAGCCTGCATCAATCATCGGAATGTTGTATTTATCTGCCAGCTCGTTACAAACATAGCCGCAATGACGATTATCCGCACAGCAAAGGATAATGGAATCCTTCCAGATAATCTTCTCAAGTTCAGCAGGATCCACATGCTGGATCAGATCTCTGAAGGTATAAATCTTGCAGTTCGGATTGATGTCAGCAGCTCTTTCCTTGAAACAGTCAACTTTATAGCGACCTACATCATGGATACCACATTCGTGACGGCAAACATTGTGATAAGCAAGGATGTCATTGTCAGCCACGATCAGGGAACCGATTCCCGCTCTTACCAGTTCCAGACCGACCTTAAAACCGCCGGATCCGATACCGGAAATAATAGCCTGCTTTGCTGCCATTCTATCCTGCTCTACGATTCCTTGATTTCTGGAAAATACATCCTGGCGTGTGGAGTAATAATCAATATTGATCTCTGATCCGGAATTATCTCTGACAAAGATTTCTGCCTGCTCTTCATTCCAGACAATGGAAAGACCAAACTGACCGAAAATGTCACCGTCTTCTCTCCCTGTGTGCTCTTTTCTGACCGCCATACCCAAGACCTTCGCATCTGTTCTTGCATCGTATAGCGCCTCCTGTACGATGTTATAGGTTTTAGTCTCTGGGTGGTAATAGCCCCAAAGTTCACCCTCATAACGCTGCTTCCGGTATTCTTCCGGAATCAGAACCGTGTATGGTCTGAGCGCCTCCTGAATCTTTTCAAAGTCCATGAAGTCTTCCTCAGATGTTCCTTTCTCTGCCGTATTGTCCATGAAAGTAACTTCTGCAGTTTCTGTCTTAACCGGTTCTGTTTCGGCCGATACCGCTGCCTTCTGCAATGCATTTGCTGTTCTGTTATCCATATATTTTTCCTCCTCCGGGTGTCCCCTGAACAAATCGGACAATCTTGTGCGGATTGATCCTTTATCTTCGGCTGCTGCAAGCGTTCCACGCTCTGCTTTTTGGCCGCCTTTCTTGCGGCTTCATTACGTTCTACAGTTTCTTTGAGTCTTCGCAGGGCAATACGGGGCATAGCCGCTCTGACTGCCTTATCGTTGATCTCATACTCTACTTCCGTCTCGTCGCCATTCTCATCAATATACCAGAACTTAATCCGGAATTCAGGGTCAATGAAGATGAGTCCGTTTACAACGCCGCCAAACTGCTGCGCAAGCTTGATATTTGCCGGATGATCACCATGGCTGAAATGCAGGTACCCGTCCGGATGTCTGTGAACCTGAGAGACTGTCAGCTTACCGTTTGAGAAATCATAATATTCGCTGAGTCGTGTCGATAAGTGGTCTGCATAAACATGATCCTTCTCACACATAGTTGGCGTATAGGTGGCATTGATGCCGCTATCCGATACCATGTCAAAAAAGAAGTCATTTCCGATGCGGATGCCCGGCATCTGGATAATGCTTTCGTTTCCGGGATGCCGCCCCACCTCGAGCAGCATCCCTCTGTAGGTATTGTGGGTAATATAAACATGATACTTATCTTTTCGCTGAAACATAGACACCTCCGTTATCTATCGCGATCCACACCTGTCTTCTCCCATACACAATAGACGTCGATCCACCTTAGAACCCTAGTCATGGCAGTGTAGCCATTCACGGACGCAGGATCCGTAGATTTTACCTGACAGATATAGGGAAGTCCCATCGTGGAATCAGAAATCAGGTGATGGAAGCCCGGCTTCAATTTTGTCATAGGATACACTTTGATTGAGCCGCCAAAGAGGCCATCGGCATCTCTGCCCGGGTGATCATGCTCGTATACCACATGGAATACAAAGGTTCGCCAACGCTGATCCGGTGCCGGCTTAACCGGCAGGGTCACATCCACACAGAATCTATGCTTGTTGTCATAACAAAACATCATTTTCATATTCGGATGGTTATACTCACGCATAAACCTCAGGAAAGCATCCTTTTCAAACTGCAGTAAAGCTCCGTTCTCTTTTTCATACCAATACATATGCAACCCTCCTTATCGTGCATAGTTCTTCTCTGGTGCCGTATTGATTACAGGGGTGCTGGAATTCTGCGCCTGACTTGCAGGCACCACCTCTCCGTTGCGGAATACAAACGCCTCAACGTCTGCAGTTCCATTTGCCTGATCTTCGAGCTGGCCATAATTAGGCTCATGAGCTGTCCTAATAACAGGAGTCGTAGAGTTCTCTGCCTGATTGGCTGGTACTATTCTTCCTTTGTCGTATACGAATGCCTCTACATCTGCAGATCTATTTGCCTGATCCTCAAGCTGGCCATAATTCTTATATCTTCCGGTTCTGATCATATCCATATGCTTTTCCTCCTTGTCAAAATCCGCATATTCCTTAAAGTTACCATTTATTACAGATGCATTCATTGTACAGTCCTCCTTTCTATCTAAACAAAGATCTGATGATATAACCGATGACAAATACCATGATCACAATCGGCATGACTGCATTGATCCATGCCCAGGTGTTATTGGCAAATGCCGTAACGATAAACTCCTTATATTTGATACAGCTGACCACCACCAGCATTGTTCCTGCTATTGTCCAGCCGATCAGGAACCGTTTGATCACGGTCCACACTGTAACTACCCGATAATCCATGTCTGTCACCACCCCCGATAGCTTCTGCGCAACTTCCACTTCAGCCGCACGGTAAAATAAACAACAGTTGCTATCACAATCAGGATTGGAAATCCGGAGGACAACAGATTTGCCATGAAAATGGCAATCCGCGCTGTCACCGCCCCAAAATTGGCAATGATGCTAAAAGCTGCCAATCCTGAAAGCACAGAACAGATAATTAGCGCGAGTGTTACGCCCGACACGATCCTAACTCCGGTTCCTCTGTAGCTTTCCTGTTTAAAGATACTCCCTGCACGTCTCATGTGAACGTCACCTCCCTTGGACCTGTATCTGTATATGCTGTCATCTTCCCGACCTCCTTTCGTTTGTTGTTAAGGCTATTGTAAGATCTAGAATCCGTTTCTTATAGGTATACCTGCTGCCAGGATTGAAACTTAAATTTCAGCCTTTTTTGAAACTATTTCCTCGTCTGACAATGCGCTACACCGGAAGCATCACACCACAACCGGAACCCCTGCCGCAGCAGGCAGGAAGTCCGATGTACGAATCAGATAGACGTTTGCATTCGCTGTGGTTTTAACAGCCAGATAATCCGATGTTCCGCCGAAAAATCCCGGCTTTACATACATATCCTGACTCCGGACACGAAGACGCTCTTCGCTCTGACTCTGCCAGTGTACTGCTCGTTTGAACGACACGAGGATGTGCGGCGTATTTCCAGCCACCGGTACCGGATAATGATACTGATAAGAGCCGAACAAATCTCGGGACAGATCATCCGTTGCAGCCGATGTACCATGATGGAAAAGTACCACATTCGGAAAATCCAGCTCTGCATTACCGTGCATGGCTTCTCTGACATTCTGCGAAACCATCATCAGTTCAATCTTCCCCTGGCGTCTGGTCTGCATGAGGTACTTCATTAATTCATCATTTTCATTCACAAACTGCATTTCATCGAGGATGATACGGATTCGCGGCACTCGTTTCAGGGTATGGAATATTTCCTCCTTCAGATAGGAGTTGAAAATACTCTGATTACAAGAGCATGTGTACATGGCCATCCCAGCCAGGTTCCCCTTCGCTCCGCTCTGAAAGTTGTATTTCGTATCGCTGCCAGGAGCATAGATATCTTCAAATATCTCTTCCAAGCGTTCAAAGAGCCTGCGAAGCACAATGCCTGCTTCATGATTAGCGCGAATATTATCGGCAATCACATTGGAGAGACCTGACTGCAGAGCAAATTCGGAGATAAAATCATCATCCTCATTCAGGAGCTTTACGATGGCTGGCAGGGATACCGGATACTTTGCGGAAACGACATTCAGAACAGCGGCAGCATAGATCATGACCTGGTCGGTCAGAATGCCATAGCCCATCTCTTCCGCTGTCATACGGACAAAGCGAAGAATCTGCTGTGCAGACATTCCATAAAATGGATGATAGTTCTTATCCGCAGGACATGATGTCATAACGCAATCAATCTCATGTGCACTTACTTTCTGCTGTATAGCCGTCATCAGCTCCGGATGACTGGTGAGCAGGATTGTGGGCATATCATTTTTCTCAATACCACTACAGAACAGATCCAGCACCATTGCATGATTTCCGGCCTCAACTCCGCTGATCAGAAGATCGCCGTGAATATTGCGGAAAAAGGATGCACTGTCAACACGCCCCTCGAACACACGTCTTGCTGCATTCATACGCTCACATTCATTGATAACCATTCTTTTATTACCCATAGTTTCACTCCTTCCTGCCGAATTCATATATGAATCCGGCCTTCTGATTCTCTAATGCTTATCGCCTGCACTCCTACGGAAGTATCTGCATCAGTTTCATTGCTGAACGAAACCGGATATTTTTCAGACAATCCTCGCCAAACTGCTGACCGGTATAATTGTTCTGAAACGAAACATCGCAGAAGCCCAGAATTCGCTGCCATATACTCTGGTGAATCCTCGCCTTGGTAGTTATCGTCGGAATTGTACTGTAGGTTCTTCGGATAATACCTTTTCTAATATTGATTCCACCATCCGGTGAATAAGAATAACTTTCAAAAGGATTTAAAAAATTCCGGCTCCTCCAGTTCAGAGAATCATAACCGGTCGTTCCACAATCAAAAGCTCTTGTCCTTCTCCATTGAATCGTCTGGATATCCTCCGGCATTGTTTTCAGCAAAACTCCACCAAGAATGGAAATTCCTATTAGCAGAAGTATTTCAAGACCAATTGGAAGGGTCAGCACGGTTACAACGACAGTCATAACCGCAGCCAACAAAGCAATGTACTTTCCTGTTTTATAATTGCCAACCAAAATGACAGCAATGATAATATCCAGGATAATCTTAAATCCATTAACACCGGCTTCCCCGCTACGTGTATTAAAAAGAAGCAACAGGAGCCAAATGCCAAAACCTTTACAAAAATTGATCAGGCTGCTCTTTACAGACTCCATGAACGCACCCCCTCGCATAAAGAAAATAAAATAAATCTGAAGTTTCAGAGCTATTCCTGCATCCGAATAGCTGCAGGAACCAGCCCTTCTTTTTAACCGTACAACGGCATTGTAAACAGAAACGGATCTTCACACGCAAGTGAAACCACTGCTTCACCGTTCTTCAGTTTCAACAGATTCCAGTCTTCCACCGTGTGACCGGCCCGCTGGATATTGAGATTTGCCTGCTGTACGGAAAGACTGAAGTTCTGGTAGTTCTCACCCAGGCGATTGATAACAAACTGTCTGGTATCGTAATCGTTCGATCTGAACGCCACAATGTTCTGGAAAGACGACAGGATGTTCCTTGCGCCGGCCACCCCATATTGCTCTTCAAGTCCGCATGTATTCTGAAGTCCGCACATCATTCTGACTCCCAGAGAACGCCCGAAATTTAAACTGTCTGATAAATGCTCAAGCCTCGGAAGAAGGAGCATTTCGTCTAACAGAAAGTACTTATTGGTTTTCATCTGTTGTCTTCCACCCAGTGCGTTAGCAAGAGCTCTGTCGATGAGAATGCCATACATAGGGGCTAGCAGTCTGCCTTTACGAAGGTCATACTCAATAAAGACAACTTTCTTATTTCCACTGCATATGATATCTCGCATAGAGAACTCTCTTGCCGGATCAGCCTGTGCAAACGGACCGACGAACATCTTCTTCAACATGGAACTGACATAAGAGTTCACTCCCTGCGTCTGGTTTCCCTTGCCTGAGATATAGTCAATGCAGCTGCGTTGATCAGACATATAATCCAGACTGAGAATCTTCTTAAGATCCTCATTGGTACTGTGAGTAAAGAAATTGATAAATTCTTTGTTATTCAGCTTCGACTGATCAAAACGCCAGTAAGTCTTCATGAAATAAATCATGACAGCTGCAACAACCTGCTCTGCCATTGCCGGAAAAACAGGCTGTGTTTCACTTCGCATGGACTGAAACAGCTGCTCACAAAGTTCCAGTGCATCTTCGTTGGATTCCGGCGTATAGACCAGTTTCCCATCATTTCCCCGTGGCATTACTTCTGCAAAAATATTATGATAGGAGGTAACCCTGCGATATGCATCGCCATTGCCGATGATAACCTTCATGCTGTCCGGAATTCTGCTTCCGAAAGTCTCCAGATAATCACCCTTCGTATCGAAGATGATAATCACATCTGTCGGCTGCATGGTGGCAAGCATGCGATCCAGTGTCATATTAAAAAAATTGGTCTTACCAGTGCCAGGCGCCCCAAGAGCCAATAAGCCATAGGCAAGTATATCTCTGCTCAAACCGAACAATCTCTTAGTCTTCGGATCCTGAAATGCAACAAACGGACTTCGTGATTTATCCGCTGTCCATACAGGAACCGGAATGTCTCCGATGCTCTGTCCTAAGATGGTCTTGGTGTACATACCACTGTTTCTTTCCTGATTGCTGCCTGTCCCGATTCGTTTATGTCCAAAATCATATGCCATAGGCTGACCCTCCTTTTAAATATCCATGCCAATGTCAACGCCATCGACGTCATTATCTACACCACCGAAGTCATCATCACCGATGCCGCCTGGGTTATCATCGCCGATACCGCCTCCGCTTACTCCGGAATCTACAGCACCAGTATCCCCGGCAGAAATGCCGGTCGCATCCAATGCATCGGTATCTGCCTGAATTCCATTGGACTCAATAGACAGGGCGCCTTCGTCCACGGTTACGCCGGCAGTGGTTTGCATCTCCTGTGATTCCTGAAACTCCTGAACCGCATCAATATACTTCTCACTCATCTCCGCGGTGGACTTAATCGACTCTTCCTTTGACATAGTCGGATCATTCATTGCGTGATCATAATAAGCATTCACTGAACCTCTGAGGGTTGCATTGTACTCTTCAAGACTTACCGGTTTGTTCGGATCAAATGACATCTTCGTGTCCTCCTTTGCTGATAAATTGTTTGCCTGTGTAATCTGTTGCTGAAGGCTTCTGTGGGCTGCAACCATCTCAGCCTTCACTGCTGCTTCTGTATTCTTATCTACCGGAACGTTAGTGCCAAAATACTGATTCTGGAGAGTCTGATTAAGATCCCTTTCGAAATTCAGATTCTGGAACCGTTCTATTGCTTCCTGTTCCGTTGCGTGATAGCCTGTTGATTCTACTGATTTGGCATACGCCTCGAACGACGGTTCTGTACCGTATTTCTCTGTAAGTCTACTCAGTATTGCCGCTGTCTTCTCTTCTGCACCAAGGAATGCATCTCGCTCCGTTGACTGGAAGTAATAACAGTAATATCCATTTGCAGTCTCACCGGTCAGATACTGGCTGCCCAACTGATACCTTCCATCCTGCTGGACAACACTGGATGTCAAGCTGTTTGCCTGATACTCAGCTGTTTTCTGAGCATCCTCAATAGTTATCGTTCCATCGATGATCTGATCCTGAAAACAATGGGTGTTTTCATGCAAAACTGTGTTCAGAGACTGAACGTTGTAATCACTGATTGAATGCCGGATCGTCTGTCCGTTATATTCAAAGGACTGCGTACCATTGACAGCCATATCCCGGTTTACATTGATCACTCCGTCGGCCGCATTGCCGCTCTCGTTTGCCGGTAAATCTGCGAAATGTACTTCCGGCACACCAACTTCACCCTTCTCAAGAGCATCACGGTTCACAGTTTCCTGAAGAAGATCCAGTTTCTCGTTCTCTCCAAGCTTGCTGTAGGTTGATTCGCGGAACATGGCATAGAGCTGATCATTAGTCAAATTCCCATACTGAGTAGGATGTACTCCATATGCTCCCATCCAGTCTACCTCCGCATATTCCAGATCTTCAGCTCAGCGATTTCTATGTTGCCCTTAGCCAGTTCGGTCATAACCTCCATGGCTTTCAGAAAATCCCTGTTCTTCCAGATTGCCAGAATCATCGGCAGCGAATACTGACCGATGTAAATGTCAGTCAGTTTCTGCCCTTTTGCCCACTCCTCTATGTTCTGAGCTAATGCAGGAGGACAGTTTTCCATCGCCTGCATGGCTTTGTCCTGCGCTGCCTCCTGTGTAAATCCATATTCCAGACGGATTCTATCCATCAGTTGTGTTACATCGCGGTTTTTCATATCACACCACTCCTCTCTGTCTCACTGCTGATTTTGTCAGCATTTTAATTGATGACGGCATTACGCTAACACCTCCTTATGCCGCCATTTCCTCTTCATAAACTATAGAATCGACACTAACCAGAATGTCCTTACCTGCTCTGGCCGGCTTTCTGATACTGCACATTACCTTTGTGCCAACCGGAAGTCTTCCGGTCCAGTAACCGAATGCCGGAACGAGTTCCTTGCGATCATCAAAGTCATTTTCAATATTCAAGTCGATGTACAAACCTGATCTGCTCTGTCCTTTTACGATGCCGGGCACAGAATCCCGTAAGTTGACCATTGCTTCTTCGTTGTATCCGAAATCCCACATAACTTTTTCCTCCCTGAATCTGTGTTGTTTTCTGTTCTGATATAACTATCTCACCAACCGAGAGTTTCATCACTCCCGGTTGGAATCAGTCTTAGAAATAGCTTTTGAAACTTTACCCGCATCTGAGATCCAGGTAATTGTTTTCCTCTTTGCGATTTGTCAGCATGCTGCAATGTTCCGCATAATAGGTTTCCACATCAGCCTTACGGAATCTGCAGGGCACAACCTCGGAGAACAGCTTAACCTTTTCCTTGTAAAGGAGTTGTACATGCTCATAGGCCTGAGGACCAGCAGCCTTTCCATTCACCTGTGTCCGAAAAAGGTTCAGATAAGACTCGTAATCTCTGACCTCATCAATCAATCCTGCTCGGGCCAACCCCACAAAAATAGCTGCAGATCTCGCCTGGCAGTTCAGTGATTTAGTTGCCAGATCTGTAAAACAAGTGAATTTCTCCTCCAAAAGCTGTTCTTTCATCTCTTTGTTCTCCGGTTCCAGAAGGGCGTTCAGATATAAGAAATCATAGAACCGCGATATATGCCAGGCAGGCGCATAAAATGTCATGCCATCAAACTCATACATGTACGAATGCATTCCTTCCGAAGCCGTTTTCACAAGCTTCTTACACTCCCTTCCCGGAAGGAACAGATAGTCTGGAAACGGACCTACCGTCTTTACACCATCACTGTAGATACGAGAAGACTGGAATGCACTCTCCACTGTCGTCAGCCCCTTCTGCGTTCTTTTGCTCAGGTTCATTGCACTAAGCCTTGATCCAAGAGACATCAGACTCGTAGAAAAAATCTCAAGAACCTTCTCATCCGGATAAGCCATCAGAAAATTCTGATGAAGACCAATCTGACACTTGCGTTTTTGGCTCATCGCAAAGCCTGCAAACCAATCGATATTTACATGAACCTCTTCAAAAAACGGATACTCCATCTTACTGATGAAAACACTCTTTTCTGCCATAAGTCTCTCCTTTCCAAGTGAAATACTAACTCACCAAATCCTTGTTGTTTGATTTGAAATAAGTATCCCATGAAAAACGTGTTTCCTCATCGTCAGAGAATTTCCGACATGGAAACTAAAAATGAAAAATTTGAAACATCTTCAAAATTTCATGCATCAAAAAAGAGCCACAGATAGTGCTTACCGCAACATTATCTGTAGCTCTTATGATTCTGTTATGCCCCGGCTCCCGCATACTTTAAAGCAAATTTCCAGCCTTGCTTTTCATATCCTAACAAATCTGTAATTTTATATGTGACAGCTGAATAATCTCTCCCTTCCGGATATTTACCTCCTACCCTGCTTCAAGTTACTGATTCGGTTAAAATTCAGATCCATGGTAATTCCTCTGAACGAACTCTCTTTTATCCGGTACTCCTCTTTCGTACTTTTCTAAAGAATCAGGTTCACCTTATCTAGAATACCGGATGCATATTCTTCCATCTCCGATTCCGGAATACCGAGAGTTTCTATTGCCTGTACTTTCGCCAATATTATAATTTTTATGAAAAAAACGCACCCGCCTTATGCGGATGCGTTTCAAATCATGAAAACTGTTGCAGAAATTCTGCCAGGGTAAGCAGCGGAATTTCAAATTCTTCAAAATCTTTTTTGTTGCAGGTAATGATGTACTAACAGTGGATTGATTTGGCACAGGTGGCTACAAGACAGTCTTCAAAGTCCCTGGCCTTTCTTTGGAAAGCAGTAAGGACATCGTTATTGGTAACGCTACACACTTTGACGATTTCCAGCAACTTTCCGATTGCTTTATACGCAAGCTCGGTACTATGGGTGTATTTCCTGACCAGACAGTAAATGTCAGTCACAGAAGACGCGGAAACAAAACCGTCCACCCGGTGTTCCTCGCACAGGCTTAAGACCTTACAGGAATCATCTGTGGATTGACAATCTTTGCAATGATTTTGCCATTGCGCGTAATAAAGATGTCCTCTTTGGCGATATAGCTGATGCCTCCTTTCATTTGGTGTCATCTTTATCACATGCGATTTCAAGAACAAAATCAATGAAAATCGTGCGATAAAATGCCATTAAAGATCTGTAAAACATTCTTTTTTTTATACGGTTACCTAACCATCGCCATAATCTATATCAAGGCCTTCCTGGGAAGTTTACAGAGTACGCCCGTGGGAAGAACATACTTCACGATTCCATATGGTTTATTACCGATCTTGTCGTAAATGCGGCCGGCGCTCATACTTTCACCAATTACCGTATGCGCGCTGTTGGCCACATAGCCAATGCACCCAAGGCCTTCCATCTGAACCGCAATCGCTTCTTTGTCATACGGATTATCCGGTTCTTTCACTAACTCCACTTTCATTCCCGGTTCAAGAAAATCCTTGCCGTGATAATATTTTGTTCCTGTCAGTGTAAAATAAATCTTTGCCATATGTTTTACCGCACCCCTTTTCTGAATGATAAATGTTATTAATCCTCCAGGAATTCCCTGTAATCACTTTCGTCGGCAAACAACATGTATCTGCCATTCACATATCCCATATATCCGTTTTCTGTTACATATCCTTTCATAACTGTCTGCCTCCTTTGCTTTTATGAATAAAGAATACTTCTTATGATGTCCTATAAAAATACCATCATTCAATACACCTGCATGATAAGCAGTTATTTTGAACAGGCTAAAGCCGCAAAAAAAAGAAGCAGATATTCTCCGCTTCTTCATTTTCTTTCTATATTCTGTTTTATCTCTGATACTGGCGGTTCAGCCGCTCAATATACTCGTATACCCGATCCAGCACCGGATCCGGACCAGCAATTCTCGCTCCGTCTCCCAGCGCAAAAATCCAACTGATAAACTGGTCGCTGACCTGAACGTCCACATTTACCGTAAAATGATCGTCATCTGCCGGGATCAGCATTACATCCTTTCCGAAACGATCGATGATCACGCCTGCCATACGATTATCCATCAGAAGTTTTACTGTCTGTTCTTCACCTCCGAACATACCAAAGCTCTTTTTTGTGTAAGACGCCATATCCAGCTTCTGAATCCATGCCCTGCCTTCACGACTTTCATCAGACATACGGATATGAAGCATTTTATCCACGCGATAATGCTTTATCTTTTCCGCGTCAGAATCGTAGCCTATCAGATAATAGTTCTCGGCATCCCAGGAAAGCTCCCAGGGGCTGATATGATACCAGGCTCCATGATGACGCAGCTCCATTTCTTTCGCGGCGGTCCACTGAAAATATTGAAATCGGATTTTCTTATTCTCCGCAATAGCCCGGTGGATCTCATCCACATTGTAATAAATACTTTCATTCATCGTTTTTATCCGGCCGGAAACATACACCTGGCGCTGCAGTTGTTTGGCCTCGTATTCGCTGACAAAGCCCTCCAGCTTCCTGATCAGGTCATTGGATTTCTTTTTTGTGATAAATTTCGAGGACTGAATCGCGTCAACCAGCAGCTTCAGCTCCGGCAGCTCAAACTGATGGCTGATCACATGATAGTGGTATCCCTTTCCAACAGGCTCGCCCTCCACTTCAATTCCAAGCTTCTCCAGATCTCTCAGGTCATTATATATGCTCTTTCGATCCGCCGTAACCTCATAACGGGCCAACTGCTCCATAATCTCCGGCATGGTAATATAATGGGTTTCATCTGTTTTCTCCACCATGATCCTCGCCAGATAATATAACTTGAATTTTTGATTTTTCCCCTTAGGCATACGCTTCACTCCCTGCTTTAGATGTATAAAATATACATTCATGCATGTTCAGGTTTTTTCAATTCGAGTTTTATTTGAGCATAAAATCTGCCCATGTACCTTGGTAGTCACATAGATGTTCATTCCAGTATATGATCTTTTCTATATATTCCTGTTTTCGCTGCTCTACTGCATCTTTACAATTTTCAATACCATATTTATATATAAGCGCAGTAAGATCATATATGGGATAACCTATCGCATGTCCGGCAGTATGCACTACCGCACATGCCTGTCCTATCGAATGACAAACTGCAATATCTTCTTTATTTTCAATTTCTTTTGCAAATGCATGACAATCTAATATTTTTCGCTGTGCCGGGCGCATTTTGATTTTTCCTGACGCCCAGTCTTTGGCTGCTTCCAAAGCTTCTCCTGGACGTTTTTCTTCTGGGTATTTTTCTTCAAGCTTTGTAATAGATTCAGACGCAAAATCAAATGCCCATAGCGCCATAACTCTATGGCTTTGAGTCTCAAACAGCATGATTAAATCCTGCATATATTCTGAACTTTTGGAGAACAAAACCTGATTTCTCTTTTTGAGCTTTAAAGATACTTCATCTATCCAATTCATTTTTCTTCTCCTTAGATTCCAATTTGAAAACCATAATTTTATCAATGTTTATTGCCCGTCACAGGGCTTCAACAAGATCCCCCAGTGCAAATATATTAAAACGGAAGATTTTTCAATTCATCGAAGCTTTATATTCTTCTCCCCATTCACTCATAGCATCCAAAATCGTATGCAGGCTCTGTCCCAACTCCGTCAAAGTATATTCTACTCTCGGAGGAACTTCAGCATATACCTTGCGGGTCAGCAGACCGCTTTCTTCCATTGCACGAAGCTGTGCAGTCAGCACTTTCTGCGATACATTTCCAATAGATTTTTTCAATTCACCAAATCTCTTTGTGCCTGTAAGCAAATCCCGCAGGATTAATACTTTCCATTTATCTCCGATTAAAGTCAAAGTCGTTTCCACAGGACAAGCAGGTAATTCTTTTGCTCTTTTTGGTTCACTCATAGCATTTTCTCCTTTAATAGTTTCTATTTGAAACCTTGTTTCTGATCATATCATACATCCCCAAAACAATCAAGATTGCAGACAGGATTATAGCTGGCTCATTCGCTAACAATAAAAGACCGAAAAAAAATCGTCACTTATGAAAAGTGGCGATTTTTTGTGCTCCTTTTATTCTTTCCTCTTTCTGGCTGCAATAATACAGCCGGATGCTATCAATATGGAAACAGCCATGATCTCAATGAAAAATCCTGGATTTATCTCATCCCCGGTTTTTACGCTGTCCGTCTTGCTGCCCGATGTATCCTGCAGCGTCTGGCCTCCCGATGTATTCTGCGGTGTCTTTCCTCCTGACGTTCCTGCTGTATCTTGATCTGCATCTGCAGAATCTTTCTCCACCGCAACAGTCAGCACATTCCCGTTCTGATTGACAGACGGGGCTGTAAATGAGGAATCCTCAAGGATAACTTGAGCCGCCTGTCCTTCCGGGCCGTAGGTTACTTCTGTAACCTTCCAGCCCTTTTCCGCCTGAATGGTATAGGTTTCTTCTTTCAGACGCTCCACCTGAATAGTCTGGGTTCCGGTATAGGTTTTCCCATCCGCCATAACGCTTCCATGCTCCCCGATTTCCAGCAGGACGGTGTGACTGGAAGGCACTGTGGTTTTGATAACGGTGGTATTCCCGCTTTCCTGAGCATGTACCGATAGGGACAAAATCATTGAAAAAGCAAGGCAAAAGATACTGATTCCCGCTAACAGCTTTTTCCCGTTCATTCCTGTTCCCTCCCTTCCTGCAGATTAATTATTTTCCTGTTATGGCTAAATCTCCTTCAAATTTGCTGTGAAAGTCACGGTTCCGCTGTAATCTCCGGCTTTCGCTGCTCTCCAGCTTTCCTGAGTAATGGTAAGGGTGGTTGTCTTTTTCACGCCTATTTCTCCGACGTTGTCAAGCTCTGTATCACTCCATATAAGCTGCGTGTTTCCAATAGTATAAGGAAGTTCAGAGTCTGCCGCTGTTTTCAGGATACCGTTCTTTTCCGTAGTCACGCTGATCGTTTTTCCCTTTTCTATATTTCCGGACACAGTGATATTCAACTCTGTATCCACCTGCTCGAACGGGATATTCACAATCTCCTTTGGAACGGTAAGGGTATAGTCGGACTTTACGACTGCCTGTACATTCAGATCTCCCTTCTGCGTGTTCTCAGCGGCAGATACCGGCAATGCCACAGCAGCAATCACCGCCAGCGCCGCAAAACTCATTCCCGCTTTCTTTATCCTGTTTGTTCTCATATCTTTATCAAATTCCTTTCCTGTATTTCATCACATTTCCAGTCTTATTTTCTACAGATTACAGAACTGTGCCTTAATCCATAGTGCCAACGGTAAACGTAAGCTGTCCTTTCCATGTTCCAGCTTTCATACCCTCAGGAAGTCCTGAGAAATAAAGCGTGCCCGTTCCTGATTCCGGCTCAAGGCTTTGCCCGCTGAAGCTTGCCACTACCGTGTCAGTATCAATCCCGGTTCCGCCGCTTGTAAGGCTGACCGTTGATGTGACTGTATCTGCCGATTCTCCATAGCTCAAAGCAAGGGAAACCGCTCCTTTTTCGTTAATTCCGTCCGTCACCATCACCACTACCTCTGTGCGTGGCTCAACGTTCATAGATGTTGCTTTGATCTGTTCTGCGGTAGTTTCTTTTCCCTGCTGCAGGGTTACGCTGCTTGGAATACTGATGACGTAGACATTGCCTTCCTTATACTTTACGTTCATCGTGCCTTCTGTGGTATTCTCTGCGTGTACCGGAGCCACTGTTCCGGCCAACACCGCCGCACACAAAATTCCCGTAACTAATTTTTTCTTCATTCTTATAATCCTCCTTGCTATCCTTAATATTCCGAAACGTCTTTTACGCTCCGTTCTTTCCAAAGTCCTTCCTTGGGACAATGTTTTCTTTTTACTCTAATACCTTCAGGGTAAACTTAATCTCCGAACCGTTCAGCGGCGTCTGCTCCTCATCCATGGCGAAGCACTCGTATTTCAGAGTGCAGTCCTCATATTCCCCGGCGGAAAAACTCTGATCCAAAGTAATCTCATAGATTGCCTTGCCCGGTTCTACCAGCTTGCTTTCCCAAAGCGTCGTCCCGTCATTCAAAAGAATCGTCATTTTAAAATAACAGGTATTCTGTTCCGGATTGTAGAGGTTGACGCTCTGCTCTGTTGTCCCGGCCTTGAAATTCATCACGTCAAAACCGGGAATATCAATGGTATCTGTATTTTTCTTCCCTGTGTAGGTATCCCTGTTTCCCGTGTAGTCCTCGGCGCTGTCGTCCACCTCTGCCGTCTCCGATGTCGGCTGTTCTCCAAACCAGGTATCCCAGTTTATGCCGACAAAGACGCCTCCGCCTGCCAGGATGACCGCCAGCACAGCGATAAGGATTGTTTTTGCTGTTCTACTCACTGATTATATCCCCCCTTTCTATTCGCTGTACGATACGACAAAGGTTATCGTCCCCTTATATGTCCCTGCCAGAATGTTCGTTTCTGTCGGCTCCGCAAAGGAAATCATTACCGGTGTGTCCGTTTTCGTCTTGAACATGGCAACATTGTTACTGATATTTCCTAAGGTACTTCCATTCACCAACAGCGCAGACGTGATTGTGTGGTTTTCTGTATCGTTTTGTCTTATAAGGTTCAGATTACCGTCATTGTCCACGCCGCTGTTTTCTTTAACTTTTACCGTAGCCGTTCCACCATAACCAACATCAAAGCTCTCCGACGGTTTCAGCTCTGCCTTACTTTCGCTGTTTCCCGCTTCTATTGGTGCAGCTGGAATCGTAATCGTATAATTTGCCGGACTGGTCGATACATTTTCTGTTTTCCCTTCGTCAGACTGTGCATGACTTGTGTAATTTCCTTTGTATCTGGCATAAACGGTATATTTTGTACTGGAAGGTAAATCCCTAAATACGTTGCCGGTCTGCCAGTTTGCTCTGTCAAGGCTGTATTCCGCTCCGCCATAAGTATCTTTGTTTTCCAGTTCCTTTACCGTGATAGAGCTTGCGGTTGTACCTGCTATCGTTACTGTTGGCGTAGGAGCTTTGGGATAAAGAATCGTTCCACTGCCAGTCGGCGGATTTCCGGTAATTTTGCCGCCTTGCCGTAAGTCAATCGTCCCATTGTTTTCCAGACTCCCCAGATTGTTTATCGTTACGCCTTCTGGAATAGCAAGCGTTATGCCTTCTGGAATTTCCAGCGTATATTTGCTTGGAATTTCAAAGCTGATGTCAATGGTAATGGTTTTATTGGAATTTGCGGCGTAGACTTTGCCGCTCTTGTCCTGAAATATGACTCCGTTCCAATCGCTCGTATCGCTGTTATCTGAAATATTACTTACATAAGAATAAGCGAAAATCACTGCGTTGCCTCCAGCTTCAAATGTACCAGTCCCAGCATTACCGCCGCCGATACCCGATCCATTGCGAGCTTCTGCGTTGACCTTTCCACCGTTAATAGTGACATGACCTTTGAACTCGCCGCGCCCACCGCCAATCGCCGCTCCATTACCACCATTATTGCTGCTGGCTGTGGCTGCATTGATATTACCGCCATTAATAGTAATATTTCCGCCAGAACTGCTATACCAGCCCCCAATACCTGCTCCCCACATCCAACCACCGATTGCATTTAAAGTATTGCCGTCGCTTTCTTTCGTTATAATCAGCGATGCTTCCTCTGATAGCTGTAATCCGGCCCTGTCATTTCCGCCTTTCAGAGTGCTCGTTCCCACAAGGGTTAAGTTGACCGTTGCATTGTTTTCAATAAAAAACGGACTGGTTGACGTACTGCTTACATCAATATTTACGTTGTTCAATATGATATTGTGAGTACCCCCTGTCACAGTGATCGTGTTCGTGCTACTGCTTCCGGTGATCGTATGACTGGAACAATTATTTCCGCAGCTATCATCAATCGTCACTGCACCCTCACTGATATTATAGTTGGTCTTGTTTGCCAGCGCATTTGCCATGCCATTAAATACGTCAAACAGACTGTCAAAAATCTCTGCCCCGGTGATTTCCGCTTTCTGTTCGTCTGTCAGGGCGTTGTAGGCATCATAGGCTGTTTGCAGTTTCTCATAAACCGCCTGCTGTTCCTCTGCGGTCATATTCCGCAGTTCGTCCGCCGTGGGCAGCTCGTCAATCAGTTTTTGCACATTCCCATCGAAAAACTGCGCCGCATCAGATGGATCAGACGTTTCTGTACCCTTGCACAGGGTCCAATCTGCACTGCACACTGGACAATCGAGATTTACATTTTCCTCCTGGCAAAGCCCGGCGCAAACGCACGCATCCCCGCCCGGCTCAGGATTTTCCGGCTGCTCATCTTCCTCTGGCGTTTGGGCGCCTGATCCAAAATCGGAACCGATGTCCTGCGGGTGGCAGACCTCGCACACGTAGGTACAGGGCGTACCTTGGACAGCCGGTGCATAACCGCACTCGCTGTCGGCTTCGCCGCCATTCACCTTATGTTCATGCCTGCAGTTCAATTCTTTTTTGACACAGCCGCTTTCCTCGCTGCACACATGGGTACACCCGGTCGGCTCGGTCATGCCTGCGCCGGATGGGATGTCCGTATCGTCCGATTCGCTTTCTGTGGCCGGGTAACACTCCGGCGTATGCTCATGGATGCAGATTGTCACAGAGGTATAACATTCGTCCATATGTTCGTGGCTGCAGGGCGTTTCCCCGGATGCCTCTGTGTAGCCGCAGCTTTCATCATGCGCCGGATGGTGTTCGCACAGACCCGCCGCACCGCCGTACTCCGCACCCTCGGCAAAGGCTGCCGCGGGCGGCCCGGAGAACAGCAGGGCCCCGCAGAGCAGCAGACTTAATACTCGTTTCTTTGCTTTCATATTTTTGTTTTCCTTCCGTTAAAATTCTCCCTGCAGGAGACACAAAAAAGAGGGGCTTTCTGATTTACCCCCCCCCCTCCCAAAAATCTAAACTGTCCCCATAAAAATGGACACATTTCCTTTCTGAAACTTTCACATAATTAAGTTTATGTTTTGATTGTACAGACCACCAAAAACGCTGTCAACGCAAAAATCTTCAATCAAATATATATCGTCTTAAATCGAATATTTTTTGTTGCACCATTTGGAAATGCAGATTATACTATACTTAGATAAAAAAACGGGGTGATAAAATGAAAAAACCAGCTATGGAAAATGTATTAGCCTTGACAAAGACACTGATCCACGAATACTGTGCAGGAAAGTACGAAAACTGGTTCGCACATCTTTCCACAAACAGTGTCTTTATTTGTACGGGAGAGGGCATGATTGTGGGAGCGAAGAATATTCAGGAGCGTCTGGGCGTTTACGCTAAGAAAAAGCGCGGAAAAATTTACCGGGAAGAATATTCCCTGATTCCCATTAATGACAAGACCGCTGTCGTTTTCGCGGAAGTCACTACAGGGCTGTCAGAAAATGATTTCCGTATTTTAAATTATTACACGTTTATTTATCAACTCATAGGGAACGGGCCAAAAATCATTTATGAGCATACCTCTTATGAGTATTTTGATGAAAACAAACCAATGGATGAGCAGTCTCTTTCTATGGATCTGTATACCTTTCAGTTTGTGAAACATCTTCTGCTTGATAACCCAAGGCAGGAACGGCTCTGTGTTACAACCGGAAACCAGACCTTGTTCCTTGATATGAACACCCTTTTATATGTGAAAGGAGACGGTCACGGTACCCAGCTCTACTGTATCGACAAAACCGTTTCCTGTGCGAAATCCATGCAGGAATTAAAAAAAGAGCTGTCTGACGATTTTTATCAGATTCACAGAAGCTATCTGATCAATATACGGTATCTCACTTCGTTATGCTGTTATGAGGCGGAGCTGATCTCCGGCGTAAAGATACCAATCCCTGCGGTAAACTACGGGAAAGTAAAAAAAGAGCTGGAAGAAAAGCTGGAGCGCTCTTTAAAGAAAACCAGATAATTTTACGAAAAGGGATAATAATATAGAGTAATGTCCAATGAATGATTCTATGTGAACCTTTCATAAGTCAGGAACAACCACAGGAAAAACCTGCGGCTGTTCTGCATTTCAGTGAGTCAATTCCATTCCTTCTGCAAAAGGAAGTCCCGGATATTAAGGTGCTTAATCCCGTCCCGGCTCATGTCAAACTCGTCAAGTGTGACCACATACTTGGGGAAGTTGTCGCGTACCCGGTCATAGACGCCAAACTCACGGGCTATGGTATTTTCCGAGGCCAGCAGATACGCCACCTGGATATACAGCTTATTGCCCTGATCTTCACAAACAAAGTCAATCTCCTGGTCGCCGGCCTTGCCGACGGTCACGGTATAGCCCCGGCGCAGAAGCTCCATGTAGACGATGTTTTCCATAACCAGGTTAATATCCTTCATGTTGCCGCCGAACACCGCTTTCCGGACGCCATGATCGGCCACATAGTATTTCTCATTGACCGTGAGTATCTTTTTACCCTGCAAGTCCTGCCGCTTTACCTGATAAAAGAGAAATGCGTCTGTGCAGGCTCTGATATAACTCAATACAGTTTCCGGCGATACGGACCGCCCTTCGCTTTTCAGATACTTGGAAATGGCCGTGGAGGAAAAGGTAGTTCCTATATTAGAAGTCACATAGGCAATGATCCGTTCCAGCAGGTCCACGTCCCGGATTTTGTTGCGCTTGACGATATCTTTCAGCTCCACGGAGTTGAACAGGTCGCGCAGATATTGGCGGCTGGCCGTTTCCTCATAACGGAGGTTACTCAGGTAGGGCATACCGCCTGCTGTCAGATAATTGCTGAAACATTTGCGGGAATCTGTCTCCGGATAGATGGTACGGTACAGTTCCATAAACTCCCCGAAGGAGAATGGGTAAATCACAAATTCCACATACCGTCCGGCCAGATAAGTGGCCAGCTCACCGGAGAGCAGCTTAGCATTGGATCCGGTAATATAAATATCGCAGTCCAGCTCCACCCGGAAGGAATTGATACATTTCTCCCAGTCCTTTACCTCCTGTATCTCGTCAAAGAAAAGATAGACTTTGCCCCCAATCTCCGAAGCCTGACGGATGATCTCATCATGGAGCGCCATGGCCGTACAGAGGCGGACATTGCTCATGTTTTCAAAGTTTATCGAGATAAACTGACGGCTGTCAATACCGGATGCACACAGTTCTTCTTTAATCAGATCCAGCATGACCGACTTCCCGCTCCGGCGGATGCCGGTCAGAACTTTTACAAGATCGTTTCCGATAAACGGTCGGATTCGGCTCATATAGGTTTCTCGTTTAATCATAATCATCAGCCTCCCTTCTGGAACTATTGCCATCATATCATGGGTATACTGGATTTTCAATAAGGCTGATTAAATTTTATCAGTTATAACCGTTAAAATTAAAATTTCGACATAGTTTGACAGATATGAAGAAAAAATTCGGAACGTCTTGTTTTATTTCCGCAGATAGGGCATCGTACCCTGTTAATATTCCTATTGAAACTTTATTTGTCACAATAAACAGAAATTGCCTGTCTTACAAACTCTGCTGTTCCTTCTCCGGCAAAACGGTCGATGTTTTTCTTAAAACGCTCATCGCAGACATACATCTCGCCCAATTCCTTTAAAATTTCATTATTGCAGGTGTAAAAATTTTTATTGATATATAGAATTGTAAATCAGCCACTTTTTCCTGAACATCTTTGTCAGCAGGCGAAAGTTGTTTCATAGCCCCGAACTCAGCAAACAAGGACATCATTTCATGGGCAAATCTATCAAAGCTGTGCTTACTTTGAGAAGCTGCTTTTTGTGCATACTCTTGGTATGCTTCGGAGTGTCCCCATTTTTCCTTAACCTCTGTCTTGTACTGCTTGATTTCATTCGTATCAAAAACTTCAAAATTCATTGTTTTTACTCCTTTACTCTGAATTTCACGGGCGAAGGAAATAAGCTCGCCTATATGCTTATATTGTAATTCTAAAAGTTTGATTTGCTGTATTATTGCTTCTTCTTGATCAAAATCAGGACTATCAAGAATTACTTTAATTTCCTTCAGAGGGAATTGCAATTCACGAAACAATAATATATTTTGCAAACGGCTAAGGGCTGTATCGTCATACATACGATAGCCTGCCTCAGTTACTTTTGTAGGTTTCAAAAGACCAATAGCATCATAATAATGCAGTGTGCGCACACTGACACCTGTGAGTTTGCTGACTTCTTTTACTGTTCGCATTTTCATCACCCCTTCCGTGTAATGTCATTCTAAGCTATAACGCTGCGTCAGAGTCAATAGGGTTTTGCAATTTTTATTTTCACTAAATTACCGCATCCTTTCAATTTCCTCTTGCAGATTTTTCAAAAACCTGCCTGCGTGGGCGCCGTCCATCTGCGTGTGATGAAATTGAAAAGATATAGTCAGAAGTGCTTTGCTATTTTCTATACGGTACTTCCCCCAAATCATAAATGGGTTGTTAAAAATACCGCTGTTCATACCAACAGCACCGTCCAATTCGACATTGATAATGGCAGATGTACCGATAACCATATACTCATCGGACAGGTCGTGATCGCTGCAAGTGTCGTGTACTTCTTTTGTGTATTTTAGATAATCAGCATTAAATTGTTCAAGGTCATCTATATACGCAATATCACAAGAGCTGACTTCTCCTTCCTTATTTGCAACAATGGTATTAACGGCGATTTTATCATACTGCATCAGTTTGTTGCCGACAGGCAGCAAATAAAATTCTTTTATAGAAGCTGCCGCCTTTCCAATGCAAAAGTCAAGGAGCATATTAAATTTCATATCTCGATTTTTGCTTGCGGCAACTAACGGCATTACATCATAGGTTTTGAAAAAAGTAACCATCGGGTTAGGTGCTTTCATCCAAAGATCAAACGCCGAAGATCTTGTAGTTTCTTTTGGGTTTATCTCTCTTACGCTCATCATCATTCCCTTTCAATACTAATTGCTGTTTTATTTGCCATACGAAATTCCCCTTTCCAGAAATTCATCGTATCAAAAAATTGCTTCTTAAAGAAACGATCCATTCCTCTATAGCCCCCGCTAGTATATATTGCTGTTGTAAAACTGCCATCCCAGTCGCAGGAATATCATTATCACTATTTTTTAAGGCGATGTTTTCTTCCAGATATGTTTTTAATACCACCATACTGTTCTCAATATTATCCAAACATTCTTGTTGTTTTTCTTTTGGCATACTGTCCAGATTCACGATGACAGCATTAAAATCTAAAAAAATATTGATAGGTTTACAGGATATTTCAACCATCAGTTTTTCAAATTGCTGTTTCCCTTTTTCAGTCAGGGAATAAACTGACTTCTCTGGCATTTTACCCTCTTTTTCAATATGACTTAAAATATATCCCTTTTCCTCCAACTGAATAACTTTCTTATAAATCGAAGGTGTGCTGATTTTCACCCACTTTGAAATATTTCGGTACTCTACCAACTTTTGAATGTCATACGCACTCATAGGTTTTTTCTTTAATATTCCCAAAACTATCAAGTCAATGGTCGCCATATCAATTTCCTCCTTTACTATCTTGACAACTACTATAAATTATAGTAGAATACCCTTTGCGTTGCAATTACTATATTTTATAGTGATATAAATTATTGTATTTGTCAAGTGAAAGGAGAAACAACACTATGAACAATCAAAACAAAAAATTGGAGTTACTGGGCAATGCTCCAATTCCAAAAGCCCTTTTAGCTATGGGCATTCCAACAATGATCGGTATGCTCATCAATGCCTTATACAATCTTGTTGACGCCTATTTTGTAGGCGGCTTAGGCGAAAGTCAAATGGCTGCTATCTCGGTTGTATATCCGCTTGGTCAAGTAGTTGTCGGCTTGGGATTGCTGTTCGGCAATGGAGCAGCATCCTACATTTCCCGATTGTTAGGGCAAAAAAACAGAGAACAGGCGAATAAAGTAGCAAGCACCGCGCTGTATAGCAGTCTTGTTGTCGGTGCAATTATAATAGCTCTGTCAATCATATTTTTAAAACCTGTTTTAAGACTTTTAGGTGCAACGGACAGCATTCTTCCTTATGCTGCTGCCTATGCGGATATTTACATCGTTTCCTGCATTTTCAATGTATTTAATGTAACGATGAACAACATCGTAACAAGTGAAGGAGCAGCGAAAACTACAATGTGTGCTTTGCTGTTAGGAGCTGTCCTTAATATTGGGTTAGACCCGCTGTTTATATATACTTTCCATTTAGGCGTTGCAGGAGCAGCTATTGCAACAGCAATTTCACAGGTGGTATCTACTCTTGTATATCTGCTCTATATCCTAAGAAAAAAAAGCGCCTTTCAATTCAAAATAACAGACTGTACCTTTTCTAAAGAAGTACTCTCTGAAATTTTTAAAATCGGTATTCCAACGCTTGTGTTTCAATTATTGACAAGCATTTCTATCTCTTTGATAAACAATGCCGCAGGCGGTTACGGTGACGCAGCCATAGCAGGAATGGGTGTTGTTACCCGACTTGTATCTATGGGCAGCTTAACTGTATTCGGTTTCATTAAAGGCTTTCAACCGATTGCAGGATACAGTTATGGGGCAAAGAAATTTGACCGTCTGCGTAACGCAATCAAAACCTCTATTTTATGGTCAACCATTTTCTGCGTAGTTGCAGGTTTATTATTCAGCCTGTTTTCTACAACTATCGTTTCACAATTCACAACTGGAAACGCAGAAATGATTAACATCGGAGCTTCCTCTTTAAAAGTAAATGGTCTTACCTTTATGTTGTTTGGATTTTATACAGTATATTCCTCTTTGTTCCTTGCTCTGGGAAAAGGAAAAGAGGGATTTATTCTTGGAGCCTGCCGACAAGGTATCTGCTTTATTCCCGTTATCTTGATCTTGCCATTCGTATGGGGATTAAACGGCATTTTATACGCACAACCGATTGCTGATGTACTATCTGCACTTATCACGATATTTATGGCAATTTCATTGCACAAAAAACTAACTACTGTGGAGCAAATAAAAGAAACATCTTGTCTACCCTGCAGCAGATAAAAAAATTAAGCGCAGCATTACAAACAGAGCCGATGAACTGAGAACTATCACTAACGCTGACAGACAAGTTCGCAAACAGAGAGTTTATCACTTTTCAAAGTGGATTGGCTCTCTGTTTTTCTATCTCTCCATTGTTACGCAGTAGAACCTCATTTTTGAATGTCCAAATATAAAACCTCTACCCTTGATATTTTCGTGTCTGTAATCAATCATGCGGCACTTTAACGCAAATATTCAATATTTCCTGACTGTATATCGGTTATATGCTGTCTGATACGTTCTTCTGACCAATTCCACCATTTTATTTTAAGTAGAAAATCAATCGTTTCTTGGGTAAATCGTTTTCTTATAGGCTTTGCCGGAACACCACCGACGATTGTATATGGGGGAACGTCTTTAGTAACAACGGCGCGGGTTCCGATAACAGCACCGTCCCCAATCGTAACACCTGCTAAAATAACTGCTTCATAACCAATCCAAACATCATTTCCGATAATAATATTGCCTTTGTTATCCCACGCTTTTGTAATATCCTTTACATCTAAATTCCATTCTTCAAAAAATATGGGGAATGGATAGGTAGAAAGCGAAGATAAGCTGTGATTTGCACTATTAAATATGAATTTTGCTCCGCAGGCAATCGAACAAAATTTACCGATTATCAACTTATCCTGGTTGATTGGGTACTGGTATAAAACGTTATTCTTCTCAAAATCCTTTGGCTCTCTGACAAAATCGTTATACATTGTGTAATCACCAATTATGATATTAGGATTGCTGATGGCACCTTTCAAATAGACTGTTTCTTTGTCCTTTGAACGGGGATAAATCTTATGTGGCATGACTGCTCCTTTCATGTTATGCAAAAGGAAAAGTAAATTTTTTGATATGCTCAAAGTGATTATTCTCTGTGTAATACACTGTTCGTTCATTTACAGAGTAAACAAATGAAACCCTGGTCGCCCACGCGCCCTCTTGCCGGACTGCGTAAAGTAGTGTAAATGCGTCGGGAACTGAAAATTCATTTTTACAGTTATCTAATAACTGTAAAGCCCGTTCATATCTGTCGTCACCTGACACAATAAAATTTCTCGTACTTTCTGGCTTCATCAAAGAATAATTCGTTATTAAGGAATACTTACTCTGTTCTTCCCTGTAACCAATTCCCGGTTCAATTACTAAAGTGCGTCCATGCACATCAGACAACATTGCTTGCATAGTAGCGTCCGGCGCATAAACAATATTCTTTGATTTTACAATTTGAAGAACCTCATCAAAGGAAAACTGCGCCTTAATAAACTGTTCTGTTAAATCAGCAATCGTTATATAGTTGTTGCCGCTTTGATACGCTCCGGTAGAATTGCCATGCACATATAATAGTGTTCCTACATTCCCATTTTGATTTATTCCATGATAAGAATGATAAATTCCGTCCGGTCGCAAAATTCCAATATAGAAACGCTCTTTTTCTTTTATTACTTTATGCGTCCATACAGAAAGATCAATGTCAAAATTAAAGCCTGTTATTATGTCGCTTCCGCGATAAACGAATCTGGTACACATAGTAGCCGCCTTTCATAAAATCTTTGTATGCTTCGTTTTTATTTTACAGCCGTTCAGATGGAAATTCTATATACTGTACGATACCGAAATGATTGGTATAAAATAAGAGGCTGCACTTGGCAGCCCCTTACGGTTACTTTTGATATATGATCTTCCGAACAGCATATAAAGACAAGCAATATTTTTCAGACAAACACTCCATAGAAATACCACTTTGATATTCCTCTTTTATCCGCTGATTGCGTTGCGCTAATTCCTGCCGGTAGCCAGAAACTTCTCCCCAACGCTTTTGCTGTTCCTGCGCAATAGGGACATAGATATATCCCCCTTGAACATAAGTCTGCAGCTCTTTTACCAATGCGTCCGGAAGAATAAATTGTGCATTTAGATATTTCATGCGGGCTTCCTCCTTGATATGATAGTCAGGTTGCAAAGCCAGCATTTTTATTTTGCGACTATTTTACTCCATGCAACCGTCGCAATCTACTGACTTTGCATGGAGAAAAGCTTTGTTTTTCTTTTTGGTGTTGATACACATATAAATCACTTCTTTCTGACTGACACGATAATCTAGGACAAATAAAGTTTAGCACATTCTCGATCTTGTATCAATCTTGATTTATTCTCTCTCTTTGATATTTTTGACCTGTTCTCCGCAGTAAGTAATTGCATTTTACGGAAAGGATCCCCCTTTCCGCAACTTGTTCAATGATTTTTACGCAAAGGACACAAGCAAAAAGGTACGGACAATCAAGTCCGACTACCATATGCGCCATGCAGGAATTACATGCAGGACGATATTTCATTGATCAGATCTTTGCCTTTATTATACGGCGCTATGGCCGGTTTGTCTATGTTTTTTTGACTATGAAAATTTATGTGAATTTACACGATCTTACAGAAGGATTTTTTCCTTCACCTTAGGAAATCCCGGTCTTGTCTGCCGGATGACGATATGGTAATATTGAGAACAGGAACAACCGTGGTGCAGGGTGGCTGACCTCTATTCTTACATAGAATGGGGGTGGTGCTGATGGACAAGAAACCTTTCGATTTCAAAGACCTAATGGCTTTTGGAATGTTCATTCTGGCATTGCTGACATTCGTTTTTACGTTTATCAGATAATGTTTTAAGCATAGAAAACCACCCCGGAACTTTGGCGAGTTGGGGTGGTAATTCTATAAATTACTTTTACAATGAGGTCAACCACTTTGTGGGCGGTTGTTCCTTTTCTATCTTCAATATAGCACATCTGGCCGCAGGACACAAGAATTTTTCTTTATTTGTTTGGATGATAAATGGAAAATTACTCAATAGCAACATTATGAATTTTTAAATATTTCTCAATCGTCTTTTAATTCCCAGTGTCCGTTAGATCCACGTCCCACATAACTTACATTGTCCATCTCTTTAATGTGACGTTTTATCGTTTTAGAGCTTACTCCAAGAGTCATTGCTATTTTTACTGTGCTAACTTTGCTGTCTTTTCTGATCAAGTTTACAATTTGATTTTCCAGTTTACTATTCTTCGCATCCTGAGGGACATTGCGAGGGACATCATAATTCAGGTTTGGCATCACCACTGTAAACTGGTATCTATCCGACCGGAAAGAAGGCCGTTTATCGCTGCTATAATTTATCTGAAATTCATATCCGCTGATAATCTTTCCGAAACCCCTGCCTTTACGTTCCATATAGCCAAGCCTATTCAGCACATCTGCAAGTACCGGATTCCTTCTGGTTGAAGGAACTGTAAGAGGATCCCGTTCCTGGATCAGAGAACCATCCGGCATCCCTCCCGGAGAATAAATCTCTAGCCTGTCATCATAGATATCAATATGGACCTCACTTCCATTTACCAGATAGTCACGATGAGCCAACGCATTGATGAGTGCCTCATGATAGCTTCGTTCCACAAATTCCGGCATTTCCTCTCTGGAATTGGCAGTTTCCCTCCACATTATCTTACAGTTTCGCTTGATAAATGCTTCTCCATTCTCAATGAGGGATATAATACTGCCTTCGTATTCCGCATCATCAAACGCATCAACTGTACCGCCGCTTTTATTCAGCCCATTCCATCTTGTACAAAATAACCTTGAACAATGAATTGGGCTTTCATCGGCAAGAAGCGCTCCGGCATTTGTCAGATATCCATGCTCATTCGCCAAACCAAAGGAAATCAGATCTTTTTCGTCAAAACTGTTTCCTGTCCATTTCTTATATCTTTCCCTGAGCTTTGAAAAAGCATAATCCTCTGTCTTATAAGTAGAATCCTGAGAATCATAGGATGTATTCTTTCCCCTCAGTACAAGGCGTTTCAATTCCGTTGCCGTGGCTTTTACACTTTCATTTCCAATGCGGATATATGCCTCCAATACGCCATCCCCGGAATAATAGTATGGCGTTTCTTCCCCTTTATAGATATCAAGGATCAGTAAAACCTTTCCATCTTCTGTTTTATAGAATCTGAGATGAAACTCCGGGATTGGATCTAATCTTGACTTGATAATTTCACCGATCTTTTCCGCATCCTTTTCCGGCTGAGCAAGCCCAACGATTTCCCATCATCAGAAATTCCAAAGATCAATACTCCGCCGGAAGTGTTGGCAAATGCACTGACACTTTTGCACCAGCTCTTTGGCTTCTTTTCTTCCAATGCAAGTTTTTTATCATATTCCGTTGCTTCCCCGATCAATTCAGTTATATTCACAATCTCACTCGCTTTCTATTCTTATATTCTATATATCACTTACTTCACAGCCATAGTCCGTTGCTGCAGGTTACTATAAACATCTCCCCACGATAAAACCATTGTACCATGCAACAGTTTTTTTATCACCCAAACCCTGTTTTTTGTTACCTTTCCAAAGCTCTGTTCTTTCGGATCGTTCATCACCCGGATTTGATCAAAGCAGAATAGAAAAGGTAGAAGTACCATTATACCATTATAAATAAACCAATATAACACACAGCCGATTGGAAAATCCAACCGGCTGTTTTCAGTTAGGATGACTCCATCCCCCAAGTTACCCCCTAAGTTACAAACCGTGATACAACCCATGTTGCGACCTATGATACCGCTGCACAAAAGTATTTTTTCCTTACCCTTCCTTCAGTTTCTCTGCCATAGATACGAGCAGCGCCGCCATCTCCGGATTGGCCAAGATCTGCTTTAGAGTATCGGCATCCACGCCCTCCGGAAGCTGCGGAGCGTTCCCCGGCTGATTTTTGTGGATATCCGGGTTTGTCTCTTTCTGTTCATAGAAGGTTTTCTCGAAAAGTTCCGCATTTTTCCGCCGGTCATCATCCAGGATGTGGGAATATACATTCAGCACCATATTTGCCTGGGAATGGCCGGAATCTCCCTGGGTGGCCTTGATATCACCGCCATTGAGCTTCAGCTTATAGGTCACGGAAAATCTTCCTTCCCAAAACAGTGGCGCTCATTCTGGTCCAATGGAAGGAAAAACAGAATGAGGAGAAGGAAATCCTGGGAGAAGAATATGCCGATTATAACCTGGTGATGGCGACAGCCTTTGGGATGCCTGTTGGAGAGGCCGTGATCCGAAGCGGATTAAAGAAACTGATAGAAGAAAATGATCTGCCGCCGGTCGTGATGCACAGCCTCCGGCATACCACCAAGAAGGTCTCCCATTTCCGTGACAGTCATCCATTTCTTTTCAGAGGACAGTTTCCGGGCGTAAGAACTCTTTGCATCAATTTCCCGGATCAGATCCTGCAGTTCTTCTTCCGTATCTTCTTTTTTCTTCATTCGATCACTCCCTTCCCCAACAACATATCATTTTTGCCGGGAAAGTTTTACACCGTCAATCCGGTTGTTTCCCCTTGAAGGGCACCGGCTGCCGGCTGCTTATCCAGCCATTCATCAAAGCTCTTTTTTGAGATCCGGTACTTGCCTCCTCCCAGCTGCACCCAACGGAATTCATTCTTCTTCAACAGACTATAAACCGTAGGGCGGCTGACCCCCAGGATCTCCTGTAATTCTTTTACGGTATAGCATCTCTTTTCTGGCATAACAAAAGCCCCTTTCTTTCAATATGTATGGGAAGTCATAACTTCCTTCACATATCGAAAAGAAAGGAGCTTGTTTTACAAGGTCTCAGATTTACTTTCTCGTCTGCTCTGTCTTTTTCATGCTTTTCCCTTTTTAGTTGCTATAAATACGGACAGGGCCATTAAATCAATGAAAAATACTTGCCCTGATATCTCTCGACGAGCTTCCAATTCTTACTTCCGTTCTCTCTAGACATTTTTCTGCCTGTATGCTTACAGTTTTCTCTTCCCCCGGCTTTAAAGAGACCTTCTCAAATCCCTTGAGCTCCTGTACCGGTTGGTCTGATTTTCTGTCCACTGGCGCATAGTAGACCTGAACGGTCTCTTTTCCTTCCCTGTCTCCCATATTTTTCACCTTGCAGGTTATAATGATCTTCCCGTCTTTCTCCTGAATGGACGGATCAGAGTATTCGAATTCTGTATAGGACAGTCCATGTCCAAAGCAAAATTGCGGCTCTACGCCAAATGTATCATTGTAGCGGTATCCCACGAACACACCTTCCTTATAGCGCACCTTCTCTCCGCCCGGGAATTCCCCGATGGCATGAGCAGAGCAGTCTGTATGCTTCTTATAGAAGGTTTCCGGCAGCTTGCCTGACGGGTTCACCTCTCCGAACAGCACTTCCGCAAGGGCACTTCCGCCTTCCATGCCGGAATACCAGTTCCAAACTACGGTTAAAGCCTCTTCAATCCACTCTCCCATCTCCACCGGGCTACCGCCCATCAGGACGATCACTGTCTGAGGATTTACTTTCAGAAGTTCCCTAATCAGGACATCCTGCTCATATGGCAGCTTCATATCCTTCCTGTCGTTTCCCTCACTGTCATGCTCATGGTTCAGACCGCCGACAAAGATCACATCATCATACTGCGATGCCAGTGTAACGGCTTCTCTGCGAAGAGCTTCTCTTTTCTTGAGCATCTTCTCATCTGTGTGATGTTCACGGACTTTTCCGCCGCCGTCTTCCAGGCTCGTTTCCTGCCAGTTTGTATCTGTCTCTTCCTGCTGCTCATTCCTGACGTAGCCCTGCGCGAACGTTACTTCTGTATTACCTCCTAAAAAGGAGCAGATGCCCATCAGCGGGGTAATCTCATAGAGCGCTTTGATCTCCGCGCTGCCTCCGCCCAGCGCATGCGTGCAATCTGCATTTTCCCCGATGACAAGAAGCTTCTTTGTCTCTTCCGGATTCAGCGGAAGCCGCTTGTTGTCATTCTTCAGCAGGACAACAGACTCTCTTGCTGTGGCAAGCGCTTTTTCTCTGTGCCCGGGTGTGTTATAGCTTCCTCTTTTACGCTTACGGCTTCCAGGATGATGCTCATCTTCCATCATATGCAGGCGGAACATGAGCATCAGGATGCGCACGACCTTCTCATCCAGCACGCTCTCATCGATCTCTCCCGCTTCTATCTTTTCTTTCAGCGGCTCTGCCATATAGTAATCATCAAAGTTATCTGTCACTGACATCTCAATATCAAGCTGTGACTCTGCCGCCAGAGTGGTATCATGTACGCCGCCCCAGTCAGAAATCACCACCCCGTCATATTCCCATTCTTTCCTCAGGATATCTTCGAGCAGCCCCTTATGGTAATAACAGTGATCCCCATTCAGCCTGCTGTATGCCGCCATGATTGTGTATGATCCGGCTTCTTTCACCGCGTCATGGAATGCAGGGAGATAGATTTCCCTGAGCGCCTTTTCATCCACCTCGACATCTACCCACAGACGCTCTGTCTCCTGGTTATTTGCCGCGAAATGCTTCACGCAGGCAGCCACATCCCAGTTCTGTACGCCCCGGATAAACGGAACTACAAGCTCTTTCGTCAGATACGGATCCTCACTGAAATATTCGAAATTCCTCCCACATAACGGACTTCTCTTGATATTTACTCCTGGACCGAGTATCACGTCTTTTCCGCGTCCTCTTGTCTCTTCACCGAGCACAGAGCCCGTATCATATGCAAGTTCTCTGTTCCAGGTAGCCGCAAGCGCACTGTTGCACGGAAGATAAGTGACCCGATCCGCTGATGTTCCGATAGGGTGCCAGGAGGACGGCTCAAAGTCCTGCCTGACCCCCATCGGTCCGTCGGACATCACAAGCGGGGGAATCCCCAGCCGCTCCACGCCCTTTGTCCGGAACAGTTCAGCCCCGTGTACCATACCGATCTTTTCATCCAGAGTGAGCTTCTTTACGAGCTCTTCCGCCCGGATTCTGTGTGTGTTCTCTTTCATATGACTTGTCTCCTTTTCTTCTATCTGTCTTTACCGAGATATTTCACAGGAGAATTCGGCGTCTTTCTCCACAGTCAGCACAGTATCAGCACCGTCAGTCTGCGCAGACACGCCCTGTACATTTGTGGAGCTGCAGTTGACGAAGCGTACCCGGCATCCGCAGGCGCCGGTCACTTTACCACGGATCATATTGCCGTCTCTGACTGCATCAAATGTCAGTATTTCCCCGTTGTTCTGATATACTACGGTTTTCGCGCTATCTTTCAACTCATACACCTTCAGTTCCACATTGTCTGTGAAGTCATAATCCGCATTTCCCGCATAGATTCCTGTGGGGATAACGCTGTTCTCTCTCACCCAGAGTGGGATAGAGAGATAATCATGATGTTCGGTTCTCCAGCAGCCGCCTTCCGTGCGTTCCCCGGTCAGGTAGTTCGTCCATGTTCCCTGCGGAAGATAGTATTCCGCATTGCCTTCCTCATTGAAGATCGGCGCAACCAGAAGACTGTCGCCTAACATGTACTGTCTGTCCAGATAACGGCAGTTTGGATCCTTCTCATACTCCAGTGCCATGCTTCGCATCATCGGCACTCCGCTTCGGGACGTAACGACCGCGCTGCTATACAGATACGGGATCAGCTTTAATTTCAGCTCTGTAAAAAATCTCACCACATCCACTGCTTCTTCGTCGTAAATCCACGGCACGCGGTAGGAATTGCTTCCGTGCAGACGGCTGTGGGTAGAGAGAAGCCCGAACGCTGCCCAGCGCTTATATACATCCGGTGTTGACTGGCTCTCGAATCCTCCGATATCGTGGCTCCAGTAGCCGAATCCGCTGCTTGTAAGAGACAATCCGCCTCTTAAACTCTCCGCCATAGCGGTATACTCTGACCAGCAGTCTCCTCCCCAGTGTACCGGGAACTTCTGCCCGCCAACGGTCGCGGATCTGGCAAAGAGCACTGCTTCCTCATGTCCTTTTTTTCTCTCCAGCACCTCATATACGGTTTTGTTATAAAGATATGTATAATAATTGTGCATCTTCTCTGCGTCAATGCCATTGTGGTACACAACATTTACAGGGATTCTTTCCCCAAAGTCTGTCTTAAAGCAATCCACACCCATGTCGATCAGTTGCTCTAATTTCTCCTGATACCATTCCACGGCTTCCGGGTTCGTGAAGTCCACGATCGCGATCCCCGGCTGCCACATATCCCACTGCCACACATCTCCGTTCGGCCGCTTCAGGAAATATCCTTTCTCTACGCCCTCGTCAAAGCATGCCGCTTCTTGCCCAATGTAGGGATTGATCCACACGCAGATCTTAATGCCCCTTGCCTTAATGCGCGCAAGCATCCCTTTCGGATCCGGGAAGACTCTCTCATCCCATGTGAAATCTGTCCAGTGGAACTCTCTCATCCAGCAGCAGTCAAAGTGAAATACACTGAGCGGGATTCCTCTCTCCTGCATTCCGTCTATGAAGCTCATGACCGTCTTCTCGTCATAGTCTGTCGTAAAGGATGTGGAGAGCCAGAGTCCGAACGTCCACTGTGCCGGCAGTGCCGGTTTACCCGTGATATCCGTGTACCGCATGAGCGCTTCCTTCATAGTCGGCCCGTCAATGAAGAAATAATCCAGGTATTCGCCTTTTACGCTGAAGGCCGCTTTCGTCACCTGCTCCGTACCAATCTCAAATTCCACTCTCTCGGGATGATTTACAAACACCCCGTACCCTTTATTCGAAAGATAGAACGGAATACTCTTGTAGGACTGTTCTGTACTCGTCCCTCCGTCCTCGTTCCAGATCTCCACTGACTGCCCGTTCTTTACAAAAGGCGTGAACTTCTCTCCCAGTCCGTAGACCAGTTCTCCCACAGAAAGTCCGAGCTGCTGGCACATATATGCGTCGTCTTCCCCCCTGTCGTAGGCAAAGCCTTTCCAGTCTGTCTTAATATATGAGAGATCTCTTCCCCCGCTCTTTGTCAGGAGCTGTCCGTCTCTCTCGTAACGCATGGACCAGTTTTCCTTATCGATCACAAGGGACAGACGACCGCTCCTTACCGTCAGGATGTCATCTGCCTCCTCCACGTCAAGATTCCCTGTCTCCGGGAGCTCCAGTTCAAACTTCGGGCTTCTGTCCATCACACCTTTATGATGGTAAGTCTGTACCCGGATCACTTCCGGCATGGGCGCCGTGATCCTGACGGTCAGATTGATCCCACCCAAAGTATCTCCTTTATGATTGATCCTTGATGTCGGCGCACAAAGCACCACATCACTCTCTCCTTTTCTCACCTCATATACATGCTGAGGTGAAAAACATCCGTATCCTTCTTTATACAGCCAGCATCCATTGTGAAATTTCATCCGTGATACCTCCTCATGATATTAATGCTCTTTTTCTTCGCAATAAAGGCGCACATTTTAGAGGTGTGCCCCTTGCTGTCATTCTCATTATAAGAATACCTTTGAGGAATTTATACCGTATTTTTTGGTGATAAATTACTGTTAGATTTGCACTTCTTTCCCCATATGTATTATAATGATTGGGAGAGAAATTCGTCCACTATTCCGGGCGCTAAATGTACTGAAGGAGAAGATCTTTATGAAGCTCGACAGAATCTATTTTAACTTTTTTTCAAAGCAGAATGTGGGACGCCAGCTTGGATCCCTCTATATCTTCACGATCCTCCTCCCTGTCATACTCCTGGGCGGAATTATTTATTTCTTTTCTTATCGTCAGATCACGGATAACTATACACATCTGAGCGAACTTCAAGCCCGACAGGTGCGTTCTGTATTCACCACAACCACACTCTATTTACAGAATATTTATGATTCCGTATCAACAGATGAAGGGCTGAGAAAAATCCTCACCGGAGATTACACTGATCCGGAGGACTTAAAACATGCCTTATTCGAGTATGATATCTATTTGAGCGATATTCTTGAAAACAACACTTCTTTAAGTAGTTTGTGTCTGTATATGGACGAAGAATTGTTTTATGGTGCCCCTTCCGGCTCTTATCTGAAGCCATTTACTAATGATATAAAAGAAACTGACTGGTACATACAGGCGGCATCCGATCCGAATAACTTCTGGAAATCAGATGTAAGACTAGGACAGTATGACATCCCTTATCAGGAACTGACCTATTACTGTCGTATTTCACTGCCCACAACCGGTTCTTTCGCAGTTCTTATTATGACAATGTCCAACGATCATCTGCGCAGTCTGATCGATGAGAATGAATATGATATCTATGTTTCCGTCAATTCAGATCCTGTTTTTCTCTGTACAGACAGAGCTTACGCGGGAAATGCCCTGCCCGTAGACATTGAAACGGCTTCATTCCGGCAGGAAAGCGGGCGCATGGAGATCCTTGGCGAAAAGCGCATTGCAGCCCTTACTTATATTACTCCTTATGCTACCTACGATAATATCTACGTCCTCGCCGTATCAACCAATGCGCTGAAGCATATTCACAGGCTCGCACTTGTATTCATCCTTGTCACACTGTTCGCGCTGGCCTTTTCTGCGCTGCTCATCTTCCTGTACACACGGTATTTCAGCGCCAGGATACAGACACTGCGTCTTGCTATGCACAAGGTTGCCCACAATGACTACGAGATCGTCAACTCTATCCAGGGTGACGACGAACTCTCGAATACATTTCAGGATCTCAAATCAATGGTCTCTACCCTGAAAGAAACACAGGCGCAGATCTATGAGGCTCAGATCCGGGAACAGATGCTCTACAACCAGCAGCAGCAGATGGAACTGAAGCTTTTGACAAGTCAGATCAACCCGCATTTTCTGTATAATACGCTGGAAACAATCCGTATGAAAGCATTTTCCGAAGGGAACAGGGAAGTGGCAAACGCCATCAAGCTACTGGGAAAGTCCATGCGATATGTGCTCAACAACACAAAAAGTTCCGCCACCACACTGGACAAAGAGCTTGACTATGTACAAACCTATCTTGCCATCCAGAAGCTCAGGTTCAGCACCAAATTCGATTATTCGATCCGTGTGGATAAACGGATCATTCCGTCCCGGTACAGTATTCTCCCGCTGTTGATCCAACCAATCGCAGAAAATGCCGTCTCACACGGGCTGAAAGATATCCAGGAAGGCGGGCGCGTCCTGATACAGATCCGGCGCGCCGCTGAGGATTACCTTGCCGCGGATATTTTCGACAATGGCTGCGGCATGGCCCCGGAAGAACTTGAACAGGTAGTCCGGCATCTGGACATCCTACCGCCTGAATCTGACCATGGTGTAGGACTTTACAATATCAATAACCGCGTCCATCTTTACTATGGGGCGCAATATGGCCTGACAATCATCAGCCGGCCCGGAAAGGGAACTTTGATCACCCTGACCATCCCGCTGGTTAATATTACGGAGGAAGAAACATGAACGTATTGATCGCTGACGATGAACGGATCGTCCTGGAAGGTCTCAAACACATCATAGATTGGGAAGCGCTCGGGTTCTCCATCTGCCAGACAGCATCGGACGGGGAGGATGCACTAAGTAAGATCATGGCACTCAATCCGGACCTGGTCCTCCTGGATATCCGTATGCCGAAGATGCACGGAGTTGAAGTTGTACAAAACGCGGTAGAGCAGGGCTATACCGGCAAATTTATTATCCTGAGCGGTGTCACGGACTTCAAGCTTGCCCAGACCGCCATGCGTTATGGTGTGGATTACTATCTCACAAAGCCTATAGATGAAGACGAACTGGAACAGGCAGTCGCCTCCGTGCGCGAGCTGATCCGTGCCGAGTCGAAGAACCAAACCTTTTACGCCCAGTACCGTGACCGGGCCAAACTAGGTATCCTTCAGGACATCATGAAAGATACCTGTGATTATTCCCGTCTGGATCTGAAGGATCTGCACCTGGACGCGAACATTTACCAGGTCGTAGCATATGAAAATTACAATCAGGAATTTTTTTATCCGGCATGGAACTTCGCCGAT
This sequence comes from Candidatus Blautia faecipullorum, assembly GCA_019115125.1. Taxonomy (GTDB): domain Bacteria; phylum Bacillota; class Clostridia; order Lachnospirales; family Lachnospiraceae; genus Blautia_A; species Blautia_A faecipullorum. The sequence goes on from DXEG01000060.1 coordinate 76,055, forward strand.
CTGATGCGGGTGACCAATCAGGATAATAATACCTTTGACATCATTGATCTGGATCAGCGGAAGATCATCCTTCTCAAAGGAGATTTTGCCATATCCAAGTTCGAGAATCTTCTGCGTCATTATCAGATTGCCCCGCAGAAGGGTTCCCCTTTTGACTCAGTCTTCCTCGCCTACGGGCAGAAGGTTTCAAGGGTGCGCGACATTCATATCTCCTATGAGGATGTATGCCGGCTCTGCCGCAGACGTTTCTTCTGCAGTGAGAACCAGCACATCATGGGATATACGGAGCTCCACATGGAGACCGCTGCCCTGCCGGACATCTCCAGGGACAGCGCGCCGGAATATGCTGAGCGGATCACCAATTACATACAGGCCCATAACCAGACACTCATTACCGAGACACTAAAAGAGCTGTCCGATTCCCTGAGCAGCTCCTCAGAAAAGATTGCCACGATCAAGCATTTCCTGATCGACATTTATATCCTTGTAAAGCAGAAGATCATGCAGCTCTATCCCAACGTAGATATTCCCTTCCCGGCAAACACCTCCGCCATTGATCTTCTGGAACGCAAATACTATCTGTACGAGATCATTGCCTTTCTGGCGGAACAGTTTGATATGTGGATGCACTCCGTAGGCTACTCCTCGGGAGAGAACGTGCTAGATGAAGTACTTCATTATATCCACCATAATTACCGTTCCAACCTGAAGTTAGAAACGATCGCACCGCTCTTCGGATACAGCAGCTCCTATCTGGGAAAGATCTTCAACAAAAAGCTGGGGATCAACTTCAATTCCTATGTAGACAATGTCCGGGTGGAAGAGGCCAAGAAGCTCTTAAGCCAGGATAATCTGAAGGTGTACGAGATTGCCGAACAGGTCGGCTACAGCAATGTGGATTATTTCCATAAGAAGTTTAAAAAGATTACAGGGACAAGCCCGGCGGAATACCGGAAGGGATTGTGAAACCAACACAATCAAGTAGAAGGCGGTGACTAGCCGCCTTCTTTTCAGTCGAGCAATGTTATTGCCCGGTATGCTAATTCCAGAAACACAAAATTTAGCGCAGCAAATAGAAGAAGATATATCGGCATAATTCCAATTCCTACATTTTGCTGGATAAAACCAAATACAGTTGGCATAAAAGTGCTGCCGATATAAGCAGATGCCATCTGCAGGCCGATGACCGGCGCACTATATTTTTTACCAAAATTGGCCGGTGCCATATGCTGAATGGAGGGATAGATCGGCCCCATCCCAGTTCCAATCATCAAAAAACCAATCACGGCCGTATAATATTGAGAACCGGGAACCAACACCAGAAGGATTCCGAAAGTCTCTACGATAAGACCTACACGAATCAACTTTCTATCGCCAACCCGATTGGAAATAAAACCTGCAATCAATCTGCCCAACATCAAGCCACCAAATATCAGGGAACCAAAAGAAGCAATCATTTCCTGACTGAGTCCCTCCTTCGTTCCTGCAAAATAGCTCGATGTCCACAGGAAACAGGTAGCTTCCCCGGCACAGTAGGCGAAAAAAGCAATCAGTGTCAGCACAACACCGGGAACCCTCAGTGCGTCCATGATTCCGGCAGATTTCCCTGCATCTTCTTCGGACTGACTTTCTTTCGTCCAAAGCGGCAGAGAAAGGATACATACGGCTAAAATCCCAATCTGAACATAAGCCGTCCACCGATAACCTTCATTCCAGTGTGCATACCTGAGTGCAAGTGCCATAATGTTGGGGCTGATAACTGCGCCCAAGCCGTAGAAGCAGTGCAGAAAGTTCATAACACGTGAAGAATAATGATTCGCCACATAGTGATTCAGTGCTGCATCTACGGAACCGGCTCCCAAACCATATGGCAGGGCAAACAGAATCAGCATCCAGTATTGACTGGAACAAGAAAAACCAATCAACCCCATAACGGTAAGAGAAATAGAAACCACTACAATCCATTTGGTTGCAAACTTCTGCATGAGCCTGGGACTCATTAAAGATGATATAATCGTCATAAATGCGATTGTCATAGACACATATCCTGCATAAGAGGACGGAACCTCCATCGCTGTTTGCATAACGGGCCATGCGGACCCCAGTAAGGAATCCGGAAGTCCCAAACTTACAAAGGCCAGATAAATTACGGCCAGTAATAAAGAACCCATGATCTTTACGTTCCTTTCTTTGCATTTTTGTTCCACCTGTTTTCAAGCACATCACAATAGAAGCATATCAATTCTAATTTGATTTCCCTGCTAACGGAAAAACTTAATCATCGCCTGGCTCCAGCCGCATGCCTCTTTTGAAAACGCGAGGGCGCACCCGTGTCCGCCTGATCCATAGGCATGGAGCTCATGGCGCACTCCCACTGCTTCCAGAGCTTTTGCCATGCGCACGGCATTGGACGGCGGCACACAGTCATCGTCTGCGCAGGTCCACACGAATGTGGACGGATAATCCGCCGTAATAAGATTTTCCACCGACAACTGTTCCCGTAGCATATTGTCTCCTCCGGTCAGCGCTGCCGCGCTTCCCTCATGGGGTTCATGGATGAAGCTGATAACCGGATAGCAGAGGCACACCTTATCCGGGTGTGACAGCTTCGGCGTAAACACTCTATTCTGAAGCGTACCCTGATAATCCGGCAGCGTCAGCCCCGCCTGGGACGCGCACAGATGTCCTCCCGCCGAGAATCCCATTGTCATGATATTATGCGGATCAATACCATATTCGTCCGCATGTTCACGGGCATATCTGACCGCCAGGGAGAGATCCTCCTGCGGCGCTGGATAAGTCCCGTCCGTTCCCGTCCGATAACGCAGGATAAACGCTCTGTACCCCTGTGCCTCCATATAGTGCATCACCGGAGTTCCCTCTCCACTGAAACACACGGATTCATACCCGCCACCCGGGCAGATGATAACTGCCGGCTTACTCCCGGTATCCGCCGCAATGAAACCGTCCGGTACCTTTCCGGCTTCTTCCCGCAGCATCTTCTCTGAGGGAGCAATAAGGAACACCTGATTCTTGCCGCCTCTGGCTTCCTTCTCAAGATTCCAGTCACCGCCGTCCGTATCCCACAGAGAGACTGCGCGCCTCACATGGTTCTCAAAGATGTCCGCCACCAGATTCACCGCATCCATGAGCTGATCCGCCACGATGGAGAACGGTTCTCCCCAGGGAGTATGCGCCACCTGTTCAAGCCTCGCGACCGGAAGCGAGCGCATATCCTCCGGATACATTTCCAGAAGGTATTCGGAATAAAAGATCCTCAGGTATTCGCCCATCTTAGGATAGTCAAGAATATCCTCCATAGAATTATATTTCGTAAATCTCATCTTCTTCTCCCCCGATCAAATATCCCGCGTACTTCATCCACTGCCGCGCGATCAGTCCGTAATACTGTCCCCTGTAAATAATATCATCTTTCCCATATCTGTCACTCCTCTTTCGCAGGTATTAGCAGATTAAATCTGAACATTCCTCTGAATTTTATCTGAGCTTCACTCTCACCGCCACCGGCAGTTCTGTCTCCACGCCGCTGATCTTAAGATAGTAAAACATTCAATCATGCCTCCAGATGCAGGATTCTTACATCCTTCGCTTTTAGCCAAACCATGTCTCCTGCTTTATACGTCTCCCCGCTTATCAGGTCTCTTGCGCCCGTTTCCATGGTCACAGTCATCTCACAGGCTCTGTGATTTAACAGAAAGAGATATTTTCCGTTCCCGTTAGCGCGCACGGTCGCCTCAAGTCCTTCCTGCGCCGGGAATACAGGCTTTATCCGCGCCTCCTTACATACATCAGAGAGAAAATCCCTGTAGAACTCTGCATCCGAACGGGTTCCGACATAATAGGCGCATCCCCTGCCAAACTGATTTCTTGTCAATACCGGCATCCCCTCATAAAAGTCCGTCTCGTAGGTACCCAATACAGTAAGATCCCCGCTCTGCGGATGGCTTAAGTCACAGATCATCTTCGCGGGATATACCTTTCCCTTATAAGTGAAGCTGTTCTGTTCTCCCGCCGGAAGGGCGTCTTCTTCCTCTACCCATATTCCCAGGATATCTTTCAGCCTTCCCGGGTAGCCACCCGTGATAATCAGATCATGCTCATCCGCGATACCGCTGAAGAACGTAGTCACAAATGTACCGCCGTTCTTTACGAATGTCCGGATCTTCTCATCGTATCCTGCCTTGGTCATGTAGAGTACCGGGGCAATGAGCAGGCTGTATTTTTCCAGATTGTCATCTGCTCCCACGATATCCACCGGGATGTTCATGCTGTGAAGGGCGCTGTAATAATTGAGCACCTCATCCCTGTACTTAAGTTCGCGGGTTGGTCCCGCGGAGCACTCGACTGCCCACCAGTTGTCCCAGTCAAAATAAAGTGCGGCCTTTGCTTCTGTGACAGCCCCCAGTGTCTCGCCACCGATCTTCCCAAGCTCTTCTCCTAATGCCTGCACTTCACGGTACACTCTGGTCTGGTTCGTCCCCACATGATCGATCACCGCTCCGTGGAGCTTCTCACACGCTCCTACAGAACGGCGCATCTGAAAGAACATGACCGCGTCCGCGCCGTGCGCCACCGCCTGATAACTCCACAGCCGCATCACTCCCGGACGTTGCAAAGATATGGGACGATTGATGAGCTGAACCGGGTATGGGATACAGCGTTCTGGGGGCATACGCTTTATGACTGGGATGACGTTGTACTTCCGAATCTTTTGAGCGAGCATTTTGAGTATGACCGCACTCAGTTCCAGGGGATTACTCTGGATTATAAGAGATTCAATTCCGAAAGTATCCTTCAGTGCTACCGCATGGAATATGACGCCGTTAAGTCTGTGACGCCGGATATTCCGGTGACGACGAATCTGATGGGAAGCTATAAGGGACTTGATTATCAGATGTGGGCGAACTATATGGATGTGGTGTCATGGGATAATTATCCCGCCAATGAAGATTCTCCTGCTTCTATCGCTATGGATCATGACCTGATGCGCGGGATCAAAGGCGGAGCGCCTTTCCTGCTTATGGAGCAGACGCCGAGCGTGACGAACTGGCTCCCCTATAATGCGCTTTCAGCCATTCGCGGAAAGCATGCTCGCAGTTCTCACAGTAACATTCTCCCCCATACCCATTGGAAATGTGCCATGCGATGATATTGTCATAATCCTGGTACCGCTCCGCGATCTTCCTTGCGAGACGTACAGAATATTTTCTGTATGTCGGACTGTTGGGGCAGGAATTGTGACGTCCGCCGAACTTCCTCTTCATCCCGTTAAATTCCGTACGCAGGATATCCGGATATTTCCTCGCCATCCATGCCGGGTGGGCTCCTGTGGAGGTGGCAAGGATGACTTTGAGCCCGTTGTCTCTTACCATGTTCATGATCTTGTCCAGCTTTGAGAAATCATACATATCTTCCGAAGGCTGAAGAGATGCCCAGCTGAATACATTCAGAGTCACGATATCTATGTGCGCTTCTTTAAGAAGCCGCATATCCTCTTTCCATATCTCCTCCGGCCACTGTTCCGGATTGTAGTCGCCCCCATATACGATCTTATCCGCCTTGCTGCTGTATATCTCATACATATCGTCATCCTCCATCTTCTTAACATTAAAATATCCCTGAAGGGCATGTCTTTATGCGGATCACTATTTAGACAGCCCTCCGGGGACGTTCATTTATCTATTCTGTTCGGTATCTCTGTGATACAGCTTATTTTATTCCGCAGTCTCTTCGGAATTATCCTCTACATTTTTACCCTCCGGATAATTCGCCGCAGACTCTTCTCTTGCTTTTGTCCAGTCAGATGCATTCTGTGTGTCTACCGCAAGGACGTCATCATATCCAAGCCCTTTTGCGGTATCCTGCATAGTCTTAAGGAGGCTATCGAACTCTGACTGATCCTTCGCGAAGATCATCTTCCATGAGTTATCAATCACCGTCGCCTTGCACTGTCCGCGGATTGTTGTTATATTAGAATCAGCTTCCGGAACCGTATAGCTGCTTCCCGGCGCAACCGCCAGCATATCATTTGCCTCCAGGTATTCCATGGTAGATGTAGCTCCCATATGTTCCGCCCAGTCCAGATCAAGAGCTGTCTGGTTGTTCTCAATCGTTGTTTCCCATGTCAGATAATCATACGCCTCACCTGTTGCCGGATCAATATCTTCCAAGTTAACAGTCTTGAAGTTCAGTGCGGATACACCGTCTTTCCAGTTTCCGCCGCCGTACTCTTCAGGTACTTCAGCATCATTCATCGGAAGAGCCTGTTTCCCGAAGTCTGTCAACTCCGGTTTTCCGTCCGCGTTCATCTCCCAGGTCAGTCCCTCGATACCTGCGGCGCCGTTCGACTGTCCGTTTAAGCGAATACCCTCCGGTGAATACAGCCAGTCTATGAAGTCTGCCATTCTCTGCGGATCTTCTGCGTTGCTTCCGATAGCAATGATCTGCGTGGAATTACCCTCCGGGCAGCTTCCGAAAGAGAAGATCTTCATATCTTCTACCGGAGCAAACATGAATCCCTTACCCTCAGCCTTATGCTCTGCTGTATTGTACAGATTCTTTCCTACCCACGGCCACGGGCAGTAAAGTACTTTACCGTTTGTATATTTTGCTGACCATGTATCATAGTTCTGTGTTGTCGAATCCGGGTCCACAAGTCCTCTCTGGTTTGCCTCGTAGAAGAACTCAAGCACTTCTTTGTAAATAGAATCATCGTCAATGATACTCTGTGTCTCGGAGCCGTCCGCGCTTAAGAGAAGGAAGCCACACTCGTCATACCCATACATACAGCAGAGCTGCTTCGCATTGTTCATCATATTGTCGTCCCAGTCTTTGAACAGGGAGATGGCATAGATGTCGTCAGTACCCTCTTCCTTTCTTGCCAGTTCCTGCATATCCTCAAGGACATCCAGGAAATCGTCCATGTTCTTCATCTCCGGATATCCCAGTGTCTTATAATAATCCCAGCGGATATACGGTCCGAATGTAGGGTCAAGCCCCTCGCTTGGCTCTGTAGCCGCATCAGATGATACGGAGTTGGGGAATGCGAACATTCCCTCTTCCGGAAGTCCTTCATTCGTTACCGCGATGGCGTCGCCGTAATTCTCAATAATATCCTTGCCTTCCATCAGATCTGCAGCGTCCATAACAAGCCCTGCCTCTACAACGTCCTTCAATACTCCGTCTGAAGTGTTGAGAAGGACAAGATCTCCCAGGTCGCCCGCAGCGGAGCGCGTCTGATACAGTGTATCCCCGCCTCCGGCAACATTGGGCGCGATAATGTTAAGTTCCATATTGAATTTGTCCTTCACGACCTTTGCAAACCAGCCGCTCTGGGTTCCCTGGTAGTTCGCGAACTGGTCAAATACATCTACTGTAATAAACTCTTCATAATTCCCATCCTTTGACCCTGTATTCGCGGACTTGCTTTCACCGCCGCATCCTGCCAGCAGAGTTGCTGTCATTGCTGTACACAGCATGATGCTGATAATCCTCTTTTTCATAATTTCTCTCCTTTTCCGGATGTACATCATATATATACCCTGTCATATTTCTGAGTTATTAGCCTTTCACCGATCCAATCATAATACCTTTTACAAAGAACCTCTGGAACATCGGGTAAATAAACAGAATCGGAAGCACAACTACAACTGATACTGTCATCTGGATCGATGTACCTGTCTGCTGCGTTGCCAGTGCCGCCGCACTCACAGCTCCCGCGCCGCTGTTGCGCACCATCGCCGCAAGTGAACTTGCCTGATTAATATAAGTATACAGCAGATACTGCAAAGAATACAATTTCTGATCTGTTATGTAGAGCAAAGTATCCTGATAATTATTCCACTGGCTAACCGCGGCAAAGATTGCTACTGTCGCCAGAATTGGAGTACATGTGGGAAGAATGATCTTATAAAAAATCTTGAATATTCCCGCACCGTCGATCTCCGCCGCCTCCTGGAGCGCTTTCGGCAGGGACTCAACGTAAGTCTTCACCAGGATAATGTTAAACGGCTGAATAATCGTCGGGATGATATATACCCAAAATGTATTAGTCAGGTGCAGGTTCTTCATCGTGATAAACATCGGGATAAGACCTGCGTTAAAATACATTGTGATAACAATGAATCTGTACCAGAACTTTCTCTTCCACATCTTTTCCTGGCTGAACATAAATCCCAGGAACGCTGTAACGAGAACCGTAAGCCCTGTTCCGATGACTGTCTTCCCGACAGACACCAGCGCCGCTGATCCCAGACCTTTCAGCTCAAACAACGCCTTGTAATTCTCAAAGTGTATCCCTTTAGGGAGGAAGTTGATTGCTCCCGCAGCACTCAAATCATTGGCGCTGATGGTGTTGATCACCATATAATAAAAAGGATAAATACAGATCAGTGTAAAGATGCCGAAGACCGCATAATTGATTACATTGAATGTGGCGGTTCCGGCGGTCCGTTTTTTCTTTTTTCCCATCTGACATTTTCTCCTCTCCGTTAAATGATAGACTCACCGCGTGTCTTCTTTGATACGAAGTTACATACCGTAAGAAGGGCAACGCTTATGATGCTCTTGAGCATACTGATCGCTGTTGCCAGCGAGTAGCTGCTGCCGGTCATACCAATGTTATAGACGTACAGGTCAAGCACCTGTATATGCTCCTTATTGAACGAATTCTGGAATACAAAATACTGATCCAGTCCATTGTTCAGGAAATTGGACACCGCCATCATCAGCATGACAAAAAATGTAGGCAGAAGCGCCGGCAGCGTGATGTGCCTCATCAGTTGGAAGCGACCCGCGCCATCAATGCTCGCCGCCTCATAAAGCTCCTGGTCAATCCCCGCGATAGACGCCAGATATACAATCGCGCCCCATCCCAGTCCTTTCCAGGTATTCCACAGAAGCATCCACAGCCAGGTATGCGCGTCACTGTCCAGGAATTTGATCGGTTCCGTAATGATACCCGCGTTCTCAAGCAGGCTGTTGACCATACCTGTTGATGAGAACAGTGCGAATGCCACTGAATACACGAGCACCCAGCTTATGAAGTTCGGCAGTGTAGTAAATGTCTGTACGAATGATTTGAACTTCTTACATTTGATCTCATTTAAGAAGATCGCAAACCCGAGAGGCAGTATTGAAGTCAGAATACCGAGTAAGCTCATCGCGAATGTGTTCTTCATTACCTGGATCAGCTGAGACACCTGTGTCTCGTTAGTGAAGAGCATCCGGAACCATTGCAGACCTACGAACTCGCAGTCCGCAAGGCTTCTCGGCGGTTTGTAATCAAAGAACGAGTAGATCCACCCATGCAGCGGAAAATACGAAAACAAAAACGCCAGAATCAGAAACGGCAGGATCCAAAGGAAATACTTGAATCCGCTTTTACCGTTCGCCTTTTTCCCAGACGCGCCCATCACAGCAGTCTTGCCTTTTTTCATCTCCCTTACCTCCTATCTCAACTGCTTTATCTACGTCTAATCCTAGCATCAGCGTTTTCAAAAAAATACCTGAAAAATTCATATTTATTTCATTGACAAATTAGATTTTTTCATGACCCGCATCTAAATCCCTACTTTTTCATGTAAATCAGTTCGTTTTTTTACGGTAGTTATTTCTTTTTTTCCTTTATATATTAAGGGTACATATACGTTATTTATATGCACACAGCGCGGCATTGCCTGATCTGCAGGCATCTTTGGTAAGGAGGTTCAATATTATTATGAAAACAAAAATCGCGAATCCTATACTTGATTTTATCAACACACTATGCAATTATATTGCGCTCAACCTCGTATTCCTCGTCACATGTCTTCCCGTAATCACGATCGGCACAGCGCTCGCTTCTTTATATAACGTAACGCTTCGCGAGGCACGCGGTGAATATGGATATCTGGTCCGTACTTATATCAGAGAATTCAAACATAACATAAAAGAGGGAACAAAAGCATTTATCATCCTCTTTCTCATCGGTGCTGCCCTTGTATTCAATCTGGGGTTCTGGTCCGGCATGGGTACGATACCAGCCTCCGTCATTACCGGATTAATCGTTGTGGCGCTGATTGCGTGGCTTCTTACCTTTACTTATACATTTCCCCTGATCGCCCGGTTTGAAAACACGACACGGCAGACGCTAAAAAACGCATTCTGCCTGATGATGAGCAATACGAAATATACATTTGCACTTGTTCTAATCTATATCACGGTCGTCTGCTTCTGTGTATTCTTACAGCCAATGAAACTTCTGATGGTATTGTTCGGCTTTGCTTTCATCGCCTACTGTCAGTCCTTTATCTTCAAGAGGATCTTTGAGCCATATGAAAAAGAAGCGGAAGAAGCTGCCGCAGGAATATACCTTTGAAAATACAATTCCAGGGAAAGAGTGGGTGTGCTTGGTCTGCGCCAACAGGAGATGGAGGGAACCATCCGTGTTGACCTGCATCTTGACTCATACGGAGAAGCCGGTCTCTCCCTTTACATGGACTGTGATCATCATTATGATCTTGCCCTCGTCCGGAGTAACTCTGCGGTCTCGCTTATCAAACGACGAGTCATCGGAGATATGGAATTCATCCAGCAGGAAGAGCTTCTGCCTCCGGATACAGAGCACAGGCACAAAACGGCCTGTAAGGGAACACAGTCAGTAATTTTAGAAAGAAAACTTTATCAAACGGAGGAAACCATCTATGAAATTCGGATACTTTAACGACCAGAACAGAGAGTATGTCATCACATCCCCGGCGACGCCCCAGCCGTGGATCAATTATCTCGGAAATGAGAATTTCTTCTCTCTCATCTCCAACACCTGCGGAGGCTACAGCTTTTATAAAGACGCCAAACTCTTACGGCTGACCCGCTACCGTTATAATAACGTGCCTGCCGATACGAACGGACGGTATTACTTCATCCGGCACAACGGCACAGTATGGGCTCCGGCATGGCAGCCGGTGAAGACAGAGCTGGACTCTTATGAATGCCGGCACGGTCTGGGATACAGTAGATTCATTTCATCCAAAAACGGCATCCGCGCGGATCTGACCGCCTTCGTCCCCCTTCACGAGAGCTGCGAGGTCAACCATCTTGTCCTGACAAATGACACCGATACTGTGCAGGAACTGGATCTTACTTCTTATGTGGAATTCTGCTTCTGGAATGCGGTCGATGACTCTACGAACTTCCAGAGACACCTGAGTCTGGGAGAGGTAGAGGTATGCGGCTCTGAAATTTACCACAAAACAGAATACCGGGAGCGCCGCAATCATTACGCTTACTACACGGTAAACGCCAGGATTGACGGTTTCGATACGAGCAGGGACGATTTCCTCGGCGTGTATGGAAGTATCGAACATCCTTTCTCTGTGTTCGAAGGTATTTCTCATAATTCCATCGCCAGCGGCGGAGCCGTCATCGGCTCACACCATATCAGGATCTCCTTGCAGCCCGGTGAATCCAAAAGCCTTATCTTCATCCTCGGATACTGTGAAAATCCTGTAGATGAAAAATGGGAGTCTCCGAATATCATTAACAAAGACCGGGCGCGCGCAGCCATGGCGCGTCTCTCCACAGATGAACAGGTGGATGCCGCACTTGCGGTGCTTAAGAATTATTGGAGCGATCTGCTCTCCATCTATGCTCTCGAAAGCAATGATGAGAAATTGAACCGCATGGTAAATATCTGGAATCAGTATCAGTGTATGGTGACCTTCAACATGTCACGATCTGCATCATATTTTGAGTCAGGCACAGGCCGCGGTATGGGCTTTAGGGATTCCTGCCAGGATCTCTTAGGCTTCGTGCATCTGATCCCTGACCGTGCCCGCCAGAGGATCCTCGATATCGCGGCAACACAGTTTGAGGACGGCAGCGCTTACCACCAATACCAGCCTTTGACAAAGAAAGGGAACTCCGACATTGGAAGCGGCTTCAACGATGATCCCCTCTGGCTGATTGCAGGAACTGCGGCTTACATCAAGGAAACCGGAGATCTGACCATACTGGATGAGATCGTAGACTTTAACAACGATCACTCCCTCGCCCGGCCGCTTATGGTGCATCTGAAACGCTCCTTTGACTATACGTTGAGTCATTTAGGTCCCCACGGCCTTCCGCTCATTGGCCGCGCTGACTGGAACGACTGTCTGAACTTAAACTGCTTCTCCAAAGAACCCGGAGAATCTTTCCAGACCTTCGGTCCGTCTGAAGGCCCTGTCGCGGAGTCTGTATTCATTGCCGGAATGTTCGTGAAATACGGACGAGAATATGCGCAGATCTGTCGTATGACCGGACAGGCGGCAGAAGCAGAGCGAGCCGAAGAGGCTGTTTCCCAGATGTATAATACTGTTCTTGACGCAGGCTGGGACGGAGAATGGTTCATCCGCGCCTATGACGCATTCGGAGAAAAGGTTGGGTCTGACGAATGTGAAGAAGGAAAGATCTACATTGAGCCACAGGGCTTCTGCGTGCTGGCTGATATCGGAGTCAAAGAGGGCCATGCGAAGAAAGCACTGGATTCCGTAAAAGAACGTCTGGACACAAAATACGGCATCGTGCTCCAGCAGCCGGCATATTCCAGGTACTACTTAAATCTCGGAGAGATTTCCTCCTATCCGCCGGGATATAAAGAAAACGCCGGGATATTCTGCCACAACAACCCCTGGGTATCCATTGCTGAGACAAGGATCGGGCGGGGGAACCGGGCATTCGAGATCTACCGCAGGATCTGCCCTGCTTACATAGAAGACATCAGCGAGATCCACCGGACAGAGCCTTATGTATATTCCCAGATGATCGCCGGTAAGGACGCCCCGAAGCACGGCGAAGCGAAAAACAGCTGGCTCACCGGAACCGCCGCATGGACCTTTGTCAATGTATCTCAGTACCTCCTTGGCATCCGCCCGGAGTTTGACGGACTTATGATTGATCCATGCATCCCGGCAGAGATGGAGGGTTTCACTGTCACCAGAAAATACCGGGGCTGCATGTATCACATCCATGTAAAAAACCCGGATCATGTGGAAAAGGGCATACGTTCCATAACGGTCAACGGAGAAAAGACAGACAGCACCTGCATCGCCACAGATGGAACTAATAAAGAGTACGATGTAGAAGTAATTATGGGATAACTGAAAAATCTTTAAACGCGGAGGGAGCGATAATCTCCCTCCGCCCTCACCAACTCCAAACCATTTACGTTCCCTGGCATCTTTTTTAATATTTCTAACGCCTGATCCGCGACTGCCCGATCAGTGCTGATATTTTCTGGGATCTGTGATTTTCCCGTAAATAGCGCTAACAGCCGCTACAGCCGGCGAACACAGATAGATTTCTGATCCGGCGCTTCCCATACGTCCCAGGAAGTTCCTGTTATTGGTTCCCAAAACGACCTGGTTGTCGCTGACGATACCATAGTTTGTCCCTGCGCAAAGCGTGCATCCGGTCTGGAGCATGATTGCTCCGGCCTCGATCAGAGTGGAAACATATCCTTTCTCCATTGCTTCCTTGTAGATGCTTCTGGAAGCCGGTTCCCTTCCCATAAGTCGTGCAAGCTCTGCTACCCAGCGCACCTGCTCTGGATTGCTGACCGATTTTCCACAAGCATCTACAGTCGTATCCTCCAGGCCAACCCGTACATGGCCGCCCATACTGATTGCTGCCGCAATCAGACGCGTATGGCATTCTCCCATTGCAGTAACGCCCCAAATGGCATCCGGCGGAAGTTGATGAACCAGATGAACCAAGCCGCACTGATTAAGGAGGAAAACGTCTATGGATCAGATTGAAACAAAGATTTTTCTCTGCTCCGCCATGCGCGAAGCAGAGAAAAATATGGTATTTGCCACCGGGCTGACGCAGAGGGGACATCAGATCCACAACATGGACGACCTGGTTAAGCTCTATGAGCAGTCCTTCTCTAACGAAACCGTCCGGAATATCGGAAAGCTCCCCCATCCCACTGTCCAGAAGTTTACCCTGATCACGGTCGCCATTGTGGGAGCAAGCCGCAGATTCCTTTCTCAGATCACCCGTCACCAAAACGAAGTGAAGTTTATGAGCGCATCCCTACAGTACAGCAACTATTCCGGAGCCGCGTCCTTCGCAAAGCCTTATGAGGTGCTGACCGCTCCGCCGGATATCCAGAAGCTCTATCTGCAAAGCTGTTTATCGGATATGGATTGCTACGATACGCTCTGCCGGTCCGGTCTCAGCCATGACACTGCCGGCTATGTGACCCCTCAGGGCTTAAGGAACGTGCTGCTGATCAGTGCAACTCCTTACCAATGAAAGCACATGATCGGCCAGCGGACCTGCAGGAGAAATACGGATGAAATGCGGATCGTCATGCTGAATATCTGGCAGAATATGTACGATCTCAGCGCCCCTTTATTCAGCCCTTCTCTTACCGGGCCATTCTGCCAGAGAGACCGCTGCCTGGAAGGAAAAATGAGCTGTGGAAAACCTATCCGGAAACAGATGCCGCCGAAGCAGACGTATATATGCCATTTGACTGTACCATCCGTCCCGGAGAAATCTATAAGATTCCCCTGGGATTCGGGATTGAGATACCGGACGGCTTTGCAGGGTATGTATTCCCACGGACCAGCATGGCAGAAAAAGGCATCACCTGTGAACTGCCTCCCATTGATTCCGGCTACCGGGGCGAGATCCACGCGATCATCAGCAACATTAGCAACCAGGAACAGGAAATTCTGAAAAATACCCGGATCGGCCAGCTAATTATTACCCCGGTCGTCATCGCTGATTTTGTTTTTGAATTTGGGAAAAGCCGGGGATGCGGCGCTTTTGGAAGCACGGGAGCGTAGACTGTCAGACAGCTTTTTTTTCCAAAAAAATTATAAGAGAAAAATTTATCCCCCTCAAAGTAATGGTTTTCATCCTTACTTTGAGGGGATCTTTTGGGGTTTCTGTTAATTATTGACCATCCGTTCTTTCAGGATTCCACAATAATTCTATGTGAACCTTTCATAAGCGCTACTCCTGCCCCATTTCATTTAAGTATCGGTTTGCGATTGGAACCAGTTCCCTCATGGAATGGACGATCTCCCCTCCATTTTCTACCTGTATTTCAAATGCCGTATCCCGGCCAAAGCTCATCATATGCCTGAGATTGATCGTCAGATCTTTCAGCTTTCCTATTTCCAGTATCCATTTTGCACAGTTATCTCCACAGGTAGATGCATTGAAAATCTTATCCGGTTCATTCAGCATCAGCAACAGCGTTTTTACACCGCCGGACAGCCTCTCCGGCAGAATCTGTCCTAAAACAGGGCTGTTAATGCACTCTCCGCTTAAAACATCAGAATTATCCACATCTTTGATCATCGTTTTCGCCAGCTTTGATTCCAGCTATTCCGGTTCATAAGTATTTTTAAAATATACACTCGTATTATAAATGCTGTTTTCTGCATCTCCATATATAATCGTAAGCATAAGATACCTCCATTGTTGCCTCCCTGCGTTTTTTGACTTGATGAATTTATTATATCACTTGTAAACAACTTTCATTACAAAAACAATTTCATAAAAGCACGAAAAAAGAGCCTGGAACAGCATTTTTATTAGCTGAACGCCATAAAATTTGCTGCTGTATTAGCTGAGTAAAGAGCTTTATCTGACACCTTTTTTACCTGCTGAAAATGAAAAAGGCAGGAAATTATTCAGCTATTTCTGCTAATAATTCCTGCCTTTAACGGCCGTCTCCGAGAGGATTTGAACCTCCGACCCCTCGCTTAGGAGGCGAGTGCTCTATCCAGCTGAGCTACGAAGACATATAAAATAAATTTATCACAGCGATAATTTTACTATATCTCTCCCGAAAAAACAAGAGATATTTATTTTTTTCTCTTTCTTCTTATTCACTTTTCCCACCTTGCTTTTCCATGAGTTTAGAAACAGACGCAAAAACTCCGCATCACCTCTGTTCCAAAATCTCACCGCCGCGCTCAAAAACAGATTTTCTGAAACATCCATTATAATAAAACACATAAAGCCAGACCAAAAATTTAAAAAGCAGGAGAATGTCTATGAATAAAATACAAACTGCGGAAATGATCTGCCTTCTGGACAAAAGCGGTTCCATGTACGGAAAAGAGACGGACACCATCGAAAGCTATAATCATATGCTGAAAAAGCAAAAAGAGCTGCCCGGAGAAGCATATATCACTACAGTTCTGTTCAGCGACCGCCTTGAGATCCTTAATCTGCACACACCGGTTCAGAATGTAGAAGAGCTTACAGACAAGGAATATTTTACAGAAGGCAATACCGCCCTGTTCGACGCGATAGGCAAGGTACTCACGCAGGCGGACCGGATCATTTCCCAATACAGCGAAAGTTCCACCCCCAGAGTTCTGGTATTTATCATTACTGACGGAGCGGAAAACGCCAGCAGGGATTACAGCCTTCCTGCCGTCCGCAGTCTGCTGCAGAAAAAACAGGACGCAGGATGGGAGATCCTTTTCTTCGGAACAGACCCGGATATTCTTAAGACAGCCCAAAGCATCGGGATAAAAAAAGAACATACCTTTCCATATTCCATGGATTCCAGCGGCATACGAACCAGCTATCAGACAGCGGGCCTGTATTTTTCCAGGCTTCGCCGGAAAACTGAATAGAAAGATTAAAAGAAAGGCGGTATTTACATTCCCTCTGCTTTACGGCCAGTAATAGGACGCGCCGTCAAATCTTCTTATCGGGACAATGTGAACCGCAGTTCCTGTATTTTTATATTCCTCATTCATAAATATCACATTGCCGATGCTCATTATCTGTACATCGTTTTCTTCCTCTGCAGTCTGCTGCCATTCACGAATATCCGATACAAGCCTCTCTCTGTCCTCAGGCTCAAACTCTCCTGCCAGCATTGCCGCGTCTGCCGCCGCTTCCTCCAGCTCCGCTCCGCTTCCCTCTTTCCTGTAGACCATCATCTGTATTACATCCTCATTGACCAGATCCTTTACCACCGCCAGGCAAATATCTCCCTCCATCAGATAGTGCTCCAGAACATGAAATCTCGTAAGAATCGCCCCGTATTTCTGAAGCTCCACGGTATTCTCCCTTTTTTCAGACAGCTTCGTCATTTCATAGCCATTATTTTTGAGGCTGTCCACAAGCTCCTGGGATTTTATAGAGAAACGGAAATCGTTGCAGGGTTCTCCCCACTTCAGCACATCCTCTTCCTTCAGAGTATAAACTTCTCCGTCATTCTGGTCTATGATGCGGGAACTTCCCTCTGTCCCGGCCTTTTCCTGTGAAACGGCATGTTCTTTAACATAATCCGCGAATTCCTGATACCGGCTGCCGCCCCTGTCATAATTTCCGGCATACGCCGTTTTATCCTCCACACGTTCCAGATACACCCCGTACCAGCTCTGAAATGAAGATTCCTGCGGTTTTATTTCCGCTTCATAAATCTCTTTGTCTCCATCCTCATAATCGTCTCTGTGCGAAATAATGATTTCATGCTTTGCGCTTATCCTGAGATGAATATAAGCGCCCTCCTCTGGAACCATCTCCATCAGCTCTTCCGCCTCTTCCCCTGCGAGAAAGGTTTCCGGCGCAAAAAGAGAGGTCATTTTTTCAAGAAAATAAGCGCATCTCTCCCGGGTTCCCTGAAAGGAGATCCCCGTAAGACGTCCGTCCAGCAGATCATAGCGAAAATCAACCTCCTCCCCGGATAGGCGTACCTTATACCGTTCCTCCTTATTCATGAATACTGCGATCGCCGCGTCCTCATTATTATCAATATATCCCGATCCGTAAAAGCTTGTTTCAGAAAGATCCATTTTTCCTTTTATATCCATATAATACTGCACTGCCATTTTCGCAGTCCGGTAGTCCAGATAAAAGCTCTCTGCCGCGGTATGTGCGGCGGGACAGTTTTTCGCGTCTGTCTCCTCAAGCTCGTAATAAAAATTTCTTCTCTCATTCTCTTCCTCAGGATTTTCGGCTGCTTCGCCCTCTCTTTCCCCATATTTCAAAATAAAGTCTTTTACCTCGTCATAAATCTCGTCATCCTTTTCAAAGATCCCCTGAGCCGGCGTAATATCCGTCTTTTTTCTGGCCTGCTCCAGCTTCCACTGGAAATATTCCGGCTGGTGCGTCTGAATATAAGCATAAATTCCCACCCCTCCGGCTCCTGCCAGGCAGAGAAGTGACGCGGCCGCGGCCAGCAGACGTTTCCATACATAACCCTTCATCCAACGGCCGTTTTTCCGCTCTTTGGTTCTTTCCGCCGCTTCCAGCCAGGCGTTTCCCCAATGATGCCGGACAGCTCCCGCTTCCCTGTCAAGCTCCTCCCAGGGCAGTTCCATACTTTCCAAAAAATTTCCCAGATAAAAGAATCTTGTCTGGGGATCAGAGGCAAGTGCCTGCATCAGCCCCTCCTCCGTTCTCTGACTGATCTCCGCGTACCTGGACGGCTTTTTAAGTCCGCCCCTTTTTCCTCCTGATGACGCGCTTTCCGGCCTGTGTCCTGTGATCAGCTCATACCAGACGGAACCGAAGGCGTAGACGTCTGTCCACGGCCCCAGGATTCCTTCATTCTCAAACAGCTCCGGCGCCGCGTAATTATCTGTCTTTTCCCCGGGAGCTTCCTGATATTTTTTCGTTTCTCCTTCATTCCCGGCGTAAGCCCCGCTCTTCTCCTCCGCGCAGTGTATACAGTCCGCCAGCAGGCAGAGACGGTTCTCCTCTGTGACAAAAAGATGCGCCGGGTTTATATTGCCGTGGACCAGGCCGGCAGCATGCAGCATATTCACCGCCCGCGCGGCAGGCAGGAGCATTTCCCCCGCCCTTTTCTCAGCTATCCTTCCGTGGGTCTTTAAATATTTTTCCAATGGGATTCCCTCCGCATAAGAGGTGATCATATATCCTCTGCCGTTCTCAGAAAAATAATCTTTTACCGCAGTGATACCAGCCTGCGTGAACCTTCCGAACAGGAGAGATGCTTCTTTTTTCTTAGTCCTCTCCCATATCTGGGAGGGATAGGCATATATCAGTACCTTCTGGTCTAAAACCAGATCATATCCCATGTAACGGACCTTATCTCCGTCCTCTTCCAGGGCCGCTCCTGCCAGATACCTCTCACGCAGCTTTGTATATGGCTCCAGATAGCTTTCCTTCCACTGATATTCCCAGATTCCTCTTTTGCATACCGGGCAGATCTGGTCCTGCCCTCCGGTCTCACTCATACAGAAAATACATCTGTTCTGTCTCATTTTCTTCTCTCCAAGTCTTTTTGCTACGGCCAGTAATACCAGGGAAACCCAAGAATTCTCTTATTTGGCCCGAACTCCCATACTTGCAGCTCTTCCTCCTCCAGGACTGCCATCCAATAATTATACGAACCGTCCATCCAGCCGTCTTCCTGCGTCCTGTTCTCAAGCTCATCAACCTTTTTCAGAGCGGATTCCCTGTCAAACGCCGGATTCTGAGCCAGAAATTCCGCCGTATCCGCCATCATTTCTTTTATTTCCTGTATCCGTTCTTCTTCGGTCTGATAATCAATGTTGAACAAATCTCCGTTTATACTGTCTTTCTTAATCACCAGACGGATTCCGTCCCCGGTCTCGTACATTTCACTTATGGCAAAATCAGTGATCACCGCGCCATATTGAAACACTTCCGCTTCAGCCGTTTCATTCTCGCCTGTTTTTTCTAAGGAATATCCTTTTTTCTCCATCCACTTCAGAAAATCCTTCCCTTTTTTATCAAAACGGAGCTGGTTGCATGGTTCTCCCCACTCCTGCGCGTCTTCCGGTTCCAGCGTATAAACCGTGCTTTTTCCCCTGGCGTAAACAGGATCTTCCTCTTTTTCCTCTGCGGAAACCGCTCTCTCCTTGATAAACGCGAGAAAAGCTTCATATTTTTCCGTCTGTCTTCCGTAGCTTCCCGCATAGGAAGAAATTTTTTTCTGCTGATTCTCACGGGACATCGCCGGAAAAGCAATAATTATGCTGATCATACAGAAAAACGCTGCCGTGCTGATACCAAGAAGCCGGAGAAAGCTTTTCTTTTTCCGCGGACTCTCTTCCGGCGGCTCCACAGCCTGTCGCAGCGCCTTCATACTGCGGAATCTTTTTTCCGGTTCCAGCTCCAGTCCCCGGCACAAAATTTTTTCTTCCTCAGGCAGGATCTCCGCTCCATAAGCAGAGGGCAGATACAGCCTGTCCTTCCGCATACGGTCAACAGAGGGCTCCGGCCTTACTCCGGTAATCATCTCATAAAAAGCGGCGCAGAAACCATATACGTCCGTCCACGGCCCCTGCTTTCCCTTATGCAGATATTGCTCCGGCGGCGCATAGCCCTTTTTTATAAGAACCGTCATAGTTTTCTCTGTATGCAGATACTTTCTCGCGGCTCCGAAATCAATAATCTTCAGCCGGCCATTTTCCTGAAGAATCAGGTTGCCGGGATTTAAGTCCCTGTGGATGATCCCTTTTTTATGTACCCTTTCCAGGGCCTCTGTCAAAGGCTCCATAAGCTTCCAGGCCTCTCCGAAGGACAGCGGAACGTCCTGGCTCTGCAGATATCTGTCCAGACTGATCCCCCGCACATACTCCATAACCAGATATGCTGTTTCATTTTCTTCGAACCAGTCCAGCACCTTCACCACCTCAGGAATATCAAAGAGCTGGGACAGCCTTCTCGCCTCCAGAAGAAAATCCCGCTTTCCTTTCAGAAAACATCTTCTGTCATTTTTTTCTCTGGGAAATACAATCCTCCGACCTTCCCTTTCTCTTCCCGCTATATCTCGGGGATAATATTCCTTTATGACCACGCTTTGCGCCAGTTCCGCGTCCTGTGCCAGATACGTGATCCCGAACCCGCCTGCTCCGAGAACCTTTTCCAGCCGGTATCTGTCTTTCAACATAGTCCCGTTTTTTAAACATTCCTCTCCCATGCGCTCTCCTTAATCCCCATATATAACCGCGGTGTATCCTGTATCGTCCCGGCGGATGCTGACCCGGCATCTGGCGTTAAGGCTGATGGAAATATATTCTCCTGTTTTTTCTGCCGCAGAAAGAAGCTCCTGGATTTCCTCCTCCTTAAGAAAGGATTCCGGCGAGATCACAGGCAGCATTTCAAAGAAAAAATCAGATATCCTGTCCCTGTCCGGCGACAGAAGCATTACGCTTTCCGTAAATCCCGTTACATAGTCGGATTCAATCCAGATCCGGTCCTTCCCGTAATAACAGAAATCCGTCCAGCTTAAGTGAACGCTCAGCGGATTTTCTTCCTGATCCTCATACACCGTCACATAACCGCTGAAAGAACGGTCCTCCTTTTTCCCTTTCTCTCCGGAAAAAAGCTCCATCGCTCTTTTTACCGTATCCGGCCTGACAGGCAGATTGCTATCATCCGTTCCGGGATATTCCCATCCCTCAAGCGCCTCCGCTGAAAAATGGTAGGTGCTGGAGTACTCGCTTTTCTCATATTTATAGGCGTTTTTTTCCAGAAAGCCTACAGCCTCCTCAAATTCCTCAGAGTCCCTTGTACGGATTATCTTCCGTTCAAGATTATCCGCTTCCTCCCTGTCCTTTTTCAGTTCATAAGCGAGAATCCTTTCCGGATAAATATCTCCGTAGATCCAAAGCCCGCCTGCAAATAAAGCGGCGGCGGCTCCAAATCCCGCGAAGATTCCCGCCGCTGCCTTCAGCGCTCTCCGGAGGCGTCCCTTCTTCTTATCTGAAGCCGCCTCCCTTTCCACCCTAGTGGTAATAGTTATCCACAGATCTCCCCATATCTCGCGGATATTCTCTTTTTCCGGCTCTCCCCAGCTTCCGGATATACCGAGAAGGGCCATCAGGTTCTCCATGCTGAAATATCTTCCCTGAATATCTACAGACAGCCCCCTCATAAATATCTGCTCCATTTTTTCCGGAACCCTTACATAGGCCCCCGGACCCTTCAGATTGTCTTTGCCCGCTCTTTCAGGAGCCGGAGGCACTTTATGTCCCGTCGTCATTTCATACCATACGGCGCAGAGAGCATAGATATCCGTCCATGGTCCGGCTTTTTCCCGCTCCTGATACTGTTCCATGGGAGCATAGCCTTCCTTCAGCTCCTTTTCCGTTCTTTGACCGCCCTTTCGGAACGCGGCGCCGAAATCGATCAGCTTCAGCGAACCATTCCCGTCAAACAGCAGGTTATCGGGACTGACGTCCCCGTGAAGTATTCCTCTGCTGTGAAGAAAAACAAGAGCCTCCATCACAGGCTGCAGCATCCGCGCTGCCGTCTCCGCCGGAACAGAATGATGTTTTTTCAGATATTCCTTCAGACTTCCTCCTTCCAGATACTGAAGCACCAGATAGTAGTTCCCCTTTTCCTGAAAGAAATCCGTCTTTCTGACCACCCCCGGAATATCTCCTGTCTTTTCTAAAATGGCCTCTTCCTCTGAAAGTTCCTTTCCAAAATATGCCTTAACCGCTGCCGGACTATCTTCTTCCTGGTCATAGGCCAGATATGTCGCCGCGAAAGCGCCCTCTCCCAGCACTCTTCCTAACATGTACCGTTCCTTCAGCACTGTATAAGGCTTCAGCCACCTGGACTCCCATTCATACTCCCAAAGGGCTTTTTTACAGAAGGGACACCTCTGTTCCTCCGCGTCCATTTCCTTCATACAGAAAATACATCGTCTTTTTTCCATCTGCGTCATCCTCACAGCAGCTTGCTATTATTTGATCCTGAGATATTCCGCAAGCTCGTCCTGACGGCAGCAGGCGTCCTTATAAACCTTATAGAGATAAAAATTTTCTCCCCGTCCCACCTGCTTATCCACATATTCCTCCATTACGGAAAACGGATCGCCGCTTTTCAAAAAATCCATCACAAAACGGTCGAAGCCGACGCCCGGACTAAGCTGGGAAAATCCACAGTTTATAAGTATCCTGTTCATTCTCATCAGGGTAATCTTGTTGTCGTCGTCCAGAGAGATCCTCATTTTGACAAATAACAGAAACGCGATCAGAGTTTCCCGGTTAATGTCCCGTTTTCCGGTAATAAATTCCCGGAAAAAATCCTCTCCCGACCTGCCCCGCTGATATGATTTCGCAGTCTTTTTTTCGTCCCTTCCGTACTCCTGGTTCAGCCTTTCTTCTTTTTCAAGCTCTTCCCTTTCCCGCTGCTCCAGCTTCTCCAGGGCGTCCCTCCGTTCCTCCTCATGCGGGTTCGCAGAACAATAGCCGAAAGCATGGGCAATGCGGATTTTCAGATTATCCGGCCATTCTCTTACAGGACCGTATATTTCAAATACCAGCTCCATCCAGTCCGCGGACACGTATCCGAAATAAAAATAATTAAACTCGTCAAAAATCCCCCCTGGCGTAAGAGCTGTATTTTCCAGAAGACTTTTCTTTTCCTCCAGACTCATACGTCCTTTTGTCTTTTTTGCGTCCTTTTTCAAAGCCGTAAGGGGCTTCAGAAAATTCAGCTCCTCCAGAGCGAGACTTTCCAGATATCCTCTCTCGTCCTTGTCCAACGCGTTTCCATACTGCCGGAGCATACGCTCGGAATTTTCACAGCTTTCGTAATAACGTCCGCATTTGCTGCGGATATACAGATCCAGATATTTACAGAAATAATATCTGGCCTTTTCTCTTACAGCAGAAAAATTTTCTACATTGGCGTCCATAAAACGAAAGAAATCCTCCTCAGACCGGCTCTCCACGATCTCCTTCTCCATATATTGAGTCAGCATCTCCGTTTCCATAGTCTGATCCGCGGAATTATTTTTTATATACTCCTCCAACTGTCTCAGCGTGATCTTCCCTCCCGGAAACACCTGCTTCTTAGGATCCACAATACCACTGTATTTTTCCATATACCTCCGGTAAAGCTCCTTCCAGCTCTCATAGGAAATATGATGGCTGAAGGCAAAGATCAATCCCGCTTCATAAAGACTTCTGGCATATAAAGTCTCATATCCTTCATCCTCCAGTCTTTCATTAACCTCCTTCAAATCCATCTGTCCGGCAAAGCCCTCCGCCAGCACGGCAAGCCTTCCCGGCAAAGGACACCCGCCGCTGTCCGGAAGAAAGCCCTCCTCTGTATTCAGAAAGTTCATCGTAAGGTTTGTCACCATTTCCTCAAAAAGATTATTTCTTTTCCTCATACCCTTCTCCTGCTTTTTATTGATATCCTTCAGATCTCTCAGATTAAGCGTGTTTTTCATGATTCCTGATTTATTACAATTTTACTGTTTTTTAAGTTTAAGGACAAGAACTATTATGCACGCCAAGCTCAAAGGCGTTAGCTATAGCATCCATAGAGGAGCGTTTATATTATAGGAAAGTTTGTATATTACAGTTTAGAACAATTTGGAGTACCCTCTCTTTACAAGGACACACACGCCTCTTGTAAAGAGAGGGTACTTTCATATAATACAAAAAGCAGGGCATCTCACCAAGATGCCCTGCCGACTGTTCATTATTTACTTAGAAATGAAGCTGTCCCTGCAGCCAGATCACGGCCCGGAGCCGTCTTCCCACTGCCGGCTCGCCCAGCAGATCCTCTCTGTTAATGCAGACGTCAAACTGCATATTATTGCTCTCAATGGTAAGCTGCAAAATCTCCTCCCCTGTGGAAATGTTCCGGAAAGAGTGGAAATCCAGAATTTCTCCCATAACGCTGTACTGGTCGCACTGTATCCCATAAGGCATAAAATAGGAGTCTACGATGGTAAAAATATCCTCCGTGGCGATCCTGTGGGAGATCATCGAGTAGGTATCCATTTCCTCCATGGTGAGATTTTCCATTGCCTCCTCATCGCCGTTTCGCGCCGCGGCGATCAGATAGTTTCTGTTTTTTGTCAGCTCCTTATCTACGCTGACGGCCTCCTTATCCTTCTGGGCCGGAAAAAGGATCCTGCCCTCGCTGGCAAGGCCCGACAGAGTAAGCGGCTGGTTATTCATATTCCCTTTATACTGCTCCGTCAGGTATTCCGCCGCGTTCTGCAGATAAAAAATCAATGTGATCCCTATCCGCAGATCATCGCAGGCGCCTGCATAGGATTCCTTATCCAGGTGCTTTTCCACAGTTACCTGTTCCTGCGTAGTGACTCCCATTCCTCTGAAAAACGGGAAATAATAATCCACATGAAAACGATTCTCTTCATCATACTGTCCGCAGACCGTAATTCCACAGTCGCATCCGTAATTTTTGGAGAATTCCACAAAAACACCGTCCGGATGATCCTCCACGGCTGTCTTTTCATCATAGTTTCTTACTACGTCATGGATCAGCTCCTTAATCTCTCTTCTGTTTTTCAGCTTTGAAAATCCAACTGCCCTCAGATAACTGTGCACGACAACACCTCCACACTCTTCTATTTGCGGGTCTTTTTCTCAATCTTCTTCATTCCGCCCATATACGGCTGCAATGCTTCCGGTATATTTACAGAGCCGTCCGCATTTAAGTTATTCTCCAAAAACGCGATCAACATTCTCGGCGGCGCCACAACTGTATTATTTAATGTATGCGCCAGATATTTTTTGCCGTCCTTGCCATTGACCCGGATCTTCAGTCTGCGGGCCTGGGCGTCCCCAAGATTGGAACAGCTTCCTACCTCAAAATACTTTTTCTGTCTGGGAGACCATGCCTCCACATCCACAGATTTTACCTTCAGATCCGCAAGATCGCCGGAGCAGCACTCAAGAGTCCTTACCGGAATATCCAGGGAACGGAAAAGATCCACGGTATTCTGCCACAGCTTATCGAACCACATGGGGCTCTCCTCCGGTCTACATACAACGATCATTTCCTGCTTTTCAAACTGGTGGATACGGTAAACGCCTCTTTCCTCCAGTCCATGAGCGCCTTTTTCCTTGCGGAAGCACGGCGAATAGCTTGTAAGCGTCTTCGGAAGCTCTTCCTCCGGAATGATCTGATCGATGAATTTACCGATCATGGAATGTTCGCTTGTACCGATCAGATACAGATCCTCGCCCTCTATTTTATACATCATGGCGTCCATTTCCGCGAAGCTCATAACTCCCGTCACCACATTGCTGCGGATCATAAAAGGAGGAACACAGTAGGTGAAGCCCCTGTTGATCATAAAATCACGGGCATAAGAAATTACAGCCGAATGCAGCCGGGCAATATCTCCCATAAGATAATAAAAACCGTTTCCGGCTACTCTTCTGGCGCTGTCAAGATCAATGCCGTCAAAGCTTTCCATGATATCTGTGTGATATGGAACCTCAAAATCCGGAACAACCGGATCGCCGAATTTTTCTACTTCAACGTTTTCACTGTCATCCTTTCCAATAGGCACAGAAGGATCGATGATATTGGGAATGACCATCATATTTTTCAGAAGCTCTTCCTCCACCTCTTTTTCTCTGGCGGAAAGCTCCTCGATCCGTGATCCGGAAGCTGCCACCTGTTTCTTAACCTCTTCCGCCTCTTCACGTTTTCCCTGACCCATCAGCGCGCCGATCTGTTTGGAAATTTTATTTCTCTCAGCCCTGAGCGCCTCTACCTCCTGCTTAATCTGGCGGTTTTCCTTATCCAGCTCAAGAACCTTATCTACCAGCTCCAGTTTATTATCCTGAAATTTATTTCTTATATTCTGCTTTACAATCTCCGGATTTTCTCTGACAAATTTAATATCTAACATTTTCTTCCTCCT
Source organism: Candidatus Blautia faecipullorum (assembly GCA_019115125.1). Taxonomy (GTDB): domain Bacteria; phylum Bacillota; class Clostridia; order Lachnospirales; family Lachnospiraceae; genus Blautia_A; species Blautia_A faecipullorum. The sequence continues at coordinate 102,723 of DXEG01000060.1, forward strand.
GAAATTTATTCTTCTGGTCTATCTTTTCTTTCCTTTTTACTTTTCGGCTCTTCTTTTTCATTCTCCAGTTCAAGACCAAAATTTACAGCCTTGCGAAGCGCTTCCACCTCTTCCTGACTGAGCATCACATAGGATTCTCCTTTTACGATCTCCTTCAGATAAAGAAAACAGTTATCTCTGCTGTGTACTGCGTTTAAAATCAAACCGGTATTTTCTTTATCCAGCAGCGCCAGCGCGAAGCTCAGCTTTCCTCCCACATCATCAAAAGCGTCATATTTCTCCACTCCATATTTACTGAATATAATGCGGAAATTCTTAATAATAGAATTAATGGAGTGTTCATGCTCTTCTTTTGCCTCATACAGGCGGTCGATCTGCGCAAACTTCCTGACAAATCTTTTTTCCAGTGTCTGAGCATCGCTCCCCTTCATAAACATCCTGTATTTACGTTCCAGGCGGCTCATTCTCATAGTGATACTGACTGCGGAGCCAACTAAAATGAGAACAATGATCAGCAACACAATGATGATAATTCCAGGGTCGATTCCCATATTATCAAAAATCATGCTCATATATCATACTCCTTTTATCTTATAGATTCAAATAAATCTATAATTCTTTCCAGATCATCTCTGGAATAATATTCTATCTCTATTTTACCCTTATTGTTCTTCTTTCTGCGGATAAATACTCTTGTTCCGGTAATTCCTTTCATTTTTTCTTCCAGGGTTTCATAGACAGCGTCTTCCGCAGGATTAGAGATCTTCTCTTTTTTCTTTGATGGACTCAGAATTTTTCTGACCATTTCCTCCGTCTCTCTGACACTGAGCTTATGGTCAAAAACTCTAGCGGCTACCATCTCCTGTGTATCTGGATCGGAAATCCCCAATATGGCTCTGGCATGGCCCGCCGTGATCATCTCTTCAATCACCATATTCTGAACCCGTGGATCCAGCTTCAAAAGACGGAGTGAGTTCGTCACCGCCGTTCTGCTCTTTGAAACGCGGTCCGCGATTTCATCCTGTTTTAAGTGAAATTCCTCGATAAGACGCTTATAAGCCAGCGCCTCTTCAACAGGATTCAAATCTTCTCTCTGTATATTCTCTATTAATGAAATCTCCACTGTTTCCTGATTGTTAAATTCTCTGATAATAACAGGAATTTCTTTTATTCCCGCTATTTTTGCAGCTCTCCAGCGTCTTTCCCCAGCTATAATTTCGTAATAGTCCTTTTTATCGGACACTAGGAGAGGCTGTAATATTCCGTACTGTTTAATGGACTCAGATAATTCCAGCAAAGAATCTTCATCAAACTTTTTTCTTGGCTGTTCTCGATTTGGCTCTATCTTTGAAAGCTTTACCATTAACACGCCATCATTCTTTGCATTTTTTTCTAATGCTGCAGACAAATCATCTTTTTCTGTTTTACTGTTTTGCCGCTTCACCTGTGTGGATTTTTCCGGAAAAAGAGCATCCAACCCTCTGCCCAGTCCCGATTTTTTTGCCGCCATTACTCATCCTCCCTGCTTATTACTTCGTCTGCCAACAGCCTATAGCTTTCTGCTCCTGATGATCTCGGATCATAAATATTAATTGGCTGCCCGTAGCTTGGAGCTTCAGCAAGCCTTACATTTCTTGGAATAATAGTTTTATATATATTCTGCTGAAGATTATCCTTTACATTTTCCACTACCTGCAAAGATAAGTTTGTACGGGCATCATACATGGTAAATACGACTCCTTCCATAACAAGATCTTTATTCAGTCGTTCTTTCACCAGATCTATTGTATGTATTAACTGAGAAAGTCCCTCCAATGCATAATATTCGCATTGAATTGGAACAAGCACAGAAGTAGCCGCTGTAAGCGCATTAATTGTGAGCATGTTTAAAGACGGAGGGCAATCCATAATAATGTAATCATAATTTTCACGAATTTGCTCTGTTATCTTTCTTAGGATATATTCTTTATCTTCTATTCCAATTAATTCAATCTCTGCCCCTGACAAATTAACATTTGACGGAATGAGATCAACATTTTCCACTACATCTTTTAAAATCGTATCTTCTGCTCCAGTCTCACCTAATAATAATTCATATAATGTTTGATCCACGTTATTCTTGTCAACTCCCAGACCGCTGGTTGTATTCCCCTGTGGATCCATATCTATCGCAAGTACTTTCTTTCCTTTTTCTGCAAGGCAGGCAGATAAATTAATTGCTGTTGTTGATTTACCAACACCACCCTTTTGGTTTGCTACTGCTATGATTCTTCCCAAGATTTTGCCTCCTTTTCAAGGAATTTCCGATTAGGTACATTCATTATATCACTTTTATATATATTGTTCCATAAAATGTTTCACGTGAAACATTAAATTTGTCTGAAATAAATTTTTATTTTATTGGGCATATTTCACATATGATGTACGTCCAGTACGCCTCAATCGTTTGCCTTGTAAAAACACATAAAATCTTAAATTCTTTATGTTTAGATTGTAAAATCAAACTCCCATATTAAAAAATAGTATTATTGCATTTCCAAGTAAAAAATTAACCAGAATTTTATTTTCCCTGCCATTTCCCTATTCTCATTTTGTATTGGCAGGTTCTAATTCCCTGCCAATACAGAGTACATGATGTAGATATACAGTTTTACGCATTTTGCACACGAAAAGTTTAAAATACAAGATGATATCCAATAATGTAACTACTTCCAAAAGACCAAAAATAGCAAAGAGCCTTATACAAAATACTTTCAAATACTAAGATAGAATCATATTTTCTCATCACACTACATTCAAATAACCTGTAACAGTTCTAAGTTCATCATAAATAAATGTAAACACTTATTTATGATAACTTTCAAACTATCACTTAACACGGTACACTACTCTCTGTCCGAGAACACACACGCCGCAAACCATGACATGATATTTTCGTTCTTTGCAGCGTTATTCTCATTAAGGCGTACGTCCAGTACGCCTAATCGTCTGCCTTACAAAAGCACGTAAAATCTTCATAATTGATATCACAAGGCTGAAAAGAAATAAATTTTGTGCTCAGCAAAGCACTTGAGTGATGAAGCAGCGTACGCGTGGTACGCAAATTAAAGTAACAGTTCAGCCCGCACCATTCGTAGAACCGCACTGCGTGCTTACTGTGGTTGAGGTTGAATAGAAATATAATCGATATACATCGATTGAAAACAATGGCAAACCAGCAAAAACCAAGTGATTTAAGGGATTTTTCTATTGTTCAATGAGTACCAGAAACTACTTGTAACTATAAAAAAACAGCCATTTCATTTTCTTATATCATATAAATAGCAAGTGGACTTCAAATCTCCCCTTCAATCATGGTGTATGTTCGATCAGTACTGATCGAAGCATAGCAAAGACAAGTTACAATGTTTCACGTGAAACATTTTCGAAAATGTAACACAACGCTGCCTTCGACAGATAGAAAGCCATAAAATCACTATATATTCACTGTTTATATCTGATTCTGCAATAGCTTGTTTTAGGTTGTATGGTTCTATTCTATAATATTTTCTATTGACTAATAAATGGAAACATAGAGAGTTATAAGTGGTTAGGCTACTTTCTAAAAATACAATTTAAGTTTCGTGTGAAATTTACTTTTTCGTATTTTAATCGTAGATTCATCAGTGAATTAAAAAAGTAAATTCCAATGCAAATTGCAATTTTACTTGCTATTTAAAAATGTAGATTATATTAGATTACAGCAATTTCAGTTGGTGGTCATACATCAAATATTGAGATAAAATTAATTGAAATAATTATAATTAATCTTGTGTCAAGCATTTTATATATGAATATAAAGCATGTGTAAGAGTAAATTCATTGTTAGACAGTCAAATCCTCCTGTTTTTGGAGTTAATACCAAAATACCTGTTTCAACTGTCAACGGGAGCATAATCACTAATAGCAGCTCTTAAAAGGAAAGCTGGATTTTGGTGCAGAACAGTCAAGGCAATGGATAAGCGTTCTTTCGTATAAAAGACTAAATTCCACTTGTACAAGATGAAATTCTACTATGGCTTTGGATTGTAGAATATTTCGTTTTCATATTAGGTCGTAGACTCATCAGAATGTTTCACGTGAAACATTTTTTAAAATATGATACAATAATATCTCAGCATAATTTTTCAATCTCTATGTGCAATCATTCATTTCGATGTAAAATAATTAAACAAACGGAGGTATTATATGAATAAAAAATTATTGCAGCGCTATTTCTTTTTTCTTCTAGGTCTTTCTATCAATTCCTTTGGAATTGCTTTTATCACAAAAAGCGCTATGGGCACATCACAGATCTCAAGTATTCCATATGTATTGAGTCTGCAGTTTGATAATATCAGTTTTGGAATGACTACATTTATTATGAATATGATTTATATTATACTTCAAATTGTAATACTAAAGAAGGACTTCTCACCAATTCAATTTATGCAGATTCCTGTAAATATTTTATTCAGCGTTTTGGTAGATGTGGGTATGTGGGCTCTCTCCTGGTTTTCACCGGAAATTCTTCCCACAAGAATTTTTAGCTTAATGATCGGGTGCATTATTCTTGCGTTTGGTATTACTATTGAAGTTGCGCCAAACGTTATTATGGTTCCAGGCGAAGGAATTGTAAAGGCAATTTCACAATCTAAAAAAAAGGACTTTGGAAAAATCAAAGTAGAATTTGATATTACCTTAATCGTCATTGCTTCTATTCTATCCTTTATATTTTTTCATAAACTAAATGGCGTAGGTATTGGGACTATCGTATCTGCAGTAACTGTGGGAAAACTTGTGTCCCTGATCAACCATCATGTAACGCTCGTACATAAAATACATAGATTAGCTGTAAACCAGCTAAATTGATATTATATTGAACACTTTACGCGCCAGATGCAAACCGAAGCAGACAATCAGAATTCCACATGCATATCTGACTGCATCCACAGTAGAATGTTTGTATTATAGGAAAGTTTATATATTGCGCCTTAAAACAAATTAGATCACTATCTATAATATAATAAATATCCCTCTCTGTTATTGAACTCACGAACAGAGAGGGATTATTTTTATAGTGCGCTAATAAAGAGGCAGACTTACAAATGAATAATACTTACTTCTTTTCCTTAGTAATCAAATACATAGCATTTTCATAATCATCCATATTTACGATTATTTCATATAAAAGCGTCTCTTTACTGTTCCAGTTTCCTCCTAAACTTCTGGTCACTCCCAAATGCCCCATATAAGAATTATGCTGAAGATCTGTTGTTTTGTATTTATAAGGAATTTTATTGTGATCCAACAAATCTCTTATAAACCCAAACTCTTTCATAGAAGTTCCCTGATATACAGTTTTTTGATTCAAAAATTCCTGAAGCATTGTTGTTTCCTCCTTTCTTTAACAATCTTGCTGCATCGCCTTCAGTCAATGATCCATCTCACTATACACTTCCTTCAAGTGCTCTCCAAAACACAAAAGTTCTCTCATTTCGCCTTTGTGACTTCGCTCATAAAGATTCTCACTCTTTCACTGCTCCGGACACATAATTGCTTTTATCTCTGGGATAGATTTACCTACTTCTCTTAAACGTTTGATTTCTAATATCCTCCGTTCCGTCTCTTCCCGCCTGTATCTTCTTGTAAGATTCTCCTCAGCCTGTTCAAATGGAAGCATACCTTCCTCTGTATAAAATTTCAGCGTACTGTACCTGACCTCTGTCAGTCTCACCAGTTCACCAATTGTTACATATTCTGATTTCTGGATCACTTCCATACTTCTTTGTCTTGCCACTTAAATCATCCTTTTCTTTATCGAAAAATAATTTTCTAAATACCGGGACGCTCTTTTGTCATTCCTCATATTTTTATAAATACCAGAATCACAAATCTACAATGCAGAATCAGTGTACAATAAAAATTTTCCTATTGCACACTGACAATACCTTAAACTCTGTTGTAACAGTTCTAAGGTTATCATAAATAAATGTAAACACTTATTTATGATAACTTACGAACTGTCATTTTTAACTATACATTACCATAAGTACCGTCATAACAGCCATCATATTTTCTATATGATCTATCATTTCTTTTATCATCCGGCCATCCTCAGAACTTACAATCTCCTTCATTCTGTTTTTCATTTCCTTTCTCTCATAATCAGAGAAATATTTTTTGATGATTTTCGCTTTTTCCAGCAGAAGAACAAGGGCGGCGATATCCTCTGTAACCTCGCCTTCTTCTAAAAGCTCAGACCTTACCATATCAATCACATAATGAATAGCTTCTGTCGTAGGTATATAACATTTTCTTTTACCAAAAAAACCTGCTTCCTTTTCATCCGCAAGGCCCACTTCCGAAAGAGATCTGCCCACTGAATTCATTAGTTCCGCAAGATTTTTATCTGTAAAATTGTATGAATACTCTTCTACTATCTTCTCTATTTTTACTGGTCTCGGCTTATTTACAAAATCATACAGAGGTTCTAATTCTTTTATCCTCTCCGGGAGTTCTGCCGTCACTTTCACTCTCTTATTCTCAATTTCAATACACTCTTCCAGCTTCATCTCCAGTAAACCGGCGGCAATAAAGCAAATAATTCTCTCTGTACTAAAACCGGATATTTTTCCTTTTTCGTTTAAAGCACAAATCATATACTCCTGTGTAACAGTCAAATCCTTCATCTTATTATCCTCCTGAATTTTATATATTTTTTGCATACAGCTTCACTAAAAGCTTTACCCTCTTCTTACAAAATTCTGATCCTGAGCTCTCTAAACCAAAATTCCATAATAATCCTTTACTACTTACTACTTACTACTTACTACTTACTACTTACAATACATGCAAAACATAATTTTGTCAATACCCATTAATAATTTTCTATTTTTTAGAGTAACATTTCAGCCATACAGTGATTGGGAAGCATAAAACATGCCTGCATGTTTTTGCGAGCGGACATCTGTATAAGCTGAGCGCACGTTTATGAGTAAAACAGTGGTGTCAACCACAGTAAGCACACAGTGCGGTTTTACGAATGGCGCGGTCTGATCTGTCACTTTTTATATACCGGCTTAATATACAAACTTATTTCCAATTTTATATTTTTTAATTGATAATTAGTTTAAAAAAGTCATTTTTTTATTCAGCTATTCCATTGATTACTTTTACAGGAGAAAAAATCTGTTTTTATAAATATTTTTTCATCATTTTAATATAATGCACTTCTTAGTCGATATTTATTTTATAATATCTGGATAAAAAGTAAGAGATCACACTGTACTTATATATAAACGGATAAATTAGTTATAAACAATAAATCACAAGAAAATAAATCGCATGATCTTCATTATTCCAGAATATTTCGCATAATTATGAGAGCACAAAATAAAAAATCAATTCATCTGATATTTTTTTGATATCCCGGAGTCAGATTACTTAAACTATTTGTAAACAGGCCGATGTCAAGGATTATTTCCGGGATTACCGGATGTTTGGGAATATTCACCCCCGCTTATCCCGGACAGATTTCTTACTTCAATGATGCCTTACTTCAATGATTGCGCAATCTCTTCTTTATATGCTAAAATAAATTCACCTGCTCTCCATAAGAGCATCCGGTTATTACCGGCGTCGGTGTACGCTGACGTTATAAAAACTGCGGAAAAGGAAGCTTTTCAGGTGAAATTCCTCTCTCCGCAGATAAGAGGTGAATGATGTTATATTTTGAAAACGATTATTCAGAGGGCGCCCATGAAAAAATTCTTCAGCGTCTGACTGATACCAACATGGAACATTTATCCGGCTACGGCGCGGACCCTTATTGTTCCTCCGCAAAAGATAAAATACGTTCTGCCTGCCAGTGTCCGGACGCGGATATTTATTTTCTATCAGGCGGTACACAAACGAACCAGATCGTCATCTGCAGTATGCTCAGACAGTATGAAGGCGTACTCTCTGCCTCTACCGGACATATCGGCGTCCATGAAGCCGGAGCCATAGAATATACAGGACATAAGGTTTTGGAGCTTCCCCAGAAGGACGGAAAAATAACCGCCTCCGCCCTCTCTTCTTATCTTGAAAATTTTTATGGCGACGCCAATCATGAGCACATGGTTTTTCCGGGAATGGTTTATATTTCTCACCCTACAGAATACGGCACGCTCTATTCAAAAGAAGAATTGGAATCGGTTTCTCAGGTATGCCGGGAATACCACATTCCTCTCTATATGGACGGCGCGCGGCTGATCACTGGTCTTGCCTGCCCGGAAAAAGATCTTACCTTACCAGATATCGCCCGTTTATGCGACGTCTTTTATATCGGCGGTACGAAGGCCGGCACCCTCTGCGGAGAGGCCGTCGTCTTCACAAAACAGAATACTCCCGCGCACTTCATGACCACCGTAAAGCAGCACGGAGCTTTACTGGCAAAGGGACGGCTTCTGGGAATCCAGTTTGATACTTTATTTACGGATCAGCTTTATCAGGAAATTGGAAAAGCAGCCATAGAAACCGCTTCCATTCTGAAAAAAGGCTTTCAGGAAAAGGGTTATCAACTATATAACGACTCCCCTACAAACCAGATTTTTGTAATTCTGGATGATGAAAAAATGGAAAAGCTGAAAAAAAATGTCGTTTTCAGCTTTTGGGAAAAGCCTGATAATACACATACAATCGTAAGATTTGCTACAAGCTGGGCGACGAAAAAAGACGAAATCAAACAACTTCTTTCCCTGTTATAGCATTGTAAAAAAGATAATTTTAGCGTATAATAAAGTCAGCGCTGAAAACGTGATATTTTTAATTTGTGGGAATATATTATATTTTTGATAAAATATCATGACCAGAGCCGGAAGGTCAGAAATCCGATTCAGGGCTTGCCCGCAGAAGGATTTTTTGTCTTAGTATACGCCAAAAAACAAGTAAACAGCTACTAAAAACGCTTCGGTCTAAAAGTGGTCATAATGTCTTTCAGCTTATCATCATGTCATCACCGAACATTGGAACAGGGGGTCAGAAATGAAAAAAGATAAAAATAAATTGGTCACCTTCGTTATATTATTTTCTGTTGCAACGTTTATTATTCATATCATAAATAAAATCGTCGCCGCCTCAGCATCTCTGAAGGAAATGCTGGACACAGACCGGAGAAACTACTATAAATGGCGTTTCGGAGAGATTTATTATACAAAAAGAGGAAAGGGATCTCCGATCCTCCTTATTCATGATCTTCTCCCCGGCGGCTCAGGATATGAATGGAGCAAAACAGAAGACGCGCTTTCTCTTGAACACACCGTTTATACCATCGATCTTCTTGGCTGCGGACGTTCCGAAAAACCAGGTATAACCTACACGAATTTTGTATATGTGCAGATTATCTGCGACTTTATCAGAAATGTGATCGGAGAAAAAACAGACGTGATCGCCAGCGGTTTTTCCGGCTCCTTCGCGGTAATGGCCTGCCGCAATGAACGCAGTCTGTTCAACAAAATTGTGCTGGTAAACCCGCCTTCTCTCAGCAGCCTGAAGCAGATGCCCGGCAAAAAAGAGAAGCTGCTTAAATATTTCCTTGAGATACCTGTATTTGGAACCCTGGTTTACCATATCGCGGTTTCCAGAGAAGCGGTTCAGAATTTCTTTATTGAAAACATCCTTTTTGATCCCTTCCATCCGGATCAGAACTTTATCGACGCTTATTATGAAGCCTCTCACAGAGGCGGAAGCCAGGCCAAGGCGGTCTACGCCAGCAAGTCCTCCAGGTATATGAACATCGATATTGTCCACAGCCTGAAAAATATCGACAACAGTATTTTTATTATTGAAGGCTCTGCGGAAGCAAACGCAAATTCCATCATAGAGGATTACCAGAGCGTAAATCCATCTATAGAATCCGCTGTTCTTTCGGGAACCAAGCATTTTCCTCACATGGAGGATCCCGAGCGTTTCCTCGAGCAGACAGGAATCTTTCTTTAAAACTAACTGGACGGAGAATGTGCGCTGCACATTCTCCGTCCGCATTTTATTACGCCGACAATATATAAAAGATTTTTCTTTTAAACATTTCTGCCGCCTGTCAGGATTATAGCTGCAAAAATGGGATGCTGCATGATATCACAGCATCCCATTTTAATTTACTCCGTCTTACTGCTCTTCATTTCCGGATGAAGAATTTCCGTCAGCTTCCTCCTCACTGGAATTCTCTGATTGTTTTGTATCAGACCCTGTATCCTCCGATTTCTTTGCATCAGCTCCTGCTTTCTCCGATTCCCCTGTATCAGATACTGCATTCTCCGATTCATTTATATCAGACTCATCTGTACCGGAGTCTGTTTCCGATTCCTCTCCCGCTTCGATCATTTCCTGATAAGAGGCTTCCAGATCGCGGACGTTCATCTTGTTTACAAGATATACTTTACCGTCTGTCTCAGCGGCATAGAAATTGGCGTCGTACTCATAATATTCAACCACCATCTTTCCGCCGTCCATATCTGTGAGAGTAAATGTATAGACGGGATCCTCCTCCGGTTCATACGCTTCTGTCAGTCTTTCCTGACCGGCCATATTAATGAGCTTATTATAGAAAGAGGTAAAGTCCGTTTCCTCCATCTCTTTTCCATCCAGCTCATAGGAGTACGTGGTGGTTTCCTCCCCGTCTTCATCCTCCTCCGTCTCTCTGATCACCTGAATCTGGTGAGCGCCGTCCTGAGCCTTAATTTCTACATGATCCAGATCATTTTCGGAAAGATAACTTACTGTAAGATTATAGAAGTCTTCCACAGTATTATCAAGAATATCGGCAAGAGAATCCTCTGTTATGGTGTATACCTGAGCGCTGTCGTTTACCTTTACATAACGGCTGCCCTCTGTCTCGTCTCCCACATAGATCACCAGCTCTTTATCTACTGTGACCGTCTCGGGTTCCTCTTCCTCTGAAGCAGCATCTTCATCCCCTGAAGCTTCTGTGCTTTCCGCTTCATCCGAAGCAGCATCTTCTGTCTCAGAGTTATCTTCATCCTCTGACGCTTCTTCACTTCCCATCTCTTCTTCGCCGCTTCCTTCTCCAGAAACTTCTTCCGCTTCTGCCTCTGCTTCTCCAGAAACTTCTTCCGCTTCTGCCTCTGCTTCCCCAGAAACTTCTTCCGTTTCTGTCTCTCCTTCTCCAGAAACTTCTTCCGCTTCTGTCTCTGCTTCCCCAGAAACTTCTTCCGCTTCTGCCTCTGCTTCCTCGGAAGTCTCCTCTGCCGCGTCTTCCTCCTCAGATACCTCTGTATCGTCCGTATCCGCCTCTATTTCCTCTTCTTCTGTATATTTTGCGGTAATTACCGCATATGGGTCGTCAAAGCCGTATTTGGCGCCGTCTGTGCAGTTATAATCCACAAAGTCTCCGTACATCAGGGCGCCGATGGCGGAGGTGACGGTTCCTGCTTTTGTGGTATCCGCTTTTTCAGTTTCCTGTCCGTCTGAGACATTCCATCCCAGGGTAGCGCTGTCCTGGCTCAGCTCATACCCGTTCTCCTTTTCCACCTTCACTTCCGTGATCGTGGATGAGGTTACGGCAGGGAAGGTATCTGCCTCAGCAAAATCATAAACAGAATTCATAAACGGATCTATCGAAGACGCGGCCACAAGATAAATTTTTTCATCATCTGATTTTCTGATATAGTACTGGCTTGTGGAATCATTCTTCATTCCAATCTGGATAACCGTCTCCTCACCTTCCTCTGTGGTAAGAGTAATTTCATTATCCGGTTCATCCAGGTCATATTCGCTTAAATCCTCTGCCTCAGAAAGCTCCTGATCCGCCGTCAGATCTGAAATTCCGCTGACAGCGCCGGAAACAGTATCCTGATCCAGAGGAAAGTCCGGCTCATCCTTTTTCGTCCAGGAATCGTCCTCTTTTTCCAGAATAACTTCCTCGCCGTCATCTGAAAGAAAAGCCACGGCAGACACATCGTCTGAATTTATATCTACTGCCTGTACGCTCTCGTCAGCTTCCGCCGCTTCCTTTTCTTCCTGTGAGGATACATAGGATCTCACTCCCACATAGGCGCCGGAAAGAACGCCAAGCGCCGCTATGGAGGAGATCAGTTTTACAGTCTTTTTCTTCATTATGCCTTTCTCCTTTTCAGCCATACGCCAAAACCAACTACCAGAAACGCTCCCGGAATCAGTCCAAGCACGCAGATCTTCCAGAAGCTTACATCGTAAGCCGTCAGTGTCAGATAAGAAACCTCCAGGCTCTTAGACGGTATAGAGATCGCAGAAGCTTCGTCAGTGCTGCACATCCAGTTCAGAGATTCTGTGATCATCTGCTCGTTTCCGCCGGATACCATCTGGTTGATCTGACTGTCCATGAGATTTGCCGTGGAATAATAAATAATCTGTGTTGTTTTGTCGTCGTCTACCTGCTCCGTGATGCTCACTCCGAGATCAAAGGGCCCTTCAATATCCTCATCCGTTTTTTCCAGAGTGTCGGTATTTACATTCACCTTTGAGTAAGCGCTGTCCGATGTAGTCAGAAGACTCTCGATGGTAAGAGTATCTCTCACATTCTCAAGCTGACGGATTCCCTGGGCGTAGGGCGCGAGTACATAATAGCCCTGGGAGGCAAAATCAGAAACAGGCTCCGCGCTGTTTACGGTTGGAACCAGATAATAAGGCATCTGCATAGCGTAATGCTGCATATCACCCTCAAGAACGATTCCTTCTACTCTTTCTACGCCGTAGTTTTCCAGCACGGCGTCAAAATTGTCCATGGATTCCTCCGTATAATCAGAGAATATCATAGCCTTTCCGCCGTTCTCCAGATATTCGATAATGGCGTCTCTCTCATCCTCTGAAATATCCGTAGAAGGAGAATTGATCATCAGGCAGTCCGCATCCTCGGGAACGCTTTCTTCCGTAAGAAGATTGAGGGATTTGATCTCAATATTCGCCTTCTCAATATCCTCCTGAAGAGTGGAATCCAGCTCTTTTTCTCCATGCCCGTCCAGAGTATAAAGCACCGGAAGGTTCTCGGAAGCAACATAGGAAATGGCGCTTGTGATCTGTCCCTCCCCGTCGAATCCGCTGGTGGTGTAGCTGTAGGTATTATAGTCAACAGAGCTTTCATAAATATTATTATAGTCCACCACCTTGCTTCTGTCCCCGCAGACTACGATCAGACTGTTGGAGGACACCTCGTCGCTGGTATACTCAGAAGTGAATTTCGGGTTTACAACAGGATCCTTTGTCTCTACTTTGATATGGTCGGACTCATCCTCGTATTTTTCCAGCAGCTTCGAAACCACCTCGTCCTCTGAGCCGCTTTGGGCGATCTGATAGATCGTGACGTCCTTATCCAGCCCGCTGAGAAAATCCTTCGTCTGCTCCCCGATGCTGAAAAGCTTCTGGTCGCTGACGTCAACTTCCGTATATTTCGTCGGCAGCGTGCCCACGATCATATTGATCACGATCACGATAACTACGAAAACAACGCTGATCGCCACACTGTAGGAACCGTTTTTCAGAGCCTTCTTGTTAATTCCTCTCTTCTCGCGTTTCTTTTCTTTTTTTGCTGATTTTATGTTCTTAAATTTCCCGGTCAATTTCATTTTCCCAACCTCCTAATTCCAGCGTCTCTTTACAATAGACTGAATGGTCAGGAAGACGCACACAGCTATTACAGAAATAAAATACAAAATTCCGTTTATATCAAAAATTCCGTTGGCAAAGTTGTCAAAATGACCGCTGATATTAAATACCTGAAGAACCTTCTGGATTCCGCCTGCGAAAAATTCTGAGTTCACCAGGTAGAAAACTGCCAGAACCGCTTCTCCCGCCACGCAGACAACGGCGGAAATCAGGAAATTCTTGATCATCGTATATATGATGATCGACGCCGCCAGTATCAGAAGCCCGAAGGTAATGCAGGTAGACAGCGCTCCCTCGGAAAAGAAGGAGGAAATACCGTTCATCATATAAAAGGCGAATAACAGGACAAAGGTCAGCACCGCCGCGATCACCTGGCTCTCTGTAAGAGATGAAATAAACACGCCGATCGCCAGATTGGCGCATCCCAGAAGAAAGAATCCAAGGATGGCGGTGTAAGCCATTCCCAGAGAGACCGTTCCGAATTTCGTCATCAGAAGCGGATACAGGCAGATGATCGCCATAGGAATCGCAAAAACAGTTACCAGCGCCAGATATTTGCCCATTACGATTTTTTCCACAGAAACAGGCGACGTAAGAAGAAGCTGGTCTGTTTTCTGTTTTCTTTCCTCAGCAAGTACTCTCATGGTAAGGATCGGTACGCTGATCAGGAACACAAAGGTCAGAGCGCTTAACGTATATTCAAATTTAGGATAAGCGGCGCTTAGCTGGTATGCGGAAAAATAAATTCCTGTCAGCAGCAGTATAAAAAAGATAAAAATGTATCCGATCATGGATGTCAGATAGCTTCTCAATTCTCGTTTATAAACGGCTGTCATTGTTCTCCCCCCTCTTTCTGAAATGCGGTATCTGTATCCTGTTCTTCCGCGGGAGCTTCATTCCTTTTTTCTTCTCCAGCAGTTTCCTTCTCCCCGTCTTTTCCTTCAAAGGAAGCCTTATTCTCTTCGTTCTCATCTCCTGTCAGCTCAAGGAATATCTCTTCCAGAGATACCTTCCTGGACTGCATTTCCAGAATCGGGAAACGGTTCTCCGCCATTTTATAGAATACATTCTCCCGGATATCTACATTCTCTTCTGTGGAGAGCTTCACGCTCCATCCCTCCTGATTCTTCGCGCTGTCCACGGCAATATCATTTACGCCGGGAATTTCAGCGAGAATCTGACGGATCCGCGCCTTCTCGCCCTTTACAATAAGAGAAAGGTTATTGGAGCCTGCCGCCAGCTTTCCAAGATTTTCCGGCGTGTCGCTGGCAACCAGCCTGCCGTGGGAAATGATCAGTACATAATCACAGACTGCGCTTACCTCGGAAAGTATATGAGAGCTTAAAATCACCGTATGCTTTTTTTTGAGGTTTTTTATCAGGTCTCTGATCTCTATGATCTGTTTCGGGTCAAGCCCTACCGTAGGCTCATCCAGAATGATCACATCCGGATATCCCAGAATGGCCTGAGCCAGTCCCACTCTCTGACGATAGCCTTTCGACAGATTTTTTATCAGACGGTTTTTCATATCTGTAATTTTCACAGTATCCATGACCTCTTCGATCATTTCGTTTCTTTTGTTTTTGGGAATTTTCTTCAGATCTGCCGCGAATTTCATATATTCCAGAACAGTCATATCGAAATAAAGAGGGGGCTGTTCCGGAAGATAACCGATACATTTTTTCGCTTTTTCCGGCTCTTCAAGAATATCATGTCCATCTATGGATACGGTTCCCTCTGTGGAAGCGATATAGCCGGTAATAATATTCATGGTCGTAGACTTTCCCGCGCCGTTGGGGCCCAGGAAACCATAGATTTTTCCTTTCTCTATTTTAAAGGAAAGGTGGTCAACTGCCGTATGATCTCCATAACGCTTGACCAGATTGTTTACTTCAATCACAAAATTCTCCTCCTTTTCTATAGCAGAAGATGTTTCCGGGAGAAACAGAGATAGGGGGTACCCGGAAACATCTTCCTTTTGAGCGGATATTTTGTATCCGCTCTTTGAATATTCTATGAAAAAGTTGTGATAAAAATAGGATAAATTTGTGATGATTTTGTGAAACACTGCATAAAAAATCTGACATATGGTGATTTGTAACAGTTCTACCCCCTCTTTACAGGGGCTCCTTCAGGGGAGTTCCCGCTTTTCTGGGATATCGGGAAGGGCAGGACCCTGTTTTTTCGATCACTACGAGAGAACGCTGGATCTCAGAGCCCGGCAGGGAGAAATACAGGATGTCCTTTATTTTCCCGCCCAGTATTTTCACCGCCTTTTCCGCCTGTTTTACCTCCTCCTGCACAGTGCCTGATTTGTAGGAAATAAAGCAGCCTCCCTTTTTTACATAGGGCAGGCAGTACTCGGACAATGTGGCAAGATTGGATACCGCCCTTGACACGCATAGATCGAAGGATTCTCTGTACTCCTTATTTTTTGCGTATTCCTCCGCTCTCCCATGGACTGCGGCAATATTGCTGAAATCCAAAAGCCGGAAGGTTTCCTCCAGGAAATTCACCCTCTTTTTCAGCGAATCCAAAAGGCAGGCGTTCAGATGCGGAAAAGCGATCTTCAGAGGAATTCCGGGAAATCCCGCCCCTGTTCCCACATCTATGACACGGCTGACTTTGGACATATCCGCCGCCTTTACACAGGCGAGGCTGTCCAGAAAATGCTTCACCAGAACCTCCTGAAACTCCGTGATCCCGGTTAAATTCATAACTTTATTCTTTTCTATGAGAAATTCATAAAAATCTGTAAACTGTTTTTTCTGAGTATCGTCCAGCTCGATTCCCAACTGGCCGCACCCCTGTTCCAGTATACTTAAATCATATTCCATTCTTCCCTATTTCCTCCATGTATGATACTATTCCTGACTCTGTTTCCTTTACTGTTCACAGGATTTTGTTTCATCCCTCCCGGAACCGTGTTTCTTCCCATACTGCTCAAGATAGACCAGCAGGACGGAAATATCCGCCGGAGACACGCCGGAGATTCTTGACGCCTGCCCGATGGATACCGGACGGAAGGCTTCCAGCTTCTGTCTGGCCTCAATGCGCAGACTTCCAACCTGTTCATAATCAAGCGCCTCAGGGATCTTCTTTGCCTCAAGCTTTTTGAACTGCTCCACCTGCTTCATCTGCCTCTTAATGTAGCCTTCATATTTCAGATGAATCTCCACCTGCTGCTTTACATCCCAGGGAAGCTCCGGACGGCCCGCGTCCACAGGAGCCAAGTCCTCATAAGTTAGCTCAGGCCTGCGGATCAGCTCGGCCACAGTGGTTCCTGATTTCAAAGGAGTGCTTCCCTTTTCTTCCAGAAGCTTCTGCACCTGCGGCGTTCCTCCCACAGAGGCATGTTCTGTTCTTTTTATTTCATCTTCAATAGCTTTTTCTTTTTTCAGGATTCCCTGGTAGGTTTCCTCATCGATCAGTCCAGCCTCATATCCTTTCTTCCTGAGACGGAGATCCGCGTTGTCCTGCCTCAGCAGGAGACGATATTCCGCACGGCTTGTCATCATCCGGTAAGGCTCGTGGTTTTCCTTTGTCACAAGATCGTCTATGAGAACGCCGATATATGCCTCTGAACGGTCCAGGATCATCATTTCCCGGCCCTTCAGCTTCATGGCGGCGTTGATCCCCGCGATCAAGCCCTGAGCGGCCGCTTCCTCGTAGCCGGAGCTGCCGTTAAACTGTCCGGCGCTGAACAGACCTTTTATTTTTTTGAATTCCAGCGTAGGATAAAGCTGCCTCGGATTGATACAGTCATACTCGATGGCGTACGCGTTTTTTACGATCTTCGCGTTTTCCAGTCCCGGAACGGAATGGTACATGGCGTCCTGGACATCCTCCGGCAGAGAGCTGGACATCCCTCCGATATACATTTCATTTGTATAAAGGCCCTCCGGCTCGATAAATACCTGATGACGGCTTTTGTCCGCGAAGCGCACCACCTTATCCTCGATAGAAGGGCAGTATCTGGGCCCTGTTCCCTCGATCACGCCGGAATAGAGAGGCGAGCGGTCAAGATTATTCCTGATGATCTCGTGGGTCTTTTCGTTGGTATAAGTCAGCCAGCAGGATTTCTGTTCAATCTGCACATCCTCCGGATCCGTGGAAAAGGAAAACGGAACGACTCTCTCATCTCCGAACTGTTCCTCCATCTTAGAATAATCAATGGTATTTCCCGCGATTCTCGCGGGAGTACCTGTCTTAAATCGAAAAATCTCAATTCCAAGCTCTTTCAGGGAGTCCGTAAGATAATTCGCCGCCTTCAGGCCGTTGGGACCTGTGGCGTTGCTCACATCCCCATAGATACAGCGGGCCTTGAGATAGGTTCCCGTACAGAGGATCACCGCACCGCACCAGTAAACAGCCCCGGAATACAGCTCCACTCCTTTGATCTCTCCATTTTCCGCAAGCAGTCTTGTCACTTCTCCCTCCCGGATCGTCAGTCTCTCCTGATTCTCCAGGGTTTTTCTCATCTCCGTACTGTAGGCCTGCTTGTCCGCCTGAGCCCTCAGAGAATGAACGGCAGGACCCTTGGATTTATTCAGCATCTTTGACTGAATAAAGGTTTTATCTATATTTTTCCCCATTTCTCCTCCCAGGGCATCCAGCTCTCTTACCAGATGTCCCTTGGAGCTTCCCCCTATATTAGGATTACAGGGCATCAGAGCGATGCTGTCCACGCTGACCGTAAACATCACCGTCTCCAGACCAAGCCGCGCGGCGGCCAGAGCCGCCTCACAGCCTGCGTGGCCGGCTCCTACCACCACCACGTCGCAGCTTTTTTCCAGCCTCTTCTTATCCATTGCCAATTACCTCCTGAACCCGCTTTCCTTTTTTATCCATTAAAACATATCCGCGGCGATATATCCACATCACAGCTCTTATGTTAAGGAGCTTATCCACTACTGTTCACAGTTTTCCACATAAATGCAGCTTTGTTACTCTTACTTCCCTACACAAAACCTTGAAAAAATTTCATTTACAAGATCCTCTCCCACAGATTCTCCGATAATCTTTCCAAGACTTTCATAGGCGTTCATAAGATCTATGGAAAAGAAATCCTCGCTCATTCCGGCATGAATACTGTTCTTCACCATATCCAGGCTTTCAAGGGCTTCCTCAAGGGCCGCTTTATGTCTTGCGTTCGTGATATAAACCTCATTATCAAAGGAAATCTCTCCCTGGAAAAACATATCCCTGATAGTATGCTCCAGTTCCTCAATTCCCGTTTCCTCCACTACAGATACAGGAATAACGGGGCTGCCTGTTTTTTCCTTTAATTCCGCTATATCCGCCACAGCTTCCAGATCTGTTTTATTGTAGATCACGATACTCTTTCTTCCGGAAAGCAGCTCCATGATCTCTCCGTCGTTTTCATCCAGCGGAGTGGAGGAATCCACCACATAAAGAAGCAGATCCGCCCCCTCCGCCATTTTTTTCGCCTTTCCTACTCCGATTTTTTCCACGACATCTTCCGTCTCTCTGATTCCCGCCGTATCAATGATGCGGAGGCTGATCCCGTGAAGAGAGATGTATTCTTCCAGAGTATCTCTCGTAGTTCCCGCAATATCGGTTACGATAGCTCTGTCCTCTCCCACCAGGAAATTCAGAAGAGAGGATTTGCCCGCGTTGGGCTTTCCAAGAATTACTGTTTTGATTCCTTCCTGGATCATTCTTCCATCATCAGCGGATTTCAGAAGCTTTTCTGTTTTTTCGTACTCCTCTTCCACTACTTTATCCAATTCCTCCGGATATCCCTCCAGACTGATATGCTCCGGGTCATCCAGGGCGGATTCTATATAAGCGATATGATAGATCAAAACGCTTCTGATCTCCTTTACCGCCCTCAGAACAGATCCCTTTAGCTGTTCCACAGAGCTTTTCAGGGCGGCGGAGCTTTTCGCCTGAATCACATCCATCACCGCCTCCGCCTGAGAAAGATCAAGTCTTCCGCTCAGGAAGGCTCTCTTTGTAAATTCTCCCGGCTCAGCGATCCGCGCTCCGTTTTTTAGAACTGTCTCCAGTACCCTTTTCATAGCGTACACTCCGCCGTGACAGTCGATCTCTACTGTATCCTCTCCGGTGTAGGTTCCCGGAGCCTTCATTACCATCACCAGAACCTCGTCCACGATCTCGTCTCCATTATAGATATAGCCATAATGAATGGTGTGGCTTTTCACTTCTTTTATTTTCTTTTTTCCATTCTTCGATCGGTAAATACTGGAAATGATATCCATAGCCTCCGGACCGCTCATACGAACAATTCCGATTCCGGACGCGCTCATAGCCGTAGAAATCGCGGCAATCGTTGTTCCCATAACTACTCCTCAATCCTATATAATGCAGCAAGGTATTTCCTGATCAGGATGTCAAAAAATACCAGGCGAATTTTCTGTGCTTCGTGCTCTCACAATTCTGCCTGTGATACAAAAAATGTTATTCCGGTAAAAGCACACGCCAACCACGCGTTATTCACGCTTTCACCTAGAATAACATTTTTATGTCTCTTCCGGTACCCTGTGTACAGGATACCGGAAAACCTGTTCTGTTTAATATTTCTTTAATTTTACAACCACATGACGATAAGGTTCTTCACCCTCGCTGATGGTTTCCACAAATTTGTTTCCCTGCAGAGAGGAATGAATGATCCTTCTCTCATAAGGATTCATAGGCTCAAGAACTACCGGTTTTCTTGTTTTCTTTACCTTATAGGCGATTCCCCTGGCAAGATTCTCAAGAGTCTCTTTTCTACGTCTTCTGTAATCCTCTGTATCCAGCTTTACGCGGATATAGGAAGCTTTTCCTTTATTAACGACGAGGCTTGTCAGATACTGCAGAGAATCCAGAGTCTGTCCTCTTTTTCCGATGAGGATTCCCATATCGTCGCCCTCAAAATTTACCTCCAGACAGCCGTCCTTTGTATTATATTTTGAGGTGATCTCCACTTCCCCAAGCTCCATGGAACCAAAAACGTCTCTCAGAAATACAAATGCTCTGTTTTCAATATCCTTGATCTCTTCCGGATCTGTGACAATTTCAATTTCCCTTGAGGGCTTTGCCTGTTTTTCCTTTACCGGTCTTTCTTTGAATTCCTTCGGTGCTTTTTCTTTGGCCGGCTTTTCTCTCACCGGCTTCGGCTGCCTCTCCTTAGATGCTTTCGTATCCTTTGCTTCTTTCTGCGCTTTTGCGTTTTCCTGCTTCTCCTGCTTTGGAGCAGCTTTGGAATTCTGTTTCTGAGAAGCTTTCTGGGCAGGTTTCGGCGCCTCTTTCTTCTTTTCTTCTTTAAAGGATTCAATTTTTACCGAGTCAACAATCTTCTCAATTTCTTCATCCTCGGATGCTTCCTTCAGTTTGCGAACCTTAATGATCGCCGGTTTGCTTCCAAATCCAAAAAAACCGGAGCTTCCCTCTGTAATCACCTGAATATCCAACTGATCGCTGGAAACACCTAACTCAATACATGCTTTTGTAATCGCTTCATTCTTCGTTTTTGCCGAAAACTGAATATACTCATCCATGGTGAACCCCTCCGTTCCTTCCTATTTCTTCTTATTCCTCTCGTTAAAGTCTCTTACCATATTGGCCTTTGCCGTGATGCTTCCCGGTTTCGCCTCGGACGCCCTGCGGTAAGATTCCTCTACCTTTTTCGTGCGTTCCGATTCGTCGGTACCACTGTTTCCTTTTTCAATTCTGTTTATGTTCTTCACACTCTGATGAGCCTGATTTGTAATTTTCTGAGGAGGAAGACCTGCCTTTTCTCTCTTCTTCTCCATCTTTTTCATATTCTGGCTGACCAGCTCGTCAATATCGATCTTATTCAGATGACGGTTGATAAGAAGCTGCTGGATACTTCTGACAACGGCGCTGGAAATCCAGTAAATACCAAGACCTACCGGGAAGGTAAAGCAGAATACCGCCGACATGATCGGCATAACCGTATTCATGGTCTTCATGGAATTCGCCATAGAATTATTGGCGTTGTCGTCTGTGTTCTGAGCCGCCGCCTGGGGCATCAGCTTTAAGTTCAGCATCTGTGTCGCCCAGGAAAGCAGAGGGATCATAATAGCCGCTATAACGAGAACAATAGATCCTGTTTTAATATAGTTCCAGGGCTGCTCCGCGATATTCAGAACGCCGAAGGTCTGCATACTCTGAATACTGCCTGCCGTTTTATCGATCAGATCGGAAAATCCTGAAAATTTACTCATATCTCCCAGTTTTTCCCACTGATCGGGAGAAAGGGCATAGAGAAAGCTGACAACGGAATCCGCCGTAGCCTTATCATTCTCCATAATAAGTCTGACTCTCGTCATCTTATTGTCCGTGATAAAATCCTGGATCAGATTGGTATAACCGCTTACCCCGATGATCTGCGTCGCCAGACCGTCGAAGAGATTCTTAACGCTTCCTACATATGCGGGAATATTCTGGATAACATCCCACAGGGACCACAGGATCGGAAGCTGGATAAGAAGCTGAACGCAGCTTCCTGTGGGTGAAACTCCGTATTTCTGATAAACAGCGGACGTTTCCTCCTGCATCTTCTGCATGGACGCCTGATCCTTTTTGCCCTGATACTTCTTCTGGATTTTCTGAAGCTCCGGAGACATAACAGAAGTCAGCTTGGAGAACTTCTGCTGCTTGATCTGCAGAGGCGTCATAAACAGATAGATCAGAATACTAAAAATAATGATACAAAGACCCAGATTCTGGATTCCGAATAATCCGTCCAGTACTTTGTAAATGCCGTTCATGATCCATCCCATTACCACGGAAATCTGACCGATGATCGGCGTACTGCTCTTCGTAGCTAATATCATTTCCAATTTTCATTTCCTCCTAAATGCCGTTGTTTTTGGCATAACGGTATCCTCTTGAGAATTTCCTTATTATTACCATTCATTTTGGCATAACAGTATCCTCCTGAGAATTTCCTTATTATTGCCGTTCCTTCCGGCATCATGGTATCCTCTTGAGGATTTCCTCCTAAATGCCGTTCCTTCTGGCATCATGGCACCGGATCATATCCGCCGCGGGAAAAAGGATTGCATCTCAAAATCCTCCATAAGGCCAGCAATCCTCCCTTAAAAGCGCCATATTTTTGAATTGCCTCTAAACCATACTGAGAACATGTGGGAATATAAGGACATTTCGTTCTCTTCATCGGCGACAAATATTTTTGATAGAGACGTATCATCTTAATCAGAAATCTTTTCATTTCCTTCACCTGCTATATGGTGTTTTCCCGCAAGGTGCAAAAGAGCGCTTTCTATCTCCCGATAGCTTCTGTCCTTTGCTGACGGCCTCGCGATCACAACAATATCCAAACCTGTATGAAATATTATTTCGTTTAACCGATAACTCTCTCTGATCAATCTGGTGACTCTGTGGCGTACCACACTATTCCCTACTTTTTTACTTACTGATATTCCCAAACGATTCCTATTGTACTGATTTTTCAGTACATACATCACCAGATACCGATTTGACAGTGATGTTCCATGTCTGTATACCTGTTGAAAATCTCTGTTTTTCTTTAAGGACTCTGAATATTTCATCGAATCCCCCTTCTTGATTCTCCTGCAGAATCCTGCCAGCCTTACCTTTCTGAAGCTCCCATATAAAATACTTCTTCAGCAAAGCCCCGCTGATCCTGATGAGACAAATTAAATTATAGAAGAAAAGACCACATAACTGCGGTCTTATGCTGATAATTTCTTTCTTCCTTTTAATCTTCTTGCAGCTAATACTTTACGGCCGCCCTTTGTGCTCATGCGGGCTCTGAAACCGTGAACCTTCGCTCTTGATCTTTTTTTCGGCTGAAATGTCATTTTCATAGGTAAAGCACCTCCTTTATCTATTTTCGATTGTTATTGAACTTTCTCATAGAACATCATTTCAATTATATTCATAAACACCTGGTTCGTCAAGCAAAAAACACAATTTTCCATGGAAAAATAAAGCAAAATAAATATCAACACTATGATGTGGATAAAAGTAGTTGACGTAATGTTATCCACATTTTGTGGATAACTTGTGGATAACTTATAAGTTTCCTAAAAATTTGTCCACAAATTTCGACTTATTTTTTCACATTATGTTTAAAAACCCCTTTATTCTACAATGTTTTGACTGTGGAAAAGATTTTACACTATCCACGTGGGCAGTTTTCCACTTTTTCTTATGTTATGTAAACTTACGAGGGCTTATCCATATCTCCCACATTATCCACATGTGGATAACTGTGGATAACATGAACTGCGGCGGTAACAGAAATCTTCAATTAGGCATTGCGAAAAAACGTGATTTATTATAATATATAAAAGGATATTTATGTCTTTCAGACTCAAAAATAGATACAAGTAAGGAACCGGGAGAGCAAAACATGGACAAAGTAATAGAAAAATGGGATGAAATTCTGCAGATCGTAAAAGTAGAATACGACGTTGCTGACGTTGCTTTCAATACATGGCTGAAGCCTTTGAAAGTATACGAAGTAAGGGATAATGTTGTCACAATCCTTGTTCCTTCAGAACAGATGGTTTTAATTAATATCATCACAAAAAAATATAAGCTTCCTCTCCAGGTGACAATCTGCGAAGTAGCCGGTCTGGAAAGCTGTGAGATCAAATTTATACTTCCGGAAGACGTTCCGAAAAAAGAAAATTCTTCTTATGATAATGCGTCTTCCTCCGTATCTCTCCGCGACCAGCGGTGCGAAGAGGCGCATCTGAATCCAAAATATACTTTTGATTCCTTTATTGTGGGAAGCAACAACAAGTTCGCTCAGGCCGCGGCCCTTGCAGTCGCGGAATCTCCCGGAGATACCTACAATCCTCTTTTTATTTACGGAGGCGCGGGACTGGGAAAGACTCACCTTATGCATTCTATCGCTCATTATATCATTGAGCATGATGAAAACAGCAAGGTTCTTTATGTTACCAGCGAGGAATTTACAAACGAGCTGATCGAAACGATCCGAAACGGAAATAATTCCGCAATGTCTAAATTCCGTGAAAAATATCGGAATATTGACGTACTTCTTGTAGACGATATTCAGTTTATTATAGGAAAGGAATCTACTCAGGAGGAATTTTTCCATACGTTCAACAGTCTCCACGGAGCCAAAAAGCAGATTATCATATCCTCGGATAAACCTCCTAAGGATATGGAAATTCTGGAAGAGCGCTTCCGTTCAAGATTTGAATGGGGTCTGATCGCGGATATTACGCTTCCGGATTATGAGACCAGGATGGCGATCCTTCACAAAAAGGAAGAGCAGGAAGGATATAATATTAATGAAGATGTAATTAAATATATAGCCACGAATATTAAATCCAATATCCGTGAGCTGGAGGGCGCCTTCAACAAGGTAATGGCAAGCTCCAAGCTGGAAAAAAAGGAGGTAACTCTTGAACTGGCGGAACAGGCATTAAAAGATATTATTTCCCCTGACCAGCAGAAGATCATCACTCCTGAATATATTATTTCCGTAGTTGCCGAGCATTATCACGTTACTGTGGCCGATCTCTGCGGCAATAAAAGAAGCTCAAAAATCGTTGCTCCCAGACAGATTGCCATGTACCTGTGCAGGGATATTATCGATACCTCCCTTAAGACCATCGGCAAGCACCTTGGCGACCGGGATCATACCACAGTTATGCACGGGATAGAAAAAATAGAAAAGGAAATTCAGTCCAACGATAACCTGAAGAATTCCATTGAGACCCTGAAGAAAAAAATTAATCCACAGGGCTGATCGGTTTATCCACATACTGAATCCATAGTTTTACACTACTTTATACAGTTTGAAAGTCTTTAATTTTCAAGCTTCAGAGCACTTTTTCACATATTCACAGCCCCTAAGGCGGCTACGGCGGATTTCTTTTATATTTATATATTTAAAGGCGGTTTTCAAACAGAAAGGAAGTTATACACAACATGAAAATTATCTGTTCCAAATCCAATTTATTAAAAAGCGTCAACATCTCGCTGAAAGCAGTTCCTTCTAAAACAACCATGCCTATTTTGGAATGTATTCTGATAGACGCGACAACAAGTCAGATCAAGTTTACCACCAACGATATGGAGCTTGGAATCGAAACAATCGTAGAAGGACAGATTTCTGAAAAAGGAATGATCGCCCTTGACGCAAAGATTTTTTATGAAATTATCAGAAGGCTTCCTGAAAATGATGTTACGATCAGTACGGACAGCAATTATGTAGCGACGATCACCTGTGAAAAAGCAAAATTCACGATTCCCGGAAAAGAAGGAGAGGATTTTGCTTACCTTCCCGTTATTGAACGCGACGAGTCCCTGACGATTTCTCAGTTTACTTTGAAAGAAATGATCCGTCAGACGCTGTTTTCTATTGCTGTGAATGACAATAACCGTTTAATGACAGGAGAACTTTTTGAGATAAAGGATAATTGTCTGAAAATAGTGTCTCTGGACGGCCATCGTATATCCATTAGACGCATGCCTCTTAAAAGAGAATATTCTGACAAAAAGATTGTCGTTCCAGGAAAGACACTGAATGAAATCAGCAAGATTTTATCAGGAGAGGTGGACGAACAGGTCAGTATTTATTTCACAAAAAATCATATTCTCTTTGAATTCAATCAAACAATGGTTGTTTCCAGACTTATCGAAGGGGAATATTTCAGGATAGACCAGATGCTGTCAAATGACTATGATACAAAGCTCAGTATCAATAAAAAAGAATTCCTGGACTGTATCGACAGAGCTACGCTGCTTGTCAGAGAAGGAGAAAAGAAGCCTATCGTTATTGAGATCACCGATGACAGGATGGAGCTGAAGATCGATTCCTCCATGGGTTCCATGAATGAAGAAATTGATATTGTAAAAGACGGAAAGGATATTGTGATCGGATTTAATCCCAAATTCCTTATTGACGCTTTGAAGGTAATTGACGACGAAACGATCCATATGTATCTTATGAATCCGAAAGCGCCGTGTTTTATCAGAGACGACGAGGAGAGCTACACATATTTGATCCTTCCGGTAAATATCAGCCAGAATCAGGTAAGATAAGGGAGGTAAGTTTTGAAGTAAACTTCCAAATCTGCCATTATTGGTGCAGCCAGTGCGCCATGAAAGGAGAAACAATGGACATCACCATCAGAGATGAATTTATCAAGCTTGGACAGGCTTTGAAGCTTGCCGGAGTAGTGGATGACGGCGTGGAGGCCAAATACGCTATTCAGGAGGGCCGGGTCAAGGTGAATGGAGAGACGGATCTCAGAAGAGGCCGGAAGGTTTATGAAGGAGATGTCATTTCATTTGGAAATGAAGAAATAAAAGTGACCAGGTAGTATATGTATATTGAATCTATACAATTAAAAAATTTCAGAAATTATCGCGACCTGGAACTTAATCTTGACCAGGGAACAAATATTTTTTATGGAGATAACGCCCAGGGAAAAACCAATATCCTGGAATCTGTGTATCTCTGCGGAACAACGAAATCCCACAGAGGGAGCAAGGACAGGGAAATTATCCGTTTCGGAGAAGAAGACGCGCATATCCGGATGATGGTCAGAAAAGATGAGCTGTCCTACAAGATCGATATGCATCTGAGGAAAAATAAGGCCAAGGGAGCTGCAGTAAACGGGCTTCCCATACACAAGGCGCGAGAATTATTCGGTATTGTAAATCTTGTGTTCTTTTCTCCGGAGGATCTGAATATCATAAAAAACGGTCCCGCTGAAAGAAGAAGATTTCTGGATCTGGAATTGTGCCAGCTTGATCAGATCTATCTTACGGATCTTGCGGGATATAATCATATCGTGAATCAGAGAAACAGGCTTTTGAAGGATATGTATCTGAATCCTGGGCTTAAGGATACTCTTGAAGTCTGGGATATGCAGATGGTTCAATATGGGAAAAAGATCATCAGAAAGAGACAGGAGTTTGTGGAGGAGCTGAATTCCGTAATCTGTGAGATTCACAAAAATCTTACAGGCGGAGAGGAGATTCCTGAGGTAATCTATGAACCCAGCGCGCAGGCGGATTCTTTTGAGGAAATACTTTCAAAGAACAGGGAGAGGGATATGAGGATGAAAATGACATCCTCAGGCCCCCACAGAGACGATCTCTGTTTTCTTGTAAACGGGATCGACATCAGAAAATACGGTTCTCAGGGCCAGCAGAGAACCGCGGCTCTTTCTTTGAAGCTGTCTGAGATCTATCTGGTGAAGAAAAAAATAAAGGATACCCCGGTTCTTCTTTTGGATGATGTGCTTTCGGAGCTGGATGGAAACAGGCAGACGTATCTTCTGGACAGTATTCATGACATACAGACGCTGATCACCTGTACCGGGCTGGACGATTTTGTCAGTCATCAGTTTCACATTAACAAGGTATTCCGGGTTATAAAAGGAGAGGTATTTAATCCTGTTTAATAAATGATAAAGTATTTTGACAAGGTCTATGGCATATGTTAAACTTGTTTTAATTATGGAAAGTTGGTGAAGATATTGGATAAAGCGGAATTTCGGATCAGAATGGAAGAAATTAACCGCCTTGTAGAAAAAAAGGACTACAAGGAAGCGATGGAGGTTGTGGACAGTATTGACTGGCGCCGGGTAAAAAACGTCCATAACTTATGTACTGTAGGCGAACTTTATGCTGCCAATAAGAGATATGAGGACAGTAAGGAAATTTTCCTTCTGGCTTATCACAGAGCTCCTATTGGCAAAAATATTTTGTACAGGCTTATTGAAGTATCTCTGAGAATGAAGGATATCGACGAGGCCACGGAATTTTATGAGGAATATCTTGAGGTTGCTCCCAACGACAGCACCCAGTATATTCTGAAATATAAAATCAGCAAAGCAAAGCAGGATCCTCTTGCCGATCAGATCAAAATTCTGGAGGATTACAAGGAGAGAGAATTTACAGAGCGATGGTCTTATGAGCTCGCGAAGCTGTATTATCAGAACGGGGATACGGAGAAATGCCTGGATCTCTGCAATGAGATGGTTCTCTGGTTCAGTGACGGAAAATATGTAATGAAAGCTCTGGATCTGAAGAACAGAATGGGCAAGCTTACAGGTGAGGAAAAGGCGAAATACGAGCAGCAGTTTGTTCCGAATCTCATGACTGTGGATGAAGCGGGAGAGAAAAAGGAACGGCAGGAAGAAGAAGCGGATAAAAAGGACAGTGTTTCCTACGAGGATGAGGAGCCGGTCATTGAGACGGTTCATATTGATGAGCGGGACGTAAACAGCGCGGAAAGTCTTCAGGAAAAAATTTCCAAGGGAATCCGTGATATCTTTAACGGCAGAAAGAAAGAATCAGAGGATGATCTTACAAAAGAAGAGGAAGAGATGAAGAAGGAAGAAGTTCCGGAAGAGATGATCAGGGATATTTCTTCCTCTGACGAAGCTGAGGATGTGCCATATCTGGAGCCCGAGGAAACTGCTTCAGGTGAAGATCAGAATATTCAGGATGAGATTCAGGAAGAGGACGTTACTGAGGATATTCCAGAAGAAGACGTCGCTGCCGAAATAGAAAAAGAGATGAATGTAAAGGTTCCGGAGCTTGAAATACCGGAATCTATGAAAAATCTTGGAATTGAAAATCCGCTTCATAAGGATATTCCAAAGGCTCCGGATATTGTTCTTCCAAAAGCAGCGAAGGAAATTCTGAAATCAGACAGTGATTTTAATTTTAATCTGGAAGATACGATTCTGGCCGCGGCTACTGCTCAGGGAATTGAAATTCCGGATGGAGACGATACGCAGGAAAAAGCTTCTGTTGAAGAAAAAGAAGAGATTCCAGAAAATGACGAAGACTATATGACCGAGGAGGATCTTCGCAGCGCGGAGGAAGAGTTCCTGAACGGCCCTGCTTCTAAAAAAACTGAAAAAGAACATTCCGCTGACAAAAACCCGGAAGGATATTATGACGATCCCCAGGGAGACTTCGATGAAGAGTACGAGGATTCCGACAGCTCTGATGATATTTTCTACGGCGACGGTCAGGATGAGGACGAATTCTATGAGGATGATGAAGTCTACGGAGATGAATTCAGCGAGGAAGAGAATTCGGAGGAAGAGGAATTTTACGACGACGAGCAGGACGACGAGGACGAGTTTCCTGAGGAATATGAGGAAGAAGACGAGGCGGAAGAAGAGTTCTCAGATGATTTCGAGGAGGACGAATTTGAGAATATCGACGACTATGAAGAAGACGACGAACTGGACGAGCTTCCCGTGGTCAGCCGCAGGCCTCTTGAAAAACCCGAGAGAAAATATGCCGCTCAGAATACAGCCGCAATAAAGAAACCGGCAAAAAACAGAAAGACGGTATTCGCGGAGGAAGAGCAGGAGAGAAAACCTGTCAGAAAAGCAGCTCCGGTGAGAAGGCCGGAAAGAAATCTTTCAGAAGAGGAAAAACTGGAAAGGTTTGTGGATTCTCTGAATCCGGAGAAGGAAGGCATAGAAATTATTCCGAGAAAGAAAGAGCTTACGGATTATGAGAAGAAGCTGTTTACATATCTTGCCAAGGTTCCGGGCTTAAGAGAACAGATTCTTTCAGCTCTCTGTGACGTACAGACGGCGGCGTCGGATAAAACGTCAAAGTCAGGCAATATTATTGTTATGGGCGGCCGTGAGACAGGAAAGACGAGACTGATTTCAGCGCTGATCCCCGCAATATGTAAAGAGCTGAATCTGGAAGCATCCAAGGTTGCCTATGTATTCGCGGATCAGATCAATGGTAAGAATATCGCGGAGATCGTTCATAAGATGTCTGGAGGATTTCTTGTGATCGAGAATGCTAACCGGCTGAAAAAAGAGACTGTAAACCAGTTGAATAAAGCGATGGAATTCAGGACAGACGGAATGATCGTCATTCTTGAGGATGAAAAGATCGGCATGAGAAAGCTTATGGCAAGATTCCCGAAATTTACGTCCAAGTTTACTTCTCTCATCAACATACCGGTGTTTACCAATGACGAGCTTGTAAATTTCGCTAAGGTATATACAAGAGAAAACGGATATACTATCGACCAGATGGCGATGCTGACTCTTTATAATCTGATCAGCACCAATCAGAAGGATGACCAGCCTATGAATGTGGGCGCCGTTAAGGAAATCATCGACAACGCCATCGCGAAATCAAAGGGAGGCATCCGTAAACTGAAACGCAATATATCTAAAAAGAGAACGAATCCGGACGGATATGTGGTTCTCTATGAAAGAGATTTTAACTAGAACAGAATAAAGGAAGTAGAAATTATGACCAGACCTTATCTTGGAAATCCGAAAAATACCATTGAAGTTCTTCAGAAGTATGGATTTGTTTTCCAGAAAAGGTTTGGTCAAAATTTTTTGATCGATACCCATGTTCTGGAAAAGATCATAAAGGCCTCCGAAATCACAAAAGATGATTTTGTGCTGGAGATTGGTCCGGGAATCGGCACGATGACGCAGTATCTTGCCGAAGCGGCGGGTCAGGTGGCGGCTGTGGAAATAGACAACGCCCTTATTCCGATTCTGGAGGATACTTTGAAAGAGTGGAACAATGTGACGGTGATCCATGGAGATATTCTGAAAACAGATATTCAGAAGCTTGCCATGGAAAAGAATCAGGGAAGGCCGATCAAGGTTGTGGCGAATCTTCCCTACTACATTACAACGCCCATTATTATGGGACTGTTTGAAAGTCATGTCCCTGTGGAATCTGTTACGGTGATGGTCCAGAAGGAAGTGGCGGACCGTATGCAGACCGGCCCCGGATCAAAAGACTATGGCGCGTTGTCTCTGGCGGTTCAGTATTACGCCAGGCCGGAGATAGTAGCAAATGTACCGCCTAATTGTTTTATGCCGAGACCAAAGGTGGGAAGCGCGGTGATCTGCCTCAGAAAATATGAGGAGCCGCCGGTGCAGGTAAAAAATGAAAAGCTGATGTTCCGCCTGATCAGAGCATCCTTTAATCAAAGGAGAAAAACTCTTGTAAACAGTCTGAAAAATTCTCCGGAGCTTTCGTATTCAAAAGAGCAGGTGGAGCAGGCAATAGCGGAATGTGGTTTTTCGCAGAATATAAGAGGGGAGGCTCTCGCATTGGAGCAGTTCGCGGCACTTGCGAACGCTCTTGCGGATATTGGCTGACGGATTTCGTCAGGGACGGAAAGATCAGGATTTTCCGTGAGCTGATGATCCGGGAACATATGAAAGACAGATAAAAAGCATCCGGTGGCTGGTCGGATGCTTTTTACTTTCTATTTATTAAATTTAAAAGGAAGGAGAGTTGATTACCCTTGCAGGTAATCAACATATGAAAAAGAAAATTATAAAAATAATGTTGGCTGTATTATTTTTATGATGTTAGTATATCCGAAAATTATGAGAGTTTCATGTTTAACTTATGAAAAAAAAGTGAACGAATATCAAAAGTTTTATGAATTACAGAAAACTGGTAAAAACTGCAGACATAAAAAAAGCACTGTTCACAAAAATTTTACAGTATTATTTTTTTTATATGTTATAATGTGGGACGTACCTAAGGAAATATTGATTTTGTTATATTTATTCAGGAGGTAAAAGAAAATGAAAATAAAGAAATTAAGTGCGTTGATCCTCGCGGGAGTTCTTTCCTGTACAGCGCCGGCTGCGGCATACGCTTCAGATTCAGCAGACGCCGCGGTAAGTCAGGCTGTTGATATTCTTTCCGAGAGCGGAGTAGACGAGCTTCTCTCTGATCCGGATACTGTTGTGGAGCTGATCGTTGCGGCGAAGGATACACTGGGACAGGTGGATGTTACGGATGATCAGATTTCAAGCGCTCTCGATACCGCGGCTTCCAGCCTGGGAGTATCTCTTTCCGATTCTGAGAAGAGCACGCTGATAAAGCTGTATCATCAGTTCCAGGATATGAATATTGATGAAGAACAGCTCAGAAGCCAGATAACAAAAGTATATGATAAGCTGGAAAGCCTGGGAATCACCAAGGAGGATGTGAAGGGAATTCTTGGTAAACTTGTGGATGTTGTGAAAAATATCCTTAATTAAAATTAATAGTTATATATTGTTATAAAAAGTGTACAAAAAACATAAAATTCGTCTTGATGCATCATGTTGTATTTTTATAAAAAAAATGATATTAGAAGGATAAAATTGTGCAAATGCACGAAAAGTTCATTTTTTGTTCATAATATATTCATAAAATATTGCTATGATATCTGTAGTTCGAAAGAACGATGCTATGACGATGTAATGTTCTTCATTACACATAAATTTTTTCATAATAATTGCCCCGGTAAACCACTGCCGGGGCACTCCTCGTTTTATGGGGTTCGCTGCAGTTTACCCAGGGCGCGGCATCGTTTATCTTTTCTTTCCGCTTTCTTAAAATTCTCATAAAATTCCCGGTGATTATAAGAGTTGTATCAGTTGTCAGTAAAATGGAAATCTGGTAAAATGTGATAAAATTGATAATATATTTAAAAGATAAAAGGAGCCGCATATTATGACAGAATCAATGAGAGATTATGAAAAAGAGCTTGAGGAATCCATGAAAAAAATAGAAGAAGGGGATATCCTTACAGGGACTGTGATCAGTGTGGACGAAAAAGAAGTAGTTCTGGACCTGAAATACTATGCAGAAGGAGTCATTCCGGCTGAAGATTACAGCAGAGAGCCGGGATTCAGTCTGAAGGAGGAAGTACACCCGGGAGACGAGGTATCCGCCACTGTGATCAGAAAGGACGACGGAAACGGCAATATCCTTCTTTCCAGAGTGGAGGCCGCGGACGTACTTGCCTGGGACAAGCTGAAGGAATATAAGGAAACAGGAGAAGCTCTCGACGTAGTAGTAAAGGGAATCACCAATGCGGGCGTGATCGCTTATGTGGAGGGTGTCAGAGGCTTTATCCCCGCGTCAAAGCTTGCCCTGAATTATGTGGAGGATACGGAAGCATATCTGAATAAACCGCTTCAGGTTCAGGTGATCGATATGGACAAAGAAAGCAAAAAGCTGATCCTTTCCGCAAGGGAGCTTCTGAGGGAGAAAGCGGAGGAAGAGCGTAAAAGAATGGTTTCCAACGTACAGGTTGGTCTGGTGACGGAGGGAGTAGTGGAAAGCCTTCAGCCGTACGGCGCTTTTGTAAACCTTGGAAACGGGCTTTCCGGTCTGGTCCATATCTCTCAGATCTGTGAAAAAAGAATTAAAAAGCCGTCAGAGGTGCTTGCGGTGGGCGATAAAGTAAAGGTAAAGGTAACTGCTGTAAAAGAAGGAAAACTTAGCCTCAGCATGAAAGAGGCATCCGATCTGATGGCGAAAGAGATTGAAGAG
The DNA here is from genome assembly GCA_019115125.1 of Candidatus Blautia faecipullorum. Classification (GTDB taxonomy): domain Bacteria; phylum Bacillota; class Clostridia; order Lachnospirales; family Lachnospiraceae; genus Blautia_A; species Blautia_A faecipullorum. Next base: position 136,713 of record DXEG01000060.1, read on the forward strand.
GAGGAAATTTACGAGGCTCCGGACGCAGGTCAGGAAGCCACCACTTCTCTTGGTTCTCTTTTTGCGAATATTAAATTAAACTGATCCTTTATATCAGGATCACAAGGAGAGAAATCCGATTCATGCCCGCGGAGCAAACCGCGGCATCTCAGTATGAGAAAGGGGAAGGAATGAAAAAACAGGAAAAAATCTTCGTTATCGGACATAAAAATCCTGACACGGATTCTATTTGTTCAGCTATTGCTTACTGTGATATTAGAAACAGAACCTTTCAGAACAAAAAATATGTTCCCAAAAGGGCGGGACAGATCAATGAAGAGACGGAGTACGTCCTGAACCGTTTTGGGATTCAGCCTCCGGGATATCTCAGCAATATAGGTACCCAGGTAAAGGATATGGATATCAGGGAAAGTCCTGACGCGGATAAAAGCATGTCCTTAAAAAATGCCTGGGATATCATGCAGCAGAACAGCATCGTGTCCCTTCCCATCAGAGATAAGGAAGGATATCTTGAGGGACTGATCACCATTGGAGATATAGCGAAAACCTACATGGACACCACGGACAGCTACCTGCTGTCCAGGGCGAAAACCCAGTACAGGAGAATCGCGGAGACACTGTGCGGAGAAGTAGTAGAAGGAAACGAGCATGGATATTTTGCGGAAGGCAAGGTGCTTGTGGGAACCGCGGATCCTGGTATGCTGAAGGAATATGTAAAAGAAAATGATATGGTCATTCTCGGCAACCGGGAGGAGGATCATCTTCAGGCCATTGAACAGAATGTAAGCTGTATCATTGTTGGAATGGGGATCAAGATTACAGAGAACGTGCTGAAGCTTGCCCATAAAAAAAATATTGTGGTAATCTCCTCGCCTCACGATACCTTCACGATTTCCAGACTGATCAACCAGAGTATACCGGTGAAGTATATTATGAAGACGGATAATCTTGTAACCTTCCATACAGAGGATTATACGGACGATATCCAGGAGATCATGATCAAGCACCGTCACCGTGCCTTTCCTGTGATCAATCAGAGAGGAAAATGCGTGGGTACGATATCCAGGCGGAATTTTCTGGATATGCACAGAAAAAAGGTGGTTCTGGTAGATCACAATGAAGAGAGCCAGGCGGTTGATAATATTGACAAGGCAGATATTCTGGAGATCATTGACCATCATAAGCTGGGATCTCTGCAGACTATGCAGCCGATCAGCTTCAGAAACGAGCCTGTAGGCTGTACGGGAACGATCATGTATCAGATTTACGGGGAGCAGAAGCTTGAAATTCCTCAGAAGATCGCAGGGCTTCTCTGCGCCGCGATCATTTCCGATACGCTGATGTTCCGTTCTCCTACCTGCACGCTCCAGGATAAAATGGCCGCGGGCGCTCTTGCTCTGATCGCGGATATTTCCATTGAAGAATTTGCAAAGGAAATGTTCAGGGCGGGAAGCAATCTCAAGGATAAATCTCCGGAGGAGATCTTTTACCAGGATTATAAGAAATTTATCGCGGAGGGCGATATTACCTTCGGCGTAGGACAGATCAGCTCCATGGATGAGGAGGAGCTGAAGGTGATCAAGAAGAAGCTTCAGCCGTTTATGGTCAGCGAATGTGGGCGTCATGGAGTGACAAGGGTGTATTTCATGCTTACCAGTATTATGAGCCGGTCCACAGAGCTTCTGTTTTATGGAGAGGGAAGCCGGGAAATGGCGGAAAGCGCCTTTCAGATGGAACCGGGGGATGATTCCTTTAACCTGAAGGGAGTGGTATCCAGAAAGAAACAGTTGATTCCCGCGTTAATGGAAGCCGCTCAGATGATGTCCTCCGATTATGCATAAATAGATTTTTGTATGCGGAGTTATAGTATGATTGGAGGAGAAAATGTCGAAACAGAGCTGGAAACCTGGAAATATGCTGTATCCGCTGCCGGTGGTTATGGTAAGCTGTTCAGATGGAAAGGGAAAAGATAATATCATTACAGTGGCCTGGGCGGGTACTGTCTGCACCAATCCGCCCATGGTTTCTGTGTCCATCCGTCCTGAGCGCTATTCCTATCATATGATCCGGGAGACAAAAGAATTTGTAATAAACCTTACCACGGAGGAGCTGGCGTTTGCTGTGGATTACTGCGGCGTAAAATCCGGAAAGGATATAGATAAATTTAAAGAAACCGGCCTCACCAGAGAGAAGGCGGATATCGTGAACGCGCCTATGATCAGAGAAGCGCCCGTATCTATTGAATGTCGCGTGACAGATATCCTGGAGCTTGGATCTCATCATATGTTTCTTGGAGAGGTGGCTGCCGTTCATGCAGATGAAGCCTATATGGATGAAAATAACCGGTTTGATCTGAACAGGGCCAGGCCTATCGTATATTCTCATGGGGAATATCTGGGTACCGGAAAAAAATTAGGCACCTTTGGCTACAGTGTAAAAAAAGTAAAAAAACCCGGAAAAAAGCGTTAAAACCCAAAAGGATTGCAGAATCCGGCGTTTTATGATAAAATTTGGTAGAACGGCAGTAAAACTGTTACTATTGGAGGCTATATGAATAATCTTATATTGATAGGAATGCCCGGAGCGGGAAAAAGTACGATTGGAGTCATTCTTGCAAAGGTGCTGGGCTATCAGTTCCTGGATTCCGATATCCTGATTCAGAAACAGGAAAAAAGAAAGCTTCATGAGATTATAGATCAGGAAGGATATCATGGATTTCAGAAAATTGAAAATCGTGTTAATGCTTCCATAGACGCAGAAAATACGGTGATCGCAACAGGAGGAAGCGTGGTTTACTGTGATGAGGCCATGAGGCATCTGAAATCTGCGGGAACGGTTATTTATCTGAAATTATCTTTGAAGTCTTTATCGCGCCGTCTGGGAAATCTCAAAGGACGAGGCGTTCTTTTGAAGGAAGGACAATCGTTAAGGGATTTATATGAAGAGAGAGCTAAATTGTATGAAAAATACGCGGATATTGTAATTGATGAAGAAGGGAAAGATTTGGAAGCAAGTCTGCAGGCAGTTTTGGAAACACTAGGGGAGAAAGAATAAAAACTGCAGCAGGAAACAGGGAGCGGAAGCAGGAGAGAAATTTTTTATTTACAAATGGGAAAAATGTGCTATAATACGGAATTGAACATTTTATAGGGAAAGCCATTACAGCAATAAATTATTTCTGGCGTACGCTTCGGCTTACGGAGTAAAAATAATTATAGAGGTGCTTTATGGAACAGTATGTAATTAAAGGAGGCAATCCGTTGGTTGGAGAGGTTGAGATCGGCGGCGCGAAGAATGCGGCCCTTGCGATCCTTTCCGCATCCATTATGACGGATGAGACCATATTAATTGAGAACCTGCCCGACGTAAGAGACATCAATGTATTATTGGAAGCGATTGCCGGTATTGGCGCTCAGGTTGAGCGAATTGACAGATCAACCGTTAAGATCAACGGATCTACGATCACAGACATCAGTGTTGACTATGAATATATTAAGAAGATACGTGCGTCCTATTATCTTCTGGGAGCTCTGCTTGGCAAATATAAACATGCGGAGGTTCCTCTTCCGGGAGGATGCAATATCGGAAGCAGGCCTATAGACCAGCATCTGAAAGGCTTCCGCGCCCTTGGAGCGTCTGTAAATATCCTTCACGGAGCGATTGTAGCGGAAGCTGAGAATCTCCATGGAAGCCATATTTTCCTTGATGTGGTTTCTGTAGGAGCGACCATTAATATTATGATGGCGGCGTCTCTGGCTCCGGGACGCACAATTATTGAAAATGCGGCCAGAGAGCCTCATGTAGTAGACGTTGCCAATTTCCTGAACAGTATGGGAGCGAATATCAAAGGCGCCGGTACGGATGTGATCCGCATCAAAGGCGTGGAGAAGCTCCATCGTACAGAATATCCCATTATCCCGGATCAGATCGAGGCGGGAACCTTTATGTTCGCGGCCGCGGCCACAGGCGGAGACGTAACAGTCAAAAACGTCATCCCCAAGCATCTGGAGGCAACCACCGCCAAGCTGGAAGAAATCGGCTGTGAGGTGGAGGAATTTGACGATGCCGTGCGGGTGCGCGCAGGCAAGAGACTTCACAGAACTCATGTAAAAACGCTTCCTTATCCCGGGTATCCGACAGATATGCAGCCTCAGATCGCGGTAACTCTTGCTCTCGCGGAGGGAACAAGCATTGTGACTGAGAGTATTTTTGAAAACCGCTTCAAATATGCGGACGAGCTTTCCAGAATGGGAGCGAATATTAAAGTTGAAGGCAATTCCGCTATCATTGACGGCGTGAGAAAGCTTACCGGCGCAAGAGTCAGCGCACCGGATCTCCGGGCGGGAGCAGCCCTTGTGATCGCGGGACTTGCGGCAGAGGGCGTCACGGTAGTGGACGATATTGTTTATATCCAGAGAGGATATGAGAATTTTGAAGAAAAGCTGAGAAGCCTGGGAGCGGAAATAGAAAAGGTTTCCAGTGAAAAGGAAATCCAGAAATTCCGTCTTCGTGTGGGATGATAAGTTTTATCAAAGATATGCTTGACAATTATACAAAATAAGTATATTGTATGTTTTGCAGTAATTTAATAGAAACAGCCTTTTATTCAGAGTGGTGGAGATACAAAGGATCTGTGAAGCCACGGCAACCCCTCCGGTGAGGAAGGTGCCAACCTGAGCGAGTGATCGAACAATAAGAGGACTGATTGAAAGAGATATTCAGACAGTCCGATTATTCGGGCTGTTTTTTTACATATGAATGGATTACAGAAAGAAAAGGAGAAGAACATGGAGAAAATTTTATTTACATCAGAATCTGTTACGGAAGGCCATCCGGATAAAATCTGCGACGCTATTTCCGACGCTGTTCTTGACGCTCTTATGGAGCAGGATCCTATGAGCCGGGTTGCCTGCGAGACATCCATCACCACGGGTCTTGTTCTGGTAATGGGAGAGATTACCTCAAAGGGATACGCGGATATTCAGAAAATTGTAAGAGATACTGTCCGTGAGATCGGATATACCCGCGGAAAGTACGGCTTCGACGCAGATACCTGCGGCGTGATCACTGCCATTGACGAACAGTCAGCGGATATTGCTCTCGGAGTGGACAAGGCTCTGGAGGCGAAGATGGGCGAGGACGAGATTGACGCCATTGGAGCGGGAGACCAGGGAATCCAGTTCGGATTTGCTTCCAATGAGACAGAGGAATATATGCCCTATGCCATCAATATGGCTCATAAGCTTGCCCGCCGGCTTACAGAGGTCCGCAAGAACGGAACTCTGAAATATTTAAGGCCGGACGGAAAGACGCAGGTAACAGTGGAATATAATGAAGAGGGAAAGCCCTTCCGTATTGACGCGGTGGTATGCTCTACCCAGCATGATCCCGACGTTACCCAGGAGCAGATCCATGAGGATATCAAAAAATATGTGCTGGATGCTGTGATCCCCGCGGATATGGTAGATGAAAATACAAAATATTTTATCAATCCTACAGGACGTTTTGTGATCGGAGGACCTCACGGGGACAGCGGGCTTACCGGAAGAAAGATTATCGTTGACAGCTACGGCGGATACGGACGTCACGGCGGCGGAGCTTTTTCCGGCAAGGACTGCACCAAGGTAGACCGTTCCGCAGCCTACGCGGCCCGTTATGTTGCGAAAAATATCGTCGCGGCAGGTCTTGCCGACAAGTGTGAGATCCAGCTTTCCTATGCCATCGGCGTCGCGCAGCCTACATCTATCAACGTTGAAACATTTGGAACAGGAAAGCTTTCTGATACAAGGCTTGTGGAAATTATCCGTGAAAACTTTGATCTCCGTCCGGCGGGAATCATCCGTATGCTGGATCTGAGAAGGCCGATCTACAAACAGACGGCTGCTTACGGACATTTCGGACGTACAGATGTGGATCTTCCCTGGGAGCATCTTGATAAAGTAGACACACTGAAAAAATATCTGTAATATTTGGAAAAATATCAGAGGGTTCCGAAGAATTTTTCATGATTTAATAGAAAATTTAGACATAGGAATCTGAGGGTATGTTATAATAAACGCATAGACGGACGATATATTCCGTCTGTGCGTTTTTTTTGTATCATTAGAAACAACTTGTTGCGTTAATGTATGAAAGTATTGATTTTCCTATGATACAACAATGATCCCAACCTTGATTATCAGAATGAGAAAAGAGGATATTTCATGAAGCTGCGGACCAGGATTTTGGTAGGATTCCTGATGGTGATTCTTATGCCGCTTCTTTTGCTGGCGGCCACCTTATATGGCTTTCGGGAGTCACAGATAAGGAATTCTGAAAAAACCCAGATTGAAGAGAGTAAAACATATGACATTTCCATAGCGGATTCCTCTTCCGGGGAGGTAAGCTTCCAGATCATGACGAAGGATCTTTTTGTGACGGCTCTTGTGATCCTGGTTTTTACCAGCGTATCCGTAGGTCTCTGGATTTACAGAAGCATTGCGGCTCCCCTTTTAAAATTAAGAAGAGCCACCCAGAATATAAAAGAAGGCAATCTTGATTTTGTGCTGGAAGTGGAGGGGGATGATGAATTTTCAGAGCTGTGCAGGGATTTTGAGGAAATGCGCAGGCGTCTGAAGGAATCGGCAGAAGAAAAGCTGGTTCTCGACAAGGAAAATAAAGAACTGATCAGCAACATTTCTCACGATCTGAAAACCCCCATTACCGCCGTAAAGGGCTATGTGGAGGGAATCATGGACGGAGTGGCGGATACCCCTGAAAAGATGGACCGTTATGTCAGGATTATTTATAATAAAACGAATGAAATGGATCATCTGATCAATGAGCTTACCTTCTATTCAAAAATTGATACCAACAGAATCCCATATGTATTCAGTAAATTAAATGTGGACGATTATTTTGCCGACTGCGCGGAGGAAGTGGGACTTGAGCTGGAGACAAGAGGGATCCAGCTTTATTACGCCAACTATGTGGACAAGGACGTCCTCGTGATCGCCGATGGAGAACAGATCCGGAGAGTCATCTACAATATTGTCAGCAACGCGATCAAATACATGGACAAAGCAAAAGGAGTCATACAGATCCGTGTGAAGGATGTGGGGGATTTTATTCAGGTAGAGATTGAAGACAACGGAAAGGGGATCGCGGCGAAGGATCTTCCAAATATTTTTGACCGGTTTTACAGAACCGACGTATCCCGTAATTCCTCAAAAGGAGGCAGCGGTATCGGCCTTTCTATTGTCCGCAAGATCCTGGAGGATCACGGCGGGAAGGTATGGGCTACCAGCCGTGAGGGGATCGGCACGATTATGTATTTTGTTTTGAGAAAATATCAGGAGGTACCAATGTGATGAGTAAAATACTGATTATAGAGGATGAGGAAGCGATCGCGGATCTGGAAAAGGATTATCTGGAGCTCTCCGGATTCCAGGTGGAGATCGCGAACAGAGGAGATACGGGGCTTCATAAGGCGATGAATGAAGAATACGACCTGATCATTCTGGATCTGATGCTTCCGGAGGTAGACGGGTTTGATATCTGCAGGCAGATCCGTCAGGAAAAAAATACGCCGATCATCATGGTGTCCGCCAAAAAAGACGATATCGACAAGATCCGCGGTCTGGGTCTTGGGGCGGATGATTACATGACGAAGCCCTTCAGTCCCAGCGAGCTTGTGGCGCGGGTGAAGGCACATATGGACAGATATAATCGTCTTGTAGGGTCAAGCGCCGCGAAGAATGACATCATTGAGATCAGAGGCATTAAGATTGACAAGACGGCGAGAAGAGTGTGGGTGAACGGAGAAGAAAAGACTCTTACCACAAAAGAATTTGATCTTCTTACCTTCCTTGCGGAAAATCCCAACCGTGTTTTTACCAAGGACGAGCTTTTCCGGGAAATCTGGGCGATGGAATCTGTTGGAGATATCGCTACGGTTACCGTCCACATCAAGAAAATCAGAGAAAAAATAGAATTTAATACAGCGAAGCCTCAGTATATTGAGACGATCTGGGGCGTGGGCTACCGATTTAAGGTTTAAGAAATGACAGCGCCGGTAAACGCAGGATGAAGGGATCCTGTACATACCGGCGCTGTTTTTATATCATAATGCCATGATATGAAACGATCAAAGTGAGATTCTGTCTTATTTTACATAAGAAACAAGATAAAATACGATAAAACAATAAAAAGTACTAAAAAATAATAAAAAATGATTGACATATATAGCGAAAATTGATATACTTATTCCAACAAAATCAGATTAAGTGTTTTTTATGAGTATGCAAAGGGGCATGTTATTTAATTAATTTCTAACTATACACTGCAAAAATGCAAAAAATAAGAAATACTTTTTTTGTACCCTTAATCTCAAAAGAATTTGTAACAAGTAAACAAATAAAACACGGAAAAGGAGAGAGATTTATGAAAAATCGCAAAAAAGTTCTCGCAGCCCTTCTGGCAGGCGCAATGACGCTGTCTATGGGCACAACCGCGTTTGCTGCAGAGGCAGAAGACGGCTATGCAGTGAAGGCTACCAACACAGAGGCGAAAGCGCCGGACAATGATCTGGTGATCGCTATCGAGGGAAGCGTAAGCTCCATGGATCCGGCCAACATTCCGGATACAAGCGCTATCTCCGCAACACGCGGATGCTATGAGATGCTTGTATATTTCAACGAGGACAGGGAGCTTGAGGGTCAGCTCGCGGAATCCTGGGAGGTTTCCGACGATTCTCTTACATATACCTTCCACCTTCGTGAAGGCGTGAAATTCCATGACGGAACAGATTTTAACGCGGAAGCTGTTAAGGCAAACTATGACCGTGTTCTTGACGCGGATAATAATCTCCGCCAGAGAAGAAACTTTGTAGTTACAGCAGAAGACGGAACTGAGACTCCCCGTGTAGAGAGCGTGGAATGTCCGGACGACTATACCGTAGTATTTAAGCTTGCGAACGCATGGTCTCCGTTTATCAACCGCATGACTCAGTTCTGTATCATCAGCCCGGCCGCTCTTGAGGAGTACGGCAACGACGTTATGAACCATCCGGTAGGAACCGGCCCCTTCATCTGTACAGAATGGGAAGAGGGAGATCACACCTCTTTCGAACGCAATGAGGATTACTGGGGAGAAAAGGCTTCCGTAGACACTGTTACGATCAAGGAAGTGCCGGAGGCAGGTTCCCGTACAGCGATGCTTCAGACAGGCGAGGCAGATATGGTTTATCCGATGCCCGCAGACCAGATCGAAGCGATCAAGAGCAACGACGATATCAACGTTATGACCGCGGATTCCAATATCATGAGATATGTAACTCTGAATATGGATCTTCCGGAGCTTTCCGACGTTAAGGTTCGTCAGGCTATGAACTACGCCATTGATAAGGACGCTTATATCCAGGTTATGTATGCCGGAAACGGCAAGCCCGCTACTTCTGTAGTTCCGTCCATCATCAACGGATATCAGGAGCAGGAAGCTTATACCTATGATGTAGAAAAAGCAAAAGAGCTGATGAAGGAAGCAGGATATGAGGATGGATTCAAGCTTACACTGTGGGGCGACAATTCTACTCAGGAAATCAAGGGTATGACCTTTGTTTCACAGCAGCTCGCGCAGATCGGCATTGAAGTAGAGGTTGTTCCTATGGAGCCAGCTACCGTCAGCGATAAGATCTATGTAGACAAAGAGGAAGCTGAGATCAATATGTGGTATGTAAACTGGTCCGCATCTGATTTCACCATGGACGGTTCTCTCCGTTCCCTGCTTTACAGCACTATGTGTCCGCCTACCAGCGCCAACACAGCATACTTTAATAATTCAGAATTTGACAGTCTCCTGGATGAGGGTCTTGCTACTGCGGACGAAGCGGAGCAGGCGGAGATTTACGGACAGGCTCAGGCTATCGCGTGGGAAGAGTGCCCGTGGCTGTTCCTTGGAAACGATCAGCTTCTGTATTCTACCAAGTCTTATCTCTCCGGCGCTTACGTTGCTCCGGACGGCGCGTTTAACTTTGCGAACGCGGTACTTGCTCAGTAATTCCCGCGGGAGTGATGAGAAGTAAAATAACAGAATAAAAACTGGGGCGACAGGCGCCGCAGCATTCACAACAGGACAATGAAGTTCTGAATCATAACTGCCGTTCAGCCGTCTGTGAACCATTCACAGATGAGCGGACGGCAGTTTTTACAGTTTATAGGTATCAGTTCAGCCATACAGAGGCCGGGAAGCATAAAACATGCCTGCATGTTTTTGTGAGCGGACATCTGTATGAGCTGAGCGCCCGTTTATGAGTAAAACAGTGGCGTCAGCCACAGTAAGCACGCAGTGCGGTTTTACGAATGGCGCGGGCTGAACTGATATGTTTACAGGGAGGTAAAAGAATGGGTCGGTATTTTATTAAGCGTTTACTCAGCGCTATTCCTCTTTTGCTGGTAATTTCATTTCTGGTATTTATGTTCATACATATGATCCCCGGCGATCCGGCCAAATTGATCGCGGGTCAGGATTCCACAAAAGAAGAGGTTGAGGTTGTAAGACAGCAGCTTGGACTGGATCAGCCGCTGCTGAAGCAGTACGGTCAGTATATGAAGGGCCTTGTCACAGGTGATCTTGGCAATTCCATCAGAAACGGAAAATCTGTTGTGGAGACCATCGCTCCCAGAATGAAGCCGACGATCATGCTGACTGTTTCCGCCATGATCTGGGCTACGATCATCGGTGTGGCTCTTGGCATCATTTCCGCCGTATTCCATGGCAGGATCCTGGACTATGTAGGTATGATCATCGCTATTTCCGGTATTTCCGTACCAAGCTTCTGGCTGGGTCTGGAATTGATCCAGGGATTTTCGGTAGCTCTGAACTGGCTGCCTACAGGAGGGCTTGATTCCTGGCAGAGCTATATTCTTCCCTCGCTTACTATGGGAGCGGGAATCATGGCGATCCTGGCGCGTTTCACCCGTTCCTCCATGCTTGAGACCATGAGGGAGGATTATGTGCGTACAGCCAGAGCCAAGGGACTTACAGAATCTCTCGTGGTTATGCGCCATGCTTTTAAAAATTCTCTGATCGAGATTGTCACAGTTGCAGGTCTTCAGATCGGCGGTCTTCTTTCCGGTTCTGTAATGGCGGAAACCGTATTCTCCATTCCGGGACTTGGACGTCTTCTGGTAGACTCCATCAATTTCCGTGATTATAAGGTAGTGCAGGCATTGCTTTTGTTCTTCGCGGCAGAGTATATTTTTATCAATCTGATTGTGGATGTACTCTATGGCGTGATCAACCCGAAAGTACGTTATGATTAGGAGGAGAGAAGATGGCACAGACAAATATGAATACAGACAAAAATAAATTTGCTGCTGCTGAAGAGCTTCCAAAGGCGAAGAGTAAAACGAAGGAATTTATAAAAAAATTTCTGAAACGTAAAACAGCAGTGATCTCACTTGTTTTTATTATCTTTATTATTTTAATGGCTGTAATTGCTCCCTTCGTAGTTCCCTACGCGCCGGACCAGCCGGATTATACAAGTCTGCTTCAGGGGCCCAGCTCCACGCATATCTGGGGAACGGACGAGTTCGGACAGGACGTATTCAGCCGTCTGATGGTAGGCGGAAGGCTTTCGCTTTCCTGCGCGCTGATCGCTACCATCGTAGGTACCGCTGGGGGGGTTATTCTGGGTCTGATCGCGGGCTTTTACGGAGGATTCATTGATTCTCTGATCATGAGATGCTGCGATGTGCTTTTCGCGTTTCCTGATATCCTTCTTGCTATCGCCGTTGTCGCGATCATCGGACCGGGTATGATCAACGTTATGATCGCGGTTGCCGTATTTACCGTACCGTCCTTCGCCAGGATCATACGAAGCGCAACCATCTCTGTAAAGCAGTCGCTCTATGTGGAGGTGGCCCGTTCTCTGGGATGTAAGAACAGCCGGATCCTGTTTGTCCATGTTTTCCCGGGAACTATCCAGTCCATGATCGTAAACTTTACCATGCGTATCGGTACCGCGATCCTGGCGGCTTCCTCGCTGAGCTTTCTGGGATTCGGAGCAAACGTTACGGAGCCTGACTGGGGAGCCATGCTTTCCTCCGGACGTAACTACCTGAACACAGCGCCTCATATGGTACTGTTTCCCGGTATCCTGATTTTCCTTACCGTTCTCGCTTTCAACCTTTTGGGAGACGGTTTGAGGGATACTCTGGATCCGAAGATGAACTAGGGAGGGAAAAGCCATGTCAGAAAAATTATTGGAAGTAAAAAATCTCCGCACAGAGTTTAAAAGAGATAAAACATGGGTTACGGCCGTAAATAATGTTTCCTTCTCGATCAATAAAGGAGAGATCCTGGGACTTGTTGGAGAGTCAGGATGCGGCAAGTCGGTAACTTCTCTGTCAGTGATGCGCCTTCTGGCCAGAAACAGTAAAATTTCCAACGGAGAAGTGATCCTCAACGGACATGATCTTTTAAAAGAGGATAAAAAGGGAATGAGAAAGGTCAGGGGCCGTGAAGTGGCCATGATCTTCCAGGAGCCTATGAATTCCCTGAATCCATGTATGAAAATTGAAAAGCAGCTTACGGAAGCCATCCTTCTTCATAACGATTTTTCAAAGGAACAGGCTCACCAGAGGGCTGTGGACGTACTGAAATCCGTAGGTATCCCTGAGCCGGAAATGACTCTGAGAAGCTATCCTCACCAGCTTTCCGGCGGTATGTGCCAGCGTGTGATGATCGCTATGGCCATGTCCTGCGAGCCGGAGCTTCTCATCGCGGATGAGCCGACCACGGCTCTGGACGTAACGATCCAGGCCCAGATCCTTGAATTGATGGAGGACATCAGGGAGAAGAAAAACACAGGAATCCTTATGATCACTCATGACCTTGGCGTTGTCGCTGAAATGTGCAGCCGGGTGGTGGTTATGTACGCGGGAAGGATCGTGGAGGAGGCCTCCGTGGAGGAGCTTTTTGCGGATCCCAAGCATCCGTATACACAGGGCCTTATCGCATCCGTGCCGAAGCTGGGAAGCGGAGTGAGCTCACTGCCGTCAATTCCGGGAAGCGTTCCGGATCTTTCAGTAATGCCGAAGGGCTGCAAATTTGCCCCGAGATGTAAATACGCGACGGATATCTGCCGCGAGCAGGAGCCGGAGCTTCAGGTTTCGGGAAGCCGCCGGTGCAGATGTCATCATACCAATAAAATTGGAAAGGAGGCGTAAAAGCTATGGGCGAAAAACTTGTATCAGTAAAAAATATTTCAAAAACATTCGCCGCGAGTAAGGGGATGTTTTCTAAGAAAAAATTCGTTCATGCGGTAAACGACGTATCCTTCGATATTATGACCGGAGAGACCTTTTCTCTGGTAGGAGAATCCGGATGCGGAAAATCAACAACCGGAAAGCTGATCGATCATCTGATCACTCCTGATACCGGAGAAATATGGTTTGACGGAAAAGAAATATCAAAAATATCTCAGAATGAAATGCGGCCTTTAAGGTCAGATATCCAGATGGTATTCCAGGATCCTTACGGCTCCCTGAATCCTAGAATGAAGGTACAGGATCTGATCGGGGAGCCTCTTCTGATCCATACGAACATGACGGCAGGGGAAAGACTGAAAAAGGTACACGAGCTTCTTCAGGTCGTAGGTTTAAGCCCCTCTCACGGAGAACGTTATCCTCATGAATTCTCCGGCGGCCAGAGACAGCGTATCGGCATCGCGAGAGCTCTTACGGTGAATCCCAAGCTGATCATCGCGGACGAGCCTGTATCCGCCCTGGATGTTTCCATTCAGGCCCAGGTATTGAATCTTCTGCAGAGACTGCAGGAAGAATACAATCTGACATACCTTTTCATTTCTCATGACCTTAGCGTTGTGGAAATGATCTCCGACAGGATCGGGGTTATGTATCTGGGAACGATCGTGGAGACGGCGGACAAAAAGGAGCTTTATGCTCATCCGAAGCATCCCTATACAAGAGCGCTTCTTTCGGCGGTTCCGATTCCGGATCCGGAGCAGAAATCAAAGCGCATCATCCTTCAGGGAGACCTTCCCAGCCCCAGCAATCCGCCCAGCGGATGTCTGTTCCATACGCGCTGCCCGCACTGTACCGAGAAGTGCAGAAGCCAGCGTCCGGAGCCGGTTGAGGTAACCCCGGGACACGTTGTGAAATGTCATTACCCTGATCTCAGTGAGAACACGATATAAATCGGGTATTTTTTGATATAACCATGAAACAGGAGACACATTATGTATACGTTTGACAGAGAGACTTACAACAGGAGAATGGAATGGTATCTTGACGCCCGGTTCGGTATGTTTATCCATTGGGGACTCTATTCCATCGCCGCCAGAGAAGAATGGCTGAGAAGCACAGAAGAGATCACAAAAGAGGATTATATGAAATATTTTGAGGAGTTTGATCCCTCAGACTATGATCCGAAGGCCTGGGCCCGCGCCGCGAAAGAAGCAGGTATGAAATATGTGGTTTTGACGGCAAAGCATCATGACGGATTCTGTCTTTTCGACAGCCAGTATACAGAATTCAAATCTACAAACACAAAATTAGGGCGCGACATTGTAAAAGATTTTGTGGAGGCAGTACGGGAGGAAGGATTAAAGGTAGGCCTTTATTTCACGTTGATCGACTGGTATCATGACGACTATCCCCATTATGGAGACAGACATCATCCTATGAGGAATAATCCTGCATATAAGAATGACGGGCGTAATTTTGATAATTATCTTACCTATATGCATAATCAGATCCGCGAAATATGCACCAACTACGGAAAACTGGATCTCTTATGGTTTGATTTTTCCTATGACGATATGAGGGGAGAGAAATGGAAGGCTACGGAGCTTATGAGCATGGTGCGCTCCCTTCAGCCGGATGTGATCATTGACAACCGTCTGGAATGCAGCGGCGAAGGGTACGGTTCTCTTGCGGAATGCCGTCCCACTCCTTATCACGGGGATTTCGTAACTCCTGAAAAAATGATCCCGCCAAACGGTATACAGGATGTGGAAGGAAACGATATCGCGTGGGAATCCTGTGTGACTATGAATAATCACTGGGGCTATTGTGTGACGGATCACTTTTTTAAACCGGCTTCCATGCTTATCAAGAAGCTGGTGGAGTGCGTATCAAAAGGCGGAAATATGATCCTGAACGTAGGGCCGGACGCAAGAGGCGTGATACCGGAGGAATCCATGGAGATCCTGAAGGAAATCGGAAAATGGATGAAGAAAAACGGCGAAAGTATTTATGGATGCGGAAAAACCCGGATTCCCAAGCCGGATTACGGGCGTGTGACCGGAAAAGGAAATCATTTATATTTTCATCTTTTTGAAAATACCATCGGGCCGGTTCCCCTTCTTGGAGTGCCGAAGGACCGCCTGAAAGGGATCCGCTATCTTGCCACAGGAGCGGAGGCGCCGGTATCTACAAGCTGGGTGCACAGCGATTACCCGGATATTGTATTTGCTGATCTTGGAGAAGATCCGGTATTGCCTGACCAGACAGACACAGTACTAGATGTGATTTTGACAGAAGAATAAAAGCAGCCGTCCGGCTGGCTGAACGGCTGCGTATAAAAGATGTCCTCTGGGAATATAAAGGAGGTACCTATGTTTACAGAAGAAAGGCATGTTGCTATTGAGCAGTGCCTGCAGCAAAAGGGAAAAGTAAAGGTAAAAGAGCTCAGCGAGCAGTTTCAGGTGTCGGAGGACTGTATCCGAAAAGATCTGAAAGCTCTGGAAAATGCCGGGAGACTGAAGCGTACCTATGGAGGAGCTATTCTTTCTCAGGATTATCCTCTTGAGAGGGATGTGATCGACAGGCGCAACTACCATCTGGATAAAAAGAAAATCATCGCGGAGAAGGCCCTGGGCCTGATCAAAAGCAACGAGACGATCTTTCTGGATATTTCCACCACGAATATTGAGCTGGCTAAGCTTTTGGCTGAATCCAGAATGAGAGTCGTAGTTGTAAGCAACATGATCGATATTCTTCAGATACTGGTGAAGAATCCGCTGATCTCTGTGATCGGAACCGGAGGGATCATGTATCAGACAGTGAATGGTTTTATGGGCGCGGCTACCATAGAGGTGATCAAGCAGTACAGCTTTGACAGAGCGTTTCTGGGAAGCTGCGGGGTGGATATGGTGGATCTTTCGGTAACGACCCTGGGAGTTGAGGACGGACTGACGAAAAGATCCGTCGTCCAGAGCAGCAGGCACAAATATGTTGTAATGGAAAAAGAAAAATTTTATTTTAATGATTCTTATAAGTTCGCTCATTTTGACGATATCAGCGGGATCATAACGGACGAATATCCGGACAGCACCATCGTCAGCACACTGGAGGCGTCCGGAGTAAAGCTTATCTGACGGAGAACTGTAATGGAGGCACAGAATGGTAAACTTAGTTCATAATTGCAGTAAAAAAGCAGAGGCAAAATTCATTGGGGAATCGGCGCCGGAGCTCAATCATCTGTCCGGCGCGGCAAGAACAGTTTTTCAGGGAGAATATCTTCAGACGGCAGTAATGCCACGGGAAGACGACAGAATTCTTCTGCTTGTGGGAACCGGAAAGCCGGGAAGAGAAAAAATCCATTTAAAGGAAATGGGGGCGGCTGCGGCAAAAGCCTTTCTTGACGCCAAGATCTGTGAATTTTCACTGGATGTTTCCGGTATTGTGGAGGAGTACGGCGTTGCAGCCTTAAGTCATGTAACGGAGGGCGCCGTTCTTGGTACATACCGGCAGAAACAATTTAAAAAAGAAGCTGACAGAGAATATATCATAGAACTCTGCGGCGTTCCCGAAGAACATTTTCAGGAAGCGGAAAAGATCGTTCAGGAAACTCTGGTGATCACTCATGGAATCTGCTTTGCCAGAGATATGGTGAACCTTCCGGGCAATCATCTGCGTCCCTCTGATTTTGCGGCGGAGATTCTGGAATTTGTAAAGGATACGGAGATAGAAGCGGAGGTTCTGGACAGGGATAAGCTGAAGGAAAAGGGCTTTGAAGCTCTTCTGGGAGTGGGAGACAGCAGTGAATTTCCTCCCTGTCTTACCGTTCTGCGGTACAGAGGAAAACCGGAAAGTGAAAAGATCACTGCTCTCGTAGGAAAAGGAGTCACCTGTGATACCGGAGGCTACTGTCTGAAGCCCGGAGATTCCATGCTGGGGATCAAGGGGGACATGGCGGGAGGAGCCGCAGTGGCCGGAGCTGTTTATGCCCTGGCGAAAAATCATGCCGGAGTGAATGTTACAGCGGTCATCCCCATGTGTGAAAACCGTATTTCCAAGGGCAGCCTTCTTCCGGGAGATGTGATCGGATCCTATTCAGGAAAAACCATCGAGATCGCGAATACAGACGCGGAAGGAAGACTGATCCTGGCGGACGCTGTGTCCTATGCGGTTCGGGAAGAAGGGGCTTCCGAGATCCTGGATATTGCCACCCTGACAGGAGCGGTGGTCAATATGTTCGGATTTACAGTGGCCGGCGTGGTCTGCGACTGCGACGAGCTGTTCCGGCGCTTCCGGGAGGGCTATACCTGCGCCGGAGAGAGATACTGGAGAATTCCTTTTTATGAGGAGCACGAAAAAATGATCGAGAGCAGGATCGCGGACGTGCGGAATATGAGCAGCGGCGGCTGCGGCACTGTTACCGCCGGACTGTTTATCCGGGAATTCGCGGAAAAGAGGCCCTGGATACATCTCGATATCGCGGGAACGGCATGGGTGAACGATCCTGTTTTCGCCTTCCAGTCTGTCGGAGCTACAGGAGCCGGCGTGTCCTCCATTTACCGTTTTCTGTGTAAAGAATGACAGTATTTTCAGAGCGAGAAAGGAAAAGAGATGGATAACTTTATATTAGAGGCCTGCGTGGATTCTGTGGAATCCGCTATGGCCGCAGTCAGAGGAGGCGCTACCCGTCTGGAATTGTGCGGAAGTCTTGTGATCGGCGGAACAACGCCGAATCCCTGGCTTTTTAAAGAAATACGCAGACTTTCGGATATTCGGATCCACGCCCTCATTCGTCCGAGATTCGGGGATTTCTGTTATACGGACGAAGAATTTATTCTGATCAGAGAGGCTGTCAGGGAATACCGCCGTCTGGGAGCAGAGGGGGTCGTGATCGGAAACCTTAATCCTGACGGCACGCTGAATATGGAACAGATGAAGATTCTCATGGAGGAAGCGGGAGATATGTCCGTAACTCTGCACAGGGCCTTCGACGTCTGCGCGGACCCTTACGAGACCATGGAACAGGCGGTCTCTCTTGGAATTGATACCATACTTACCTCCGGGCAGAAAAATGTATGCACCCTTGGAACGGATCTTCTGAGAGAGCTTGTGAAGAAAAGTGAAGGAAGAATCGTGATCCAGGTGGGAAGCGGAGTAAACGCGGACGTAATTGCGGAGGTATATCCGAAAACACACGCGAGAGCATATCACATGTCCGGAAAAGTAACTCTGGACAGCTCCATGACCTACCGTAAGGAGGGTGTGAATATGGGCCTTCCGTCTATCAGCGAGTATGAAATCTGGAGGACAGACGAGGAAGCTGTCCGCAGGGCCAGACAGGTTCTGGAAAAACTTCAGGGAGAGTAAAATATGGGAGAATTTCTGAAAGAAAACAGGGAACGGATCATAGAGGGATATAAAAAAACGGCTGAAAAGTTTCCGGATCTGTTGAAAGAGATCAGCGGAAAAATCGAAAGCCTGGACGTGGATACCGCCCTGGCAATGAAATATCTGTATATGACGATGCCCTTCAGCGACATAGGAAATTATTCCTTTGAGACTTACCTCGATTATGCCGGAAACGGAGTAAGTCTCTGGAAGGAGTATGAGGCCGTAAGAAATCTGCCGGAGCTTCTTTTTTTGAATTATGTGCTTTATCACAGAGTCAACGAGGAGGAGATCGCTCCCTGCAGGAAGCTGTTCCGGTCTGAGATCAGCAGTTTTATAAAGGAAAACGGGGAAGCCGGAATACTGGAAGAGGGAGACAGAAAGGCCTGCGCCATTGAAATCAACTACTGGTGCGCCCAGGAAGCCACCTACCATTGCACGGACGACAGAACCCTGTCCGCTCTTGCCGTGTACAGAAGAGGAAACGGGCGATGCGGAGAGGAATCCGTATTTACAGTGAACGCTATGAGGAGCGTGGGAATTCCCGCCAGACAGGTTTACGCGCCGAAATGGTCCCACTGCGACGACAATCATGCCTGGGTGGAAATCTGGCATGATGGTTCCTGGTATTTTCTCGGGGCCTGTGAGCCGCTGCTTCTGAATAACGGATGGTTTACCAACGCCGCTTCCAGAGCGATGATGGTTCATTCCAGATGGTTCGACACGGTTCCTTCCGGTGAGGAAGAAATCGGAAAAGAAGGAATGGTCACTATGCTCAACGAGCTTTCCAGATATGCGGAGACCGAGGAGATCACAGTGGAGGTGCTGGATACGGAGGGAGCTCCTGTAAAGGGGGCGGAGATTTTCTTCCAGGTTCTGAATTATTCAGAATTCGCTCCCATTGCTTCAGGAATCACGGATGAGAACGGTCTGTGCAGACTTACCACAGGCCGAGGAAGCCTGGCGGTTCAGATCGTATGCGGCGATTGGTGGGATTGTATTTTTGCCGATACAAGAGCAAAGACCCGCTATACAATAACGGCAGGGGAAAACCGGATCCAGGAAGAAGCCTGGATCCAGACGGATATGACAGCTCCTGTGGATACTCCTGTAAATCCTTCCGTGATCACGCCGGAGGAAAAAGCACTGAGAGACGTCCGCCTGAAAAAAGCGTCCGCTAAGAGAACTGCCAAAACAGAAAACTGGGAGAATCCGGAATGTGAAAAATTCCTCAGCGGAATTTCAGGGGAGGATGTGCCGGACGGGGATACTGCCGGAACTCTCCGCCAGGAGCTTCTGGAGACTCTCACAGAAAAGGACAGGACAGATCTCCGGGCGGATATTCTGGAGGAGCATCTGCAGTACGCTCTTCCCTATGAAGAAGATACAGAGCAGTCTTTGTTTGTATCCTGGGTTCTGAATCCCAGAATTGACGACGAGGTGCTGATGAGATACAGAGAAGCTGTGGAAGAAAGCTTTTCTGAAGAAGAAAAGGCCGGGTTCCGTGAGAATCCGTCCCTGATCTGGAAGGCTGTAGATCAGAGGATCCTTTCTATTCCGGAAGGAGAAAGGGAGAGTGTGATCACAACGCCTCAGGGTTGTCTGAAAACAGGAATCGGAAGCGTTCGCTCCAAAAAGATTCTGGCCGCTGCAATCGCCAGAACCCTTGGGATCCCCGCAAGACTGAATCCTGAGGACCGTTCTGTGGAATATTGGAGAGACGGCGCTTTCGTTCCCATGGTTCCGGGAGCTGTTAAGAACTGCCGCCTGAATATCACGTCGGGGGACGATACCCAGTGGAAATATTTTCAGAACTGGACTGTCGGGAAGCTGGAAAACGGAAGATTTGTCTCTCTTCGTCTGACAGATTCTCTGTGGAAGGACGGGGCTTTGAAGCTAGAGCTGGAAGAGGGCTTCTATCGCGCGGTTACCTCCAACAGACTTCCTAACGGAAATATTTTCGCGTATATGTATCATTTTTCCATAAAGCCGGGAGAAGAAAAAGAGCTTTCACTTCTTCTGAGAAAAGCGGATCTCAAGGATATGCTGGAGAATATCGCTCTTCCTGAATTTGAGCTTGGAAGAGACGAGAAGAGAACGGAAACAGTCAGAGCCTCGGAGCTGACAGAAGAGGGCAGACATATTCTGTTATTCCTGGAGGAAAGCAAGGAGCCCACGGAACATATACTGAATGAGATGATGGAACAGAAAGAGGCCTTTCAGTCTCTTGGATCCAAAATTATTTTTGTAGTGAGAACCAGCGAGGCGCTGAAGGATCCTACCATCAGCAAGGCTCTGTCTCAGCTTCCGGAGGTGCAGGTATATTACGGTGATTTTGAGGAGCAGATCGAGCTTCTCGGAAGAAGGATGTATGTGGATCATGAAAAGCTTCCCCTGATCATCGTTACCAGCGGAAGGCTGAACGGAATTTACGCCACCAGCGGATATAATGTCGGAACAGGAGACATGCTTCTCAGATTAATGTAGCCGGAAAAAAATATAAATGATAAAAATAAAAAGGGGGATTACAGTTATGAAACTCTACTGCGGGAAAGATTATAAAGAGATGAGCCGTATCGCGGCGAATATTATTTCAGCACAGGTCGTTCTGAAGCCGGACTGTGTGCTGGGCCTTGCCACGGGATCTACTCCTGTGGGAACCTATGAGAAGCTTGTGGAGCGGTACAAAGAAGGAGATCTTGATTTCTCTCAGGTAACCAGCGTAAATCTTGACGAGTATAAAGGTCTTTCCGGCGATAATGACCAGAGCTACCGTTATTTTATGAATAAGAATCTGTTCGATCATGTAAATATTGATAAGAACAGAACCTATGTGCCAGATGGTCTGGAACCGGACAGCGATAAGGCAAGCAGAGAGTACGACGAGATCATTGAAAGCGTGGGCGGCGTAGATCTTCAGCTTCTGGGGATCGGCCACAACGGACATATCGGCTTCAATGAGCCGGCGGATGAATTCTGCAGGGGAACGCACTGCGTAGATCTGGCGGCAAGTACTATTGAAGCAAATAAGCGTTTCTTCGAAAAAGAAGAAGACGTTCCCCGTCAGGCATATACTATGGGAATCGGTACCATTATGCGCGCGAGGAAGATCCTGCTTTTGGCTTCCGGTGAGGATAAGGCGGAGATCATTGCCAGGGCCCTTACAGGACCTGTAACGCCGAAGGTGCCGGCTTCCATCCTTCAGTTCCACAATGATGTAACTGTAGTCTGCGACGAGGCGGCCTTCAGTAAAATGAAATTTTAATCTTTCTGTGTTGTACTTGTAATATTTCCCTGCTATACTGGCGAATATAGAAGATATCAGAGTCAAACAGACAAAATCCACTGGAAGTTTGAATCCACGCCATGTCTGCATGGCAGAGGGGAATTTTATGGAAAGATTGTATAAGAAACTAGAAGAATATGGAAAAACGGATTACTACCCCTTCCACATGCCGGGGCATAAAAGGAATCCCCTGTCTGTGGCAGGGGATTTTCCTGTTGAAAAAGATATTACAGAAATTGACGGATTTGATAATCTCCATCATCCCGAGGGTATCCTGAAGGAGGCCCAGGACGCCGCGGCCCGGCTGTATGGGACGGAGGAGAGCTTTTACAGTATTAACGGAAGCACAGGAGCGATTCTGGCGGCGGTTTCGGCGGCAGTGAGAAAAGGCGGACATATTCTGATAGCCAGAAACTGTCACAAGGCGGTATACCACGCGGCCTATCTCAGAGAACTGCGGGTTTCCTATATTTATCCACAGGAAGACAACAAATTGGGGATAAACGGAGGAATTTCCGTTCAAAATGTGGAAAGATGTCTTCAGGAGAGCAGAGATATAGAAGCGGTGCTTATCACCTCGCCTACTTATGACGGAATTGTCTCTGATGTGAAGAAGATTGCCGAAACTGTCCACAGCTATGGGATCCCTCTCATAGTTGACGAGGCTCATGGGGCTCATTTCGTATTTTCGGATTATTTTCCTGTTTCCGCAGTGAAGCTTGGAGCGGATGTTGTGATCCACAGTGTTCATAAAACGCTGCCCGCCATGACCCAGACGGCTCTGCTCCACAGATGCAGCTCCAGAGTGGACAGAAATCTGCTGATCCGTTTTCTCGGAATTTACCAGAGCAGCAGTCCCTCCTATGTTCTTATGAGCAGTATCGATGCCTGCATGGAAAAATTACAGAGAGACGGAAAAGAGATGTTCCGGGAATTTACCAGGAATCTGGAGCATGCCAGGCAGCGTCTTTCCAGATGCGTCCATATCCGTCTGATCACGCCGGAAACCGGAGAGGAAATGAAAATCTATGATTACGACCGGTCAAAGCTCATACTTTCCACCCTGCACAGCACTTTGAACGGAAGACAGCTCCACCAGATCCTGCGGGAGGAATTCCATCTTGAAATGGAGATGGAGGCGGAGAATTATGTGCTTGCACTCACTGCCGCCGGGGACAGGGAGGAAGGATTTCAGCGTCTTTGCAGCGCGGTTGAAGAAATTGACCGCAGGGAGTCGTTAAAGGATAAGAAGACAGTGAAAATAGAAGGTACGAAAAACGCGGAGCTGAATGCTCTTATGAAAATTTCGCACGCAATGGACGCTTCACGGGAGAGATGCCCTCTGGATGAAAGTATAGGCCGGATTTCTGTGGAATTCGCTTATCTTTATCCGCCCGGAACGCCCCTGATCGTACCCGGAGAACAGATTACTGGACTTTTTGTAAAAAATGTGAGAAGATACCTGGAAGAAGGATTCGAGCTTCAGGGACTCAGCGATCTGTCCAACCGTACGATCTGCGTCCTTGCCAATGACGTAACCGAGGCGTCCCGGTGAGGAAAACGCCTCAGACAGCAGGTAAGCGTATGTCTGGACTGCAGCGAAAACGATCCAATAAAGAAATTTACAGGAAACGGCGGACAGAGGCCGGGAAGAGAAATATCCGGAAAGGTACAGCAGTATGGGAAAAATTTTTTATATTATGGGAAAAAGCGCGTCAGGGAAAGACAAGATATACTCTATGCTTATAGAAAATAAAGAGCTTGGGCTTCAAAAGCTGGTGCTTTATACAACCCGCCCAATCCGCCATGGAGAAGAAAACGGAAGAGAATATTACTTTACAGGAAACGACAGGCTTGAAGAATTCAGGGCGGCAGGCAGGCTGATTGAAAGCCGCTCCTACAACACCGTTCACGGAATATGGACTTACTTTACAGCGGACGACGGACAGACAGATTTGGAGAAAGCTGATTATCTGGGAATCGGTACTCTGGAATCCTACTGTAAGATGAAGGAGTATTACGGGGAAGAAAACGTGCTGCCCGTTTACATCCAGGTAGAGGACGGAGAGCGGCTGAAAAGGGCACTGATAAGAGAACAGAAACAGGAAAATCCAAAATACGCGGAAATGTGCCGCCGCTTTCTGGCTGATCAGGAGGATTTTTCAGAGGAGCATATTCAGGAAGCCGGGATAAAGACCAGATTTGAAAACGACAATCTTGATAATTGTGTCAGAAATATTATAAAATATATAAAATCTGTGACATAAGCAAAAATAGATACTATTCGCAATTAAAGTATGTTATAATGAGAGAAAGTAAGCGAACAAAGATTCGTTTTACATAAAAAACAACAAAGATAAGCGAGGTGATTCTGAATGATTGGTTTCAATGAGATTATCGGGCACGAGGAGATTATCAGACATTTAAAGAATGCAATGAAAACGGGAAAGATTTCTCATTCCTATATATTTACAGGGCGGCCGGGATCCGGCAAAAAGCTTCTTGCCGCCACATACGCCATGACCCTTCAGTGTGAAGCGGGGGGAACAGAGCCATGTCAGAAGTGCGATTCCTGTAAGAAGGCGCTGGGGAAGAATCATCCGGATATTATATATGTAAATCACGAAAAACCGGGAACAATAACCATTGATGAGATCAGAGAGCAGTTGATCTCAGACGTTGCGGTCAAGCCTTACTGCAGTCCTCATAAGATCTATATCATTCCGGATGCGGAGATGATGACGGTACAGGCTCAGAACGCCCTTTTGAAAACTATAGAGGAGCCGCCGGAATACGCGGTGATCATGCTGCTCGCCAGCAATGTGGACGTGCTGCTCCCGACGATCCAGTCCAGGTGTGTGAGACTTGATCTGAAGGTAGTGGACGACAGTCTTGTGAAGCAATATCTGATGGAGCGTCTCCATGTACCGGATTATCAGGCGGAGATCGACGCATCCTTTGCTCAGGGAAGCATTGGAAAGGCAAAAGAGGCGGCCACCTCCGAGGAATTCTCCAAGATCACGGAGAATGCCCTGAAGATTTTGAAATATGCCAACACCATGGAGGTCTATGAGCTGGCGGACGAGATCAAGAATCTGTCCGGTGAAAAACAGAGTATCGGAGATTATCTTGATATTTTCCAGTTCTGGTTCAGGGACGTGCTGATGTTTAAGGCGACCAGAGAGATTGACAACCTGGTATTCAAGCAGGAAATTAATTTTATAAAGGAACAGGCAAGCCAGCGCTCTTACGAGAATCTTGAGAAGATCCTGGAAGCTCTGGAAAAGACGAAGGTCCGTCTCCGGGCAAACGTAAATTTCGAGCTGGCGCTTGAACTGCTGTTCCTGACTATCAGGGAGAGATAGAATGACAAAAGTTGTAGGTATCAGATTTCGTAACGTAGGAAAAATTTATTATTTTAATCCCAGAGGCTATAAGATGAAAACCGGAGACCACGTGATCGTGGAGACCGCCAGGGGGATCGAGTACGGACGCGTGGTGCTGGGGCCCAAGGAGGTCCAGGACAACGAGGTGGTGCACCCTCTGAAGGAGGTGCTCCGTGTAGCCACTCCTGAGGATGATGAGAGAGAGGCACAGAACCGTATCAAAGAAAAGGACGCCTTTAAGATCTGCCAGAAAAAGATCCGGGAACATGGTCTTGAAATGAAGCTGATCGACGCGGAATACACCTTTGACAACAATAAGGTTTTATTTTATTTTACCGCTGACGGAAGAATTGACTTCCGCCAGCTTGTAAAGGATCTTGCGGCGATTTTCAAAACAAGGATCGAGCTCAGACAGATCGGCGTCAGAGATGAGACGAAGATTCTGGGAGGGATCGGAATCTGCGGCAGGTGTCTCTGCTGCCATACTTATCTGACAGAGTTCGCGCCTGTATCCATCAAGATGGCCAAGGAACAGAATTTATCTCTGAACCAGACGAAGATTTCCGGCGTCTGCGGCAGACTGATGTGCTGTCTGAAAAACGAGCAGGAAACCTATGAGGAGCTGAACAAAAAGCTTCCCGGAACAGGAGATACGGTTACGCTTCCCGACGGCCTTCAGGGAACGGTACACAGTGTAAACGTACTGAGGCAGCAGGTGAAGGTGATCGTGGAGGTCAACGACGAAAAAGAAATTCAGGAATATCCGGTAAGCGAGCTGAAATTCCGTCCAAGAAAGAAAAAAGTCAAGGTTTCTGAAAAGGAAATGAAGGAATTAAAAGAACTGGAAGATAATGAGGGAGATTCCAAGTCTCATGGAAAAAGATCCGCGGAATAATCTGATCAAACCTGGGGAAAGGCTGGACGATCTGCAGAACGGATACTTTGTGATCCAAAATCCGGACAAGTTCTGTTTCGGCATGGACGCGGTCCTTTTATCCGGGTTTGCCAAAATTAAAAAAAATGAAAAGGTTCTGGATATGGGAACCGGGACAGGTATCATTCCCGTGCTTCTGAAGGCGAAGACAGAGGGCGGACATTTCACCGGTCTGGAAATTCAGGAGGAGTGTGCGGATATGGCGGGGCGGACTGCCGCCTATAACGGGCTGGGATCGGACATTGACATTGTCTGCGGCGATATAAAGGAGGCTGCTGAGATTTTCGGAGCAGCTTCTTTTCATGTGGTTACCTGCAATCCGCCCTATATGATCGGAACTCACGGCCTGAAAAATCCTCACATGGCAAAGGCAATCGCCAGGCATGAGATCCTGTGTACCCTGGAGGATGTGGTAAGTCAGGCCGCGAAGGTTCTTACGGACCGGGGACGGTTTTATA
The DNA here is from genome assembly GCA_019115125.1 of Candidatus Blautia faecipullorum. Taxonomy (GTDB): domain Bacteria; phylum Bacillota; class Clostridia; order Lachnospirales; family Lachnospiraceae; genus Blautia_A; species Blautia_A faecipullorum. The sequence goes on from DXEG01000060.1 coordinate 163,409, forward strand.
TGGTCCACCGGCCCTTTCGTCTGGCGGAAATTTTTCAGGTGCTGACAAAATATAAGCTGGAGCCCAAGCATATGCAGCTAGTATATCCTTTTAAGGACAGAGAGCCGAATATGGTGCTGATCGAAGCCCTGAAAGGTGGAAATCCCAGACTTCAGGTGGACCCTCCCATGATCGTATACGAGAAGCCGGGAGTTTATACAGAGCAGATACTTAAGGTTTACGATATGATTTAAGACTGCCGTCTGTTTTTTATGAATTGGGAAAAGGAGAGCTTCATGAGCGGAACATTATATCTTTGCGCGACGCCGATAGGGAATCTGGAGGATATCACTCTGAGAGTTCTGCGTATTTTGAAAGAGGTGGATCTGATAGCGGCGGAGGACACCCGGAACAGTATTAAGCTTCTGAATCATTTTGAGATCAGAACCCCTATGACAAGCTATCATGAGTATAACAAGATAGAAAAGGCATACTCTCTAATTGAAAAGCTGCAGTCGGGTCAGAATGTCGCTTTGATCACCGACGCGGGCACGCCGGGGATTTCCGACCCGGGGGAAGAGCTGGTAAGGATGTGTTATGAGGCGGGGATCGAAGTGACTTCTCTTCCCGGCCCGGCGGCATGTGTGACGGCGCTGACATTATCCGGTCTTCCTACCAGAAGATTTGCTTTTGAAGCCTTTCTTCCTATGGAAAAAAAAGAGCGCAGGGAGGTTCTGGAGGAGCTGGTGAAGGAGACGCGTACCATTATCCTGTATGAAGCGCCTCATAAGCTGACCAGAACGCTGAAGGATCTGCGGGATGTGCTTGGAAACCGCAGAATAACGCTCTGCCGGGAGCTGACCAAGAAGCATGAGACTGCTTTTCGCACAACCATAGAGGAGCTGCTGGCATATTATGAGGATCAGAAGCCTCTCGGAGAGTGTGTTCTGGTGATAGAGGGCAGAAGCAGACAGGAGCTGAGGGAAGAAGAGGAGGCGTCCTGGGAAACGATTTCTGTTGAAGAGCATATGGAGCTGTACGAGAAGGAGGGAATGTCCAGAAAAGACGCCATGAAGCAGGTGGCGAAGGACAGAGGCGTATCAAAAAGAGAGATTTATCAGATGCTTCTTTCATGATCACCGCGAAGCCGGTCTTCAGAGCGGACATTTATATAATATCTGAGTTTAGAGCTTTCCGAAACCTGTTGGGTTTCAGGGAGGCTTTTTATGTTGTAACTTTTTTCAGAATTTTTTGCTAAATTTAATAGCGGAGAGAATGTTTTTGTGCTATAATAAATTGGTATTAGTATGTCTATTTATAGGGAAAAGCAGAGCTTTTCCTGTGCGTATAAATATAGCGGGAATATACCTTACAGGTATCATTCCATAGTGCCGCGGCGGAAGCAGCGAATAAAATGTTATGACAGGAGGAAGCACATGGGCGGAGAGAATACAGAGTACGGAGCGGATCAGATTCAGATCCTGGAAGGGCTGGAAGCTGTGCGGAAAAGACCGGGAATGTACATTGGAAGTACATCAAGCCGGGGCCTGCATCACCTTGTATATGAAATTGTAGATAATGCGGTAGATGAAGCGTTGGCTGGATATTGTACAGAGATCCAGGTAACGATCAATCCTGATAATTCCATTACTGTTGTAGATAACGGCCGGGGGATTCCGGTAGGGATCAATCATAAGGCCGGTATTCCCGCGGTGGAGGTGGTTTTCACCATCCTTCACGCGGGGGGCAAGTTCGGCGGCGGGGGATATAAGGTATCCGGAGGCCTGCACGGCGTAGGCGCCTCTGTGGTAAACGCGCTGTCAGAATGGCTGGAGGTTATTATTTACCGCGGAGGCAAGAAGTACCAGCAGAGATATGAAAGAGGCCATACCATGTATCCTCTGAAAACCATGGGCGACTGCGATCCGCAGCAGACGGGAACTACCGTTATATTCCTTCCTGATAAAGAAATATTTGAGGAAACGGTTTACGACTATGATATTCTGAAGCAGCGTCTCAGGGAAATGGCTTTTCTTACAAAGGGTTTGAAGATCGTACTTACAGACGCCAGGGAGGATCCCGTAAAGGAAAAATCCTTCCACTATGAAGGCGGTATCTGCGAATTTGTGACATATCTGAACAGAAGCAAGGAACCTCTGTATCCAGAGGTTATTTACTGTGAAGGAGAGAAAGACGGTGTTTTCGTTGAAGTTGCCATGCAGCACAACGATTCCTACACAGAAAACACCTATGGTTTTGTAAACAATATCAATACGCCTGAGGGCGGTACTCATATTATGGGATTCCGCAACGCTCTCACAAAGACGTTTAATGATTATGCCAGAAAAAATAAGCTTTTGAAGGACAGCGAGCCGAATTTAAGCGGCGACGATATCCGCGAAGGCCTTACGGCTATTGTCAGCGTCAAGATCGAAGAGCCCCAGTTTGAAGGCCAGACCAAACAGAAGCTGGGCAACAGCGAGGCCAGGGGCGCGGTAGATTCTATTGTGAGCAGGCAGTTGGAAATATTCCTGGAACAGAATCCCGCCGTAGCAAAGGCTACGGTGGAGAAGTCAGTTCTCGCGCAGAGAGCCAGAGAGGCTGCCCGTAAGGCCAGAGACCTTACAAGAAGAAAGTCCGCTCTGGACGGAATGTCTCTTCCGGGTAAGCTGGCGGATTGTTCGGACAAGGATCCAAAAAACTGTGAGATTTATATCGTAGAGGGAGATTCCGCGGGCGGTTCCGCAAAAACAGCCAGAAACCGGGCCACACAGGCGATCCTGCCTCTCCGTGGAAAAATCCTCAACGTAGAAAAAGCCCGCCTTGACAAGATTTATGGAAATAAAGAGATCAAGGCGATGATCACCGCCTTTGGAACAGGAATCCATGAGGACTTTGACATCAGTAAGCTTCGTTATCACAAAATTATTATTATGACGGACGCTGATGTGGACGGGGCGCATATTGCTACGCTGCTGCTGACCTTCCTGTATCGTTTTATGCCGGAGCTGATAAAGGAGGGCTATGTGTATCTGGCGCAGCCTCCTCTCTATAAGATCGAAAAGAACAAAAAAGTCTGGTATGCCTATGACGATGCCGAGCTGAACAGAATTCTGGAAGAAATCGGCCGCGACAACAACAATAAGATTCAGCGCTACAAAGGACTTGGTGAAATGGATGCCGATCAGCTATGGGAGACTACTATGGATCCCGAAAAAAGAATTCTGTTAAGAGTAACCATGGACGAATCTGCAACTTCCGAGATCGATCTTACATTTACGACTCTTATGGGAGATAAAGTAGAGCCGAGACGGGAATTCATTGAAGAAAACGCAAGATTTGTAGAAAATCTGGATATCTAGGAGAATAAAGAATGGAAGACAATATTTTTGATAAAGTCCATGAGGTAGACCTTCAGAAAACCATGGAAAAATCTTATATTGATTATGCCATGAGCGTGATCGCTTCCCGTGCCCTGCCGGATGTGAGGGACGGTCTGAAGCCTGTGCAGAGACGTGTTCTCTATTCCATGATCGAGCTGAACAATGGTCCGGATAAGCCTCACCGTAAATGCGCCCGTATCGTAGGTGATACCATGGGTAAATATCATCCTCATGGGGACAGCTCTATTTACGGAGCACTTGTAAATATGGCTCAGGACTGGTCTACCAGATACCCTCTGGTGGACGGACACGGAAACTTTGGTTCTGTGGACGGAGACGGAGCGGCTGCCATGAGGTATACAGAGGCCCGTCTCAGTAAGATTTCCATGGAGATGCTGGCGGATATCAATAAGAATACAGTTGATTTCCAGCCGAACTTTGACGAGACAGAGAGAGAGCCTGTGGTTCTTCCCTCCCGTTATCCCAACCTTCTGGTGAACGGAACGTCAGGCATCGCGGTAGGCATGGCTACCAACATCCCTCCTCATAACCTCAGAGAGGTGATCAACGCAGTCGTTAAGATCATTGACAACATTATTGAGGAACAGAGGGAGACCACCATGGAAGAACTCCTGGAGATCGTAAAGGGACCTGATTTTCCTACAGGGGCCACGATCCTGGGAACACGGGGAATTGAAGAGGCTTACCGAACCGGAAGAGGAAAGATCCGGGTGCGCGCTGTGACCAATATCGAAACTCTTCCAAACGGAAAATCCCGTATTATCGTTACGGAGCTTCCTTATCTGGTAAACAAAGCCCGTCTGATCGAGAAGATCGCGGAGCTTGTCCGGGATAAAAAAATTGACGGTATTACAGATCTGAACGATCATTCCAGCAGGGAAGGTATGCGTATCTGTATTGATCTTCGCAAGGACGCCAATGCGAATGTGGTTTTAAACCAGCTTTATAAGCACACGCAGCTTCAGGATACTTTCGGAGTCATTATGCTCTGCCTTGTTTCCACTAAGGGAAGCCTTGAGCCTAAGGTGCTGAATCTTTCTGAAATGCTGAAATATTACCTGGCCCATCAGGAGGATGTAGTTACCAGAAGGACAAAATATGATCTGAACAAGGCTCAGGAGAGAGCTCATATTTTGGAAGGTCTTCTGAAGGCTCTGGATAATATAGACGAAGTGATCCGGATCATCAGGGGATCACGGAGCGTTCAGATTGCGAAGCAGGAATTGATGGACCGCTTTGAGCTGACGGACGTTCAGGCCCAGGCAATCGTGGATATGCGTCTCCGCGCTCTCACCGGCTTGGAACGTGAGAAGCTGGAAGCGGAATACGCGGAGCTGATGGAAAGAATCCGCAAATTAAAAGCAATTCTCTCAGACAGAAACCTTCTTCTCCGAGTGATCAGAGAAGAAATTCTGGCAATTTCTGAGAAATACGGGGATGAAAGAAGAACATCCATTGGTTTTGACGCCTATGATATATCCATGGAGGATATGATCCCAAAAGAAAACACAGTCATTACCATGACGAAGCTTGGATATATCAAGCGTATGACGGTGGATAATTTCCGCAGCCAGAACCGGGGCGGCAAGGGAATCAAGGGTATGCAGACCATAGAGGACGATTATATCGAAGAGCTGATGATGACCACCACCCATCATTATGTGATGTTCTTTACAAATACGGGACGGGTGTACCGGCTGAAAGCTTATGAGATCCCGGAGGCAGGAAGGACTGCCAGGGGAACGGCGATCATTAATCTCCTTCAGCTTATGCCGGACGAACGGATCACGGCGGTAATTCCTATTAATAAATTCGAAGAGGGACAATATCTGATGATGGCCACCAGAAACGGCCTTGTCAAGAAAACGCCGATTCAGGAATATGCCAACGTGCGTAAGATCGGTCTCGCGGCGATCTCGCTCAGAGAGGACGACGAGCTGATAGAAGTGAAGTTTACGAATAATAAGAAGGACGTCATCCTTGTAACCAAATACGGCCAGTGTATCCGGTTCAGAGAAACGGATGTGAGAAGCACCGGAAGAGTTTCCATGGGCGTAAGAGGAATCAACCTTCTGGATGGCGACGAGGTTGTCGCCATGCAGTTGAACTCCCAGGGACATTATCTCCTGGTAGTATCGGAGAACGGTATGGGCAAGAGAACCTCCATCGGTGAATTTACCTGCCAGAACCGGGGCGGCAAGGGTGTGAAATGCTATAAGATCACAGAAAAGACCGGTAACGTGATCGGAGCTAAGGCCGTGAATGAAGAGAATGAAATCATGATGATCACCACAGAGGGAATTATCATCCGTCTGCAGTGCTCTGATATTTCTATTCTTGGAAGGATCACTTCCGGAGTGAAGCTGATCAATCTTTCCGAGGGAATAACGGTGGCAAGCTTCGCGAAGGTAAGAGAAAAGGAAGACGACAGATCTCTGGGAGAAAACGCGCAGGAAGCCGCGGAGGAGAGTTCTGCGGAACCGGAAGCGCCGGAGGAAGGCGTTGAGGAACCGGAAGCCGCAGAGAAAGATTCAGAGGACAAACCATCAGAGGAATAAAAGGGTATACAGGTAATTAATTATGGAGAAAAAAGAAACCGTCAGACATACTGGAAATAAAAGACGGAAACCATCAAAAAAGAAGACGGCAGGGATAAAACTGAAATTACCCGGCAAACTTCCGGATATCCGGGCAATTCTGGGAGCGGCTGTTATTATTGTACTGGTCATAGTTCTGGTACTTGCTTTCAGAGGATGCGGCGTCAGCCATAAAACGCCTGAAAAAGTAGTGAGAGCTCTCGTAGAATCTTATGTAAACGGTGATGAGCGTAAAATCAGAAACTGCTATGGGGTGAAAAAGGCGGACGATAATCTCCAGAAAGAAATTACTGCCACTATTAATTATTTTCAGGCATACAGTCCGAAAAAAGTAGAAACAGACGACTGCGGCGTTATTTATGAAGACGGAAATTATACATATGTATATATTGTGTACAGCCTTATTCAGGATAATGAGCAGTCCTATCCCTGTATCAGCACTTATATGACAGAAAAGAAAGATAATAAGTACTATGTGCTTCCTCCTTCGGAAATCACGGATGAACTGAGTATGCAGGCTGCGGAGCAATACGCCTCCTTTATGCAGACGGATGCGTATAAGGATTATGTGACGGCATATGAAACCTTCACAAAGAAAAATCCGGGATATGAAGAAAAGATCGCTTCAAAACTAAACTCATAAAATCTGTGAAGGAGTAAAGACGGGATATGAAAAGAATTATCATGATGATACTGAGAAATCTTCCGTTTGTTCCTTTTGCCTGGTGCAGACTATGTTGGTATGCTTCTCATGTGGACAGGTATACGGAAGAAAAACGCTATGCTTTATTGAAAATGATCGACAGAAGAGCGAATATAGGTGGAAATATCACGATTGACGCCTATGGGACGGAAAATATCCCAAAAGAAAACGGCTTTATTTTCTATCCGAATCACCAGGGATTGTATGACGTGCTGGCTATTCTGGATGCGTGCCCGGTACCTTTCTCGGTGGTAGCGAAGCAGGAGATAGGGAACGTGCCCTTTTTAAAGCAGGTATTTGCCTGCATGAAAGCGTTTGTGATTGACCGGGAGGATATTAAACAGTCCATGCAGGTTATCATTAATGTGACAAAGGAAGTAAAAAACGGGCGGAATTATCTGATCTTCGCGGAGGGGACCAGGAGCAAAAACGGAAATCATCCTCAGGAATTTAAAGGGGGAAGCTTTAAGGCGGCAATGAAAGCAAAATGTCCTGTGATTCCGGTGGCTCTGATCGACTCCTATAAATCCTTCGATACGGGTTCCACGGCGCCCCTGACGGTTCAGGTGCATTTTCTGGAGCCGATTCCCTATGAGGAGTATAAGGATATGAAATCCACAGAAATTGCCGCTGAAGTAAAAAGAAGAATTGAAAAGACCATCAAAGAAAACGGCGGGTGGGAATCATAAAAAAGACTTCCGTGTATGTGTTGTTAATGACAGATGCACGGAAGTTTTTTGTTAAATTTCTCTACTCTCTTTTTACAAGAGCGCACATGGTAGATAAAGAGGGTAATATAATTATTTGTAACAGTTCAGCTCATACAGATGTGCACTCGCAAAAACATGCAAGCATGTTTTATGCTTCCCGTTTACTGTATAGCTGAACTGAAATAATTATTTTAAATAAATGTAAAAAACAGGTTGACAATGTAAAAATCGTTATGTATAATAAACAATGCGTTTCAGATAAAAACGCCTTCAAATTTCATATATAATTATGAATTCGGAGTCCGGAGAAGTACTCAAGAGGCCGAAGAGGTGCCCCTGCTAAGGGTATAGGTCGGGTAACCGGCGCGAGGGTTCAAATCCCTCCTTCTCCGTTTTGAAATTTTAAAAAATTTCAAATTACCTATTGACAATCGATGCAGATTGTGGTAAATTATTTAAGCTGTCTAACAGATGCGAAACTACAAAATATCGTAAAAGTTTGAAAAACATATTGATTCAAAAAAATCAAAAAAAAGATGTTGACAAACAAGAAAAGATATGGTAAAGTAAGTAAGCTGTCTGAGAGACAGAAACCTTGATAACTGAACAGTGAGACACATACGATTCTCGAAAATTCTAAAATTTTTATTTTTGGATTCGAACGGTTAATAAACCAACAACAGTAAAAGGGATAGGTAA
>DXEG01000061.1 GCA_019115125.1 Candidatus Blautia faecipullorum
TAATCAGTTGGGCATCTGGTTAATATCGATGTTGATAGAATTTTAATAAGTCTATATTTCAAAGTTTTTCTTTCTCCAGCGCAATGTGAATGGACAATGATTTTCACAATCCCAGTTCGCTTTGCGGCAAGTGAAGCATACATCAACACAGATATACTACCTGAGTGAATATGAACTACATCATATTTATGCTTTTTTAGGAATTCTTCAATCGGATGCAACAAATTATGCCGACTTCCGCCTGGATTAAATGGAATGTCCAATGCATAAACTTTTCCACCCAGTTTTTCTACAATAGAACGATAATGTTCATTCTTGCACTGATAGGGTGTTAATAAATCTATTGTTAAATCATCCATATTCATAGCTTGCAGTACATTCATAACGAATGCTTCTTGCCCACCACTGGCAATTGGTTCACCAAAAATTTCCAATACTCTCATGCATTTTATCCCTTCATTGGATATTCGATCTGGGGGGAAAAGTCCAGTCCTTCTTTAGTTCCACCCCAAATCATCTTAATTCGTCTAATTTTATTGTCTTTCGATTTTACTAAAACTTTTGCTGTGTGCCCACACAGCCGTGTTACTTCATAAAAGAAACCTGTCAAACCTTCTCGACGATATAAATAAGCATCATTTCTATATAACAACTTATATCGATCTAAGCGGTCAGGAGTATCATTATCAATCTTTGCACCAATATTCTGTGCTGACTTATGAATTACAACGCTGCTAGTCACAACATAACACGGATATTTTCTGGAAATCCGCCGAGTATATTCCCAGTCGTCTGTCCATATGAAGAATTCTTTAATTGGCAGCCCCATTTCAAATGCAATCTCGCTTTTGAAAAACAATGACACAAAAGAAGCAAGTGTTGCAGGAATCAAATCAGCAGAAAAATCAGAAATATTCTTTGTCAACGGGTGACGTTGCACATTCATCTGGCAAATGTTGCCGTCTTTCCAAAGCACCTTACTTGATAAAAAACCATAATTACCTTTTAACTTTTCATCTGCATCGAGAAAGGTCTGTAAAGCGGTCTCAGTGGGCATACAGTCATCATCCATGACCCATATGTATTTATATCCTGCCTCTGCTCCAAGTTTGATTCCTCTCTGAAAGCCACCAGCACCGCCCAAGTTCTTTCCTGTATTGTGATAAATTATTTTTTTCTCCTGAATATAAGGTGTCAAGTCCTCATTAGTTCCGTCTGTAGAGTTGTTGTCTATAATCAAAATATCCAAATTGCTACAACTCTGATTCATTAAACAACTTATATTTTCTAACAGTAGTTTTTTTCGATTATATGTAACCACCACAGCTACAACATCTTTCATAACATGCTCCTTCATAAACCAATCAAATTAAAATTTATCCAGCAAAACAAAAAGAAAATCGCAAACACTGGCATTATTAGCCAATAAACGTCAACCCTTACCAGTAAAATTTTAAGCACCCTATAGATGAAATGTATAAACACGGGAATCGCCCAATACAACACTCTGTATGCACACAAATGAAAAAGGAACTGTTTATCTGTCAGTTGAAACAGCTCATGATTATCCGTAAGCGTTGAATTTGTATGTAGAAAAACCACCGCAATAGTTGCTACTCTCCTGAGTATAGATATATCTCTCCGCTTGCTAAACGATTGGGGCATCTCCTTTTCCATATGTCAAGCCCTTTCCCTCAATTTTTCACGTTTTACTTGAGTTCTCTCTTACTCATCTCTAAAGCAGATTCCACCACAGCATCCATGTCATAGTATTTGTACTCACCAAGCCGACCACCAAAGATTACCTTGTCCTCAACATCCGCTAGTTTCTTATACTGCTCATACAGCTTTCCGTTCTTTTCATTATTTACCGGATAATACGGTTCATCTCCAAGCTTCCACTCAGAGCTGTATTCACGACTTATTATTGTTTTAGGGAGTTCCTTCCCATTCTCGTCCTTACCGAATTCAAACCATTTATGCTCGATGATGCGTGTCCACGGTGTCTCACGATCTGTATAATTCACAGCAGCATTACCCTGGAAATTCGGGGTATTTAACACCGCGTTCTCGAAACGCACAGAGCGGTACTCCAAATACCCAAGGGAATATCCAAAGTACGTATCAATCGGTCCGGTATAGATAACCTTTCCTGCCAGCTTGTCTAACTCTTCTTTATGCTCCAGGTAATCTACGCCGAGTTTTACCTCAATGCCCTCAAGTATATGCTCCACCATTTGTGTGTATCCACCAATCGGAATACCCTGGTATAGAGCATTGAAGTAGTTGTTATTAAAGGTCAAACGCACAGGCAGACGCTTTATAATAAAAGCGGGCAGATCTTTACAATCTCGTCCCCACTGCTTTTCCGTGTAACCCTTCACAAGCTTCTCATAGATATCTCTACCGACCAGAGAAATTGCCTGCTCTTCCAAATTTTTTGGCTCGCCGATAATCTCTTTTCTCTGTTCATCAATCTTCGCCTTAGCTTCTTCCGGCGTCACTACTCCCCACATCTTGTTAAAGGTATACATGTTGAATGGCATGGAATAAAGCTCACCTTTGTAATTGGCTACCGGAGAGTTCGTGAATCGATTGAATACCGTAAATTGCTGCAGATACTCCCACACAGTTCTATTATTCGTATGGAAAATATGTGCACCGTACTTATGGAAGTTGATGCCTTCAACTTTCTCTGTGTAAATATTGCCAGCGATATGTTCACGCTTATCTATTACAAGGACAGATTTTCCTTTTGCTTTCGCTTGTTGTGCAAATGTCGCTCCGTATAATCCAGAGCCGACAACTAAGTAATCGTACATTTTCCCTTGCTCCTCATGCTTTATTTTTACCTGCATTCTCTACAGCTTCTTGTACTCTTGCTACATCAACTGTTTCTACCATTTCAACTTTTTTACTGCTTCTTACCCTTGAATATCTTCCGCTTAATAAAATTCGTACCTTTAATCAACCAATGCTCGTCTTCCATAAACACAACCGGCATTTCAACATACATATAGACTTTTGTATCAAGCCAAACATCCAACAGGCGCTCGCTTACAAAGCCAAACACCCTCGCATCGTTTTTTGAGTATGTAGATATATCAAGTCTCTTTTCAAGCTCAAATAAAATATCAAACAGCCATGCGCAATATTCATCCACATACTTGCTTTCCATAATGAACATATTGAAGCGATGTTCCTTTGTCAGCTTCATATTGGAATCGAACGCGCTCAAATATTCAGGATACTTTTCCGAAATGATCTCACGTGTCATATCCAAATCAATAGCATGATGTGCATGCGCATACTGACTGTAATTTGTTTCAATATAATAGTTACGCTTCTTTGGCAGAATGATTGGAGCCTTTTTCAGCATCATCCTGATTTGTTTCTCGGTTGCTATGCATTTCCACTTATCGTCCGCTTTTGCAAATGGAGATGGCTTCTTCATTGTGAAATAACGGCGATAGTGAGCAAGTCCTATCACATCCGCCATTGAATTCTTCCACATCCAATACAAACCTGTTAGCTCACAGTAGTTTGCATTCTTGGCTGAAATATTATCTCCGGTATTATCCGGTGTATACCCTATAGGTTCTTTTCCCTCTGCTCCAACATGAACCGGGATATATATAGAATTTGCAGGCATCTGATACTTTTTATGCGCTGCAACCATTATTTTAATTTCATCCATTAGAACAGCCCTTCCTTTCCGCAGTCCTCAAACCAGTCTCGGAAAGACTCTTCTAATGTGTAATGAAATTTGTACCCTGACTGAGTCAACTTTTTCCCGCAGATATTCGTGCTAATCATCAGCTTCTTAACACGTGCTGGATGGATGCCGAGTTTCTTGCCGCCAAGCGGTCCCACTATAGTCGCCACGGTCATGAGCAGTCCACCCGGAATCAGCGGAATGTGGCGCTTCATCCCAGTTGCTTTCTGCATCGTCTCGCAAATCTGCTGAATATTGTAAGCAGGTTCAAACGTGCAGTTGTAAATGTCTACACCCGGGAAGTTGTTTTCAATCATGCGGTAAGCAAAGAAACGGCAAAGTTCCTTCACATAAATGCAGGCTTTAATTGTATCCTTGCGACCTGTGTATACGAAGTAATGCCCCTTCTGCCCTTTATAGAGCCTGGTCATATTACCATGCTCGCCCTTACCGTAAACAATACCAGGACGGACAATGGTCAACTCGTGGGATGTATCCTTTGCCTGCCATATCATATGGATCTTTTCAGATACTAGTTTACTGATGCCATACGGAGTGTTAGGCGTAGGAAGCGTGGTCTCTTCTTTCAGTTCCTCTGCTGCACCATACGGAGCAATAGAGCTTGTGAAGAGAATCTTCTTTATACCGTACTTTTCAGCAAATGCGGTGATATTTTCAGCATCTTTTATGTTAGTTCCAAAGTATGCATAATCTGGATGTCCAGGAGTACGGTGAACTGCTGCGAGGTTGAAGATAATATCGTTTTTAGTAGGAGTGAAGCCGTCCTCAGGCTTGGAGCCAAAAATAATTGGATCTCTTACATCAAACCTGATGTATTCCACACCATCAATTTTCTCAACGACTCCGGGCACCACACCTTCCTCGCCAGGCATAACGATATCCAAATCATAAATTTTGTCCCCTTCTCTTAAGTATTCAGATTTTAACAGTTTGATTAAATGCGTTCCAATAAAACCGGAACCTCCAAAAATGATGTAGTTCATACTCCTTTAACTCCGTCAAAACGTACTTTATTCTTTCTTTTTATACCTATATTTTTTCTATGCGTTTATCTTTCGTGCTAATCTTATGCGCTTATCTTTTACCTTCAAAACATCTACATTCAAAGCAACAACCGATCAAAACATCAGCCCTGTATCGTCTCTGCCTATCAGCGTCATAATCTGACTCAATCCACACATAGCGATTACTGCTACGAGCATCATGAATACATCGTTCTTTATGACTCCAACCGGAATCTCGCTATTACCTGTGCCACTAACCATACAGAAAACACACTCATAAAATCCAATCGCAATCAACTCAGCTATAATCGTTGAAAGTGTGCAGAAAATATTGCTTTTAGATGATGCTGTGGCCGAATCGCTCCCTGTGCTCACCATATTTCCTGATCCTATCGAACCTATCGCGCTCCCCACTCCATTTCCATAAGATATAAGTCCATAAAGAAAAATACTTGAAATAGCGAATATCAATCCTTTGTAGGAAACAAATCTATTGAATCCTGTTGATGTTCCAAGGTTGAGGCTCTTCATTAGCATGAACAGCAAAAGCATCGCAATTGAAATGGTAAGTCCTAAAATACAGATATTTTTCTCATCCTGTTTCCCAGCTTTCAGATTTAAAAGCTTCGCTCCGCCCACTTCAAAGATGTTTTGGCTGGACGTAAGGAATTGATTGTGCTTTGATGCAAAAAATGTATTTATACCATGCTGTCTGGCGGTCATGAGCATCTCTTTGAGTGTTTCATCATCTATATCGTCTGTACAGAAGATGACATCATCAACTTTTGGGATGATGCCTAATTCTTCGCCACAACTCAATTCCCCACTTAGCGCTCTCTCAAAATCCTCATACTTCCCACAGCAATGCACCTGATCGGAAGGAATGTTATCGAATTTATTAAATCCGCATTCACCGCCAAGCGTTCCACAGCTACCTATGATAAAGTCATCGAGGTTATTGAGAAAGACTGTCTCGTTTCTCCGGTAATCCCCGTCGTATAAATACCCCACCAAGTGATATCCATAGTTCGGAAAGCAAATCAAGGAACGGATATATTCCATAGCAGCTTTACCTGTACCAACGACAAGCACGCCAATCTTAGAAGTACCATTCCTTCGTGATTTCCACACAATGCTTCTAAGCAGCATATCTTTTGCAATCAGGATCACACTGGATATCAGCCAAAACAGCACAAGTGCGATTCTTGAAAAGTAGATAGCATTGGCTACATAGAAAAAGGAAAGGAGAGCCAGGCAGCCAATAAGCTGTGAGATTATGACATTGATATAAGAGCTATAGTCTGTTCTATATCTATATTTTCTCTCCGTCCCACCGGCTCCGCTTAGACCATTCACGCCACTCATCAGTTGAAGAACGCTTGCCATCACAAAGCTGTAAATCATCACCGTAATAAGGTAAGGCCACGACAGCGCATTAATACCCGGATCGCTTTCCATCACCCTATACCGAAGAATCACAGCTATCACATAAGACAACATGATTGAAATGAAATCTGAAACACAACATGCTATGTCCAGAAATAGACTTCTGCTTAAAAGCCGACCTTTCTTCAGGGACTGCCTTCTGCACATCGAGTTTCCATCACCCAAAAGCCTCCGCTTTCCTCTCATTATTTTATTTACCTCGTTTGAGTTGAGAACTAAATTTACTTGTTACATGATGCTTGTTACTTGTTACTGTTACCCACCTTTTCTTGTGAGCTCGTAATACCCACGTTTTTATATATCCACTGTGGCTATGCGCTTTAATTTCTATCATCTTTACTTTTATTCCAGCGTGATGTCCACACTCGGGCTTTTCAACCTTGCGATTGATTGTGTTCTATCGAGTACTTGTTGTCCTAGATTGTTGCTGCTCACCGCCATGTGTTCGACCTCTCTCCGTCTTGCCTGTGTTTGACAGCTTGCCTTTTCTTAGGCACTGATAATTTAATGTAGGCACCCTCTACGACAGGTTACCCTGTTTTCGACTTTTGAGGTGTAACGGGCGACTGTTCGCCTGTGTTTGGCGGCTCTAGACTGCCGATTGCTGTGTTGCAAGGGGGTTATGCTGAATTTTCAGTGTCACTCTAAAAGCCTCATAAATACGGCACTTTTGGATAGGCACTGAAATAATCTCTGCGCGTTTAGCGTAGACTATCTGCGACCCTGATACAAGATTTTACCTATATGAACCATAGTCTACGCTAAATTTCTTATGTACCTTTCAGTAGTTTTTAGTCACTGAAAATTTAGCGTAGCCATTGCTCCACACTGCCATTTTCAAATAAAATGTCTTTTTATTACCATATCCAATCCACCTGATGATTTTTCATTTATTCTTTATAACTTCAAGCGCTCTCGCAGCCTTTCAGCCGCTGTCTTCCCGGGGTCACAAAATGACTCCGGCGGGCGGCGCTCAGACCCAAAAACCGTATCCTATAGATACCGTCCTTTTCGTGGTTTCCCACTGAATCTATGAAAACAGCGGTCTGTCCGCCTGTTTTCGCCTGAGTCTCTTTTTCTCCGCAATGTACGGATAACGCAACAGTTTTATGCATATTCCAAATTATGTGGTAATGGCCGTCAAATACTTTCCCGCCTTTCAAATCCCTGCTGGCATTTCCTGCCAAGGTTCCTGGCAGAATTCAGGTAGCGGTTTCCCTGATGTCCGTTTTCACAGAAAAATTCACTCCCCCTGATCCGGGCCTTTCCCCCGCAGACGCTGCACACAGAACTTGTTTTATGCTGTTGAATCTCCAGAACCACAATCCCTGCCTGCCATGCTTTGTACTTGAGCTTTTTCCGTACAGAGGTACTCAGATAAATCGGTGTAAAGCTGCCTGCGGAAAGCATAATTATTTTTCTGTGATTCTGTTCATACTCGGGCAGAACCAGAATCTTTGCGTTATTTTCCCCGCAGTAACGGATCACCTGTCTGCTGAACTGGTGAGCATAATTCTCATTCAGATTTTTCAGCTTTTCCCAGTATTTTCCATTGGCCCGGGGATTATCTCCCCCTCCCGAAGATTTTTGCGACTTTTCCAGCTTTTCTGTGATCATTCTGCAGCGGTGGCTGTATTCCGCCCCTCCTTTCAGGAAAAGGCAGTCTTCCATATTCCCGCGGGAGTCCAGAATACAGCAGACAAGACTGGCGTCTTTATTAGTGAACACCACTGAACACACCTTTTCTCCTGATGCCATGCGCTCTTTTACATTCCGCCCGTCCGCTACCGGAGTTTTACACGGAATATGCAGCTCGGCACGCAGTATTCTTCCGTCCTCCGGGTTCCTTCTGAGAACCAGGGCCGGCGACATCATCATACCGGTTTCAGGAAGCCGGTTTCCTCTCAGCCTGCACCGGATCCATCTCCAGGAATCTCCGTCCCAAATCTTTAAAGAAATCTCATTTTCGTCGAAATTCTTATACATTCCCTTGTAAAATGTGACAGATTCCGTAAAAATTTTCGTTCGTTCCCGCTGCTCTTCCCTTGACAGATAGCTCCTGGCAGCCGACACCGCAGTATTGATCGCCGCTCTGCGGAAATATAAGGGGATTTTCTCCCAGGGCAAGGGATAGGGAACAGGTTTCCCATCCCGCCCGGTCACCGTAAGCTTTTCCAGGCTGCGCATGGTTTCCAGTGACCCTGGCTGCGTCTCTGGAAAAATATCCAGGTACAGATCGTAATAAAATTTCAGGATATCGTTATATAATTCCTGAGTCTTCAGGAACCAGTCTGTATGTCTGAACAAGATGCTGAATTTTTTTACGGTCACCGAATAATATGTATTTTTTTTCATAAAAAAAGCCTTCGGGTATATTTCGTGAAGTATGTTGATTCACGAAATATATCTGAAGGCAAATTTACGAAATCATACAAAAATCTACGTTATATTTATTTTTTATCTTTTTAATCGTACATTTTGCGTCAAAAAATCTTAAATATGTGGTAAAAAGCGCAGGATTTCCGTCATTTATTTGACTTTACATTCAAGATATGCTGTGCTAGAATAGGTTTTGTTGAAAGAAACATCGTGAATCAACATACTTCGCGATATGCAAATCTGTTTAGAGAAGTTATAAAATAAGCCCTGGAGAATATGCCGCCTTCCATCGGGAAGGGGGGATTCTCTTCAGGGCTGTTTGTATACTGTCATTTCGTATTCCACTGTTTCAGTTTTTCGATCAGCTCCGCCGCGCGTTCCGTCTGGCCCAGGTATCCGTACTCATTAGAGAATACGACTGCTCCCAGCAGTATCTGCTGATAGGAGCGGTGATCCAGATAAAACTGTATCCGTTCCATCAGTCTCTTCATGGTTTCTTTTAATATTCCATGTTGATCCAGAACTGACAACGCTTCGTCTGTAGTATTGCAGGCAAGGATTTCCCTGGCACAT
Source organism: Candidatus Blautia faecipullorum (assembly GCA_019115125.1). Taxonomy (GTDB): domain Bacteria; phylum Bacillota; class Clostridia; order Lachnospirales; family Lachnospiraceae; genus Blautia_A; species Blautia_A faecipullorum. Next base: position 9,139 of record DXEG01000061.1, read on the forward strand.
TCCAGGCTGCCGCCCGCACGTACGGCGTTGGCGCAGAGAGTTTCCAGGCGGGCGTCCGCGCTGTGGGAATGAGTATTCATGATCCCTGAGGCGACTTTGACAAATTTTCCGATATGAGCGACAAAAAGGACTCCCTTTACGCCCATATTGACAGCCATATCGATCGTCTCGCCCACATAATTGCTGCATTTCATATTTTTTTCAAAGGGAAGCTCCATATGCTCTCTGAGATAGTCTGCCCCGTAATTTCCCGGAGTGATCAAAAGATAATCCATACCTTCCGCCGTCTTCTGCGCCATCTCCACACGGATACTCTCAATAAGAGCCGTTTCGCTCATAGGCTCCACGATCCCCGTGGTACCGAGGATGGAGATCCCACCCTGGATACCGAGCCTTGGATTAAAGGTTTTCTGCGCGATCTTTTCTCCCTCGGGAACAGAGATCGTGATCTTCAGGCATCCCTTATAATGGTATTTGTCCGCGGTTTCCTCCACTGCTTTCTGGATCATTGCCCGGGGCACGGAATTAATCGCGGCCTCTCCCACCTTCTGGGAAAGCCCCGGCTTTGTGACGCGGCCCACTCCTTTTCCTCCGTCCAGCAGTATCCTGGGCGAGCGGACTATGGCCGGATGTTCTTCATCCGGGCTCCCCTTTCTTTCTTTTCCTGAGTGGAAAGCTGTTTTCTCCACTCTCGCGTAAACCAGTATCCCGTCTGTCGTATCCGGATCGTCTCCCGCATCCTTTTGCACTGCGCAGGAAACGGCGTCCTTCTCCCTCCTGACGTCCAAAAGCTCCAGGTTCAGAAGGATCCCTTTCGGCGTCATAAGCTTTATTTCTTTCACAGCTTCCCCGCCAAGGAGTATTTCCGCCGCTCCCTTGGCTGCCGCCGCCGCGCAGGAACCGGTCGTATATCCAAAACGAAGCTTTTTGTTATTTTTAATGATATAATGATCCTCCAGGCCTGTTCTATGCTCCATGGAAAGCCTCCTTTATAATGATTGCAGGCCGGCGCGTATACGCCGCACCTACGTTCCAATTTTAACATGTGATTTCCTGAGTATCAAGAGACAGCGCGGCGGCAGTTCAGCTTCCTCCTGACAAATTATCCCAGGTTATTCAGTACAGGAGCCAGTCTTCTGGATAAAATACAGGCCAAAGCGATTTTTACTGCGTCCGGAATAATAAAAGGAATCACGCACCAGCTCAGAACCGCTGTCACGCCTACCGGTCCTGCTGTGCGTCCATACACCGCCATAAACCATGCGGTTCCTACCACATAACAGGCAAGAATCCCCAGCACCATAGATAGAATCAACATCCAGAGGCTTCTTCCCAAAAGCTTCTCTATTCCCCACATTACCAGGGCCGAAAAAAGAAAGCCGGCGATATAACCGCCTGTCTGACCTAAAAGGACGCCGATTCCTCCTGAAAAGCCCGAAAATACCGGAACCCCGCATACTCCCAGCAAAATATAGACGAATACCGCCAGAGTTCCTCTTTTTCCGCCAAGAACCCCCACTGTAAGAAAGACCGCAAAGGTCTGAAGGGTAAAAGGGACGACTGTTGGGATGGATATCCATGAACACACGGCGATCACCACCGCAAAGAACGCTATATAAGCGATATCCCTTGTTTTTATGAATTCTCTGCTCTTTACCTCCTGCATACTATTTTCCTCCTTATATCATCAAGCGTTTCATAAAATTTTATAGTTTTAAACGTTGATTTCTGACGGTCCGCACCCGATCCCACGATACAGACCATGGCAAATGTAACATATGCTCCTGCCGCTGTCAATCTATTCTGGCAAAGCCCTTAAACATACGATAAATGCCTGAAACGCATATCTGACGATCAGAAACAGGTATTAGACATAACGCTTTTGTTGTTTTACAATATAATAAGAAAACTTCAGGGAGGTATTTTTATATGAAAACACAAGACAGACAAACATTTGATAAAGAAAATGTATTTGGCCTCGGACAGGAAAATTCCGCTTACGCGCAGTATTTCATCGGAACCTCTTACCTGAATCCTCTGACGGATCCGGCACAGAGCAGCGTCTTTCTGGCTAACGTCACCTTTGAACCGGGCTGCCGGAACAACTGGCATATCCATCATGCCGCGGCAGGAGGCGGTCAGATCCTGATCTGCACGGCAGGAAGCGGCTGGTATCAGGAGGAGGGCAAAGCTCCCGTAAGTCTGGAGCCCGGAACCGTGATCGTGATCCCTCCGGAGGTAAAGCACTGGCACGGCGCGAAGGCCGACAGCTGGTTCTCCCACATCGCGATGGAGGTGCCCGGCACAGAGACCTCCAACGAATGGCTGGAGCCTGTAGACGACGAAGCCTACGGAAAACTAGAATAACATCTGTATGACCTGAACGCCCGTTTATGAGTAAAGCAGCGGCATCAGACACGGTAAGCGCGCAATGAGGTTTTACGGATGGCGCGGTCTGAATTGTTACAGATAAAGGAGAACATATATCATGAAAAATTATCATCTTACAGATCCCGAATTTATGGAGCGTTTTGAGCATTTTGCTTTCGAGGAAGTCGTAAACGAAAAAGGACAGACCCTTGACGCAATAACGCGCCATATGGCGATCACCGCCGCCCTGATGGGCTGTCAGGGAATCGACGAATTCCGTCTTGAAGTCCCCAGAGCGCTGGACGCCGGAGTATCGCCCGTTATGGTAAAGGAAATCGTCTATCAGGCCGTGGATTATCTCGGCATCGGCCGGGTGCTCCCCTTCCTGGACGCCGTAAACGATATCCTTACAGACAGGGGAATCTCTCTTCCTCTGGAGGGTCAGGCTGGCACCACTATGGAAAACCGCCTTGAAAAAGGCATTCAGGCCCAGGCCGACATTTTCGGAGATCATATGAAGGAGGCATGGAAGGCCGGCCATATCAACCGCTGGCTTGCCGCCAACTGCTTCGGCGATTACTATACGAGAGGCGGTCTCGACCTGAAGCAGAGGGAGATGATCACCTTCTGTTTCCTGGCCGCTCAGGGCGGCTGTGAGCCTCAGCTTACCGCTCACGCGAAAGGTAATATGAACCTTGGGAATGACCGGGATTTTCTGATAAAAGTCGTTTCACAGTGCCTGCCTTATATCGGATATCCCAGAAGCCTGAACGCCATTACATGCATCAATAAGGCTGCGGAGGCCTGACCCTCCGGACAGCGGAACATTTTTTATCCTTCTTTGCTGATTATTCTGCTTTTGTGTCTTGTCTAAATTTGTATAAAATGTTAGAATCAGAATAGCTTTTCAGAGTAGTTTTTGATGAGCTGCCAATCAAAAAACATCTCATGTGCAGGTCCATTGCACAAAGAATAGGATTAACGAAACGGAGGAAAAAGAATGAAGAAGCTTAAAGTTGTAAAGGGCGCGGAATGTATGGCATGTCTGGAGTGCGAGATCGCATGTTCCACCAGCTTTTATAAGGAATTTGACCCGGATAAATCCTGCATCAGAATTGTAGAAAAGAACGGAAATCCCAAGCCTATGGTCTGTGTGCAGTGCGGCAAATGCGCCAAGGCCTGTCCTGAGGAAGCCATTACTCAGAACGCGAAGGGCGTTTACATGATCAACAAGAAAAAATGTACCGGCTGCGGCAAATGTGTGGAAGCCTGTCCTTTCGGCGTAATGGTAAAAGCAGAGACCTCTCCCACAAGCAGCAAATGTATCGCCTGCGGTATCTGTGCCAAGGCCTGTCCTGCAGGAGTACTGGAGATTGTAGAAGCATAAAACCAGATATTTTAAATAAGCAAAAAGCGGAACGTTTCTCTCAGGAAAGGTTCCGCTTTTTTCTGTACTCCTTTGGAGTACACTGATAAAACCGTTTAAACTGCCTGGCATAATAGCTGGGATAATCAAAACCACAGGCGCTGGCGATATCCGAAATACTGTCGGATGTCCTGGACAGCAAAAGGCCCGCGCTCTGCATCAGCCGGTATTTCAAAAGATACTGCACCGGGGATTCTCCAATAGTTCTTTTGAAGCATCTCAGACATTCTCTCTCTCCGATACCGGAGACTGCGGCGATATCCGTCAGTGAAATGTACTCCTCATAATGATCATGAATAAAGGCAAGCATCTGCTCCATCCGGAAGGTATCCATATTTTGGGTAGTCTCCGGCAAGAGGATCTGTTCTTCCATCCTCTTAAAAATTTTCAGCATCATCTTTGAAAGCTGCTCTCTCACAATAAATTCATATCCAAACTCTTCCGAACGCAGCACGGAAAAGGCCTTTCGGAACCACTCTCCCGCCTCCCGGTCCTCTGCCGGAATAAACAGCCCGCCGAAAGCTCCGCAGGAAGAAAGGGGCTTCAGATATTTCACAGAAAACGCCGACGCGGCGCTTCCCGTCAGAAGAAGCGGTGAAAATACCAGAGACTGCAGTTCACAATAGGGAGACGCCTCTGCGTAATGCAGGATATTTCCATTCAGCACCGCCAGGTCTCCTGTACGCATAAAAAATTCCTGATATGGAATCTGAAGCTTCAGAGCGCCTTCTTTAACATAATTGATCTCAAACTCTTCATGCCAGTGCCAGGGAATAAAGAGTTCTGTCTCCTCTGTATATTGATACTCGTACCCTGCACAGGGAAATTCTATGGTTCCGTGAGGGATCAGCTCTTTTTGGTTGTCGTCAATATCTCCGCACTTCTTTTCTGTTCCTTTTCCCTTCATGAATCCTTCCCCTCCTGAATCATATGACACAAAAACTCCCGTAAAAAGTCGGTTTTGTTATATTATAAGTCTGTTTTGGCCTTGAATCAAGAGTGAATCTGGCGGTATTATTCCATAAAAAGGATAGAACAGCCGCAAAAGACAGACTGGAAGCCATCACTTTTCAAATTTATTTAAGGAGGAACTGGAAAATGTTTCAGTTATTATTAGTCATTATTTATATTTCCTTTATCAGCCTCGGCCTCCCGGATTCCCTTCTTGGCTCCGCGTGGCCTTCCATTTATCCCAAGCTTCAGGTTCCCATCTCTTATGCCGGGATCATTTCTATGATCATTGCCATGGGGACGATCGTTTCCAGCCTGCAGAGCGACCGTCTGACCAGAAAGCTTGGAACCGGAAAGGTAACCGCCATCAGCGTGGGGATCACGGCATCCGCTTTATTCGGCTTTTCCGTCAGTACTTCCTTCTGGATGCTCTGTTTATGGGCCGTGCCTTACGGACTTGGCGCAGGGAGTGTGGACGCTTCCCTGAACAACTATGTGGCCCTCCACTATAAAAGCCACCACATGAGCTGGCTTCACTGTATGTGGGGCGTCGGCGCCACCATAGGGCCTTACATCATGGGCTTTGCCCTGACCGGAGGTATGGAATGGAACGGCGGATATCGTATGATCGCCCTTTTGCAGATTGTTTTGACTCTGATCCTGGTTTTCAGCCTTCCTCTCTGGAAAAAAAGCTCCTCCGACACAGATACGGAGGATACGGAGCTCCCGTCAAAATCTCTTTCCCTGAAGGAGATCATCCGAATCCCGGGAGCAAAGGCCGGAATGCTCTGCTTTTTCTGCTACTGCGCCGTAGAGCAGACCACTGCTCTCTGGGCCAGCAGCTATCTGAACCTGTTCAAAGGAGTTCCCTCAGAAACAGCGGCCAGATTCGCGGGACTGTTTTTTATCGGCATTACCATCGGCCGGGCTGTCAGCGGTTTTATCACTATGAAGCTCAATGATGTTCAGATGACCCGTCTTGGACAGAGTATCATCGGACTTGGGGTGATCATCATGCTCCTTCCCCTGGGACAGACAGCGTCGCTGGCCGGACTGATCATCATTGGCCTTGGCTGCGCTCCCGTCTACCCCTGTATGCTCCACTCCACGCCCGCGCATTTTGGAGCGGACCGCTCTCAGGCTGTATTCGGCGTACAGATGGCAAGCGCCTATGTGGGAACCTGCCTGATGCCGCCCCTTTTCGGCCTGATCGCCAACCACATTGCCGTATCGCTTCTTCCGGTCTATCTGCTGGCGGTACTGATTTTCATGATCCTCATGCATGAGGCGCTGATCAAAAAGACTGCCGCGCGGAAGAATTATACAGTTGCCAGATCCCCCCTGTCATAAAGTACTCCATGAGAGCACTTTTATCGGTCGCTAAAAAACGCAAAAACAAATCCCCGAACCGTGCCGCAGCACAGTCCGGGGATTTTTCTTTTACTTTTATCGTGGCAGAATCAATAAATAATGATCGGATATCCCCCGTCGATCGTCTCGTAGATCAGCGCGGCCTGATCGGTGGGCAGATTGATGCAGCCGTGGCTGCCCGCTCCGCTCCTGTAGCGGCTGCCGCCGAAGGACGACTGCCAGGAGGCGTCATGGAGCCCCTGTCCGTAAACAAAAGGCATCCAGTACGTCACCTTAACGTCGTATCCGTACTCGTCGCTGGTCAGGTTGAAGGGACTGGCCTTATAGGCGATGGGCCACGCTCCGCGGTAGGTTTCCCGGCCTTCCACCGGTGCGCCGCTTACGATATCCGTCTCAGTGATCAGCGCTCCGTCCTTGTAAAGCCATAGATGCTGATCGTCAAGACTGACCTCAATATAGCTGCCCGCCAGATCGTCCCTGCCGTTTCTCTTCATACCGCTGATGCTGTAAACGGGCTCCCTGGTCACAGGTTCTCCGCTTCCAAGATCAGTGAGAAGCTGCGCAAGCTCCGCGGACTGATCGATCCGGAACCCGTATTCATTGCTTTCTACCGTAATGTCGCTGCCGTAGGTGGTGCGGAAGGTACGCGGCACATAAATGGTGTTGTAGTCCGCCGCAAGATTTTCCACATAGTCCTCTGCCGCCGCCTGATCAATGCTGATGCTCTCGCCTTCCACCCTGATCCAGGAGCTGATCACATCCTTGCCGAGAACCTCCGTCGTCTCTCCGAAGGTATATGTAACTGACGCGTTCCGGTAATTGGCAAGCTGCTGGTTCAGTCCGGCAAGCTTCGTCTGCAGTTCCTGAGAATCCGCGGCTACCGGCTGCTGGTATGCCTCCGCTCCCAGCATAATCTCCACCTGGCCGCCCAGGGGATCCTGCTGGATCACACTGTTCAGCGTCTCATTTACATATGAGAAAAGTCTTGCCTCATCAATCTGATTTCCCTGTACCTCGTTTACCAGAATAAATTGCTGACTGTTCTCATCATACTGGATATAGGCGTCTGTGGAAGCCGTTCTTTCCTTTTGACCGAAATTTCCGGAAATCAGAACAGATTTTTCCTGCTCCTCGTTTCTGATAGTTTTATCCGCGATTCCAATTTCAAAGTTCTCTTCCACTGCGAACAATCTGCGGCTGGCCTCTCTTCTCGCCTGCAGGTCATCCAGATCTGACCGGAGCGCGTTCTCATCCAGAGAATACCCCAGCTCCTGAAAGGTAGTCCGGAAAACCTCTTCTCCATCCTCCTGAAAAACGACTTCCCTGTTCAGAAATGTATCAAGGATCTTTTTGGAGGCCTCCTCCGCGTTGAGTCTGGAAACCTCCAGTCCGTCAACAGAAATTCTGCGGCCAAGCGTGTTGGTATCTGATACCTGTATGTATGCAAAGAGTCCTACGCCGAGCAGGATCATAGCCGTAAGACATATTCCCAAGATAATCTTCTGTGTTTTCCTGCTTAATCTTATTTTTTTGTTCATGATTTTTCACCTGCTCTATTGTATTCCGTATTTTTTATTATAATACACAATACCGCAGATGTCTGTAAAAATCATTTTCTATCAGTCAATTTCGTACCAGCGGATCTCATTCGCCTCCATATGAAGAGAAAAGCTGCTTCCGTCCCCGCGGTAAACAATCGTCTCCTGAGGCTCATAGGTGTTATTCACCACACAGTATTTTCTGTTCTTCACATAAGCGTGCACTTCCACATTATAGTTCGAGGAATACCAGCGCTCCAGCTCCTCCTCCGCTCCCGCTGACCAGAGCACCGCGCGGTAAAGGATCCTAGCGTTTTCAAAGCTGTAGGGAAGTCCGCTGATATAAACGCCCCGGCCTTCTCCGAAGGTCTTAACGGCCATCTGAACCTCCTTCTCCTTCTGGATCAGGATCTCTGTATCCGGAAGCGCGAAAATATTTTGCTTGCCCTCGCCGAAATCAACCTCGCCGCCGCAGTCCTTCAGGATAAAGTGATCTCGGTGCTCCTCCCAGTTGTATTTGTCCATATTCAGGTTAAAGCCTCTCTCCTCTTCCACTCCAAGCACGTCGTCAAGCTGGAAGAATTTGCCCTGCCACTGATGAGCCGCCGGTTCTCCTACGCCGATAAAGCCTCCGCCGCTGTAGACGAATTCCCTTACAGCCGTGAGCACCCTTGGATCCTTCCAGTACTCTCCTCCGCTCTGGGCGGTATCCGCGTCCCCCGCGTTGATCACCACGTCGAAGCCCTTCAGAAGCTCCGGATTCTCCAGAATATCCTCAAAGCTGATAAAAGCCACGTCGAAGGGAGCTCCGCTGAGGGCCTCGATAATGCCGAAATAGGAGTAATTCTGCTTATGATAAATGGCGTGATGTACCATATGATTTCCCCAGGAGCGCATTCTGCCCCAGCAGTTCAGTACCGCCACCCGCTTCGCGCAGTAGGGAGTGGTTCCCTGGATATTGTTGTACAGGGTGCGGAACTCCCCGCACACATCTTTGATATATTCTACAAAATCCGGGAATTGAAGGGCGAGCTTAAGATATCCGCCGTAACCGATCCTCTGGATGGGGCTGCGCAGGATTGCCCTTCTTGCCGTCACCCAGTTGATCTTCGCTTCTTTTACCGGATCTCCGCCTTCATGGAAGGTATCCGGGAAAAAGTACGGCAGAAAACGTCCCTCTGTATATTTTACATTTTTAATATCGCTGAAAAGCCGGAGGGTAGCTCCGTTTCCTACGCTTCCCACAACCGCGTCCAGTCCGATTTCCGCGAACTCATCCATGAAGGGTTCCATACCGATCCAGTGGTCCCCCATAAACATCATGGCTTCTTTTTTATATTCGTGTACAATATCCACCATCTCTTTGGCAAGCTTCGCCACCTCTCTTCTCTGGAACGCCTGAAAATCACGGAATTCCTTTGAGGGGATGCGGTAGGAATTGTTCATATAGCCCTGGTCGATGATAAACTCCGGACGGAAGGGATAACCCGCCTCTTTTTCAAACTGCTCCAGGATATATGGGCTTACAGATGCGGAATAGCCGTACCAGTCCACATATTTTTCTCTGGCAAGCTCGTCGAAAATAAGAGTAAACTGATGGAAAAACGTCGTAAAACGGACAACGTCCACATAGGCATGGGTCTCCAGAAAACGGCGCAGTCTTTTCATGGAATGTTCCCGGGTCTTTGGCTGGCGCACGTCAAAGGTGATCTGAGGCTCAACGTCCTTCCAGTCGTTCACCACAGCATTGTACATATGTACCGGATCCCACATAATATAGGCAAGAAAGCTGACTGTATACTGATGGAATCGCTCCGCGGCGGGAATCACTACATTCCCGGTTTCCATGTCGTAGATCCATTGATCCGGTGAAAGCGGTTCGCCTGTGGTACGGTCCATCACCTCCCACCATTTTTTTATATTGTCTCTTGTATTGACCTTCAGCATATCCGGGTAGAGATGATCCATCAGATGGATTTCCAGCCGTTCCTCCACCGCGGTGTGAAAGGATGTCATAATGTACATCTGCTGGATTTCCTCAGGGTGAGCCTTCGCCCACTCGTTATCTTTTCTTGTGGTATAGTAGGTGGCGTAAATTTTCGCTCCGGTATCTTTCAGCTCCGCGGGAAATTCTGTTCCGTCGCAGTCGCGGATGGCGTCCGCTCCCCATTCCTTCATAATATCAAGGGTCTCCGGAATTACATCAAGATCTGTGGGAATTGTAACGCGTCCTGTCATAGTCTCCATATCCAATACCTCCGTTTTTTACATAATTCTTGTTTCAGCCTGCTTTTGCTTACAGCATACCCGCTTTTCTCCCTCTGTTCAATTTCGTTTCTTGCTTTGTTTTTTAGAAATCTTGCTGTACCACTTTTTTTGTGGTAAGATACATAAAAACAATCTGCTGTCCGTACGCATCTAAGGCAGATCATCCGGACAGGAAAGGGGTTCTATGAGCAATCATTCTCTCCGTTTCGCCCCGGGCGACTCTCCGGCGCAGAATATCACCCTGGTGGGCGCCTCTTCCTCCCGCTATGAGGAGGACTGGCTGAGCATCCCTCATTCCCACGACTACACGGAGCTGTTCTATGTCCGGGAGGGAAAGGGCAGGCTTCTTGTCAACAACAGCGAGTATTCCATAGCCAGGGACGACCTGATCATTATCAATCCTCATCTGTGCCATACAGAGATTTCCACAGGCAGTATCCCTCTCAGCTACTATACGGTGGGGGTGGACGGGATCTGCTTCTCTTTCAGCGGCCAGCAGGATTTTCGCATTTTTAACTGCCGGGGAAAGCAGACAGATCTCCTGTTTTATTTCAACACGATCTATCAGGAGCTGGACAGACAAGCGGAGGGATACGCCATGATCTGCCGCAACATGCTGGAAATACTTACCATCCAGCTCAGACGGATCACAGATTCCGCCTTTGAGGTGATTCCCGCCAGGCATCCCACCAGGGAGTGCGCCATGATCCGGCGTTATCTGGATTCCCATTACAGTGAACCAATCACTCTGGATACCCTGTCTGAGCTGAGCCATCTGAATAAATATTATCTGAGCCACGAATTTTCCAAGTATTATGGAATCTCTCCCATCAGCTATCTGAACCGGAGAAGGCTTGAGATGTGCATGGAGCTTCTGGAAAATACGGATTACGGGATCGCCGAGATAGCCGGACAAACAGGATTTTCTTCTCAGAGCTACCTTTCCCAGAGCTTTCGCAGATTCTGCGGAATCACTGCCGCCCAATACCGCAGACAGGCGAAAAAAAGAAAACAAACGTAAAAGGAAATATTATGGACCGAACAGTGGATTATCAGATCACAAAAGAATATGACGGAATTTCTGTTCTGGATTTTTTACGGCAAATGGGATTTTCCAGACATATATTAAGCTCCATGAAGACAGAAAAAACAGCGATCCTGCTGAACGGAGAGCCCGGGGGCGGACGCGCCGCGGTCAGATCCGGCGATCTGCTCCGCATCCATGTGCCGGAGACGGCTTCGGACGAAAATATCGTTCCGGTTCCTATGGCGCTTTCCATTCTTTATGAGGATATTGATATACTGGCGGTAAATAAGCCTGCCGATATGCCGGTCCATCCTTCCCACGGACATTACGAAAACACTTTGGCAAACGCCGCGGCCGCCTATTTCCGGAGCAAAGGGGAATGTTGTCCCTTTCGCTGCATCAACCGGCTGGACAGAGATACCTCCGGCGCGCTGATCCTGGCAAAAAATCCCCTGAGCGCTTCCATTCTTTCCGCCCGTATGAAAAGCCGGGAGATCAGACGGACTTATCTGGCTGTTGTAAAAGGCATCCCGCCTTTTTCGGGCACTGTTTCCGCTCCCATCGGAAGAGTTTCCTCCTCCGTCATTGAAAGACAGGTGGATTTTGAGCAGGGAGAGCCTGCCGTCACACATTTTGAAAGGCTGGCGGTCAGAGACGGACACTCTCTCCTCGAAATTCATCTGGAAACGGGACGCACCCATCAGATCCGGGTACACATGAAAAGTCTGGGCTATCCCCTTCCGGCTGATTATCTTTACTGCCCGGATTACAGCCGTTTTTCCCGCCAGCCCCTTCATTCCTTTCAGCTTGATTTCTCTCATCCGCTGACTGGACACCCCTTATGTCTCACAGCCCCCGTCCCCGGAGATATGGCTTCTCATTTCTGAAGGGCTAAATTCGTCTCTTCATGACGTGCTGTCAAAAACAGCCGCTTTCTTCCAGGGTATGATCCCCCGGAAGAAAACGGCTGCTTTCGAAGCGCATTATTTATTTTTTTCGTAAATAACCATAAGTCCCTTCAGCAGAAGATCCTCATCCTGAATGATCTTCCTCTTACAGTGAGGAACAATCCTTCCGGACATTCCGCCTGTCGCGATGGCAGTTACCTTCTGGCCAAGTTCCTCCTCTATCCTGTCGATGATGCCGTCCACCGCGGCGGCATTGCCGTACAGGATCCCGCTTTTCATACAGTCTACGGTATTTCTGCCTATGAGACGCCTGGGCTCCTCAATGCTGATCCCGCTTAGCTGGGAAGCCCTCGCGGTCAGCGCGTCCAGAGAGACCCGGACTCCCGGAAGGATCATTCCGCCCAGGTAGCGTTTTTTTTCATCTACCACCGACACGGTAGTGGCTGTTCCCATATCCACGATCACAAGCGGAACCGGATAATAGGTCAGCGCCGCCACGGCGTCCGCCACCCGGTCGGCCCCCATCTCGCCGGGATTATCCAGAAGAATATTCAGTCCTGTTTTTACTCCCGGTCCAAGGATCAGAGGCTCTTTTTTCAGGATCTTCTCCACAGCCAGCTTCGCCACATTGGTGATCTGAGGCACTACAGAAGAGATAATAGATCCTTCGATCTCCGTCCTCTTAATGTGGTAAATATCAAGAACCGTTTTCAGGTCAATGGCGTATTCCAGTTCTGTTTTCGTGCGGACTGTGGACAGTCTCTCTATAAAATAAATTTTTTCTTTGTCGATACATCCGACTACTATATTGGTATTTCCAATGTCAATCGCTAAAATCATTTTTTAATTTCCAATACCTTTTATTTGATCCGGGGGACAATGCCTGTCAGACGCTTGCCGCCCTCTTATTCTCCGTCTGAACTGCCGGCACCAGATGCGCTCTCGAAAGAGCCGTTCCCACTGCCCCGGTCAGTACGGTAGAAGAAATCATCTCACATACGGCGTTGATTCCTACAAAGGTGCAGATAAATACAATGATGTTCCTTCCTCCGATCATCTCCTGGATATACTCTGTGTTTCCGAAGAGCAGTACAAGCGCCGCCATAAAAAACACGGTATTCAGAAACGCGGAAAAGAAGCCTGTCACAGCGCAGGACACATAAATGTTGGTTTTCTTCCTCATGCCCCTGAATATATAGCCCAGAAGCAGGCCGTCCAGAAGGCGGGGCAAAAATCTCTGAAGGAAGGCAAGCACCGGATTGATGCTGAAAAGCATGGCTCCCATCGCGCTTGTTCCGCCGATCCCGACGCACTGAAGGAAGCTTGTAAGTCCAAAGATGGCTCCTGCAGCGGCTCCTCCTGCCGGTCCCAGCACGATGGCGCTGATAGCGACGGGAATCACATTAAAGGTGATCGCCAGAGGCCCGATATTCAGATAGCCCAGCGGCGTGTAAGCCATGAGCAGAAGAACAGCGGCCATAAGTCCAAGTACCGTGATCTGAGATGTTGTAAGTTTCGTTTTCATTTTTTTCCTCCTTGTTATCGTTCCCTCTCACAGGGATACAATACGGTGATGGAACTGCGGGCGTATACCCGCATCCTATCGTTTACGGGTTACGCTTCTCTCTTTTTCAGCATTGAGAGAATTTTATCCAGGATGGCGTCGGCTGCATCCTCCTTGCTCATAAGCTGGAGTGATACGTCCTCATCCTGTGTAATCAGGGTCAGCACATTGGTATCGCCCTGGAATCCGGCTCCCGCCACCTTCAGGTTGTTGGCGGCCACCATATCCAGATGCTTCTTCTCAAGCTTGGCCCTGGAATTACCGATCATATTCTGGGTTTCCATAGAAAATCCGCACAAAAACTGTCCCAGACGGCGGTGATCTCCCAGATATTGCAGAATGTCCGTTGTCTTCTGCAGTTCAATGGACATTTCTCCGTCGTGTTTCTTTACCTTATCCTCCGCCGTCCTGGCAGGACGGTAATCCGCCACTGCCGCAGCCTTGATGATAATGTCATGGGCGTCGCTTACGGAAGTGACCGCCTCGAACATTTCCTGTGCCGTTACTACGGGAATCAGCTTCACAAAAGGAGGCGGATCGATCGAGCAGGGACCGCTGACCAGAGTTACCTCCGCGCCTCTCAGCATCGCCTCTCTCGCCAGAGCATATCCCATCTTCCCTGAGGAATGATTGGTGATGTACCGCACCGGATCGATGGCTTCCTGGGTAGGCCCGGCCGTCACAAGAATCTTTCTTCCCCGCAGATCCTTTTCTTTCGCGATTTCCTTCAGAATATATTCCAGAAGCAGCTCCGGCTCCGGCATCTTTCCGGCTCCGGTGTCCCCGCAGGCCAGATAACCGCTGGCCGGTTCGATCACCTGATATCCGTAATGCTCCAGTATCGCCAGATTGTCCTGTACGATGGGATTTTCATACATATTGGTGTTCATGGCCGGGGAAATGATCTTTTTGCATTTACATGCCATAATGGTCGTCGTCAGCATATCATCCGCGATCCCATGGGCGAGCTTGCCGATCACATTCGCGCTTGCGGGAGCGATCAGAGCCGCATCCGCCTGCTTCGCCACAGACACATGCTCCACCTGGAACTGAAAATTCCTGTCAAAGGTATCCACCAGGCATTTATTCCCGGTAAGAGATTCAAAGGTAATGGGATTGATGAAATTTGTGGCGTTTTCCGTCATCAGCACATGCACCTGAGCGTGGAGCTTCTTTAAAGCGCTTGCCAGATATGCGATTTTATATGCCGCGATGCTTCCGGTAACACCCAGAAGAACGGTCTTTCCTTCTAACATTCCTTCAATCCTCCTGCTTCCATATATTTATGACTTATATTCCTTTTTCCTTGTATCTCCCATGTCTGTTATATTATAATCAGCATAGAAAGCAAATGCAATGAATTTTTTCTCTGTTCGCGTTTTTATACACCCTTTTTGGTTCCCGTAACAACGGCGGTCAGTCTGCAAGCCTGCAAAGCCGGAAAAGCCCACGGCCTGCCGCTTATTTTTGAAAGGACAAACACATCATGAACAATTATCAGATCACACAGTGGTGCGCCCGTTTTATCCGGGAGCAGGTAAGCCCCGGCGATCTCTGCATCGACGCCACTATGGGAAACGGAAACGACACTCTGCTGTTAAGTACTCTGGCCGGAGAAGCAGGCCGGGTCCTCGCCTTCGACATCCAGGAGACGGCTTTGGCAAACACGAAAAAACGTCTCCTGGACGCGGGCGCTCCGGAAAACTATACGCTGCTTTTGGAATCCCACACAAAAATAGACCGCTACGCGGCCCCTGGTTCTGTAAGCTGTATTGTTTTTAATCTGGGCTATCTTCCCGGAGGCGACCACTCCAGAGCAACAAGAAGCAGCTCCACTCTCCCTGCTCTGGAGCAGAGCCTGACTCTTCTGAAAAAAGGCGGACTGCTCTCCCTGTGTATTTACAGCGGCGGAGACTCCGGTTTTGACGAGCGGGACGCGGTGCTGCCCTGGCTGGCCTCCCTCGATCACAGGAAATATCTGGTGATACGGTGCGACTACTACAACCGCCCCAATCATCCGCCCATTCCGGTTCTGGTGCTGAAACTTTGATCGTTCCTACAAATACAGGCATGTTTTATGCTTCCCGGCTACTGTATGGCTGAACTACTGCAAAAAAACAGAACCGGCTCCTTTACGGAAAATCGGTTCTGTTTTTCTGTCTCCGTTAATCTCAGATATCAGTCAAGAATTGTGATACTCTCGATCACCGGCTGTTCTTCTTCCTCGATCGTGCCGTTATTGTCTGTGGGCTTCGCGTCCTTGCAGATCTGATCCACAATATCCATTCCTTCCGTCACATGTCCGAATCCGGCATAATCCCCGTCCAGGAAGGTGCTGTCTGTCTGGACAATGAAAAACTGGGAGCTGGCGCTGTCCGGATCTGCGGCTCTGGCCATGGATACCGTTCCTCTTGTGTGGGAAATATCATTCTCCACCCCGTTATTGGAAAATTCGCCCTTGATATTTTCATCCGCGCCGCCTGTTCCGTTCTTTTCGGGATCGCCTCCCTGTATCATAAAGCCGTCCATGATCCTCCAGAAGGTCAGACCGTCATAAAAATCCTCCTGGGCGAGCTTTACAAAATTCGTCACTGTGATGGGCGCTGTGTCCGCATCCAGTTCCAGTTCAATGGTTCCGTAGTCTTTGATACTGATCTCCGCATGGTGAAGACCTGTCAGCTCCTGACTGGTATCAAGAACCGTTTCTCCTGATACAGTCCCGTCCTCGTCCGTTCCGTCGCTGAAGCCGGCGGCCTCCGCTTCCTCCTCGCTTACCGCCTCGTCCTCCTGCGCATCCTCAGAGCTCTCCTCTGTTTCCGCCGCCTCGGAGCTCTCCTCTGCTTCTGTCGCTTTCTGGTCGTTTCCGCCGCATCCTGCCAGTGCTCCGGCCGCAAGAAAAGCCGCGCAGATAACCGCAAATGTTCTATACTTCATCTTCGTTCCTCCTTTATCACCGAATCCGGTCCGGGAATCCTACCTTCCGCTGTACCTTGCGGAGGGTTTTCGCCGCATAGTAGCCTGCTTTTTCCGCATTTTCCTTAATAACAGAATCAATGTACGCCTTATCCCTGGAAAGTCTCGCAAATTCGTCCTGAAGGGGCTTCAGAACAGAAACTACGGCCTCTCCCACCGCGGGCTTCAGCTCTCCGTATCCTTTTCCGTCAAATTCGCGGACAGCCTCGTCAGATGTTTTTCCAGTGCATGCGCAGTAAATATCGAGAAGATTCTTGATCCCCGGCTGCTGATCACTGTAACGGATGCAGCCTTCAGAATCTGTTATGGCTCTCTTGAACTTGCGCATGATCGTATCCGGATCGTCCATAAGATAGATGCTGGCGTTGGGATTTTCATCGGATTTGGACATCTTTTTTGAGGGATCCTGGAGGCTCATGATCTTCGCGCCCACTTTTCCGATATACGCCTCCGGAATTGTAAACACATCTCCATAGATATTATTGAAACGTTCCGCTACGTTCCTGGTAAGCTCCAGATGCTGCATCTGATCTACGCCCACAGGAACCACGTCCGCCTGATACAGAAGGATATCCGCAGCCATAAGAACAGGATAGGTAAAAAGTCCCGCGTTGATATTATCCGCATGCTTCGCCGCCTTATCCTTAAACTGTGTCATCCGGTTCAGCTCTCCCATATAGGTAAAGCAGTTCAGGATCCAGGCCAGTTCCGCGTGGCCTGATACATGAGACTGATAGTAAATGCAGTTCTTCTTAGGATCGAGGCCGGCCGCAATATACAGTGTCAGAAGATTTCTGGCGCGTTTTCTCAGCTCCGCCGGATCCTGACGGACTGTAATAGAATGCAGGTCCACCACGCTGTAGAAGCATTCATATTCATCACTTAACGTCAGCCAGTTTTTCAATGCGCCAAGATAGTTTCCAAGTGTCAGGTTTCCTGTAGCCTGCATACCGCTGAATAATACTTTTTTTCCGTCTATCATAATATTCCTCCATTGACTGTTGCAGTTTAGCGCTCAGACTTTCGCAGATTCATCTCCTGAAGCTCTGTCTGAACTGCTAACAGTGTAACATTCTGCTGAAATAAAGTCAATTACTTGTCAGCCGCTCCGTACTCTGTTAAAATACACAGAGAAGGAACAAAGTGTACAAGCTAAGGAGGAAACCTGTCACATGAAAAAAATAGCAAGCTTCACCATAGACCACATCAAGCTTCAGCCCGGTATTTATGTATCCAGAAAGGATTATCTCGGAGATCAGGTGATCACCACCTTCGATATCCGCATGACCTCCCCCAACGAGGAGCCGGTAATGAATACCGCGGAGCTTCACGCCATGGAGCATCTGGCCGCAACCTTTCTCAGAAATCACGCAGAATTCGGTCCAAAGATCATCTACTGGGGACCTATGGGCTGCCGGACAGGGAACTATCTTCTTCTGGCGGGCGATTACCAGTCAAAGGATATCGTGGGGCTCATGACGGAAATGTTTGAATTCATCCGGGATTTTGAAGGCGATATCCCCGGAGCCTCGCCAAAGGACTGCGGAAATTATCTTGATATGAATCTGGGAATGGCCAAATACCTTGCGGACCGTTACTTAAAGAACGTTCTCTACGACATAAAACCCGAAAGACTCGTCTATCCGGAATAAGCGAAAGAAAAAACGAAGGGCCGGAAATCCCTTTGCTCCTCTATTGGAGCGGCGGGATTTCCGGCCTTTTTCTCTGTCTTTCATCTGAGGCAGCCCGATTGTTTTTGCGTGTTTCTCATGCCTGGGCAGCGTATCGCGCCTACTGGGCGGCCGCTGTGTCTGTCTGAGCTGCCGCCGCGTCTGTGGCCGCTCCCGCCGGAGCAGTTGTGGTCACATACTGCATGGAGGCGTAGCAGACAGTTCCGTTGTAATTTACCTCAATCCACTGCTTATCCTCGCTGACACCTGTACTTGTGAGCTGGGTGCCGGCCGGAACGCCCTGGAGAACAGGAGCCTGCGCGTTGTCCGTGCTGCAGTCCTGACGAAGGTTGACATCAGTGGTTGCGTAATATGTAGCGTCCTGTTTGACGATATTCACTCCAAGAGCGGTGGGTGAAACAACCGGAGCCGGAGTCGGCGTAGCTTCGGGCGTCGGCGTAACCTCCGGTGTGGGTGAAGGCGTTGGTGTGGGGGTGGCGTGTATGACAGTTACGGTGGAATCTTCCCCTCCGGTGCTGAAGCCGCAGCCGGACGCAAATACGGAAAGTCCTGCCAGTACGATCAGTAATCTGGATTTCTTCATAAGAATCTTCCTCCTTTATAGCATATCAACACTATACCCCATCCCAGGTACATTATGCAAGAGTTTTTTCATAAAAGCCCCGCCGCGCGGGAAAAATCCGGCGTCAGAATCTGAAATCTCGCTTTCCGTTTTCAATCTCAGTAAGATTCTTCCGGCAGATCTCCCTTGTCTTTTCTCTGGTGATATTCTGAAGCTCCCTTTCGATCACCCGGTCGCCCTTTTCCTTTGTCTCTGGGCTTGCATAATCCTCCAGATACTCTTTCAGTGTCATCAGCGCGTTGGGATGACAGCAGTTGGCGATCTGTCCTGTTTTTACAAGGGACATGAAGCGGTCTCCGGTACGTCCCTCCCGGTAACAGGCAGTACAGAAGCTTGGAATATATCCGAGTTCCAAAAGCCAGTTGACCACCTGATCTAGAGTTCTTCTGTCGCTGATGTCGAACTGAGCGGAATTATCTTCCTCCGGCTCCTCCTCGGCGTAGCCGCCCACAGAGGTCCTGGAGCCTCCGCTGATCTGGGAAATTCCAAGATCCAGCACTTTTTCCCTGCACTTCTGGGATTCCCGTGTGGAAATGATCATTCCGGTATACGGAACCGCGATACGGATCACCGCCACGATCTTCTGGAAGATTTCATCCGGCACCGCGTTTGAAAAATCCGCCGTGTCAATGTCGTCCGCCGGACAGATACGGGGCACACTGATGGTATGGGGCCCTACTCCGAATCTTGCCTCCAGATGCTCCGCGTGCATCAGGATGCCGACGAAATCATAGCGGTAGGTCTCCAGCCCGAAGAGAACTCCGCAGCCCACATCATCAATCCCCGCCTCCATCGCGCGGTCCATGGCCTCCGTATGATATGCGTAATCACTTTTGGGGCCTGTGGGATGCAGCGCTTCATAGCTTTCTTTATTATAGGTTTCCTGGAAAAGAATATATGTGCCGATTCCCGCTTCCTTGAGTTTTCTGTAATTTTCTACCGTAGTGGCCGCGATGTTTACATTGACTCTTCGGATCGCTCCGTTTTTGTGCTTGATGCTGTAGATTGTCCGGATACTTTCCAGGACATACTCAATGGGATTGTTTTTGGGATCTTCCCCCGTCTCCAGCGCAAGCCGTTTATGACCCATATCCTGAAGAGCGATGACCTCCTGGCGGATTTCCTCCTGAGTGAGCTTTTTCCTGCGTATATGTTTGTTTTTCGCGTGGTATGGACAGTAAACGCAGCCGTTGATGCAGTAATTAGACAGATACAAAGGCGCGAACATTACGATACGGTTTCCGTAAAATTTCTTTTTGATCTCCTTCGCCGTGTGATACATTTTTTCCACAAGGCGGGGATCGTCACATTCCAGAAGCAGGGCCGCCTCTCTGTGGCTCAGGCCCTTACAGTCCTTCGCGCGCTCAATCAGGCTTTCCACCAGCTCTGTATTATTTTTGTTCTGTCTGGCGTATTCCAGCGTGTCCAGAATTTCCTGATGATCGATAAATTCCGTTGCATGTGTTGATTTTGGATTGTACATGTGTGAACTCCTCTTTTCTTTGTGTTTTCTTTATTATTTACTTATATCTTTTGAAAGCTGCGCTTTTTGTGGTCTCCGCGGTCTGTCACGATCCTGCACCCGGTTTTTTCTATCCTCCCGGCCAGATCCGCCAGATGCTCCGCTGTCTCGTCTCCGGTGCAGATTTTTCCGTCATACAGCATATATTTCTTTCTCACCGCGGCAGGAGAAAGATTCGGCATCACTACGTTGGCCCCGGAAAGGATCCCCAGCTCCCGCCCCTGAGGATGGGCGGTTCCCAGAGCTGTGGTCGCCGGGAGAAGAACCTCCGGCAGCATAAGCCTTACCAGCGCCAGATAAAACAGGGTATCCTTTACCGTACCGCTGGGCTCGTTTCCAAACGGCGTATCCTGATGGGCGATAAAGGGACCGATACCCACCATCTCCGGCTGAAGCTCCTTTAGAAACATGAAATCCTCCGCCAGAGTTTCGGGCGTCTGTCCCGGCGATCCCACCATAAAGCCCGCTCCGGTCTGAAATCCCAGTTTTTTCAGTGTTTTCAGGCAGTTCTTTCTGTTTTTGAGCGACAGCTCCGGAGGATGAAGTCTGCGGTAGTGGCATTCCTCAGCCGTTTCATGGCGCAGAAGGTATCTGTCCGCTCCCGCCTCCCGGTACATCCGGTAGGTATCCTCGTCCTTTTCGCCTACAGATAACGTAAGCGCGCAGTCCGGATATCTTTTTTTTACCGCCTCTATGATCTCCTTCATCCGTTCCCCGGTAAAATACCCGTCCTCGCCGCCCTGAAGGACAAAGGTCCGGAAGCCCAGGGCGTATCCCTCCTCACAGCAGTCCAGGATTTCTTCCCTGGTCAGGCGGTACCGCTGGGCTTTCCGGTTGCTCTTTCGGATTCCGCAGTAATAGCAGTCGTTTTTACAATAATTGGTAAATTCGATCAGACCGCGGATGTATATACAGTTTCCGTAGACTCTCTCCCGGACTCTGCGGGCCAGCTCTCTGGCGTATGCTTCTGTCTCCGTTCTCCGTCCGGCGATCAGCTCTGTGAACTGATCCCTTGAAAGCTCCCCGGTACGGTACAGTCTGTCTACCAGCTCCTGCCCGCGGCTCCCGCCGCCTGCCGCCCCCTTCATTCCCGGTTCTCCGGAAGTCTGGAGTATACGGTCTTGCTGGAAACTCCCTCCAGCATCCCAAGCTTGCCCGACAGGGCGCTGATGATCTCCTGGGGAGCGTCCAGAATGACACTGATGACAGATACGCCTCTCTCTCTGTAGGGGACTCCCATTCTGCCGACGATATATTCGCCGTAATCATGAAGAAGGCTGTTCAGCTCTCCGCTTTTGGAGCGGTCCTCCACGATGATCGCGGTCACCGCAATTCTAGTCTCCATATGCATCTCCTTTTCTTTTTAAAACTAAACTAAAAAAAACGGCGCCAGAAGGCACCGGAATATATGCAGAAAAGCCGCGGCTATCACCGCAGTCTGTAATCTCATTGATTTCTAGCGCCCATTCTTCGCAGGTTTTCCTTAAAAGTCCGGTACGAATGTTATTATACCACGATTCTCCTTCAGCAACAATGAAATTTGGATAATTTCGACAATATTCTCTCCCCGGAAATTATTTTATTGTACCTCTTTATTGAATTGCCTGAACTTTTATAATATACTCATTTTATGATACCAGGGTCAAAAGGTCCGAGCCCGCGTGAGCCTGCTAGCACGCAGCAATCCGTAGGTATCATAGTTGGATATACATAGAGGAGGAAGAACATGGATTCTGCACTGTATACTAATTATCTGAACATCTTAAAATCCGAACTTATCCCTGCCCTGGGATGTACGGAACCTATCGCCATCGCCTACGCGTCCGCGAAAGCCGCGCAGCTTCTGGGAGAATTCCCGGACTCCATCGAAATGCGGCTGAGCGGAAATATCATAAAGAATGTAAAAGGCGTCACTGTACCCAATTCCGGCGGACTGAAAGGCATTGATATCGCCGCGGTCCTGGGCGCGGTAGGCGGCAACGCAGACAAGGCGCTTGAGGTACTGGAGGAAATCACCCCGGAGCATATCCAAAAAGCAAAGGAACTCACCGAACTGGGGATCTGTTCCTGTTCTCTCGCGGAGAATGTACCTAACCTTTACATATCCGCCAAAGCCAGAAAGGACAGCCACTATGCGGAAATCGTCATAGCCGACCAGCACACCAACATTGTAAAAATGGAAAAGGACGGAAAGCTCCTTCTGAAAAAAGAGCTTGAGACAGTGACCGAACCGGTCTCTGTAGATAAATCAAAGCTTACTGTAAAAGATATCCTGGAATTTGCCGATCAGGTAAAAATAGAAGATATCGAAGAAATCATCGGACAGCAGGTCCGTCTGAATACAGCCATCGCTCAGGAAGGACTGGACAACAACTACGGAGCCCAGATCGGCAAAACTCTGATGCATGTATGGGGAAAAAGCGTAACCACCCGGGCCTGTGCCAGAGCCGCCGCCGGAAGCGACGCCCGTATGGGCGGCTGCTCCATGCCCGTAGTCATCAATTCCGGCAGCGGAAATCAGGGAATCACGGTTTCCCTTCCTGTGATTGTTTATGCAGATGAATGGGAGGTCTCCAGAGAAAAGCTCTACCGTTCTCTGGTCGTCAGCAATCTGATCGCCATCCACCAGAAATATTACATCGGCAGCCTTTCCGCCTACTGCGGCGCCGTCAGCGCTGCCTGCGGCGCCGGAGCCGGGATTACCTACATGTACGGCGGAAGCTATCAGCAGGTTTCTTTGACCATCATCAATACCCTGGGAAACGTAGGGGGAATCGTCTGCGACGGCGCCAAGCCCTCCTGTGCCGCAAAAATCGCATCCTCAGTGGACGCGGCTCTCATGGCTTTTCAGCTCAGCATCCAGAATAAAAGCTTCCTGCCCGGCGAGGGGATCATCAAGGGCGATGTGGAAGAGACTATCAAGAGCATGGGCTACATCGGCCGGGTGGGAATGCGAGCCACCGACACAGAAATCCTGAATGTGATGATCGACCGGGCCGACATTAATCAGGACTGCTAGACAATCCTCTGGCAATAAAAATTCCCTGTTTTTCTTTTTTCATTTTTCCGTCCTCCACGGTCAGGCATCCCCTCAGGAATACCTTGTCGATGCCGCCGTGAAGCGGGAAGCCTTCAAATGGATTGTTATCCGTATTGTAAGCGTGTGTCCTGGCGGAGATCACGCTCTCCTTCTCCGGGTCGAACACGACGATATCCGCGTCGCTTCCCGGAAGAAGGGCTCCTTTTCTGGGATATACGCCGTACAGTTTTGCGGCGTTTTCACTGAGAAGCTTACACATTTGCTCTACAGTGATCCTTCCTGTGCGGACTCCGTAGGTATAAAGCAGCGTTCCGCGGGTCTGAACCCCCGGAAGTCCTCCCGGAATTTTCGTAAAATCATCTTTTCCAAGAGCTTTCTGCTCCAGGGTAAAGCTGCACTGGTCTGTGGCTACCGTCTGGATGGTCTCCCTGCTCAACGCTTCCCAGAGACAGTCCTGATCCTCCTTTTTGCGGATAGGCGGCGCGCAAACATACACAGCTCCCTGGAAATCCGGTTTAGAATAAACGCTGTCCTCCAGGAGAAGATACTGAGGACAGGTTTCCGCATAAACGGTCTGTCCCTGCTCTCTCGCGCGGAGAACCTCCTCATAGGCTTTTCGGTTGGTCAGATGCACCACCATCACAGGCGCTCCCGCTTCCTTTGCGATCACAAGAAGTCTGTGAACCGCCTCCGCCTCCAGGCTGTCCGGCCGCACCAGAGGATGATTTTCGGGGCCGAGCCGCCCCTCCTTTTTGGCCTGGGAGATCAGCGCGTCGATCACCCCGGCATTCTCACAGTGGACTCCGGCAAAACAGTCGCATTCTCCAAGCTTTTTCAGAATTTTGTAGAGATCTCCGTCGTTTACCATCATAGCCGGGTAGGTCATATAGAGCTTGAAGCTGGTAATCCCCTGGTCGATCATATCCTGGATCTCATTTTCTGTTTCCTCATTCCATTCCACAACAGACATATGAAAGGAATAATCGCAGGAGCATTTCCCATCTGCTTTTTTGTGCCATTTCTCCAATCCTTCCTTCAGCGTATGTCCTCCCTTATCCTGAGAAGCATAGTCGATGACGAGGGTAGTTCCGCCCAGAACAGCGGCCCTTGTCCCCGTCTCGAAATCATCCGCCGTCACTGTTCCGGCCACCTCCAGGTCAAAATGAGTATGGCCGTCTATAAAACCGGGAAACAAAAGCTTTCCGTCCACGTCGATCACTTCCGCGTTCTCAGCCTTCAGATTTTCTCCTACCTCCGAGATCTTTTCGTCCTCAATCAAAAGATCCGCTTTTTTTACCCCGGTTCCGGAAACAATCCTTCCGTTTTTTAACAAATATTTCATCATATTCACCTCCAAATTCTAATTATTTTTATTAATATATCACTATTTTTTCTTTTCTTCAACTGACAAATCCCGCTGAAGTACACGCATAACACGAACTGCATCAGCAAATTTCTTTTGACCAACATAAATTTTTTCAGAAAAAATCTTTTTATTTTTTTTCCATTGTGTTATATTGATGAATAGAAAAAATTTAAGGTTTTAATCAGTTGGATAAGATTCCAACTGAATGTCAGGAATATGAACCATAAACAAATCGTAGTAGGAGGAATGGAAATGGGACGACTGACTGTATTAAAACAAATCGCACATGACATCGCCTGCCAGTTCGGGCCGGAATGTGAGGTTGTTATTCATGATCTGAAGACCAACGATCCCGAACACTCCATTGTCTATATTGAAAACGGGCACGTCACAAACAGAGGTATCGGCGACGGTCCGTCCAACGCAGTGTTCGATGTGATACGGCATACCAGCAAAAAAAACGGAAAGCAGGAGGAGCTGAAGGATCATGCCGGATATTTAATGAAAACTTCCGACGGCAAAATCTTAAAATGCAGTACATCTTATATAAGAGACGACGACGGCAGCCTGCATTATGTTTTCGGCATTAACTACGATATCTCAAGGCTTACGATCGTGGAGAGCGCCCTTCACTCTCTGATCACCCCTGTCGACAAGGAAGAAAAACCAAAAGAGATCACACACAATGTCAACGACCTTCTGGATCATCTGATCGAGGAGTCCGTGGCCCTTGTAGGGAAGCCCGTAGCTCTCATGAATAAGGAGGACAAGGTGACGGCTATCCAGTTCCTGAACGATTCCGGAGCTTTTCTGATCACAAAATCAGGAGATAAGGTCGCCAATTATTTTGGGATTTCCAAATATACCCTGTACAGCTACATCGACGTAAATAAATAGAATATCCCTGTATGCCAGGGGCCGTCCCGGAGCATCTGCTCCGGGACGGCCCCTCTCTTTTCCAGAACGTGGGAGCTGTGCTCCCGTTTCTGTCTTTACTGATCCAGGAGACGTTTGATCACGTCAATGGTTTCTTTTATGCCATAATTCGCGCTGTTGATACAGAGATCATAGTTTTCCGGCTTGCCCCATTTTTCTCCTGTATAGAATTCATAGTAGCGTCTGTGCTGTTTATCCATTTTTTTGAGGAAACGCGCGGCCTGTCTCAGCCCCATATTCCGCACCGCCATAACATGCTGCACACGGACAGAGAACGGTGCGCTGATAAACAGACTGATATGAGGAATATGATTGTTCTTTAAAATCGCGTCCGCGCACCGCCCCATGATGATGCAGTCCTCCGTGCGGGCAAGACTGCAGATCAGATCGCTCATGTTGAAGAATACGGCGTCCTGTTTCGGCAGTCCGTGATAACGGTTGAATTCTCTCAGCCTGGTTTTCAGGCTTGCGGGACTTTTCTTGCCGTATTTGTTGAATTCTGTAAAGCTTTCTTTATCATTTACCGCGCCCTTATCCGCCTCCAGACGTTTCATAACCTGATCAAAAATCTCCACGTCATAATAATTGATCTTCAGATTATCCGCCAGCTCAAATCCGATGTCGTTCCCGGCGCTTCCCTGAGTACGGCTAATACAGATCACAAGATGATCGTTCTCGGAAATCTTCTGGCGCTTCAGCAAAAGATTGTTCAGAGCCGCGCGCTCCGCGTCCATGATATCCTCTTTTCCAAAAACATCCGGCAGTTCTTCGATTTCCTTCAGAATGTTGTTGTATTCCTCCATCAGACGGGATTTTTCTTTTTTGTCTTTGATGGTTCTGGCCATATTGCTGATCAGAGCCAGCTCGCTTCTGAGAAGGTGCCCGTCCGGCTTTGTGTACATAAGAACGCTCAATGTTCTCACAGTGCTTTCTCTGCTGCCGGTAAACGTACGTCCCAGACTGGAGCCCACACACTTGTATACTTCGCCGTCCAGATCATAAATCCGGTTTGCCAGATTGATGTATTTTTCCTGATTTTCCTGCATATGTCTCCGACCTCCTTACAAAAAGAATACAAGCATATCTATGATGAATACGGGAATCAGAATCGTTACAGACCAGAGCATATATCCGAAGAAGGACGGCATATTGACACCGTTCTCGTCGGATATAGATTTTACCATAAAGTTCGGCGCGTTTCCGATATAGGTATTGGCTCCCATAAACACAGCTCCGCTGGAAATCGCGGAAAGCATTTTTTCAGGAAGCGTTCCCAGCGCCGTTGAGATTCCGCTTGTAAATCCGAGAGTTCCGGCTGTTGTCAGGAACACCAGATAGGTGGGCGTATTGTCGAGAAAGCTGGAAAGAGCCCCTGTGGCCCAGAACATCTGGTAAGGTTCTGTAATCCCAAGATTCGGCCCAACCGCCTTCAGAAGCATCAGCGCCGGCTGCATGGTAATAAAAATACCGATAAAAAGGACGGCCACTTCCTTGATCGCGCCCCAGGTAAAATGGTTTCTCGTTCTGATCTCACTGCTTGTGGTCCTGAAGGATAAAAAGGCGGCCAAAAGGATCAGTACAATTTCGATCAGGGACGGAAAGCTCAGAGAAACCTCTCTGAAAATACGGATGCCCCTCACGTTCCCGGCCGCGTCCTGGAAGGCGGGCATATTGGGAAGAACACCGCTTAAAATTACCGCTCCCACGATCATGACCAGGAAAATGATATTATGCAGTCCGTCGATGCGGAATTCCGTTCCCGGCTTGCTGATATCGGGCTTGCGCCCGCCCGCGATATCCTTGCGGTAAGCTCTTTTATCAAGCTGATAAAAGATAAAAAGAAGGATCACCATATTAAAGATCAGCACCGGGAAAAGGTGCAGACTCCAGAAAAACGGCACTCCCCTCATAAAGCCCATAAGAAGAGGCGGATCACCGATGGGTGTAAGACAGCCTCCCATATTGGAAACCATAAAAATGAAAAACACCATAATATGGCTTTTTCTTTTTCTCCAGGAGTTCATTTTGATCACCGGACGAACCATCAGCATACTTGCCCCGGTCGTTCCGATACAGCTTGCCAGCAGAGTACCCAGCGCCAGAAGCCCTACATTGATCCTGGGCGAACCGGCGAAGTCCCCCTCCATGGTGATATTGCCCGAAACACAAAAAAGCCCGAACAGCAGTATAATAAAAGTAAGATAGTCATTGACCGTACATTCCAGTACCGTCTCCGCCATATCTCCGATTCCATAGAGGGCCGCGAAAGGGATCACAAGAACCAAAATCCACAGCGCCACCACCAGAGGCTGATGCGCCTCCCACCACTCCCCCTTCACAAGGGGCATTACGGCAATGCAGAGCAAAAGCCCCGCAAAAGGGATACAGAGCCAGATGGGGACTCCCTGCTCCGCTCCTCCTTCACCCGCCGCCCATACGGATATGGGGCAGGTCATTAACAACATAAAAAAAGCTGTAAAGAAAGTCAAAATCTTTTTCAAAACTGTCACCTCTCCTGCGTATTTTTGCTGCAAAACAACTTTTTATTCTGAATGTGCTTTCCGGCTGTCCTAGTAGTTTCTGCCGGAACCGGAAAAACGCTCTCCTCCGCTTGTAAAACTGCCGTGAGAACCGCTGTGATGATCCTCATCCCTGTGCTTTCTGGTTCTTGCGACAGTTCTGTGCACAAACATATCTCTCATTTCCTGAAACTGGATTCCCTCTTCTTCTGTATATTCGTCCGCATTTGTCCGGGGAACCTCCGTGATCATCCGGTGTCTCTGATACCAGGTAAGAAGAAGGGTTGGAACCGCCGCCACCCCAAAAGAGATCAAAATCCATTTGATGATCTCCAGCGCTACAGGGATATGGCTGATATCCACAGGCCGGATTCTTTTGCCTGAGAGAGCCCTGGACAATCCCTTCTCCAGATCCTCAAGAATTGTGCAGTAGGCCTCGTAGGTATCGTCTTCCTTTAATTCCTCCGTACAGTTATCCAGCATGAGATTCTGTATCCGCACAGAAAACGCGTCCTGGATTTCTCCGCGGAATACCAGGGTGATGTTTCGCGCGTCCGGCTGGTGGAATACGCAAAGCCCGTTATGCTCCTCTCCGTATCCGATGTCGTTCCGCTGCATAAACGCCGCAGCATACTGACGGTAATCCGCCTGCTCTCCCACATCCTCTGTGATGAGAAACGCCGTCTCGAACTGAAAGCTGTCATAAATTTCCTTTATCCTCTGCTCCAGATCCGAACGCTGCCCACTGTCCAGTACTCCATAATCATCAAACACTCCTGCTGTTTCCGCTCTCACAGGAACCGGCATACAGAAAAATACCGCCATGCATAAGGCCAGCAGCACCGGGATCCCATACCCTCTTTTCATTCAGATCACCCCCGTCAGTCTCAAAAGAAGAAACAGCGCGCTGAAAACGGCTGTGAGCGGAAGATGATGCTTCAGCCAGTACGCCGCCAGCATATCCCGGCCCACGGGAAGATCTCCGCTCATTTTTCCTGTCTGTCCGTTCATCACAAACGTATAATTGCGTCCGTTCCACTTCGTATTTAAAAACCATACAGGAAACAGCGCGTACGCCACCTTTCCTTTTTTCGTCATACGGACCTCATCCTGCACGGGGACGACCGTCTCATACCCAATAAGCGTGCTCTGAAAGCTCCGTCTCATACTGGTCTCCGCCCGTTTTCTTACTCTTTCGGTGAGCTGGTCCGGCTCCCGATCGTACTTATCCGCCATAAATCCGGAAAGATAAGAAAGACGAAAGGGCTTCAGCCCCTGATAATCAAAGGGCTCTATAGATTCCATCAGCGTATCGTCGATCTTTTCCGATCCGTCCACCGGTATTTTTGAAAAGCTCATGCTGCCTCTCCGCACCATATGATAATAGGAGGTTTCCGTATACTGAAATTCTCCGTCCTCCCAGTACCGCGTCCGGGTCCCCTGATAACGGAACCTTCCGGAGGCGTCCAGGTCAAACATCCAGAAGGGAACATACACTGCCTTTATCTCCTCCAGATGGTTCTGGTCTTTAAATTCCTTTGGAAGCAGAGGCTTTCCCAGATAATACTTTTTCAGAGCGTCCAGGGCGTCCTTTTTTGATTTCTGAAAAGGTATCACGTAATCCGGACGATATACTCCGCCGAACTGTTCCGGCATCACCATGGGATTCATACAATAGGGGCACAGAGCTGCCCCGGCGGTTTTGTCCGTGATAAGCTCCGCGCCGCAGGACGGACAGCTCCACACCGCCACATTTTCATCTGTATCGAATTCTCCCGGTTCAAAGCCTTCCCAGTGCCCGCCGGGCTCCTCGTATTCATCTGTCTGGGTCTCCTGGACAAGCTGTTCCAGCTCCTCCACTGTATAGGAGCTTCCACAGTATTCACATGCCATCTTCTGCGTCCTGCTGTCGAATTTCAGCCCGGCAGAACAGTTTGGGCATTTGTAATTCAGGACTTCCATTGTTCTGGTCTCTTTCTTTTATGCTCTTTTATGCTCTTGGTTTTCCGCACTCGGAACAGAATTTGCCTGTATTGACCGTACCGCAGGTGCAGGTCCAGTTTTCCTTCTGGACTGTCCCGCCGTTCTGCCCCATGGCGTAAAGATTCTGAATATTCGCACCGCCTGCGCCCGCCGCCATATTCATTCCTGCAAAGGCCATGGCCGCTCCCGCGTTTGGGTTGGACGCCGCCGCCTGCATAGCCGATGCCTGGGCCCCCACCAACTGGGCGGCCGCCATGGAAGGATTGCGGAATACCGCGTTTTTCTGCATTTCCTTCAGCATGGCCTCGTCCTCCTGAGACGCTCTGACGCTTGAAATCCCAAGAGAAACAATACGGATTCCTCTCAGATTTTCCCATTTTTCGGAGAGGACCTCATTCAGCGCCCTGGACAACTCCAGCGTATGTCCGGGAAGGGCGCTGTATCGGATCCCCTGTTCCGACAGCTTCGCGAACGCAGGCTGAAGAGCCGTCATAAGCTCGCTCCTGAGCTGTCCGTCAATCTCTTCCCGTCTGAATTCATCCTGTACATTGCCGCAGACATTCGTGTAAAAAAGCACAGGATTGGCGATCCGGTAGCTGTACTCTCCGAAGCATTTCAGTGAAATATCAATGTCCAGTCCTATATTGACGTCCACTACGCGGAAAGGAACCGGTGCCGGAGTTCCGTATTTATTTCCCGGAAGTTCTTTTGTATTCACAAAATAAACTCTCTGATCCCCCGGCGCCTCCCCTCCGAAGACAAAGCGCTTTCCGATCTGTCTGAAAATCTCCTGGATATGATCCTCCAAATCTCCGCAGAACAGCGAAGGTTCCGTGTCGGAATCATAAATATATTCTCCCGGCTCCGCGGAAATCTCCACTACCTTCCCCTGCTCCACGATCAGCATACATTGTCCGTCGTTAACAGCGATCACAGACCCGCTGCTGATGATATTGTCTGATCCGTGTCTGTTTGATGAACGCCCGGATACCTTTTTCTGTGCCTTTCTCACAAGCACGTCCACCGGCATGGAATCACAGTAAAAATATTCCTTCCACTGATCGGACATCACGCCGCCGGCCGCGCCGAAAGCCGCTTTTATCAATCCCATATCTTTTCCTTTCACTTTGATTTATTTTATACTTCCGCCCCGCAGTTCGTCCGCTCTGTCTCCAGTTTATGGATAAACAGTCCGCTGCGCAGCTTGGGCTCAAACCATGTGGATTTCGGCGGCATCAGTTTTCCCTCGTCCGCGATCTGCATCAGATCCTCCATGGAAGTAGGATACATGGCAAAAGCCACGCCTCCCGTCTCATCCGCCATAGTCTGAAGCTCAGACAGCTTATGACAGCCCCCCACAAAACGGATCCTCCGGTCTGTCCTGGGATCCCCGATGCCAAGGACAGGGGACAAAACCTTTTCCTGAAGAAGAGACACGTCAAGCTGTCCCACCACATCCTTTTTCTGGTAAATATCCTCCCAGGCCTTCAGATGATACCAGCAGCCTCCCACATACATTCCCACACAGTGTTTTTCCACCGGCTTGCAGGGAAATCCGGGCATCAGCATCAGCTCATAATTAAATTTCAGACTGGCCAGAAAGGCTTTTTCCTCAAGGCCGTTCAGATCCTTTACCACACGGTTATAAGGTAAAATATTCAGTTGGTCAAAGGGGAAAACCACCGAAAGAAAAAAGTTGAATTCTTCCTTTCCTGTGAAGCCGGGATGCTCCTCCCGCCGTTTCAGCCCCACCTTTACCGCGGAAGCGGCTCTGTGATGTCCGTCCGCAATATAAATAGAAGAAATCCCTCTGAATTCCTCCGCGATCTTCTCTGTCTCTTCTTTTCCATCGATCACCCAAACCCGGTGCGTCACCTGATCGTCCGCCAAAAAATCATAAACCGGCGCGGTTTTCTTTTTCCATCCCTCTATCAGCTCAAGAAGCGGCTGCGGATAGCGGCAGGCAAGAAAAATAGGCCCCGTATTCGCGTCGCAGACGTCCACATGGCGGATTCTGTCCTGCTCCTTATCCTCTCTGGTAAGCTCGTGCTTCTTTATTACACCGTTTATGTAATCGTCAATAGAGCAGCAGCCTGCGATTCCGGTCTGTGTTTTTCCCTTTCTTGTGAGCTCATAAATATAAAAGCAGGGCTTCTCATCCTGAACCAGTATTTTATCCGCTTCCATTCTCCTGAGATTCTCTCTGGCTTTTTCATATACTCTGCCGTCGTAAAGATCTATGTCCGCCGGAAGATCCATCTCCGCGCGGTCAACATGCAGAAAAGAATCCGGATTCATCTCCCCGATCCGCCGCGCTTCCTCCCGGGATACCACATCATATGGTAAGGCGGCTACTCTTTCCGCCGCTTCCGGAGCGGGACGCAGGGCCCGAAATGCCTGAAAAACTGCCATAATACTCGATTTCCTCCTTTATTTTGCTGTCATAAGATGTTCCTTCTTGCAAAATACCTGCTTATTTTAACACAGGACGCCATGTATTTCAACGCAGTAGAAGTTTATTTTTTGCCAGCGGACATCTTTCATAAAGAATATTTTTTATGTCGGAAAAAATATTTTTTCATGTCGCTAAATATTTTTTGAAAAACCTAAAAATTTTTGTATTTTTCTATTGCAAAATCCCTGTTTTATGATATGATAGAAGCATAAAAAAGATCAAAAGTAGCTGTTTTGCAGTTCCTGCCGGACAGGTACGGCTAAATCGAATTCCATAAAACGAAGGAGGGTTTTTTATGACAGAAGGATTAAAGTGGACCGTCAACGAGATTCCGGGATCCGACGACGCTT
This sequence comes from Candidatus Blautia faecipullorum, assembly GCA_019115125.1. Classification (GTDB taxonomy): domain Bacteria; phylum Bacillota; class Clostridia; order Lachnospirales; family Lachnospiraceae; genus Blautia_A; species Blautia_A faecipullorum. Next base: position 42,019 of record DXEG01000061.1, read on the forward strand.
ATCTTGAATTAATGTCTGAAGACAATGTAAAAAAAGCCAATGAATTTCACAGGAGCTTTCCGCAGTATACGGTGACTCCTCTGCAGAAGCTTTCCGCTCTTGCCTCTTACCTTGGCGTGAAAAACATTTACTGCAAAGACGAGTCTTATCGTTTCGGGCTGAACGCCTTTAAGGTACTGGGCGGTTCCTATGCTATGGGACGGTACATAGCCAAGGAGCTTGGCAAAGATATCAGCGAGCTGCCGTACAACGTACTCTCTTCCGAGAAATTAAGAGAAGAATTCGGTCAGGCAACCTTTTTCACCGCAACCGACGGCAATCACGGACGGGGCGTCGCCTGGGCGGCCAAGCGTCTTGGTCAGAAGGCTGTCGTAAGGATGCCCAAGGGCACTACAAAAACCCGCTTTGACAATATCGCCAAGGAAGGCGCGGAGGTTACCATCGAGGAAGTCAATTACGACGACTGCGTAAGAATGGCCGCTGCCGAGGCCGCCAGGACAGAGCACGGCATCATCGTTCAGGACACCGCCTGGGAGGGCTATGAGGAAATTCCTTCCTGGATCATGCAGGGATACGGAACCATGGTTATGGAGGCTGACCAGCAGCTTAATGAAGACGGCATTGACCGTCCCACCCATGTATTCGTACAGGCAGGCGTAGGTTCCCTGGCAGGCGCTGTGGTAGGATATTTCGCCAATAAATACAAAGAGAATCCTCCGGTTATGGTAGTCTGCGAGGCAAGCGCCGCGGACTGTCTCTACCGCTCCGCTGTGAAAAAGACCGGCGACCTGGTGAATGTAAGCGGCGATCTTTCCACTATTATGGCGGGACTTGCCTGCGGCGAGGGCAATACCATCGGATGGGATATCCTGAGGAACCATGTTTCGGTATTTGCGTCCTGCCCGGACTGGATGAGCGCAAAAGCAACCAGAATCTACGCGAACCCTCTTGAGGATGATCCTCATATTGTTTCCGGAGAATCAGGCTCCGTGCCTCTTGGATTATGCTACACCGCCCTTCATGACGAGGACGCGGCGGATCTGAAAGCCGCCCTGAAGCTGGACGAGAATTCCAATGTTCTGGTGATCTCCACGGAGGGAGACACCGATCCGGTACGCTACCGGGAAATTGTCTGGGACGGTCTCTACGGAACAGACGAATCACTGAGTAAATAATTTATTTTCCGGAAGATCCGCCGCCGCGGCTCTTCCGGCGGAACAATCAATATCTATTCAACAATAACAATGGGAGGAATTTACAATGGATTACGCAAAGATCAACGAAGCCGCTCAGAATTACAAAGACGACATGACCAGATTTTTAAGAGCAATCGTCAGAAATCCAGGCGAAAGCTGCGGTGAAAAGGAACATATTGAAACCATCGCCGCCGAAATGAAAAAACTGGACTTTGACGAAGTAGTCATCGATCCCCAGGGCAATGTGATCGGCTATATGGGAACAGGCGACAGGATCATCGCATACGACGCTCACATTGACACAGTTGGTATCGGAAATATCGAAAACTGGACCTTTGATCCCTACGAGGGATATGAAACAGAAGAAGAGATCGGCGGCCGGGGCGTATCCGATCAGTGCGGCGGTCTTGTATCCGCTGTATACGGAGCCAGGATCATGAAGGATCTGGACCTGATTCCGGAAGGCTGCAAGATCATGGTGGTGGGAACTGTTCAGGAGGAAGACTGCGACGGTCTCTGCTGGCAGTATATCATCAACGAGGACAAGATCCGTCCGGAATTCGTTGTTTCCACAGAGCCTACCGACGGCGGGATCTACAGAGGACAGAGAGGACGTATGGAGATCCGCATCGACGTAAAGGGCGTTTCCTGCCACGGCTCCGCTCCTGAGAGAGGCGACAACGCCATCTACAAAATGGCCGATATCCTTCAGGACGTACGCGCGCTGAACGAGAACGACGACGCTGACGATACGGAGATCAAGGGTCTCGTAAAAATGCTGAACCCGAAATACAATCCGGACTGGGAGGAAGCACGCTTCCTTGGACGGGGCACCGTCACTGTTTCCCAGATCTTCTACACATCCCCAAGCCGCTGCGCGGTGGCTGACTCATGCGCTGTTTCCCTTGACCGCCGCATGACCTTCGGCGAAACATGGGAAAGCTGCCTGGACGAGATCCGCGCTCTTCCAAGCGTTAAAAAATATGGCGACGACGTGGTAGTTTCCATGTACAACTACGACCGTCCTTCCTATACCGGCTGCGTATATGAAATCGAATGTTACTTCCCGACCTGGGCGATTCCCAAGGATCACAAGGTAACAAAGGCTCTGGAGGAAGCATATAAGGGTCTTTACGGCGAGACTCGTCTTGGAAACGCGGAGACTGAGGAAATGAGAAAAGCCCGTCCTCTTACCGATAAATGGACCTTCTCCACAAACGGAGTTTCCATTATGGGAAGAAACAACATCCCCTGCATCGGCTTCGGACCGGGAGCAGAGGCTCAGGCTCACGCGCCCAATGAAAAGACCTGGAAGATCGACCTGGTAAGATGCGCCGCCGTATATGCCGCTCTTCCCACTGCTTACTGCAAATAAGACGGAGCCAGATCCGTTCTTTATTCCCCAGCGGAGCATTTTTATATCGTACACAGGGAAGGTAATTTTGTATAAAAAGCAGCTGGGTTTTTCCTATGATAAAATGAGCTCAGAAAGTTAAAAATAAATCAAAAGGAGATCAAGAATGAAAACATTACAGGATTACATTGACAAATTAAACAAACTGAACTTCAAGGAAATGTACAACAACGATTTCTTCTGGACCTGGGACAAGACGGACGACGAGCTGGAAGCTGTTTTCACGGTTGCCGACGCTCTCAGATTCATGAGAGAAAACAACATTTCCACAAAGGTATTTGAGTCCGGACTTGGCATTTCCATTTTCCGCGACAACTCTACCCGTACCCGTTTCTCCTTCGCTTCCGCCTGCAACCTTCTTGGTCTGACCGTACAGGATCTGGATGAGAAAAAATCTCAGATCGCCCATGGAGAAACTGTCCGCGAAACCGCCAACATGGTATCCTTCATGGCTGACGTGATCGGTATCCGCGACGATATGTACATCGGCAAGGGACACGCTTATCAGAAGGAATTTATGGACGCGGTAACAGAAGGCAACAACGACGGTATTCTGGAGCAGAGACCGACGCTTGTAAACCTGCAGTGCGACGTTGACCATCCGACTCAGTGTATGGCCGATATGCTTCATATCATCCACGAGTTCGGCGGCGTGGAAAACCTGAAAGGCAAGAAGCTGGCCATGACCTGGGCTTACTCTCCTTCCTACGGAAAACCGCTTTCTGTTCCTCAGGGCGTGATCGGACTTATGACACGTTTCGGCATGGATGTTGTTCTGGCTCATCCCGAGGGATACGACGTAATGCCTGAAGTAGAAGAAATCGCAAAGAAGAACGCGGAAGCTACCGGCGGTTCCTTTACAAAGACAAACGATATGGCAGAGGCCTTCAAAGACGCGGATATCGTATATCCCAAGAGCTGGGCTCCCTACGCAGCCATGGAAAAACGTACCAATCTCTACGGAGAAGGCGATTTCGACGGTATCGACAAGCTGGAAAAGGAACTGCTTGCTCAGAACGCTCAGCATAAGGACTGGGCATGCACCGAAGAGCTGATGAAAACCACCAGGGACGGAAAAGCTCTGTACCTGCATTGTCTGCCCGCCGATATCACCGGCGTAAGCTGCGAGACAGGCGAAGTGGACGCAAGCGTATTTGACCGCTACAGAATCCCGCTTTACAAAGAAGCAAGCTTCAAACCATATGTGATCGCAGCTATGATCCTTCTTGCCAAATTTGAGAATCCGCAGGAAATCCTCAAAAAACTGGAAGTAAAGGCAGCTCCGAGAATTCTTAAATAATCAGCACTAAAAAGGGCCCTGCGAAATATTTTTTTCTGCAGGGTCCTTTTGTTTCTAATTTCAGGAGGTTTTTACATGTATAAACGCAAACGAATCGTCATTGCCCTGGGCGGCAATGCTTTAGGAAATACGCTTCCGGAACAGATGATCGCCGTAAAATCCACGGCAAAGGCCCTCTGCGACCTCATTGAGGACGGCCATCAGGTAGTGGTGGTTCACGGCAACGGCCCTCAGGTAGGCATGATCAACAACGCGATGGCCGCTCTTTCCCGGGAGGATCCCAAGCAGCCCAACACTCCTCTTTCCGTCTGTGTAGCCATGAGCCAGGCCTATATCGGTTATGATCTTCAGAACGCTCTCCGCGAAGAGCTGCGCAAAAGAGGCTTCGTCCGCACCCCGGTAGTCACAGTAGTTACCCAGGTCCGGGTAGATCCAGACGATCCTGCTTTCCAGAATCCAAGCAAGCCAATCGGCCATTTCATGTCAAAGGAGGAGGCGGAACACGCTGAAAAAGCGTACGGCTATATTATGAAGGAGGACGCCGGACGGGGCTACCGCAGAGTCGTCGCTTCCCCGAAGCCTGTGGAGATTGTAGAGCAGGACGCCATCAACAGCCTGGTGGACGCCAATAAGATCGTGATCTGCTGCGGAGGCGGCGGAATTCCCGTTACACTTCAGGGAGATCACTTAAAAGGTGCTTCCGCCGTCATTGATAAGGACTTCGCAAGCTGTCTCCTGGCAAAGCAGCTCGGCGCGGATATGTTGATCATCCTCACTGCCGTGGAGAAGGTAGCCGTAAATTTCGGCAAAGAAAACGAGGAATGGCTGGATGATCTGACTGTCTCACAGGCAGAGAAGTATATCGAGGAAGGACATTTTGCCGCAGGCTCCATGCTTCCAAAGGTGCAGGCCGCCGTGGACTTCGCGTCCTCCGGTCCCGACCGCACCGCTATGATCACGCTTCTCAGCAAGGCAAAGGACGGTATCCGGGGAGAAACGGGAACAAGAATTCATCTGTAAACCGTCCGTCATGAACAGAGGGCGTGCGAAAGCTGTCTCACCGGCTTTCGCACGCCCCTTTTTTGTATAATATCTCTTCATATGGTTATTCGCTCAGATAGACGATTTATCCCGACGCTTTTTCATCCTTTAATTCCGGCAGTACGGTCAGGAGCATGGTGAAAAAGCTTGCGCAGCCGCCCAGCAGATTGGAGACAGGCTCCGCAAGGAACACGCCGTTCACTCCCAGCCCTCCGATTCCGGGAAGAAGCACTGTCAGCGGAACTACAATGATCACCTTCCGGAAAATAGAAAAAAAGGTGGCTCTTTTTGCCTTGCCCAGGGCTACAAATACACTCTGAGCCGTAAACTGCAGGGCCATAAAGCAAAAACCAAAGAAATAAATATGAAGAGCCGGCACGCCCTTTTGGATCAGCTCCGGCTCACTGTTGAAGATCCGGATAAAAAACTCAGGAATCAGCTCGATCACTGCCCAGAAAATTATCGTGTAGGCACCGCCCACAAGAGTGACAAATTTAATGGCCTTGCGCACCTTCCAGTAAGCTTTTTCTCCGTAATTGAAGCTCATCACCGGAGACGCGCCGTTTCCCAGCCCCTGAACAGCCAGGGTAGATATATCCCTGACGGAATTCAGCACAGTCATGACTCCCACATAAATGTCGCCTCCCCAGGTCTGCAGCGTCGCGTTGCAGAAGATCTGGACAAGGCTGTTGGTAAAGGCCATCATAAATCCTGATACTCCCAAAGCCATAATATCCATAACACGCTTCCCCTGGAGGATCATGGCCTCTTTTTTCAGACGGAGCACCGCCCTCTTTCCAGTAAGAAACTTCAAAACCCACAGCGCGGAACAGATCTGGGAAATGATTGTGGCCGCAGCCGCGCCCCTGACTCCCATATGAAAAACAAAAATAAACAGCGGATCCAGAATAAAATTCAGAACCGCCCCGATAATAACCGTCAGCATCCCCATATTCCCGAAACCCTGACAGTTGATAAAAGGATTCAGTCCAAGGGCGATCATCACCGCCGGAGTTCCCGCTATATAAATCCGAAGATAATCCCTGGCGTAGGCAAAAGTGGTATCGCTTGCGCCGAAGGCATACAGAACAGGACGGTAAAAAAGATAACCCGCGGCCATGAGCAGCACGCTGACGATCAGCAGCATGGAAAAGGTATTACCCATGAGCTTCTCCGCCTCATCCTGATTTCCTCTTCCCAGCTCCATCGCGCAGAGAGGGCTTCCCCCGTTTCCAAACAGATAGGTAAAGGCTGTGATCAGCGTGATTATCGGAAAACAGATTCCCACACCTGTCAGCGCGATCCTTCCTGTTTCGGGAATCCTTCCGATATACATCCGGTCCACAATATTATACAATAGATTCAGAAGCTGCGCCAGCGTCATAGGCACGGCGACTTCCATGATATTTTTATAGACATTTCCTGAAGAAAAGTCCGTTTGATGTACTTTCATTTTCCTCACCCATTTGATTTCTCTTGTAATTCTTTTATGAAAAAGGTATACTGTACTTAATTAAAGAAACACATTCTTAGAAAGAAGGTTAAAATCACATGTTCACACTGATCGTCAGCCAGCTGTTCAAAATGCTGGTTATTTTGCTTGTAGGAATACTCTGCTGCCGGATCGGGCTTGTCAGTACCGAGGGCAGCCGCTGCATTTCCAACCTTCTTTTAAATATTGTGAATCCCTGTCTGATCATCACCGTTTATCAGACGGAGTATGACAAGACGCTGGTAGCGGGACTTCTGATATCTTTCGCGGCCGCCGTCGCTTCCCATGCTGTGGGCATCCTTATCTCAACGCTCCTGATCCGCAGAAACAGTTCCGCGGACTACAGTCTGGAACGGTACGCCGCAGTCTATTCCAACTGCGGCTTTATCGGTATTCCTCTGATCGGAAGCGTACTTGGAAATGAAGGAGTCTTTTATCTGACTGCCTATATGACTGTTTTCAACCTGCTGACCTGGACCCACGGGCTCAGTCTTATGAAGGGGAATTTCCGGCTGAGAAATCTTCGTGACGGACTTCTCTCCCCCATGGTTCTTTCCACCACGCTGGCAATGATCCTGTTTTTCGCGCGGTTCAGGATTCCCGCGCCCCTTCTGGACTCAATGAATTATATCGCGGACATGAATACGCCTCTCGCAATGATGGTTGCAGGCTTCTCTGTAGCTCATTCCAACTTGAAAAAAATCTTCACAAGTCCGGGAATTTACAAGGTAGCTGCTCTGAAGCTTCTCGTCATCCCTCTCGCCGTGCTGGCGCTTTTAAGCCTTCTGCCTCTGGATCCTACCGTGGCCTACACCACGCTGATCGCTACCGCCTGTCCCACGGCTACGACCATCGCCATGATGTCGATCCTGTACAACAAGAATCATGCCTATGCCTCGGAGATTTTTTCCTTTACCACGGTGTTGTCTATTCTCACTATTCCGGTGATCATGTTCGCCGCTTCGTTTCTTCTCTGATCTCTGCGGCCGCATCCACGGCATACTTCAGTTTCCCTGTCCTCTTTAATCCAGGGGCTATCACAGATGATCCATATCCTCCATCTCACGCCCGTCTGAAATTTCCAGAAAAGCCGTATCCTCCGGATACCTCGTCAAAATCTGTCTCCCTCCCCGGTCTCCGGAAAGTTCCAGAAGCCGGGGATAATATTTTCTGGAAAAAATACAGGGATTTCCCTGCCTCCCCTGATAAGACACACAGGCCATTCCCTTTTTGGAGCTGATCAAAAGCTTTATCAACTCCCGGACAGTCCCGCTGCTCAGCCAGGGCTGGTCGGCCACCGAAAAAAGACAGGCGTCCGTATCCATATAATTCTCCAGCCCAATCCTCAGGGAGGAAGCAATTCCCTCCTCAGGGTGGGGATTCAGCAATGCTCTTGCTCCTTTTTCATTGGCCGTTCTTAAAATCTCTTCATATTGAGTGACTACCCCGACACGGCATATGATGTCCGCTTTCTTATCTTTTTTCCCATATGCGCGTTCCGCATCTGTACATGCTCCCCCGGCTGTATCCGCGGCAAGCTCCTGTCCCGCCTTCTGGAGCTGTTCCAGCGTCCTCAGATACATAGGCTGTCCTTCTATCTCATACAAAAGCTTATTAGAACCGAACCGGCGGCTGTAGCCAGCCGCCAGAAGAATCATAGCTATTTCCATTTTCTTTTCCTTTTCTGGCTGGCGCTCTTTATCCATGACTGTCTCAGGCTGCCGTACGCTCCGTAAATACCTCGCTTCCCCAGCTCCCGGCAGATATATTCCGCCTTTTCCGGCGAAGGAAGAACGTCCGCTTTATTCAGATATACCCTGCAGAGTCGATTTCCAATATTTTTCCGCAGCGCCTTTTCCGAGGAAGCAATTATCACAACATCCTCCTCTGTCACTGCGTCTCCAATCTTTTTTCCGAGAAAAGCCGCCGTGAGCTCCGGTCTGTGGGCTGTCTCCCTGATCGGACGCCCCAAAGCGTCCAGCCCCGCCACTCCTACTACGGCATCCGCAAAATCCGGGATCACGGGCTCCCAGGTCTGGGGAACCTTCAGAGGAAGCCTTTTCGAGCCGTCCGCCTCGATGAGAAGCACATCACACTCCTCTTTCAGACTCTCCAGGCGTTCCCCGGCAAGGCCGCAGAGCTTCCCGATTTTCCAGTCTGTCCTGGCCGCCAGGGTATAGCCGTACTTTTCAAGATTCCTGCTTATCTGCTCTGGATCTCCATTTTCCGCGAAGGGACGCTCCGGTTCAAAAGCCATATGGGTGGTGGTGGTAACGATCACCTTTTTCCCCAGAGCTGTCAGCTCCTCCGACAGCCGGAAGATCAGCCCCGTCTTTCCCCCGCCCCCGGTAAACGCGAGAACACGATATTTCTCCGTATGAATTTGGAGGCCCTCAAGAAAGGACGTTCCTTCACAGCCCGCTTTGTCCATAAACGTCTCCTTAAAATATTTGTATGTGACCGCGCCTATTCAGCGGAGGATGGCGGCAGTATTCCCTCTGACAGAAGGATTTCCACCACGCTCCCCGCGATACATCTTGCCTTATCCGAAATGGTATTGCAGTTTTTTTTCTGATCTCCGCGGGGATCGATATCCGCGATCTTCATTCCACTGCGGACCTCATAGCCGTCGCGGATGATCCCCCTCAGAATTCCGGTAAGAGTCGCATATACAGGCGTATCTCCCACCATGGCGATCACCTGTCCTTTTTCTACAAAGTCCGCGATCTTCGCCTGATTTTTCATTTTCCCCGATCCGGGGGCATGAACGACTCTTTCCTTCCCCACTCCGGCGATCAGACCTGGGATCCCGGTATTCGGAGCAGCTTCTCCCTCCTCGATGATCCGTCCCAGATCATGTCCCCGCTGTGTCTCCACTACATAATCCACATCTTCTCCGGCGGTAAATCCCGGACCCAGTCCAATGGTAAGCGGAGCCATGCCCCGATGGGTGCCCAGATTTCGTTTTGCCAGAATGGCGTCGATCACTGCCGCCGGCTTCAGCCTGTCCAAAGACTCCCCTGTCTCATCCACCAGAAGCGGGATCTCTTTCATCCGCCATACCTTTTCGCATTGGGACACATCTTCTATTTTCTGACTCAGCACGCCTTCCACAAAAGCCTCCCCGTCATAGACCGCCTCGCAGAAGGATACCTCTCTCCGGATCGCGCTGGGAGTTTTGCTCTCCAGAATCAGTACCCTGTATCCGCAGCGGTAAAGTCTGTGAATCACGCCGCTGGCAAGATCACCTCCTCCTCGAACCACTATGATACTATTTTCAGCCATAATCTGTCTCTGTCCTCCTCTGAGGTAATTTATGATCTTTGATTTTCCTTCATCACCTTTTCCACCGCGTTGATGATGTTCTGGTATCCTGTGCAGCGGCAAAGGTTTCCGGACATCTGTTTTTTGATGATCTCTCTTGTAAGAACCTCTCCTTTTTCCAGGAGAACCACAGCGGACATGATAAATCCCGGTGTGCAGAAGCCGCACTGAACGGCGCCCTCCTCAATAAAGGCTTCCTGGATGCGGGTCAGCTCTCCGTTCTTTTCCAGACCCTCCAGGGTGCGGATATGCTTTCCCTGTGCCCAGACTGCCAGATAAATACAGGAATCAATGGTCTCGCCGTCTACGATCACCGTACAGGCTCCACATTCTCCTACCTCGCAGCCCTTTTTTACGGAGGTAAGGCCCAGACGGTTTCTCAGCATTTCCAGAAGAGACTCTCTGGGATCCACATACTCCGCGATCTCTTTTCCGTTCACTGTGCATTGTACCAGTACTTTTTCTCTTTTCATCTGCCGTCACCTCCCGCTGCCAGCTCCGCTGTTTTTACAAAAGCCCGTCTGGCGATCTCGCCGCCGATCTGAAGACGAAATTCTCTGGATGCTCTCCAGGAATTTCTCGGATTGATCTCCTGGCGGACTTTTTCCTCCACAGCCTGATACAGCTTTTCATCCACTGCGGCTCCCTTCAGAGCCTCCTCTGTCTTTACGCACCGGAACGGAACCGGAGCCGCTACTCCGAAGGTGATCCTGATATCCTCAAGGATCTTCTTCCGCGGATCTATTTTGCTGACCACACAGCAGCTCAGTGTGGCGATATCCATAGCCCTTCGCATGGAATATTTGATGTAATGGCCCTGATATCCTCTGTATTCTTTTTCAGGGATCACAATATGCGTCAGAATCTCTCCCGGCTGGATATCCACCCTGCCGGGGCCCAGGTAAAAATCACGGATAGGAACCGTTCTTCCTCCCGCTCCGTCTGATGTTCTGAGAAGGGCGTTGTAGGAAAAAAGGGAGGGCACGCTGTCAGCGCTGACCGCGCCGTTGCAGATATTTCCCCCGATGGTTCCGACATTTCTGATCTGGGGGCCTCCCACCTGATCTGCCGCTTCTCCCAGAACCGGAATATTTTCCCGTATCACCGGATCATTGGTAAGATGCGAAAAAACAGTTCCCGCTCCGATATAAATATCCCCGGAATCCATCTTTTTCACACCCTTTATCTCTTTGATATCACGGATGCATACGAGGGAGGTACCCGCCAGCTTTCCCTCACGGATTTTGATGAGCACGTCGCTTCCCCCGGATATGACTCTGGCGTCGGGATGTTCTTTCAGAAGCGACACTGCCTCCTTAATGGTGCCTGAGTTATAATAATTTTCAATATCATACATGCCTCTCCCCCTCCTTTCCAAGCAAACCGGCTTTTGTAAAGCCCTCGATCAGTCTCTGGGGCGTCAGAGGAATTTCATTAAAGGCCACTCCTGTGGCGTGAAGAACCGCGTTTCGGATCGCCGGCGCCCCTGGGATCGCCGGCGGCTCGCCAAGGGCCTTGTTGCCGTATGGCCCCATGGGATCCTCAAGCTCCACAAACTCCGCCTCCAGATCCGGGGTATCAAGCGCGGTCATTAATTTATAATCCAGAAGATTTCCATTTAAGGGACGTCCCGTTTTTTCATCCAGGATTATCTGCTCGCTGAGCCCATAGCCCATTCCCATGGACATACCTCCATGTACCTGCATCTGCGCAAGCTGAGGATTCAGAAGCTTACCGCTGTCATGAACGTTGACGATATCCAGGATTTTGATCTGGCCCAGCTTCATGTCTACTTCCACTTCCGCGAAGCAGCAGCCTGTGGCGATGGTATTTTTCTTTACCTGTGTGGAAACCTCCGCCGTGATGACAGAAGAATTCGTCAGGCTGTAGTAACATTCCTGAGCAAGGGCTTCCAGGGAAAGAGCCTGCTCGTCCCCCGCGTATATCCATCCATGATCCAGAGAAAGCTCCCGGGTCTCTTCCTCCGGAAGCAGGGTTTTCGCGTAGTTCAGGATTTTTTCCAGAAGGAGCTCCGCGCACTGCTTTACCGCCGTTCCTGTGACAAAGGACTGCCGGGAAGCATAGGCTCCCGTATCAAAGGGAGACACATCCGTATCCTGTACAGTAGAAATATGTATGTCGTCCATTCCCATATGCAGGGTTTCCGCGGCCATCTGAGTAAAAACCGTATCCGCTCCCTGTCCGATCTCCGTGGCCCCAAGCTGGAGCTGCACGCTTCCGTCCTGATTCAGGGACATCCTCGCTCCCGCGATCTCAAGAGAAATTGGCCACACGCCTGTCTTGTAGGAAAACAGGGACATTCCCACCCCTCTGCGTACATAGCCTGTCTGGGAAGCGTAGGCTTCTCTTTTTTCTTTCCAACGGATATATTTTTCACCTTTTTCCAGACATTGAAATATACCGTTGGTATTGGCCGCGATCGGTTTCAGATAGGCGTCCTCATAGTACCCGCTGATCAGGTTTTTCCTTCGGAATTCCAGAGGATCCATATGGATCTCCGCGGCGATATCATCCATCAGACACTCAATGGCAAAGGCCGCCTCCGGGATCCCATAGGCACGCATGGCCCCGCCCACAGGCGTATTGGTGTAAATCGTATAAGCCTCCCCCCGGATATTGGGGCAGGCGTACTGAAGTCTCCATGCCGTCAGGCCGTTGGCCGCGATGGCATGTCCGTGAGAAGCATAAGCCCCCTGATTGGAATAAGCCTTCATATCCTTGGCCAGAAGGCGCCCCTCCTGATCCACTCCGGCAGTCAGGTCATATTCAATGGAATGTCTCGTTCTTGTATTGCAGAAGGTTTCCTCTCTTGTCAGTTCCAGCTTTACCGGACGGCCTCCCACCTGCATGGTCAGGAAAGCGTTGAGAGGCTCATAGAGCACGTCCTGCTTGTTTCCGAAGCCGCCTCCGATATAAGGCTTGATCACACGCACCTTCCCCCAGGGAATCCCCAGCGCCTGCCCGACGACCCTGCGCACAATGTGAGGGATCTGCGTGGAGGTAACCACCACAACACGGCCTTTTTCCATATAAGCGTAAGAAACAGGATTCTCAAGATGACAATGCTGGACCATGGGGGTTTTGTAGCTGCGTCTTATCACCGTCGCGGAGTTTTTAAGCCCCTCGTCCACATCGCCGATAAAGAAATTCGTCCTGTTCAGAACATTATCCTTCTTGTCAAAATGAACAGGCGGATTACTTCCGTACATGGACTTTCTGGGATGGATCTCTACAGGATACTCCTCGTATTCCACCCTGATCAGCTTCAGCGCTCTGGCTGCCGTCACGTCGTCCTCCGCCACTACAGCGGCGATATCGTCCCCGTAATAACGGATCCGTCCGGTCAGGATATTACGGTCCGCCACATCCTGATGAGCCGGCTCAACAGACCAGGGATGTCCCGGCGTAGGATAGCAGTGATCGGGAACGTCCCGGAAGGTCACAACCTTTACGACTCCCTCCAATGCCTCAGCCTCGCTTGTGTCAATGGATTTCACGATACCGTTTCCGATGGCGGCATGATAAATCTTCGCCACAAGGCAATTATCCAGGATCAGATCATCGGTAAACTTAGCTCTGCCAGCCACTTTCTCGTAAGCGTCTACTCTTGGCACACTTTTTCCAATCATATTTACCTCCTTCATGGCGCACTGGCTGCGTCAATAATGGTAGATTTGGAAGTTTACTTCCAAACTTTCACCTTCTTTACAATAGGAATCATAGGATTATCCGAATGCAGAACAGTAGCAAATGTATCTCTGTCATAGACAGAAAAGCCGGACGGGTCCGGGGGAAGACTTGCTTCCTCAGGACTGTCATCCGGCTTCTGCCTGCGCTTCCGGGAAACTGTTTTTACAGCTTCCTTTTACTTCTTTTTCTCATATGGAGTATTGTCAAGCGGAAGGGAAGTTCTGAACTCTCCATCCAGCTTATAGTATGCACCCGCTATTGCGGGCGCGGTGGGAATGGATGTGATCTCACCGATACCGATTGCTCCACAGGCCACGTTCAGTCCTGCTTTCTCCACAATAATACTTTCCACTTCAGGTATTTTGTTTGCTTTTGGTAATCCCAGTGTACCATATTTCGCTGTAGGTTTGCAATCTTTTAGAGGATATTTTTCAGTAAGAGCGAAGCCATAGGACATCACCGCTCCGCCCTCGATCTGGCCCTCTACAGACAGCGGATTAACAGCTTTTCCCACATCATGGGCCGCGGCGATCTTCTTCACGGTTCCGTCCTCATTCAGGATACAGACCTGGGTCGCGTAGCCGTAAGCCACATGGGAAACCGGATTTTTCACATCCGAACCCATGGCGTCTGTCTTCGCCAGGTATTCTCCCAGAAATTCCTGTCCCTCCAGCTCTTCAAGACCTTTGCCCTCCAGCTCCTTCTTCAGCTTCTCACAGGCCCGGCGGGCCGCCTCTCCTGTAACCAGCGTCTGCCTGGATCCGGAGGTGGTGCCTGAATCCGGGGCGTTATAAGTGTTGGAGGCGTCATAATACACCTGCTCCCGCTTCAGTCCCAGCTCTGTGCAGACCATCTGCACAAGCACGGTTCCCAGTCCCTGCCCGATGCAGGAAGCTCCGGAATGGATCTCCACTCTTCCGTCATGTACATAAAGTCTGCAGCGGCCCCAGTCCGGCAGTCCTACGCCCACGCCCGCGTTCTTCATTGCGCAGGCGATTCCGGCATAGGGGCTGTTCTCATAAATATCGCGCACAGCCTCAAGTGTCTCCGCAAGACCTGTAGACTCGTCCACGATCTGTCCGTTGGGGAGCTCCTGGCCCGGCCTGATGGCGTTTCTGTAACGTATCTCCCAGGGAGAAATTCCAACCACGCCCGCCATCTTGGTGAGAAGCATTTCCACCCCGAAGCAGGTCTGTGTCACGCCAAAGCCCCGGAAGGCTCCCGCAGGCGGATTATTGGTATAATACGCCTTGCCGTCAATATCAAAATTCTGGTAGTTGTAGGGACCTGAAGCGTGAGTGCAGGCTCTCTGCAGCACCGGCCCGCCCAGGGACGCATAGGCCCCTGTATCAGCGATCACCGTAGCCTTCACGCCCTGGATGATCCCATTTTCATCACAGCCCATGGTAAATTCCATATCCATAGGATGACGTTTCGGATGGATCAGTATACTTTCCGCCCTGGTGAGCTTCACCTTTACAGGGCGCTTTGTGAGATACGCGATCATAGCGGCATGGTGCTGCACCGTCACGTCCTCCTTGCCGCCGAAGCCGCCGCCCACCAGCTTATTGCGAACCTTTACCTTCTCGGCGGGCAGACCGAGAAAGAGCATACATTCATGCTGGGTATCGTAAACTCCCTGATCTGTGGAATAAATAATCACGCCGTCGTCTCCCTCCGGCATTGCCACCGCACATTCCGGTTCCAGAAACGCATGTTCCGTCCAGGGAGTATGAAACTTCTCCGTCAGCACATGGGGAGAATTCTGAATGGCCTTTTCGGCGTCTCCTCTGTGGACATGCCAGTGAGCCATGAGATTTCCGTCCCCGTGAACCTTGGGGGCGTTCTCCTTCATAGCCTCCCAGGGATCTCTTACCATTTCAAGCTCTTCATATTCCACTTCCACAAGAGACTTAGCCTCCTCCAGGATCTCCGGGGTCTCCGCCGCCACAAGCGCGACGGCGTCGCCAAGATAATGAGTGATCTTCCCTACGGGGATCATGCCGTCCCAGTCCTGCTTCAGGTGACCTACTTTTACGCTTCCGGGGACGTCCGCCGCGGTATACACGGCCACGACTCCCGGAAGAGCCTGCGCTTTTTCCGTATGGATGGCCTTTACCAGAGCGCGTGGATATTTCGACCGGACGGCGCTTCCGTAGATCATCCCCTCCACTTCCATATCGTCAGGGTATTCTCCATATCCCAGGACCTTTTCTCTTACGTCCACTCTGGGAACCCGCTCTCCCAGATTCCAGGTATAATCCTTTTCTCCGGGGAGACCCTCCCGTTTATATTTCGCGGCCAGAAGGATGCCGTCGATAATTTTTTTATAGCCTGTGCAGCGGCAGATATTATTTTTGATCGCGTCCGCCGCCTCCGCTCTTGTGGGATCAGGATTTTTGTCGATCAGTCCCTTTGCGCTGATCACCATTCCAGGAATACAGAAGCCGCACTGAACCGCTCCCGCCTCGCCGAAAGCGCGTACATAGATTTCTTTTTCCTGCTCCTCAAAGCCTTCCACTGTGAGGATCTTTTTCCCTTCCAGCTTTGAAAGTTTGGGAACGCAGGCTTTTGTAGGCTTTCCGTCAACCAGCACATGACAGGTTCCGCAGGCGCCCTCGCTGCATCCGTCCTTCACTGATTTCAGACGGCACTTATCCCGGAGAAAGCGGATCAGCTTCATATCCTTTTCTTCCTGGTACTCAACCCCGTTTACTGTTATTGTATACAAAAGGGACCGCCCTCCTTTCCCGGCAGAGATCAAATAAGATATCCGTAATCGTCGATCACCGCCGCTATCAGTCTGCGGAGACCTTCCGGAACCGCGTCCGCCGGATCATCCGCCCTGCAGTCATACATATTGCCGAGGAAGCGGACCTTACAGGTCTTAGCCGCCTTATCTGTCACGGCAAATCCATCGTTGGTGCTTTCGTTCATATCCTCAGGCTTCGCGAAAAGAGTGAATTTATCTTTGTACGGAGCGCTCGCGTACGGACAGAAGGTCTTACAGTTGCCGCACTCATTGCACATATAATCCACATGGATCACCTGAGCCATTTCCATTCCGGGCACCTTAATGGAAATATTAGCCCGGTTCGGACATACGTCTACGCAGTTTTCACAGACCTTGCTGCAGGCCAGACATCTCTCCGCCTCGCATCCGGCATCCTTTTCTTCTTTAAGGATACCCTTCTTATCGTAACATTCCGCCTCGTTTCCTGTCACCGCGCGGTCAGAAACCACAGCCTTTCCAAGGATTGCCCGCGCCGCGATCTGCGCGTCGCGGATAGCCTCCACGATGGTGGCCGCGCCCCTTGCGCCGTCGCCCGCAAGATATACGTCCTTCACGCTGGTCTCCAGAGTTTCCTGATCCAGCTTTGCTTTTCCTCTTTCATTGACATGGATTCCGTTTGCCTCATAGAACTCGGACGGCACCTTTTCGCCGACTGCGACGATCACTGTATCTGCGGGCACTTCCTCCATCTCCTCTGTCTCTGTCACGCTGGCTCTTCCGGAAGCGTCCATATCGCCCAGAGCCATCTTTTTGCAGAGGAGTCTGCCATTTTCAAGGCTTACCGGTGCAAGAAGCTCTTTGAACTCCACGCCCTCCTCCAGTACCTCCAGAAGCTCGTCCTCAGCCGCAGGCATGTAGCGCTTTGTTCTCCGGTATACCAGGTACACATGCTCGACGCCTTCCGTCCTCTTAGCGGCACGGGCTGTATCCATAGCGGTATTGCCGCCGCCGATCACAACCACATTTTTGCCAAGATCCAGTTTTCCGTCTTTTTCCTTGAAATCCGCCAGGAATTTCAGCGCGTTGACGGTCTCGCCCTTTTCCAGTCTGAGTGTTCCGGGCTTGCTCGCGCCTGCCGCCAGTATCACCGCGTCATAGCCCTGGGCCTTCACTTCCTCTACAGAGGAAATCTCCGTGTTTGTGCGGATCTCCACGCCCAGCTTCTCTATAAAGGAGATATCTTTGTCAATAGCCTCTTCTGAAATACGGAAGCCCGGGATCACATAACGGATCACGCCGCCCAGCTTCGCCTCTTTTTCAAAAATTGTAACGGAGGCTCCCGCTCTTGCCAGGAAATAGGCCGAGGCGATACCTGCCGGACCGCCGCCGATCACAGCGACCTTCTTTCCGCAGCTCTCTCCCGCCCGGATCTGGCCGATCACGTCGTCATAGCCTTTTTCCGCGGCCAGAAGCTTCGTTCCTCTGATATTTACCGACTCGTCATAGAAGTTTCTCGTACATTTATACATACAGTTATGGGCACAGAGGGTTCCCGTGATAAACGGCAGAGCGTTCTTTTCCAGGATCACTTTCAAAGCGTCCGCGTAAGCTCCCTGTCCCGCCAGAGCCACATACTCCGGAATATCCTGATGAATGGGACATCCCTCCTGGCAGGGCGCGAAATAACAGTTCAGAAGCGGCACTTCCTGATCGCTCTTGCGGCTTGGAAGCGGTTTTATGTTCTTCACATGATGAGGATCTTTTTTCGCATCCTCGGCAAGCTTTTCCAGAGCCTCCACATCAATTCCCGTCCAGGGCTTCACGCCGCCCTCCATGATCTTCTCCGCCATCTGTGAAAATCTCTGGTAGCCGCCTGTCTTCAGGATAGTGGTGGCAACGGTCACAGGCCATACGCCGCAGCCTACGATACGGTCGATATTAAAGTAATCCGCTCCGCCGGAATAAGCGATCCTGAGCTTTCCTTCAAATTCTCTGGACAGTCGGGCCGCCAGGGAGATGGACAGCGGGAACAGAGCTTTTCCGGACATATACATCTCTTCGCTTGGAAGCTCGTTTCTCGTCACGTCTACAGGGAAGGTATTGGTGATCTTTACGCCGAAGGCAAGTCCCAGCTCATCGGCCAGGGCCATCAGGCGGCGGAACATGGGAACCGCGTCCTTGTACTGGAGGTCGTCCAGGAAATGGAAATCACCAAATTTCATATAATCATAGCCCATGTCATCCATGGTCTTTCTGGCAAACTCATAGCCGAGAAGCGTCGGATTGCATTTGATAAAGGTATTCAGATGCTTCTCCTTGTAGAGATGATTGGCAATGCTCTCGATCTCATTGGGAGGACATCCGTGAAGGGTGGAGATCGTCGCGGAATTGCAGATCTCCGCCGGGATGGCCTCGATATCTTCCTTCGTTACCTTATGGAATCTGTCCGCATGGTCAAGAAGCCACTGGCGGCACTCTTTAAATATCTCCGTGTCCGCGGCGTTCTTCATGCTGTCGATAAAGCCGTCGATCTTTGGTTCTCTGATCCCGGCAAGATCGTAGCCTACCGATATATTGAACTGGAAGCCGTCTGTTTCTCCAAGGCCGAATTCCTTCGCCATCACATGGAGGATAAACCAGGCTTTGATATATTCTCCCATAGCCTGGGGAACATAAAGCTCCGTGGACCACTCACAGTTATAGCATTCGTCCTCGGCAAGAATACAGGGACGGTTGATACAGGCAGCCAGCTCGTCTCCATCCATCTTCTGGACGGTTTTCAGCTCAAAGAAGCGGGCTCCCGCGTAATAGGAGGCCACGATGTTCTGGGCAAGCTGGGTGTTGGGGCCCGCCGCAGGTCCGATGGGTGTTTCCAGATTCCTTCCGAATATTTCCATATCCTTGGCCGGATCAGCCTTGTAGGGTCTGTGTACGCCGAATACAGTGCCTTTTGTTTCATGCTCCGTAAGAACCCAGTCCATAAGCTGGCCAAAAGGCATACATGTCATTTTTTCGCTCATATTTTCCTCCTTTTATTTGCCGAAATTGATATCGTCCGCCAGTTCTCTGGCCGCCTGGCGGCAGTCAGCCATCACTTTTGCCTCGTCGCATACAAGAACTTCTCTGTCTTTCATCAGCACCTCGCCGTTGCAGACAGTGGTCTGTACCATGCTTCCGTTTACGCCGAACAGCAGGTGTCCGTTGGTATTGTCTCCGCGCATAGGTGTCAGCGGATCATAGCCGATCACGATCACGTCCGCCGCGGCTCCTGGTTTCAGAACGCCCAGCTCCTTCTTGAAGTAGCGGTTGGCGATCTTCCTGTTGCCCTCGAAGAGCATCTGCGGTACTTCGCCCCATGCGGCGTTGGGATCACAGAGATGATGCTTGTGCAGTACGTTCGCCACTTTCCAGGACTCCATCATATCGTGAGTATAGCCGTCTGTGCCGAGACCTGTCAGGATTCCCTTATGCACCAGGGCCATGGTGGGCGGACAGCCGCAGGCGTTGCCCATATTAGACTCCGGATTATGTACCACCATGGTATCGGTATCCTTGATGAGATCCATCTCATGCTCGTTGATATAAATGCAATGTCCCAGAAGCGTCTTGGGTCCCAGGATATTCCAGTCATACAGGCGGTCTACGATCCGTTTGCCGTGTTCCTTCAGGCACTGATGAAGATCGTAAATGCCCTCAGCCACATGGATATGATAGCCCACTCCCTCGGGCTTCAGCTCATTGCAGAGGGCCATGGTCTCGTCAGAGATGGTAAAGGACGCGTGCATACCCATCATTCCGGCGATCATATCGCTGTCGTCCGCCAGCGCGTGCTTGATAAAGTTTACATTTTCCATAACGGATTCCCGGGATTTCTCCATGCCGTCTCTGTCGGAAATCTCATAGCAGAGGCAGGTACGGATTCCAAGATCCTTCGCGGCCTCCTCAATAGCGTTCAGCGATCCGGTAATATGTCCGAAGCTGGCGTGATGGTCAAATACAGTAGTCACGCCGTTCTTAATGGAGTCTATATAGGTCGCGTAAGCGGAAAGCTTCGTCTGCTCCAGTGTCAGATGGCGATCTATGGTCCACCACTGACCGTCCAGAATATCCAGGAATCCCTGGGGATTATATCCCTTGATGCTCAGCCCTCTGGCAAAAGCGCTGTAAATATGCTCGTGGGCGTTGATAAAGGCAGGCATGATCACGCCGCCTCTGGCGTCTATAAACTCCGCATCCGGGTAAGCCTTTTTCACTTCGTCTGTAGTTCCCGTCATGACGATCACGCTGCCGTCCATGGCAACCGCCCCGTTTTCAATAAAAGTATTGGAATCGTCTCTTGTGATCATTCGTCCGTTCCCGATTATCCGCATATGTTATCCTCCTTTTCTTGTAAAAATCATCTAATTTCAAACGCACTTCCCCGGTATCTTTTGGGGATTTTATACTATCAATGTAACATACTTTATTCTGTTTTTCAATAGTAAATCAACAAAAAAATTTTTCTTTTCTAAAAATTTTTTTATTGAAACTTTTTACCTTAAAAAAAGACATTCCTTCCTCTTTCGAAAAGAATGTCTTCTGCTGTATTTCTTATATAAAGCTCTTCTTATATGGACCGCCGTCCTTTTTTGCTCCCGGAAAAGCAAGCGCCTTCTAATATCGCGGCTCCTTCGGCGCGTTCTTAAGATATACGCGTCTGATATAACGCAGCAGCTTCTCCTCGCCGTGATCGTTAAGGATCCTGAGAAGCCCCTCCAGCTCTTTTTTCGTTCTGGGATGGATAAACCACAGCTTATCCTTGCTTTTCAGAAAATATTCCAGCGGCTGGCTGTCCGTATAGGCGTCTCCCAGATAATTTCTGGAAGCGCTGATCCGGTCCATCACCATCTCCGCCACATATCTGCGGGGCATCTGAGCCCCCATGATCACATGCTCCTCATCCAGAGAGTAGTCCACCCAGTGTTCAAAATGGTGCCTGTTCCTGCCTTTATGGTGAAGCCAGGAGGTAGAAACTCCAATATCCTCCCTTTCGGCGTTGTTCGGGCTTCTGGTACCCTGATAATATCTGCACCCCACCAGAAATTCCGCCGGCGAGTATTTTGACAGGTCGTGAAGAAGCCCCTGTCTGTACAGGCCTATTCGGAAACAATATTTCATTACCAGAAGCTTATGTCTGGTAATCGTCTTAAAATGAAGCCACGGATGCACCCTCTATTCCTCCTTCTTTCTCCCGACCAGCACAACAATCGACCGGGGATTGACTTCCATATTCTTCTGATAATCCTCTTCTCTTTCCCGGAAATCATTTTCCGATTCTGTATCTGAGGTATCGGCTGTTTTTCGCCAGACCATTCCCTCCGGCAAGTTTGGCAAAGCGATCATTCTGTTTTCCCAGTGGAAATTGTACGCCACGTAGAGAAAATCGTCAGCCTCGCCGTTTTCCGCCGCCGCGTATCCGCCGCAGTACATCACTCCCAGAAGACGGCAGGTATTCTCCGTATTCAGATACCACGCGCGCTCTCCATGGAAGGAAATATCCGGAAATCCTTTTGCCAGATAATCCACTCCCTTTGGCTCCCGGGGCATATGCAGCGCCGGATGAGCCCTGCGGAAGGCGATAGCCTCCCTGACAAAACGGTAAATTCTTTCGTTCTTTTTTAAGGCTTTCCAGTCTGTCCAGCCTACAGAGTTATCCTGACAGTAGGCGTTATTGTTTCCGTTCTGAGAATTACAGAATTCATCGCCTCCATAGATCATCGGCGTTCCCTGACTCAGAAGAAGCATCAGAAATGAATTTCTGATCTGCTGATCTCTCATCTTTCTTACGGCAAGCTTCCGGCTGGGGCCTTCCACCCCGCAGTTCCAGGAATAATTGTATTCGCTGCCGTCCGTGTTGTTCTCTCCATTGTCCTCGTTATGACGGTAATTATAGCAGACCGCGTCGTACAGGGTGAATCCGTCCTGACTGGCCATATAGTTGATCGTGCCGCCGTCTGGATTCACATGACGAATATGATATTCCGCCGCAGGGATCATTCCCTCGTCGCTTTTCAGAAAACGCCGCATATCCTGAAGAAAACCCGACTGATATTCCGCCGACATTCCATCCTCAGCCTGCAAAGCCGGGAGCTGCTGAAACAGCTTTTTGACTCCGTACAAAAGAGGATCCGACACAAGAAGCTCTCCCGGCACGCCGTCCCCTACGAAATGAAAACCGTCCACATGATAATAGCATTTCCAGAAACGGGCCGCGTTCAGCGCCGTAAGCGCATCTGTTTCCCTTGGGAAATAAAATTCCATAATACACTGGATCCCCGCTCTGTGCAAAGCCTTTATCAGATCCCGGAATTCCCTCTCCGGCTCCTTCGTGGCGCAGTAAGCCTGCTTGGGGGCAAAATAAAACCCCGGGACATAGCCCCAGTAATTCACCTTTCCCTCCTGCCGTCTCTCGGACACCATGCCGCCGCGGCTGTCTGAGAGAGAAATCTCACAAAATTCGTATGCCGGCATCAGCTCCACCGTATTGATCCCCAGCTCTTTCCAGTAGGGGATCATCTCCTCAAGTCCCCTGAAGGTTCCCTTCAGCTTCTGTGGAAGCTTATGCTGCCTGGTATACCCTCTCACATGAATCTTATACAGGATCATATCATGATAGGAAATGGAGCCCGCATTGTCCTCTTCCCAGTCATAGGGCGTATCTGGAAGGAAGGAACAGCGCACCTGATGCGCGTCGCCGAGATCTCCCGGTATTCCGAAATGTTCTCTCCCCCGTATTCCATAGGCATAGGAATCCTGAACAATTTTCCCGTCGATACAGTAATTGTACTCATAACGATCCCGGTCAAGCCCGGAAATCATCAGCGCGCAGACCTTTCCAGTCCGGGATTCCTCCGGAAAAGGAATCTCTCTCCAGGGAGACCTGCCTCCCTTGCGGTACAGCACTACAGAGGCCTTCGCTCCCTCAGGTACCGTCACCGCAAAATTTATTCCCTCCGCAATTTTATTGGCGCCCAGCAGGGCGGGATAACCGCTGCGGATATTCAATACATTCTGTCTGTTCATTGCCAGCTCTCCTATTTCGGTAGTTTCTTCGTCAGATGCTTTATATTTCTGTTTATTATAAATCGTAACCGTTCAGCTCCAGCTCCACGGGACAGTGATCGGAACCCATAATCTCTGTATGGATCCCGGCTCCCTTCAGACAATCCTTCAAAGAAGGAGATGTCAGAAAATAATCGATTCTCCATCCCGCGTTTTTTTCCCGGGCTCTGAAGCGGTAGGACCACCAGGAGTAAACTCCCTCTTTATCCGGGTAAAAATATCGAAACGTATCAATAAATCCGCTCTCCAGCACTTTTGTAAAGCAGCCTCTTTCTTCATCTGTAAATCCGGCGTTCCTGCGGTTTGTCTTGGGGTTCTTCAGATCGATCTCCTGGTGGGCTACATTGAGATCTCCGCAGCAGATCACCGGCTTTGTCTCCTGAAGCTTCAGGAGGTAGGCCAGAAAATCCCGCTCCCACTCCATACGGTAGGAAAGACGCTTCAGCTCTGTCTGGGAATTCGGCGTATATACAGTGACCAGATAGAACTTTTCATATTCAAGGGTGATCACCCGCCCCTCTTTATCATGTTCCTCTATTCCGATCCCCCGGGATACGGAAACAGGCTCTGTTTTTGTAAAAACAGCGGTACCTGAGTAACCTTTTCTGTTCGCGTAATTCCAGAACTGATGATAGCCTTCAAGCTCAAGCTTCACCTGTCCCTCCTGGCATTTTGTCTCCTGAATACAAAAGATATCCGCGTCCAGCTTCCGGAAGCTGTCCTCGAATCCCTTCGTCAGACATGCTCTGATCCCATTTACATTCCATGAAACTAATTTCACTCTCGGCCTCCTTCATTTTCTTTCTGAATTCTATTATAGCATTTTCCCCTCGTATAGAAAACAACTTTTTATTTTACGAATGGCGCGGGCTGAGCTGGCATATTACACTTTTTACTCATCATGAAGTGATTCACATTGCATTCCCCATGGATATCTGCTAAAATGAAGTTCACGCGGCAGTTCTCCTTTTATCCATAAAGCAGGCGGAACTGCAAATTCATATAATCAGAGAGGATCAGAGCAATGAGCGAAGAATTTAACAGCAACGCGTCCTGCAGTCCCAGCGACTGCGCGTCCTGCGGTCTTGACTGCAGCTCCAAAAACGACAGCCACCATACCATCTCCCTGACACTGGAGGATGATACAGAGGTGGAATGTGCCATTTTGACAATATTCCCGGTAAACAATAAGGAATACATCGCGCTTCTCCCCCTGGACGACAACGGACAGAACCAAAACGGAGAGGTTTACCTTTACGCCTTCTCCCGGACAGAGAACGGCGATCCCATGCTTTCCAATATTGAGGACGACGCGGAATATGACGCGGCGGCAGAGGCCTTCAATATCGTTCTGGAAAACGCGAAAACGGCAGAAGAAGCAGGCGAGGCTCTGGATTAATTTCCTGAGCCTTTTCTGTTTCTTCCGCCGTATTTTAGTTTTTGTCCCAACGTCTTACTTCTTTTCTGTAGTGCTTCCGAAGCCGCCGTTGCGCACAGCGCTGGCGTCGTCGTCAACTGTGATTCCGTATTCCACGAAGATTCCCTGCATAAAACCGGTTCCCGCGGGAATCTCCACAGTCTTTCCCTCCCGGCCGTCATTGGTCAGCTTCACAAAGATATGACCTTCGTTGTCTGAATAGAAATAGTCGCTGTCGATGATGCCGACTGTATTGTTTAGCTGGAGCCTGTATTTGAAGCCAAGGCCGCTCCTCGGGTAGCATTTCAGAACCCATTCCTCTTTCATCTCCGCGCGGATGCCGGTAGGAATGGTAATGATCTCTCCCGGTGCCAGACTCACGTCCGCCGGAGCAAAAAAGTCGTATCCGGCGCTCCCGGACGTAGCTCTTTTCGGCAGAGAAATATGGTTATAAATCCGGCGGATTTCTTCCTCCGCCGTTTCCGGAAACTTGTCTTTCCAGTCCTCAATAAAACGGGCTTCACTTACTTTATGGAATTTCGCGATTCTTTTCATTTCTTCCTCCTAAAAAAACGGCGGTCACCGGAGAATCTCTCCTGTACACCGCCGCGTTTTTTATATGTCTGCTGAATCACAGGGCTGATTTTTATTCTGCGTGAAGAACAATTTTTCCTGCCTTCAATGTAGAAGGCACATTGATCACTCTCTGATTGGAGGATCCCCGCCACATCAAGGTGATATCCTTCTTCTCCGCCACAAACTCGCCGTCCACGCATACATCCAGATAGTTTACAATCTCTTCATGCTGGATTTCTTCCCACAGAGCTCCTGTATAAAGCCAGATTGTTTTCTGAGGGTATCTCCGGCGAATCTTGCGCGCCAGAGCGGTAACGGAGTTTATATTTGATACATGAAAGGGGTCGCCTCCTGAGAAGGTGATTCCGCTGATATAATCCTTATCAAGCTCCGCAAAGATCTCGTTCTCCTCTGCTTCTGTAAAAGGCAGTCCGCCGTTAGGATCCCAGGTAACAGGATTCTGACAGTCTCTGCAGCAGTGACTGCATCCGGCTACCCACAGCACGACGCGCAGCCCGTCACCGTTCAGCATGTCGTCCTTCGTTATATTATGATATCTCATAGCATTACTCTTCTTCCGGCAGATCCTTCATGCTGAAGCTGATGCGGCCCATTTTGTCCTTGCCGAGGCAGATCACCTTCACTCTGTCGCCCAGAGTCAGAACATCCTCCACACGGTTGATCCTGTGCTTCGCGATCTTGGAAATGTGTACCATTCCCTCTTTGCCTGGGGCAAACTCAACAAACGCTCCAAAATCCTTAATGCTCACAACAGTTCCGGTAAAAATCTGTCCCTCTTCAAAATCTGTGGTGATGATCTCGATCATATGAGCGGCCTCGTCCATCATTTTCTGATCCACACCGCAGATGGATACCGCGCCGTCGTCGCTGATATCGATCTGAACGCCGGTGCGCTCGATGATCGCGTTGATGGTTTTGCCCCTCTGTCCTACAACGTCGCCGATCTTCTGAGGATCGATCTGGATCTGGATGATCTTCGGCGCGTATTTATTTACATGATCGCGGGGAGCCGGGATACATTTCTCCATTACTTCTGTAAGGATGTATTCTCTCGCCTCCTTCGTCCTGCGGATGGCTTCCTCCACGATCTCTCTTGTAAGTCCGTGGATCTTGATATCCATCTGGATAGCAGTGATACCCTCGTGAGTACCCGCAACCTTGAAATCCATATCTCCGAAAAAGTCCTCCAGACCCTGAATGTCTGTCAGAACAATATAATCATCGTCTGTCTCGCCTGTCACCAGACCGCAGGAAATGCCGGCCACCGGTTTCCGGATGGGCACGCCTGCCGCCATCAGGGACATGGTGGAAGCACAGATACTTGCCTGGGAGGTAGAGCCGTTGGATTCAAAGGTCTCTGACACAGTACGGATCGCATACGGGAAATCCTCCGCGGAAGGCAGTACCGGCACAAGAGCTCTCTCAGCCAGCGCTCCATGGCCGATCTCACGGCGTCCCGGTCCTCTGGACGGCTTCGTCTCGCCTACAGAATAGGACGGGAAGTTGTAATGGTGCATATATCTCTTGGAAGTCTCAAATTCATCCAGCCCGTCCAGTCTCTGCGCGTCGGAGAGAGGCGCCAGAGTCGTCACGGTACAGATCTGGGTCTGACCGCGGGTAAACATCGCGGAGCCGTGAACACGGGGAATAATGTCAACCTCAGCGGCCAGAGGACGGATCTGGGTGATCTCACGTCCGTCAGGACGCTTGTGATCCTTCAGGATCATCTTGCGGACAGTTTTCTTCTGATACTGGTAAACAGCCTCGTCAAGAACCTCCAGCCAGTCCTCGCGGTCAGCAAAAGCTTCCTGAAGCTTCGCTGTCACCTGGCGGATATTCTCTTCCCTCGTCTGCTTGTCATCACTGAATACAGCCACCTCCATCTCTTCCGGAGGTACGATCTCCCTGATCGCCGCAAACAGCTCTTCCGGAACCGCGCAGGAGGCATAGGTATGCTTTTCTCTGCCGCATTCAGCTACGATTTTATCAATAAAGGCTATGATCTCCTGGTTTACCTCGTGAGCCTTGTAGATCGCCTCGATCATCTTGTCCTCCGGGACCTCGTTGGCTCCGGCTTCGATCATGATCACCTTTTCCCTGGTGGAGGCTACCGTAAGCTGCAGATCGGAAATTTCCTTCTGGGCCAGGGACGGATTGATCACATACTCGCCGTCGATCAGTCCCACCTGGGTAGTCGCGCAGGGGCCGTCGAAAGGAATATCGGAAATACAGGTAGCGATAGAAGATCCCAGCATAGCCGGAATCTCCGGATTGCACTCCGGATCCACGGACATTACCATATTTACAAGGGTAACGTCATTTCTGTAATCCTTCGGGAACAGAGGACGCATGGGGCGGTCAATGACACGGGATGTAAGGATGGCGTGCTCGCTGGCCTTTCCCTCTCTTTTATTGAAGCCGCCCGGGATCTTGCCCACCGCGTACATCTTTTCTTCATATTCCACACTTAACGGAAAGAAATCGATCCCT
Source organism: Candidatus Blautia faecipullorum (assembly GCA_019115125.1). Taxonomy (GTDB): domain Bacteria; phylum Bacillota; class Clostridia; order Lachnospirales; family Lachnospiraceae; genus Blautia_A; species Blautia_A faecipullorum. The sequence goes on from DXEG01000061.1 coordinate 69,836, forward strand.
TCCCTGGGCTCCTTGGAGGCGGTAGCTGTAGACAGCACGGTGGTGTCGCCGTAGTGCATAAGGGCAGCGCCGTTGGCCTGCTTCGCCACGCGGCCTACGTCTACTGTCAGTGTTCTTCCGGCCAGTTCCATAGAATAACTTTTGTACATGTTCTTTTCTCCTTTTTGCTTTATTCGGCCAAACAGGAGTCCGAAACAACTGAAAAAACCGCTTGCCCGGACAAACGGGCTTTTCAGTAGTCTCGGAAATTACTCCTGTTATGCTCTTTAAAAATGGGGCGGATGGTTATCCGCCCCAATCCGCATACTAATTATTTTCTTAAACCTAATTTTTCAATCAGTGCACGGTATCTTTCGATGTCTGTCTTTTTCAGGTAAGCTAACAGTCCACGTCTCTGGCCAACCATTTTCAGAAGACCTCTTCTGGAATGATGATCCTTGTGGTGTGTCTGTAAATGCTCGGTAAGCTCCTGAATTCTCGCTGTGAGAACTGCGATCTGTACCTCCGGTGAACCTGTGTCTCCTTCAGTTCTCGCATACTCTTTCATAATTGCCTGTTTCTTTTCTTTTGAAATCATTGTGATTTCCTCCTTAATTGATCTTATTTTTATAACCGCCGCACATCAAGAAACGGTTGGAGATTCCAATTACTGAATGTGGGCTGATTCATACCTCAGATAGTATAGCACAAAAGATAATACCTGTAAATAATTATTTAGTCCATCTGAAAAAATTCTCTGCCCTTCCCGATATCCCTGTGAATCTGCTCCTTCAGAGCCTCAAAGGAAGAAAATTTATGCTCCGGTCTCAGAAATTTTTTGAACTGGACCGTGCAGCTTTTTCCGTAAAGATTTTTTTCGCAGTCAAACAGGTAGGACTCTACTCCGATAAATCTTTCCCCCACCGTGGGCTTATATCCGACATTGGTAATTCCGGGATATGCCTCCGGGCCGAAGCTGGATACCGTAACGTACACTCCATTGGGAGGCAGAAGCTTCTCCTGCGCCGGGATCAGATTCGCGGTGGGAAAAAAGGTCCTGTGTCCCATTCCTCTTCCATGCTCTACAGTACCGGAAACATAAAAATCGCAGCCCAGAAGGGACGTTACCTTTTCCATGCTGCCCCGTTTCAGCTCCTCTCTGATATAAGTACTGCTGACCTTTCTCTGGCCGTCCATCTCCTTTTGGAGGATCTCAGTCCTGTATCCGTACCGGAGCCCATATTTCTCCAGCAGGGCCGGGGTTCCCTTCCGCTCAAAGCCGAAGCGGAAATCTTCCCCGACGGCCACAAAAGAGGCGTGAAGAGAGCTTACCAGCACCTGGCGGATAAAGTTCTCTGCCTTTACATGCTTTAACCGGCTGTCCAGCGGACATTCCAGAAGAACATCCACTCCAAGATGCTCCAGAAAATCTCTTCTCTCCGCTCTGGTAAGAATCATTTTTTTGTCAGAAACAAATGCGATCACAACGGCTGCAGCCCCTGTTTCAGCCTTCTGCTCCAGAATTTTGTCCACAAGCTTTCTGTGGCCCCGATGGATACCGTCAAATTTTCCCAGAGTCACCGCGCAGTTATTTAATCTCGGAAACTGTCCGTCTATTGTCATGTACTCCATATTTTCCTATGATCTCCTTCTGTCCCGGTCTTTTTTCGTTTATGCCGTCAGTATATAAGGGGAAATATTCCAAAAACCGGATCCTTCTGTTTTTATAAAAACATTTTGACCGGGCGGTAACTTCCGCTGTCCCTGTTCCACTGATACAGGCCCACGAAATCTCCCTGGCTGGTACACATCCGCACCCAGCCCTCTCTGCTCTGCTCCGTGAGACTGTCTCCGCTCAGAGCGTTGCCGTTGAGAAGAAGTCTGTCAGCCTCCTCTGTACAGCGAAGAAGAGGATACTCCCCGAGAATTTCCTGTATATCCCGGATATGCTCCTGCAGCTTTCCCTGATCCATACAGGTCTGGATCTCCTCCAGTGTGAGACTGTCCTCCAGTGTAAACTGTCCGGAGCGTGTGCGGAGAAGCTCCTTCATACAGGCTCCGCACCCAAGTTTTCTGCCGATATCATAGCAGAGAGTACGGATATAGGTCCCCTTGCTGCAGGTAACCGTCATCCGGATCTCCGGCAGGGCGGTCTCCAGCACCTTTATTTCATAAAAATGCACGTTCCTGGCCTTGCGCTCCACAGCCTTTCCCTCCCGGGCGAGCTCATAAAGCTTTTTGCCGTTGACCTTTATCGCGGAATACATAGGAGGGATCTGCTGCCGCTCTCCCAGAAAGCTCTCCGCGGCCTTAATCACCTGCTCCTCCGTGACGGAAACCGGAAAAGTCTGAAGCACTGTGCCGGTCATATCCTGCGTGTCCGTTTCCAGGCCCAGGCGCATGACCACTTCATAGGTTTTTTCTTTTTCCGTAAGCAGCTCCACCAGCTTTGTGGCTTTTCCCAGTACTACGGGTAGAACTCCCTCCGCCTCCGGATCCAGGGTTCCTGTATGTCCGATTTTTTTCATCCGCAGGATCCCTCTGAGCTTTGCCACAACGTCATGGGAGGTGAAGCCCTTTTCTTTCCTTACAATCAAAACTCCATCCATCGATTTACGCGTCCTGTTCCGCGGCAAGCTGATGGGCGATCTGCTCTGAGACGTTGTTGATCACATCATATACCGAACCGTGGAGATCACAACCCGCGGCCCTCACATGTCCGCCGCCGCCAAAGTATACGGCGATCCGGCTGACATCCACATTTCCGTTTGACCTGAGAGATACCTTGAAGGTCTGAGTTTTCGTTTCATACAGGAACATCGCCACTTCAACGCCTTTTGTCAGGCGGAGCTGGCTGACGATCCCGTCCAGATCCTTGCCGTCCACACCGTAAAAATCAAGATCCTTTTTCCGCAGATACCCGATAATACATCTTCCATCCTGGATCATAATGCTTTCGGCGAGCACACGCCCCATAACCTGATTCTGAAGATAAGTCTTTTCATAAAAGGAATGATCGATGATCTTACTGAATTCGAACCCGGTTTTCATCAGTTCACCTGCTATCCGCATTGTCTCGGGCGTTGTGGACGAGTACTGGAATACGCCTGTATCATGGATCATACCTGTATAAAGCGCCGCCGCAACGGACCGGTCGATCTTTTCCTTATCCAGCAGCCCGTACAGCACCTCGCAGCAGGAACTGATATCTCCCTTCACATGATTCACTTCCGCGAAGCCTGAATTGCTGACATGATGATCTATGCACACTGTCTTTTTTGCCTGATTAAAATATTCCTCCGCAAGAGCCAGACGGTTCATGGCGCTTACGTCGCAGGTTACGAAAAGGTCAAACACCCTGTCCCCATCTGTTTCCGTGAGGATCTCGTCAATTCTGTCGATATGAGAAAATACCGGCCGGGGATTATCCAGATAGACTTTTACGTCGATCTCCGGAAAATAGGTCTTTACATATAAGTACAAAGCCATGCAGGAGCCTACACAGTCGCCGTCCGGCCTTATATGGCCGCCGATCCCCATGGATTTTACTCCTGTCAGTACCTCAGAAATATTATTCATAGCATCCCTCTTATTCTTCTTCCTGCTTCCCGTGGGAAGCGTCTTTTTTCGTCACATCATCGATAAGCTTCGACATATTTACGCCGTACTCGATGGATTCATCTAGAATAAAGCGTATCTCCGGGGTGTTTCTGAGATTCAGATTTTTCGCGAGCTGTCTTCTGATATACCCCTCCGCGCTGTTCAGTCCCTGGATCGTAGCCTTTTTTGCCTCGTCGTTTCCAAGTACGCTGATATACGCCCTGCAGGTTTTCAGATCCGGCGCTACCTCCACAGCCATGACAGAGGTCATGGGATGGATCCGCGGATCTTTGATCTCTCCGCGGATCACAGCGCTGAGCTCTTTCTGGACCTCTCCGTTGATCCTTGTATTCTTAATGCTGTTTTTTCGCATTCAAAGTCACTCCTATCTCGGCACTTCCACCATGATATATGCTTCTACATGGTCTTCTTCTTTTACATCATTAAAGCCGTCGAATACCAGACCGCACTCGTAGCCCGCCTTGACTTCCTTCACATCATCCTTGAAGCGCTTCAGGGAGGCCAGCTCGCCTTCATAAACCTGCTCGCCCTCTCTGGTAATGCGTACTTTACAGTTTCTCTGGAATATACCGTCAAGGATGTAGCTTCCGGCAATCGTACCTACGCCGGACGCCTTAAAGAGCTGACGAACCTCCGCGTGGCCGATGACTTTCTCCTCATATACCGGATCCAGCATACCCTTCATAGCCGCTTCCACGTCCTCAATGGCCTGATAAATGACTTTATACAGACGAAGATCCACACCCTCCTGATCGGCAAGCTGTTTTGCCATTGCGTCGGGGCGGACGTTGAAGCCGATAATGATCGCGTTGGAAGTAGCCGCCAGAGATACGTCGGATTCGTTTACCGCGCCTACGCCGCCATGTATTACACGGACAACGACTTCCTCATTGGAGAGCTTGGTCAGACTCTGTTTTACCGCTTCCACGGATCCCTGTACGTCTGCCTTAACAATGATCGGCAGCTCCTTCAGATCGCTGGCCTGGATCTGATCAAAGAGATTATCCAGTGAAAGCTTTCCTTTTGTCTCCTCCAGAAGGCGGTTCTTATTCTCGGAAACAAAGGCTCCGGCAAAATTCTTCGCCTCTTTGTCGCTGGAGAAGGACATCAGGATCTCTCCGGCGTTGGGCACATCGCCAAGTCCAAGGATCTCGACAGGAGTAGACGGGCCGGCTTCCTTTACTCTGCGGCCTTTGTCGTCCATCATAGCGCGGACCTTGCCGCTGCACGCGCCTGCGGCAATAAAGTCTCCCACATGAAGAGTTCCCTTCTGTACAAGGATTGTTGCTACCGGTCCTTTGCCCTTGTCAAGCTTGGCTTCAATAACAAGGCCTCTCGCCGCGCGGTTGGGATTCGCCTTCAGCTCGCAGACCTCAGCCGACAGAAGGATCATCTCCAGAAGAGTGTCGATTCCTTCTTTTGTATGCGCGGAAACGGGAACAAAAATAGTGCTTCCGCCCCAGTCCTCAGGAATCAGCTCATATTCAGAAAGCTCCTGCTTCACACGTTCAATATTAGCGCTGGGCTTATCAATTTTGTTGATGGCGACGATAATTTCCACGCCGGCTGCCTTCGCGTGACTGATCGCTTCTATTGTCTGAGGCATCACGCCGTCGTCCGCCGCGACTACAAGAACCGCGATATCCGTAGCGTTGGCTCCTCTCATACGCATAGCCGTGAAAGCCTCGTGTCCGGGCGTATCCAGGAAGGTGATCTCCTGACCGTTGATCTCCACCACATAGGCTCCTATGTGCTGTGTGATTCCGCCGGCCTCGCCTCTTGTTACATTTGTATCACGGATAGCGTCCAGAAGGGAGGTTTTTCCATGGTCTACATGCCCCATAACGCATACGACAGGCGGTCTTGAAACCATATCCGCCTCGTTTTCTTCGTCTTCCTTCAGAAGCTCTCCGATCACATCCACCTTTTCTTCCGGTTCCGCAATGATATCGTACTCCAGAGCGATCTCCTGCGCCTTTTCAAAATCGATCTCATGATTTACCGTAACCATCACGCCCTGCATAAACAGCTTCTTGACGATCACGGAGGGCTGCATTTTCATCGCCTCCGCAAGCTCGCGGATCGTAAGCTTCTCCGGAAGGGTAATCTCCTTAACCTCCGGCTTTTTCTCCTCCTGTTTAGGCTGAGGAGCAGGCTTCTGAAGCGCCTTCGGAACTCTGGAAAGCGTCCTCTTTCCTCCCTGGTTCGGGCGGTGTCCCGCACCGGACAATTTATCGAAATCCTTCTTTTTGTTTTTATTTTCTCTGTCGCGCTCTCTCTTGCTGTCCTTGGAAGTCTTCGTCAGCTCAGGTGTAAATACCGCGTCGCTGTCGTTTCTTCTTCCTCCCGGACGCTGTCCGCCTCTGTTATCCTTTCCGCCGAATCTTCCGTCTCCTCTTCCTTCCGGTCTTCCCTGGCCGTTCTGAGGACGGCCCTGACCTCTCTGGGGACGGCCCGTGCCTTCGCCGTTTCTCGGCGGGCGTCCTTCACCCGGCTTCTGCTGACGGTTTCCAGGTCTGCCTCCCTGCTGAGGACCTCTGTCTGTATTTTTTCTTTCGCCGCCGCGGAAATCACGGTTTCTTTCTCTTCCGTCTCTTCCGTCTCTGCTCTGATGATTCTGACTTCTGTTATTTCCCTGCTGCTCCTGACGCTGAGCCGGTTTTCCTGTATTCTGTACAGGCGCTGTCTGGGCCGCCTTTACCTCCGCGCCGTTCCGCTGCTCCGGAGCCGGCTTCTTTACCGGCTGTTCCGCCGGCTTTTTCACTGCCTCCACAGGTTTTTTCACTGTCTCCGCAGGCTTCTTCGCTGCCGTCTCCGCGGGCTTCTTCGCAGTCTGGGGACGCTGTCCCTGCTGCGGGCGGGCTCCCGGACGCTTTTCTGCTCCCGGGCGCTTCGGTCTGTTCTTTCCGCCGTCGCTGGCGTTCTGCGCGTGATATACACGAATTATATTTTTTTTCTTTTTGGGAGCCTCTTTTTTCTCTGCTTCAGGCTTCGATGTCACCATTTTTTCTTCTGTTCTGGAATTTTCCACCTTGGTAATCTGCTCCTTTCCCATCTGTAAAAATTTTTCTTTTATCATTCTGATACAGGGCTCCTCAAGACGGCTCATATGGCTCTTGACCTCCACCCCGTTTGCCTTTAATGCTTCTATAATTTCACGGTTCTGCCTGCCAAGCTCCTTGGCAAGCTCATATACTCTCTTTTCCGCCATGCAGTTCTCCTCCTTCATGCCAATGATCTGCCAAGTTCTTTCATCATTGCTTTCGCAAAGTTTTCATCCTGCACGGCAATGCTGGCGCGAAACTGCTTCCCGCAGAATCTGCCAAGCTCCTCCTTATCAAAAAGGAAGTATACCGGAACGTTGTAAAAATCACACATATTCTGGAATTTCTTTCTGGTATTGTCCGACGCGTCTTCCGCTACGACTACCAGAAAGGCCTTCCCGGTCTTCACGGACTTCTCTGTGGAAAATTCTCCGCTGACGGTCTTTCCCGCCTTAGTCGCAAGTCCGATCAGAGATAAAACCTTATGATTGGTGTTTCTCAAGCTTTTCAAACTCCTTTTTCAGATCCTCATAGACCTCCTGGGGAACCGCCGTCTTCAGCGATCTCTCGATCCCGTGATTTTTCACGGCCTTCTCCAGACATTCCATGGAGGCGCACAGATAGGCTCCCCTTCCGTTTTTCTTTCCGGTTGTATCCAGAAGAATCTCATTTTCCGGAGTCTTTAAGATCCTCATCATTTCTTTTTTATTTTTCATTTCCCTGCAGCCGGTGCACTGGCGCATGGGAATCTTAGTCTTCGTTTTCATAGTCCGGCGCGTCTGCCTCCTCTGACAGGTATTCCTGCTGCTCTCCTTCAGATATTTCCTCTTCCGGATCGTATGCGGCCGGGTCTTCTACAGCCTCCTCAGAAGCGGCGTCCGCATCCTCCGCGCCGTCCTCTGCCGCGTACTCTTCTTCGTATTCGCCGTTGTAATCTTCCTCATAGTACTCGTCGTCCTCATACTCATACAGCTCTCCGGATTCTCTCGCCTGAGTCTCGCTCTTGATGTCGATCTTGAATCCGGTCAGACGAGCCGCAAGGCGGGCGTTCTGTCCCTCCTTGCCGATGGCGAGGGAAAGCTGGTAATCCGGCACTACAACGAGAGCCGTTTTTTCATCCGGATCGGCCATAACCGCGATCACCTTCGCCGGACTCAGAGCGTTCTCAATGAGGATCGCCGGGTTTTCATCCCAGTTTATGATATCGATCTTTTCACCGCGGAGCTCCGCGACGATGGCGTTGACTCTTGCGCCGTTCATACCTACGCAGGCTCCTACCGGGTCTACATCCGGATCATTGCTCCAGACCGCGATCTTTGTTCTTGAGCCTGCCTCTCTTGCAATGCTCTTGATCTCGACAGTTCCGTCCTTCACCTCCGCGACCTCTGACTCAAAAAGGCGTTTCACAAGGCCGGGATGCGTTCTGGACAGCAGGATGCGGGGTCCCTTGGGAGTATCCTTGACCTCAAGGATATATACCTTGATTCTTTCCGTGGGCCGGAACTCCTCGCCCTTTACCTGCTCGTTTTCGCTTAAAATGCCGTCGGCCTTTCCAAGATTGATGCTGACGTTTCGGCCCATTACACGCTGAACGATTCCCGTGACAACTTCCTTTTCTTTTCCAAAATATTCGTCATAGAGAACCTTCCGCTCCTCTTCCCGGATCTTCTGAAGGATCACGTTCTTGGCGTTCTGAGTGGCGATCCTGCCGAACTCCTTTGACTGGATCTCAACCTTTACAGTATCTCCCAGTTCCGCGTTGGCATTCATTTTCTGAGCGTCCAGCAGGGAGATCTCCAGAGCGGGATCCTCCACAAATTCTGTAACGACGCGTTCCGCGTACACACTGAAATCACATGTCTCCGGATCTATGGTAACATGTACGTTATCCGCCTTTCCGAAGTGATTTTTGCAAGCCTGGATCAGCGACTGCTCAATGGCCCCGAGAAGCGTATCTTTGCTGATGTTTTTTTCTTTTTCCAGTATATCCAGGGCTTCCATTAACTCTCTGTTCATCTTTTCAATATTCCTCCTTATTGTGTGCCACACACTTTTAAAAATCAATTTTTAAACGGATAAGAGCAATGTCTTTTTTTTCGAATGCTCGCAGGTTTCCATCCTCTTCAACAGTTACGCTGTTATCATCATATGCGGTCAGAATCCCGCTGAATTCTTTCTGTTTTTCGATAGGACGGTAAGTGCGGATCTCGACTTTCTTTCCTATACTCCTGGCAAAATCCTTTTCTTTTTTCAGCGGTCTGTCCAGCCCCGGAGAACTGATCTCCATGATATAGCTGTCCTCAATAAAATCATCCTCATCCAGTCTGTCGCTGAATATCCTGCTTACTGCCTCGCAGTCATTTACCGTGATCCCGCCTGGTTTGTCAATATACCCCCTGAGATACCAGCTTCCCGCTTCCTTAACATATTCCACGTCCACAAGCTCAAATCCGGCCTGCTCCACAATAGGCGAAAGAAGCGCTTCTGCTCTCCTTTCGTATTCTTCCCGTCTGCTCATGCTTCCACCTGCCTTTCGTACATCCGGCTACATTGAAAAGAGTGGACCGCGAAGTCCACTCTTATGTTATCCGTTATCATGTTATATCCATAATAGCACCATCTATTTCGAAAAGCAAGGATTTTTTTCCAGGCGCTCCGGGCCCTCCGGTCTCAAACTCTGGGCTTCACGCCTTTGGCGTCCCGTTTTGCCAGACGGAGCCTGTTGAGGGAATACGGCTTTTCGCGGAACGTCACCGTATAGTCCTGATGGCCGCCCAGCAGATAGGCGTGCTCCAGATAATCCCCCTCTGAAAGCTTCATGCCGCGGACGCCCACCGCCGTTTTCTTCATGGAGGAAACCTCTGATTTCAGGAATTTAAGGAAATATCCGTCTTTACTCTGGAGAACCACCTGTTCCATCTCCGAAGCGCTTCCCACAAACACCAGCGCATCCTCTCCCGACAGCTTCGTGGAAGCGATCGTCCTTTTCGCCACATCAAACTCAGCTCCCTCCACCAGCTTGCACATGGAGGCCTTTGTTACAAACAGCAGAACCTCCTCCCTCAGACGGCTCACAGGAGCCACATAGAGGATCTGCTCGGAGGCGCTGTCGTAATTGCTGAGATTATCCGCGGGAACTCCCTTATCCCGGAAGCGCACCAGCGGAATGTCCGCGGCCTTGACGGTGTGCATCCTTCCTCCGTCAGTGAACAGGCAGATCTTATCTGTATTCATGCAGCAAAAGATATATCTGCTTTCCTTATGAGCCGCCTCTTTATTCCGTTCATAGGCGTTTTTGTCGATGAGCTTCATATAACCGAACCGGTCCATCAGGAAGCAGACCTCGGTCTCCTCCATTTTCTTTTCTTCATATACGGCTTCTTCCGCGTTCTCTATGGAGGTCCGGCGTTTTGTTCCGTATTCCTTCTTTATGGCGTCCAGCTCTTTGACAATGACAGCCGACATAGATTCATAGTGATCCAGAACATCCTTATAGAAGGCAATATTTTTCATTGTCTCCTGATATTCCGCCTCCAGAGCCTGGATTTCAAGACCGATCAGCTTATACAGCCGCATATCCAGAATAGCCGCGGCCTGCCTTTCTGTAAATCTCAGTTTCGCGGCCGCCTTTTCGCTGGTCCGGCTCTTAAACCGGATTCCCTCTGTAACGCCGTTTACAAGACAGTTTTTCACCTGCTCCCTGTTTTTGCTTCCTCTCAGGATCTCAATGATCAGGTCGATCACGTCGCAGGCCTTGATCAGTCCCTCCTGTATCTCCTGCTTTTCCGTCTCTCTCGCAAGAAGCGTACTATACTTCCGTGTATTGATCTCAAAAAGAAAATCCACATGATGCTCAACGATCTGCTTCAGATTCAGGGTTTCCGGCTTTCCGTCCGCGACCGCCAGCATGTTCACGCCGAAGGTGTCTTCCAGGCGGGTCTTTTTATAGAGCATGTTGGTGAGATTTTCTACATCCGTATCTTTTCTCAGCTCCAGGACGATACGGATCCCGTCCTTCGAGGACTGATTGGAGATATCCACGATATCTGTGGTCTTTTTTGACTCCACAAGAGACGCCACGTCGTTTAAAAATTTTCCGATGTTGGCTCCCAGCATGGTGTAGGGAATCTCGGTGATCACAAGCTTCAGCCTGCCTCCAGCCGCCTTCTCCGTCTCCACCCGTCCGCGGATGCGGATCCTGCCGGTTCCTGTCTCGTATATTTTTTTCAGTTCATCCTTATTTACCACAATACCGCCGGTAGGAAAATCCGGCCCTTTCAGATAGCGCATCAGACCGCGCACACTGATCTCGCTGTCCTTCATATAAGCCTTGACAGCGTCGATCACCTCTCCAAGGTTATGGGGAGGTATACTGGTAGCCATGCCGACGGCGATCCCGTCGGCGCCGTTGACGAGAATATTGGGGATCTTCACGGGAAGGACGGAAGGCTCTTTCTCTGTTTCGTCGAAATTCGGCACAAAGTCCACCACATTTTTATCCAGATCACCCAGGAATACCTCCTGGGCCAGCTTTTCCAGACGGGCTTCCGTGTATCGCATGGCCGCGGCTCCGTCTCCCTCGATAGAACCAAAATTTCCGTGCCCGTCCACAAGAGTTTTTCCTTTTTTGAAATCCTGGGCCATCACTACCAGGGCTTCATAGATCGAGCTGTCCCCGTGAGGATGATATTTTCCCATGGTATCCCCCACGATACGGGCACATTTTCGATATGGACGGTCATAGCGGATACCCAGCTCGTACATATCATACAGGGTTCTCCTCTGAACAGGCTTAAGACCGTCCCGCACATCAGGAAGAGCTCTGGATATTATAACGCTCATTGCGTAATCAATATAGGATTTCTGCATGATCTCCGAATAATCCGCGCGGATCACATTTTCCTGTTTTGTCTCCATAATCTGTTCCTCTCAAATCTTTATAAAACATACCTCTTATCAGATATCAAGCTCCGCGTCCGCCGCGTGTTCGTAGATAAAGGCTCTTCTGGGCGGAACGTCGCTGCCCATCAGTATTTCTGTAATACTGGAGGCCAGGCGGGCGTCCTCGATCTCCACCCGCTTCATTCTTCTTGTCTCGGGATTCAGCGTCGTCTCCCACAACTGATCCGCGTCCATTTCTCCCAGTCCTTTATACCGCTGCAGAGTAAAGCTTCCGGGTTTGTGGCTTTTTCTGTACCGTTCAAGGGCTTTGTCGTCATAGAGATATTCCTCAGGGCCTTTTTTCGGCATGGCTTTGTAGAGAGGCGGCATGGCGATATATACATGCCCCTCCGTGATCAGATCCGGCATAAACCGGTAAAACAGTGTCAGGAGCAGCGTGGAAATATGCGCGCCGTCCACATCCGCATCCGCCATGATCACAATTTTGTCATAGCGCAGTTTACTGATATCGAAATCATTTCCGTATCCCTCGGAAAAACCGCAGCCGAAGGCGTTGATCATGGTTTTGATCTCCGCGTTTGCCAGAACCTTGTCGATGGTGGCCTTTTCTACATTTAAAATCTTTCCTCTGATGGGAAGGATCGCCTGATAGTTCCGGTTGCGGGCGGTCTTTGCGGAACCGCCTGCGGAATCTCCCTCCACAATAAATATTTCACATTGAGCCGGATCCTTTTTTTCGCAGTTCGCCAGCTTGCCGTTGGAATCAAAGGAATATTTCTGTTTTGTGAGCAGATTGCTCTTTGCACGCTCCTCTGTTTTGCGGATCTTTGCCGCCTTCTCAGCGCAGGAGAGCACAGACTTTAATATTTCAAGATTTCTGTCAAAGTACAGTACAAGCTGCTCTCCCAGAACCTTTCCCGTAGCCTTCGCGGCGTCCTGGTTGTCCAGCTTTGTTTTGGTCTGTCCCTCGAACCTGGGAGCCGGATGCTTAATGGACACCACGGCGGTCATGCCGTTTCGGATATCCGTCCCTGTAAAATTAGAGTCTTTTTCCTTGAGGATTCCGATCTCCCGGGCATAGTTGTTCATCACAGTGGTAAATGTGGTTTTAAATCCGGTAAGATGGGTTCCTCCTTCCGCGTTATAGATATTATTACAGAAGCCCAGCACATTCTCTCTGAATTCACCGGTAAACTGGAACGCAAGCTCCACCTGTATCCCATCGGCCTCCCCCTTCAGATAAACGGGCTCATGAAGAACCTCTGCGTTTCGGTTCAGATCGCGGATATAGCCTACGATCCCCTCCGGTTCATGGTATTCTTCCTTCTCCGCCGTCTCTCCTCTTCTGTCCTCAAAAAAGATCGTAAGCTCCGGATTCAGATAAGCGGTTTCGTGGAGGCGGCTTTTTACCTCGGTTGCTGAAAAACGGGTTTTCTCAAAAATCTCAGGATCGGGAAGAAAATTCACACAGGTACCTGTGGCCCTGGATCTGGCAATTTTAGGCAGCAGCCCCTCTTCCAGCTCTACTGTCGGTATTCCCCTCTCATAGTGGTCATGATGAATATAACCGTCCCTGCTGATCTTTATATCGAGATAAGTAGACAGGGCGTTCACTACGGAAGAACCTACTCCGTGAAGGCCTCCGCTGGTCTTATATGCGGAATTATCAAATTTGCCTCCTGCGTGAAGAGTGGTAAACACAAGCCTCTCGGCGGATACGCCTTTCTCGTGCATGTCTACCGGGATTCCTCTGCCGTTATCCGTAACCGTACAGGAACCGTCCCGCTCCAGGATCACATGGATTTCCGTACAGTAGCCCGCCAGATGTTCGTCTACCGAATTGTCCACAATCTCATATATCAGATGATTCAGTCCTTTTCTGGACACGCTTCCAATATACATACCCGGACGCTTGCGCACCGCCTCAAGCCCCTCCAGGACTGAAATGCTTCCGGCATCATAGGTTTCCTTTTTTGCCATGACTTTCTCCTGCCTTTCTCACTGATTCCAATAAAAATGGAAATTCAAACATTCGTTCCATATCATACCCCATCTCAGTACTTTATTGCAAGAAAAATTTCATCATTCCAAAAGACAGAGAGGCCGGACGCGAACAAACATAATTTCCGAACAACAAAAAACCAATCAACGCAACGTTTGATTGGTTTTCCTCTTCTTATTCATTTCGACGATCTGTTAAACTTAAGAATCATCAAACAGCCAGTACGGGAATCGAACCCGTGTTTCCGCCGTGAGAGGGCGGCGTCTTAACCCCTTGACCAACTGGCCTTGCCTCAACTGACTTGCTTAGTATACAACATAAAAAAACAAAATGCAAGTGTTTTTTTAAAATTTTTTAATTTTTTTATTTTTTATTTTTTTCACCGGAATGTGCCTTCCGGCACATTCCGGTGATCCTGTCTCCGGGCCCGCGGGCCGTCTGTCAATTCAGCTCTTCCGGATCCTCCGCCGGCTCCGCCGGGATAAATACCCGGGAGGAATCCTTTTGTTCCTTTTTCTTCTTTTTTGCGGTCTCCTGCGCTTCTCTGCAGAATTCCATCTGCGAATTCAAAAGAATCTTTCCGCGCTTGTCCTGCTTCTCATAGGTGCCGTCCGGCTGCAGGATATGCGCTTTCAGCGTATCTCTGAATTCAAGATCCAGCACATGGATCACTTTCTTTTTGATCACGTCATCCTCCACCGGGAACACAATCTCCACCCGGCGGTCAAGATTTCTCGGCATCCAGTCCGCGCTTCCCATATAAACCTCTTCCATTCCTCCGTTAAAGAAATAGAAAATACGGCTGTGCTCCAGGAAGTCTCCAACAATGGACCTGACCTGGATGTTTTCGCTGATCCCGGGGATTCCCACTTTAATACAGCAGATTCCTCTCACCACCAGCTCTATCTTTACGCCGCAGGAGGACGCGTAGTAAAGCGCCGCCATGATCACAGGATCACAGAGAGAATTCATCTTTGCCATAATATGGGCGGGAACACCCTTTTTGGCGTTCTCAGCCTCCCGGTCAATAAGCTCCAGAAATCTGTTTTTCATCCAGATAGGCGCCACGATGAGACGGTTCCATTTCTTTGGCTCAGAATATCCCGACAGCATATTAAACACCGCGGTAGCGTCCTCTCCGTATCTCTCGTCACAGGTAAAAATACCGCAGTCCGTATATAGCTTCGCTGTGGAATCATTATAGTTTCCTGTCGCCAGATGCACATAACGGCGGATCCCCGTATCTTCCCGTCTCACTACCAGAGTGATCTTGCTGTGGGTCTTAAGGCCCACAAGACCGTAGATTACATGGCAGCCGGCTTTTTCCAGCATTTTCGCCCAGACGATATTATTCTCCTCGTCGAAACGCGCCTTCAGCTCCACAAGGACGGAAACCTGCTTGCCGTTCTCCGCCGCCTGGGCAAGAGCCGCGATAATAGGAGAATTTCCGCTGACGCGGTAAAGAGTCTGCTTGATGGCAAGGACGCCGGGATCCTTCGCCGCCTGACGTACAAAGTTCACGACGGGATCAAAGCTCATATAGGGATGATGCAGAAAAACATCCCCCTCCCGGATCACTTCAAAAATATCCTTATCATTCTGGAATTCCGGTACGGGAGCCGGAATATATTTCTTTGCCTTATACTGATCGAAGCCGTCCAGCCCGTATACCTTCATCAGCATAGTCAGGTCAAGGGGCCCCGCGATGTTAAAAATATCTTCATTCTTGATATCAAATTCGGTTTTGAGGATCTTGAGAAGGCGCTTGTCCATCTTTTCCTCTGCCTCCAGACGGATCACCTCGCCCCACTGGCGCTTTTTCAACTGCTTCTGGATCTCTACCAGAAGATCCTCCGCCTCGTCCTCGTCAATGGTAAGATCCGCGTTTCTCATAATACGGTAGGGATGAGCGCACACCACCGCGTTGCTGAGAAACAGCTTGCCGATATTTCTCTCAATGATCTCTTCCAGAAGGATCACGGCTCTCGCGCCGGATTTATCCGACGGGATCTCGATCACTCTCGGAAGAACGGAGGGCACCTGGACGGTGGCGAATTCCAGAACCTCTTTTCCCTTTTTTTTGTCCTTCTTTGAGATCAGCGCTCCGATATTCAGAGTCTTATTCCGGATCAGAGGGAAGGGCCTGGAGGAATCCATAGCCATGGGAGTGAGCACCGGATATACATTATCCTCAAAGTACCTGTCCACAAACTCCTTCTGCTTATCAGAAAGGTTTTCATGCTCCGTGATCATATGAAGTCCCGCCTTTTCCAGCGCAGGCAGGAGCGAACGGTTATAGGTGCTGTACTGCGTCCGCACAAGCTCATGGGTCTGAGCGCTGATCTCCCGGAGCTGCTCCCTGGGAGTCATCCCAGCGATGTCTGTTTTTTCATATCCCGCATGAACCTGGTCCTTCAGCGAGGCAACCCTTACCATAAAAAACTCGTCAAGATTCGAGGAAGTAATGCTTAAAAATTTCAGACGCTCAAACAGCGGCAGGGTTTTATCCCGGGCTTCGCTGAGAACCCTCTCGTCAAATTTCAGCCAGCTAAGCTCTCTGTTCACAAAATATTCTGGTTTTTCAAATTTTTTCGTATCCATAATTTCCTCCCGGATTCCTGTTTATTTCCTCATTTATTCATGCTGTGCCACAGCAAAATTCTTTTCACATTTTTTTCTTTCTTCTGAGAACCAGATGAATCCCGAACACTTCCTCAAAAAAGTCCACTTTATCCTTCAGAAGTCCCAGCTCCAGAGAAATATCCCGGTTAGAGTCTATGATCAGATGCAGCTCGCGGTCCTTCAGAACTGCTCTCAGTCCCTGTACCTTCTGATAGTGGCTCCGGTCCATGGCGTTTGCCAGACGGAGGATCGCCGTCAGCTTCGCCACCAGAAGATACCGTTCTCTGTCAAGTCCGGCGCCGTCGTCAAAGTTTTCATAGTAAACAAATTCCGTGGTATTGTAGCGGACGGCGCTTGCGATCACCTGACGTTCCTCCGTGGACAGTCCGATGATCTCCGTTGCCATGATAATTCTGTAGGAACACTCCGCCACATCCGCCATACTGATGTACTTGCCGCAGTCGTGAAGCTGAACGGCGATCTGAAGAAGCAGACGTTCTCTGGCGCCCATGCCGTGAATCTTTTTCATGCTGTCGAAAATGGCCAGCGCAAGCTTCGTGGTTCCCTGAATATGATTTTTTCCGCTGGAATACCGTTTTCCAATATTTCTGGAGGCAACCAGAATATCGTTTTCAAAATTATGAACACTTTTGATAAATTTTTTCTTTTCACCGTAATCATAGGCGATACCGTCCAGAAGAGATACGCCGGGCACCCATACGGATTCCGCCTGAAAAACATCCAGAAAGCTCTTGCAGATAACCATGGTCGGCACTACCAGAGACGCGACCTCCGGATCAATGTCCATCTCTGAGGCCAGCGTCTGTTCTGTTTTATAGACGGTATTTTCATAACGGCTCATGAACTCGTCCATGGTGACGATATGCTCGTCCTGCTCTCCCCGGAAGATCGTGTCTGTAAGAAAATCCCCCATAAGTATGATGTTTTTGATATCCCGGTCTTTTAAGTACAGCCGCTGGAACGCCATCAGGTCGTTTCGGATAAACTCAAGAATAAGCTGGTCGTAATGGATATTGGTCTTTTCCAGCTCCCGAAGCCGCTCGCGGATACGCATACTTCCGATCTTCAGGCTCTGGGTGGATACCAGGGCGTCCTTATCGAACAGAGATACCTGAAGGCTTCCCGCTCCGATATCCAGAATAGCAGTTCCCTTCTGGATCATTTTTTTGAATCCAGCCTCAATAGCGGCGATAGATTTATAGCCCAGAAAATGCTGCTCCGCATTGCTGAGAATCTCCACGCGGATTCCTGTCCGCTGATATATCTGCTCAATAATGATCACCGGATTCACCATCTCACGAAAAGCGCTTGTGGCGCAGGCCCGGTATCCCTCCACTCCGAATTCTTCCATGATCCGGCGGAAGTCCTTCAGGATCATGCAGATCGCGTCCACCATTTCAGGCTCCAGACGCCTGGAGGAGTACACGCCTTTTCCGATTTCCAGGCGGTATCGGACATGGTTCAGTTCCCGAAAGCCGATTTTCTTTGAAAACTCAAAGATTTTCATACTGACTTCATAGGAACCTACATCAATCGCGGCAAAAACTGTTACTGCCATAGCTTCTTTCTCCTTCCTGTTTTTACTTTCCTTCTCCGCGTCCCAGCAGATGGTCGATAAACTGCTGCGCCGTCCTTCCCGTAAGACCTCCGTGAGAAAGCTCCCACTGTCCGGCTTCAAGAAGAAGCTGCTCCTCCGGCATTTCGATTCCATGGCGCTTCGCCAGCACCCTGACGATATTCTGGAATTCTTTTCTGTCCGGAGCGCCGAAATAAATCCGTTCGCCGAAACGATAAACAAGGGAAAGCTTTTCCTGGACTGTGTCAGAGGAATGAAGATCGTCCTCGTCCGAGAGCTCCAGCTTGTCTCCGGCCCTCTCCCGTACAAGATGCCTGCGGTTGCTGGTAGCATAGATCAGGATATTGTCCGGCTTCCGTTCCAGACCTCCCTCGATCACCGCCTTCAGATATTTGTATTCAATCTCAAATTCCTCAAAGGAAAGATCGTCCATATAAATAATAAATTTGTAATTTCTGTCCTTGATCTGCGCGATCACCTGATTCAGGTCCTGAAACTGATGCTTGTAAATCTCAATGATCCTGAGTCCGTCCTCATAATACCGGTTCAGGATCCCTTTGATGCTGGAGGATTTTCCCGTTCCGGCGTCCCCGAACAGCAGGCAGTTGTTGGCCTTTCTCCCCTGTACAAAGGCTTCTGTATTTTCGATCAGTTTCTTTTTGGGGATTTCGTAGCCTACCAGATCCTCCAGCCGCACATGGGCGATCCTTGTCACCGGCACGATCACGGTCTGCCCGTCTCTGTCATGATCCACCCGGAACGCTTTGTGAAGTCCCAGCTTTCCAACGCCGAAATCCTTGTAAAACTGAACCATATCTTTCATAAACTCTTCCGTGGTTTCCGCCCGCGCAAGGGTTCCGCTCATCCGGCAGATGCGGTCCCGGATCCTCTTATTAAACATCCTGCCGGTATCCGAAGGAGCCTGGTAGCCGCAAAGCGCCCGGCAGCAGGAAGTCTCAAATACTCTGTCGAACACAGTCAGGTCAAAATCATACAATTCCTTGAAGATCGCGAAATCGTGAAGAGCAAAATCATTGATGGTGCCCTCTACTGCTCCGCGTATCTCGCAGGCGGTACTGAACGCATTTTCATGATTCACCAGCAAAAGGGTAAGATAATTGTGCCAGAGATTCCCGGAGAACCCATAGGAACCGGCCATTTCCAGCAGGCCGTTCACACATTCATAAAACAAAGCTTTCTGTTCTTCTATATCAGAAGTATTCTCTTCCCGCGCCCGGATCAGGAATGTCATTTTGTCCAGAATCTCTTCCTGTTCAAAGCCGCGGTAAAGAACACATTCCTGTATTCCTTCCATCTTAAACTTCCTCCTGTTGTCCGTAATTTCCCAGCACACGCATACTGTCCGCCTCAGCCTCCAGCCCTCTCAGAGCGTTTTTTACCGCCGGCTCCTCAAGATTTCCCTGAAAATCCACGAAAAAACGGTACTGCCAGGTTTTTCCCGGAATCGGTCTGGATTCGATCTTTGTCATATTCAGTCCGTTATAGATTATATGGGAAAGCATGTTGTACAGAGTTCCGCTTTCATGGGGAAGCTCAAAGCAAACGCTGACTTTTTCTGCTTTTTTTTCATAAACCGGCTTCGCGCTGACAATAATAAACCGGGTGACGTTCTGTCCGTTATGGCAGATATTCTCGGCAAGAACCGAGAGACCAAAAAATTCTCCGGCTTCTCTGCTGGCTATGGCGGCCTGAGCGGGATTCCCCTCTTCTTTTACTTTTTTTGCCGACGCCGCGGTATTTTCTGTTTTTATGGTTTTCCATGAGGGATGCTCTTCCAGATATTTTTTACATTGGGCCAGAGCCTGGGGATGAGAATATACCGCGGAAATATCCTCCAGAGAAGCTCCCGGCATTCCCAGGAGCACATGATCCGCCCGAACAGCCTGTTCTCCGACAATATATAGCTGATATTCCGTCAGAAGATCATAAATATCCGTCACAATTCCCTGGGTGGAATTCTCAATAGGAAGCACTCCGTAATCCGCTCTTCCGGACGCCACTTCCTCCATAGCGTCACGAAAGGTCTTTACATGATAGTTTTCGATTTCTTCCGGAAAATATGCGCGCATGGCCGCATAACTGTACGCGCCTTCCACTCCCTGAAAAACGACTTTGACATCGTTCAGGGAAAGGGCATCCACAATTTCATAATCCTGCTCCGCATCCGCCCCGTACTCTGTGAGAAGCTGATACTGGCGCTTCCTGCTGATGGCCATGACCTGCTGGAATATCTCCTGGACTCCCAAAGCGTTGAATTCCCCATGGGCCATCCCTCTCAGGGTCTTCAGCTTATCCCTCTCACGGCCAGAATCCAGCACCTGTTTGCCTGTATGTATCTTATATTCCGCCACTTCCTCGCTGACCTTCATCCGTTTCTCAAAAAGCTTTACGATCTCACTGTCGATCCGGTCTATTTCATTTCTGCATTCCTGCAAATCCGTCATTTGTATTTTATTCCTCCAGTCGCTGTTCTCTTCTGATAAATATAGCATTTGTGTATTGTTTTTTCAAGGGCAGGCAATACTATATGGCAGTTAAATTTATGTAAAATGCAAAGGAGTGTTTCCTGATGAAACGTAATTTTTTGATCTGTGGTTCCCTGGGCTGGTGCCTGGAAATTTTCTGGACCGGCTTCCACGCTCTGCTGGCGGGACAGCTCACTATGATGGGAAAAACCTCCCTTCTGATGTTTCCGATCTACGGATGCGCCGCTGTGATCGCTCCTGTATACCAGAAAATTTGCCGTTTTCCCGCTCTTTTCAGAGGCTGTCTGTATACTGCCGGGATCTTTTTTACGGAATTTTCCACGGGAACCATCCTCAAGCACCTGGGAATCTGTCCCTGGGATTACAGCGGCACGCCCTTCCATGTAAAAGGCGTCATCCGTCTGGACTATGCCCCCGTCTGGTTCGTGGCCGGACTTTTTTTCGAGAAAATACTTACGAAATCTTCTTGAAAAAAGCGCCGGTCTATTATATGATGGTGTGAAAGAGAATTCAAAGTACAGCACTTTAAATTTTCTATTTCAAAATGGGAGGTACCATATGAGACATTTAATGAGCCCGTTGGACTTTTCTGTGGAGGAGCTGGATAAACTTCTCACCCTGGCCAACGATATCGAAAAGCATCCTGATAAATACGCGCATATCTGCGAAGGGAAACGGCTTGCCACCTTATTTTATGAACCAAGCACCCGTACACGTCTGAGCTTTGAGGCTGCTATGATGAATCTCGGCGGCAAAGTCCTGGGATTTTCCACCGCTGATTCCAGTTCCGCATCCAAAGGCGAAAGCGTTGCCGATACCATTCGTGTTACATCCTGCTATGCAGATATCTGTGCCATGCGCCACCCGAAAGAAGGTGCTCCGCTGGTTGCTTCTATGGCTTCTTCTATTCCCGTTATCAACGCTGGCGACGGCGGTCATCAGCATCCCACCCAGACTCTCACCGATCTGCTTACCATCCGTTCCTTAAAGGGAAGGCTTGACAATCTTACCATCGGTCTGTGCGGAGATCTGAAGTTCGGACGTACCGTTCACTCTCTGATAGAGGCGCTGGTACGGTATCATAACGTAAAATTCATCCTGATCTCTCCGGAGGAACTCCGTGTTCCCAGCTATATCCGGGAGGACGTTCTGCAGAAGAACCATGTGGAATACCAGGAGGTAGAACGTCTGGAGGACGCGCTTCCGGATCTGGACATCCTCTACATGACCCGTGTTCAGAAGGAACGCTTCTTCAATGAAGAGGATTATGTCCGCATGAAGGATTTTTACATACTGGACAAGCAGAAAATGACGCTTGCAAAAGAAGATATGTACATTCTTCATCCTCTTCCCAGAGTCAATGAAATTGCCGTGGAGGTGGATTCCGACCCGAGAGCCGCATATTTCAAGCAGGCACAGTACGGCGTATATGTGCGTATGGCGCTGATTCTTACATTACTGGAGGTGGATGTATCATGTTAAATGTTGGAGCACTTCGCGAGGGCTATGTTCTCGACCATATCAAAGCAGGCAAGGCAATGACGATCTATCACGACCTGAAGCTGGACAAGCTGGACTGCACCGTGGCGATCATCAAAAACGCAAGAAGCAACAAAATGGGCGTGAAGGATATCATCAAGGTGGAATGCCCCATTGAAGATCTGGATCTGGATATCCTGGGCTTTATCGACCATAATATCACCGTCAACATCATCAAGGACGAACAGATCGTAGCCAAGAAGCAGTTAAAGCTTCCCAAACAGATCACGAATGTGATCAAATGCAAAAATCCCCGCTGCATTACTTCCATTGAGCAGGGACTCGATCATGTATTTATTCTTTCCGATGAGGAAAAAGAGATTTACAGATGTAAGTACTGCGAAGAAAAATACCGTGGCAAACGCAACAAATGAGAAAAAGGGGCTGTCGCACTAACATTGATGCGACAGCCCCTTTTTCGATACTGCTTGTCCGTAGGGCAAGCAGGTTCCTTATTCTTATCCCGTCGATAGCGACGGGATTTTTCGATATGTTCCGGTTAATACGCAGTAAATTCTATTGCGCTTTAACCGAATCGTGTATGAAACGGGAACTAATTCAACAGCCACTCTAACACATTGAGCTGCTTAATCCCATTATGAGAAATTGGAGGAACAAAATCCATTGTCAAGAGATATTTAGGATTATGGTCCTTCACAGCCTCCAGAGACGCAAGTTCTCTCTCCAGAACTTTTCCGTCTGCGCTAATGACGGTTTGTGCAACCTGGTAATATTCCTCCCCTGTCTCACCAATTGCAATAAAATCAATTTCTGCACTTCCTACCTTCCCAACGTAAACCTCATATCCTCTGCGCAAAAGTTCCAGATAAACAATATTCTCCAAAATATGCCCCATATCCATGTTTCTGCTCCCAAGCAGGTAATAACGAAGCCCCATATCACACAAATAGTATTTCTGACCTATCATCAAATATTGTTTCCCTTTTACATCGTATCTGTTAGCTCTGTATAAAATAAAGCTATCTACCAAAGCTGTTAAATAATGATCCACCGTATGTGCAGATACTTTTCTTCCTGCGGATGTCATCGTATTCGCTATTTTTGTTGCCGAACATAAATTCCCTATATTATCGAACATAAAACGCACAATTTTATCTAATATCCCTGCATCAGAAATACGATACCTCGCCATAACATCTTTTAATATAATGGAGGTATAGATTCCCTCCAGATAAGCGTGAATATCCCTTTTCCGGTTTAACTGAAGAACGTAAGGGAACGAGCCATTTTGAATATAATTTCGATACTTGATTTGTAAATCCTGAATTCCGCCCTGTGCCGATACATATTCCTTAAAAGACAACGGCAGCATCCGGATTTCTACATACCTTCCGGCCAGTAATGTGGCCAGTTCTCCAGATAGCAGATATGCGTTTGAACCAGTAATATACACATCACAATTTTTTTTGATGAACAATCCGTCCACTGCCTTTTGGAATTCCGGTATATTTTGAACTTCATCCAAAAAGATATAATTCATTTTATCTGTTAGCAGCTGTTCTTTTATCATTTTATATAGCTGCATATAGTCCTTAATGTCATGGTAATCCGGATCTTCTAAGTTGATACGGATTATCTGTTTCTCATCTACCCCGTCTTGGATAAGATAATCACAATACAGATCAAACAAAGTAGATTTCCCACATCGACGTATACCAGTAACTACTTTGATCAATTCTTTTTCTCTAAAACTTTTTAACTGCTCCAGATATATTGGCCGTTCTACTAAACCCGTCATATTGGCACCTCCTTTATGCATTCATTTTATCATATTCACACAAATTTGCAAAGTTTAAGCATTTTATTTCTTATTTATTCTTTTATCTATCACTTTACGCATTATGTTTCGCACATTTTCAAACAAGTGCTATGCAACAGCATTAATAACAACTGTTTAAAACCTTTCGCCTTTTCAACTTTTTATTATACAGAATTCTTCAAATAATATCATATTCACCAGGATATCTTTTGTATATAAAGGATACCCTCTCTGTACAAAAGCACATACGGTCGGTAAAGAGAGGGTAATATCTTGCTGTAGTAAACAACTATGTCTGTTTTAGATTTCCATATAATAAGGACTGCCCTGAGTCCCTCGGGATTCAAAGCAGTCCTATAAAATTTTTTGAGGCTATTGGAGAAAAATCCCCTTTTCCTTATTCCACACTATAACAGAACAAAGCTATTATAATTTTCCCAACATTTTCTTTTTTCTGATCGGCAACCAGAACGATAAGCCGGGTTATGTCGTTGGGTGATCATCTATCTAGGCCATCTGTTGCCAGATGGCTCCAGCGACCCACCTGAAAGCACGACGGGCAGCCGTATCGCTTTCTTTTCGGTCTTGCTTCGAATGGAGTTTACATGTGCCCGCTCTGTTACCAGAACGGCGGTAGTCTCTTACACTGCCTTTCCACCCTTACCTCTCCCGAGAGAAGAGGCGGTTTATTTCTGTTGCACTGGTCTGGGAGTCGCCTCCACCGGACGTTATCCGGCATCCTGCCCTGTGAAGCCCGGACTTTCCTCGTCTGCACCCTTTCGTCTGTACAGCCGCGATCACCTGTCCTGG
>DXEG01000062.1 GCA_019115125.1 Candidatus Blautia faecipullorum
ACACTGCTCGATCTGCATAGCGCCCTGTGCAACTTTCATAGCGAAAGCCATACACGTCGGACATCCACATTCCTTACAGTTTTTCTTTGGTGTTAATTTAAAGATCTGAATACCATTCAGTGCCATAGCTCTTTTTTCCTCCTATTCGTTACACAAGTGCTTTGATCATTTTGGAAATTGTCTTAACAGATTCCGGATGTCTCAGGATCACTGCGTCTGAACCTGCGGCAAGGTCAGCGGCTGCTGTTACAATCTCCATATCAATTCCACGCTCGTCCTGAGCACCCCATTCAGGCATGTCAGCTTCTGAAGCAGTAGCTTCCTTTACGCCCCATGTCTCAGCGGATACAGGTGTAATAATAGGCATCTGCAGCATGTTGTCATTCTGTCCGAGAGCGGCGCCTTTGATACGGTCCATAGTGGAAACCACATATTCATAACCATATCCTGCTGCGGCGCTTCCGATATTCATAACGATCTTCTTAGCATCCACGCCAAGCTGTGTGGTAACAACATTGAGCTGTTTCGCAAGGTTGATATCTACAGCAGATTCCGCGCCCACGATCTGATTGTATGCCAGACCTGCCGCAGCGCCGATAGCCTTGTAGTTCTCTTCCTTCTCGGAAAGAATCAGTACGTTTCTTCCCTGAAGAACCTCTGCAACCTTAGGAAGGAGCTCCGCGTCTTTCTCTACGTTTTTGCAGCCTTCCACAACCAGCGGACAGTCTACTGCGCCGGCAACCTCTTTTACCACCTCGATCAGCTCGTCGATGGATTTGTTCTCACCGTTCGGGTCTCCGCCTTCCAGAATCAGTGCGACAAAATCAGCTCCTTCCATAGCGGCAGCTTTCTTCGCGATCTCTGCCATTGTGGAAGCTCCGTCATAGTATGCTTTGATTCCCTCAGATACGCCTTCCAGGCCCATATCCGAAATTTCTACACCGATCTTCGGGCAGTTCTCTGCCGCAGCGTCAAAGGTGTAAAACGGAAATGTGCTGCCTCCGCCGATTGTCACAGTCTTGTCTCCGCTTCCGATTGTGACTGAGTTAATCTTTGCATTAAACTTTTGTGGTTTCTGATTAAACGGCATTTCTCATTAGCCTCCTCTTAAATATTAAATTACTTATTTCTAAATGCAGCGGTCCTCTCAGATCACGCTGCATTTATTATACTACATCATTGGGTCCATTGACAAGGCAGGATGATTTTTTTCTGTCAAAAATGCCACCAGAGTTTCCGGATCTGTGGCGACAGTCTCATCCCCGATCATATCGGTAAAGTTGTCGATTCCGTAAAGCTCTTTTGCAGTGTTATTCAGACGATCCGCAACCGTGTCTTTCAGTTCCTTCGGCATCCAGACAATACGTTCCACGCCGCCCTCTGCCTTCATAAATTTCTTGGAACCGATAAAGTGTTTTCCATGTCCCATAAATCCAGGCGTCTGTACACCGCCGCCGGTCATAGAAGCCATCTCCGGGAATGTCATTCCAAGAGGAGTCATTCCCGCGTACTCACGGTTCGCGATGACCACTCCGTTGGAGAACGGCTCAATGCCGCAGATACACTCAAAGCATCCGCAGGAGGTCATGGGATCCTGCATGATGGAGTACAGGGTGACATGCTCCAGAGCTCCCTGGGAGAATTTCTTCACTGCTTCATCTACATCCTCATAAGATCCAAGATCCTCGTCAATGGGACGTTCCTTGGTGATGATCTGGCAGGCTCCCGCAGGATCCAGCTCATTGGTCGCTTTTGCGTCCAGCCATGATACAGCGCCGCAAAGTCCCAGTCTCTCCGGTGTCACCACGCAGACATGGCTCGGGGAGAATGCCTGGCAGAGGATACAGCTGTAATAAACATCGACAGATTCATCTGTCAGATTGTCAAGACGCTCGTCGCGCTTTTCGAAGGTCGGTATCGCAATCTCATGACGGATCCTTGTACATTCCGCCGGGTCTGTATAGATGGTCACTTCACATTTATCAACAACGGCGTCGAACTCATTCTTTACCTGCGCATAGAGAACCTCTCCAAAATGCTTTGCCCGGAAGCCAGCGTTAAACGCGTCGATGCTGATGCGGATACGAAGCATATCCCTCTGTCCGGTATGGTAAACACCCTCGATACAGTTGATATAATTGTGGAACTTACGTTCAATAACCGACTCAAAGTCCGGCTGCATTTTCTTTCCGGCAACTTTTACCACATAGGCAATGCTGTGTTTGCTGCCCAGCTCAAAGGTATCAACCTCAGGCCCGATCACCTGGATCCTGTGATCCTCCACCTCGTCCATAGGCTTCGTCTGCACCAGCTCGGCACAGTCCACGCGGGAACCGTCGAATTCCACCTGCATGTCCTTGCGGCGGATGATCTCTCCCTCAAAAGCGGAAGCAAAGGCGACCGGAATATCGATATTGGTTATTTTGATCTTGATATTTCTGGCTTCCAGAGATACCTTGTTAAAGTCCGCAACATCCGGGCAGGCGATCAGCGCGCCGGGAACCTCCACGATGTTTTCATCCTCATTGGAAATTACCGGGAAACCAAGTTTGATCGCTCCTGCTCCTGCGGCAAGGATCACGTCGTCAATAGGCTTGAAGGCATTGACAAAGGCCGGGACTCTTTCCTGTGTATACTGGATCAGACTTCCCGCGTCGCCAGGCGTTACATTGCCGAAGATAAGTGCCGCGCGAAGAGCTACCGATACTACATGTATCACGGAGGTTACGTCTTTTCCGAGAGGAACAATTCTCACATTATAACCCATTTTCAGGCCAAGCTCCTGAGCCTGGTCGATAATACCGCCCACCAGAGTGACCAGAATTCCCTGCTTCTGATAACTCTTGATCAGGTCTACGCCCTCCTGGGCTGTGGGAGCCGCTCCGAGGATAACAGCTACTCCCGGGATATCCCCTGTTACAAGAGGCACGCCCAGTTCACGAATGATAGAATCCGGAAGGTGGCCATAGCAGGGCTCGCTGTACGGCTCCGCGCCGTCCAGATATTTCAGAGCTTCAATAAACTCTGCGCAGAGAGCGGTGGCTACACCGGACATCAGGGCGTCGTCAAGCTCATGATTCCTTGTCATCAGAGACTTTACAACACCGAGGGCTTCTTTGACATCACCCAGAGTTTTTACTTTTACGCCGGTTACGGCATAATAACAGGGCAGGCAATACGCCGTATGGGGGAAGCCCACTGCTTTGTCTGCACCATGCTGCTGGATCGCTCCGTCTACAGCCTGTTCGGTAAGACCAAAGACTGCGTCGTTTCCGCTGAAAATTCTGTTAATTAACATGTGCACATCTCCACTCAAAAATTGGTTAATAGTTGCTTGTTGGTTAAACCTTACATGAATCTTAACATAAGATCATTTGCATCGCACGCCGCTTTCGCGGCTTTACGGCTGGGATGTGTGAGCTTATGTTAAACCTTATAACAGCTCAACACAAATCACTTGCATAGCACGCTGCCTTCGCGGCTTTACGGCTTGAATATATGTCCTTATGTCTTGAATCATATGCGCATCTTAACATAAGATCACTTGCATAGCCCGCTGCTTTCGCAGCTCTACGCTATGCGGCATAATCTTATGTTAAACCCCCGGGGAAAGGATGCAAGCACCCTTTCCCCTCGAGGGGTTTACATCATTGGGTCGAGGGACAGAGCCGGATGGTTCTTCTCTGTAAGGAAGGCAACCAGTGTTTCCGGATCTTCCGCTACGGTCTCGTCGCCGATCATATCGGTGAAGTTGTCGATTCCGTAAAGCTCTTTTGCTGTCGCGTTCAGTCTGTCCGCAACGAAGTCCTTCAATTCCTTGGGCATCCATACGATACGCTCGATACCGCCCTCTGCCTTCATGAACTTCTTGGAGGAAATGAAATGTTTTCCATGTCCCATGAAGCCGGGTGTCTGTACGCCGCCGCCGGTCATGGAAGCCATTTCCGGGAAGGTCATTCCAAGAGGAGTCATTCCCGCGTATTCACGGTTAGCGATTACTACGCCGTTGGAGAACGGCTCGATACCGCAGATACATTCGAAGCATCCGCAGGAAGTCATAGGATCCTGCATGATGGAGTACAGGGTTACATGCTCCAGAGCGCCCTGGGAGTATTTCTGAACAGCCTCATCTACATCCTCATAAGCTCCCACATTCTCGTCGATCACACGTTCCTTGGTGATCACCTGGCAGGGACCAGCGGGATCCAGCTCGTTGGTCGCCTTTGCGTCCAGCCATGATACAGCTCCGCAAAGTCCAAGTCTCTCCGGTGTTACCACGCAGACATGGCTCGGGGAGAATGCCTGGCAGAGGATACAGCTATAGTAAACGTCTACAGACTCGTCTGTCAGCTTGTCAAGACGCTCGTCACGTTTTTCGAAGGTCGGGATCGCAACCTCATGACGGATTCTTGTACATTCTGCAGGATCTGTATAGATTACAACCTCACATTTGTCAACAACTGCGTCAAACTCATTCTTAACCTGGCTGTAAAGCACCTCGCCGATGTGTTTGATACGGAAGCCCGCGTTGAACGCGTCAATGCTGATACGGATTCTCTGCATATCTCTCTGTCCGGTATGGTAAACTCCCTCGATGCAGTTGATGTAGTTGTGGAATTTACGCTCGATAACCGGTTCAAAGTCAGGCTGCATATTCTTGCCGGCAACCTTCACTACATAAGCGATGTTGTTCTTGCTGCCAAGCTCCATCTCGTCTGCTTCCGGTCCGATCACAGTGATCTTGTGATCCTCGATCTCGGTCATCTCGCAGGTCTGTACAAGCTCCGCGCAGTCTACACGGGAACCGTCGAATTCCACCTGCATATCCTTACGGCGAATGATCTCACCTTCAAAAGCAGATGCGAACGCAACCGGGATATCCACATTTGTGATCTTGATCTTGATATCGCGAGCCTCAAGAGAGGTAGCGTTGAACTCCTCAACGTTCGGCTGCTTGATAAGACTCTTCGGTACGGACGGGGTGTAATCCATATCGTTGGTGACAACCGGGAATCCATAATAAATCGCTCCGGCGCCGCAGGCTACTGTCTTTTCATCCAGAGGTCCGAACGCGTTGACAAATGCGCGGAATCTGTTGAATGTGTATTCCTGAAGAGCTTTTCTGTCGCCGGGTGTGATATTACCGAAGATCATTGCCGTTCTGCAGGCAGCGGATACCGCGTGGCATACAGATGAAATATTTTCTCCGATGGGGAATACGCGCACATTGAAGCCGGTCTTGTAATTTGCTTCCTTTAACTGCTCGATAATGCCGCCTACAAGGCAGACAAAGTTACCCTGAGACTGATAGCTCTTTACCAGAGCGCACGCCTCTTCCACCGTGGGAGCCGCGTTGATGATTACCGCGATGCCGGGGATATCTCCCGTTACAAGCGGAACGCCGAGCTCACGGATCTGAGCGTCTGTCATATGTCCCAGATAGGGTTCTTCATAGGGCTTCTGTCCGTCAATATATTTTACTGCTTCGATGAGCTCTGCGGACAGCGCGGTGGCTACACCGGACTGAAAAGCGGAATCCAGACGTCTTTCTCTGGTCATCAGGCTCTTAATATATGTAAGAGCTTCCTTCGCTTCTTTCAGAGTTGTGATCTTTGTACCTGTCTCTGCATAATAACATGCCAGAGTATACGCAGTATCCGGAAAACCAACGGCCTTATCCTCGCCATACTTGGCAATGGCTCCTTCTACGGCTTCCACAGCTTCTGCATACATGGTATCATTTCCATTAAATACGATATCAAATAAAAGCACTGTCATACCTCCTGTTTATCTAAATCGGACTGCCGATCTATCTTTTCTTTGATTTTCATTATCTCGTCGGTGACGGTTCTGCTGAAATCATAGGGGGATTTTCCCTGACGGTCAGCATCCATAACCTCAGTATTATAGTGAATCACGCCAAGAAGATCTTCCGCGGGGATCTTTGCATTGACAAATTCCTCGTCCTCCTGGCTGCGCACCTTATTGGCGACCACTTTCACCTGAGCAACTCCCAGGTCTTTTGCAAGACGTTTTACGTTTTTGTAGGTCTGCACGCTTCTCGCCCCCGGCTCTATGACTACCACGAACGCGTCCACGCCCTCCGTGGTACCCCGGCCCAGATGCTCCAGTCCGGCCTCCATATCAAGTATCACCACGTCGTCTCTGTGAAGGACAAGATTGCTGATGATACGCTTCAGCATTACATGCTCCGGACATACACAGCCGCCTCCGCCGGTCTCCACAGTGCCAAGCACCAGAAGCTTCACTCCGTTGCACACCTTGCCGTACGCGTCGGGGATATCGTCCACCTTGGGGTTCAGCTTGTAAAACTGATTCTGGCTGTTGGCTCCGGTACGCTCCTCCACAAGCTTTCTCATTCTGGAGATGGGAACGATGGAATCCAGAGTTTCCTCGTCAAATCCAAGGGCAAGCCCGAGATTCGCGTCAGGATCCACATCCGCCGCCAGCACATGACGTCCTTCCGCTGCGTATAATCTGGCAAGAGTAGCGGCAAATGTAGTCTTACCCACACCGCCTTTGCCTGTCACTGCAATTTTCATAAGTTATCGCGCCTTTCTTCACTTTATATCTTATACTGATGATCAGATGCCGAGAGCAGCTCTCTTCTCCTCGATCCTTGCGATCATCATATCACCTAATTTATCAATATCCTTTTCTACTGTGTAAGCAGCTTCCACCCAGTCTCTGATGCCGCCCTTGAGAAGGCCGTCCACCTCTGAAGAACCATATGCGTAGGGTTCAACGCCGAGATATGTATCAATACCTGTAGCTACTACATAGTTACCAATGGATACGGCTTTTTCAGACATCCACTCAGGAGCGCATCCAACCAGCGGGATCTGGGAAATATTCCAGCCGGAATCTTTCGCGATTCTGGCCGCAAGCACCATCATACGGCTGATATCCACGCAGGAGCCCATATGTAATACAGGAGGAATGTCAACGAGTTCACAGACACGCTTCAGACCTGCCCCGCAGAGATCCTTCGCTCTCTTATCCATCAGTCCGGCCTTGGCTGCAGCCTGTGCGGAACATCCGGATACTACAAGAATAATATCATTTGCGATCAGCTTCTTCATCAGCTCGATATGAGCCGCGTCAGGACGGATCTTGGGATTGTTGCATCCAACCATAGCAACCGCGCCGCGGAGAACGCCTGATTTCACACAGTCAACCAGCGGCATCATCGTTCCGGTCTTGTCAACATGGGTATTTGTAACGGTATCAAGCTTCTTCTCAATCTGCTCTACAGAGAAGCCGACAACTGCCTTCTGCTTCATCTGAGGAATATAAACAAGATCTTTATTTCTGTTCTTGAAGTTTTCGATCGCCGTCTTAACAATCAGCTTCGCGTTTTCTCCTGCTGTTTTCGCATTGAATCTGATAAATTCAGAGTCGGGCATCTGAGCGATCGGAGAGGTTGTGATAAATTTGGTATGGAAGCACTTGCTCAGTGGTCCCAATGCCGGGAAGATACACTGTACGTCCACAACGATAGCCTCACACGCTCCTGTGAGAACTACGTTCTCCTGCTGCAGGAAGTTGCCGGCCATAGGAATTCCGCGGCGCATCGCCACCTCGTTGGAGGTACAGCAGACACCGGAAATAGTAATGCCCTGCGCGCCCATGGATTTTGCGTAGTCGATCATTTCCTTTGATTCCGCACACTCTACGATCATTTCGGAAAGTGACGGGTCATGACCGTGTACCACGATGTTTACGTTTTCTTCTACCATAACGCCCAGGTTGGCTTCTGTTTCCACTTCCTTGGGAGTTCCGAAAAGAACGTCGGAGAACTCAGTTCCCATCATGGAACCGCCCCATCCGTCGGACAGACCGTTTCTCAGAGCCTGACGGATCAGCGCTTCAGCCTTTGAAGAACATCCCATATGAGTCATATGCATCGCGCAGGAAACCTCGCGGTCGATGGCGCGGGGACGGATCTCTTCTCTGTCCCAGATCTCCTGAGTATACTCCGGAGCACGCTTGGTAAAGATCTGATGACCAAACGGTTTTCCATATTCCATCAGGCCTTTTTCCGCAACCTCATGAGCGATGTCATAAACGTCTCTGTTCTCTGTCTCAACGCCGAATTCTCCGGCCAGTCTGAAGAGCTTCTCTTCGTCTTTTACATGGTAATTGCCGTCTGCTGAAGCAGTGTAAAGTGTGTGCGCGATCTCACGTCCGTGATCGGAATGTGTAGCTGCGCCTCCCGCTGTAAAGCGCAGGAAGTTTCTTCCTACGATGCCGTGTACGTCACATCCGCAGATACCTCTCGGCGCCTTGGGGGTGATACGGCACGGACCCATAGAGCAAATACGGCAGCAGACGCCGGATTCACCAAATTTACAGTGCGGAGTCTGATTCTTCACACGGAGCTGCCATGAATCAGCGCCCACCTTAGCTCCGGTCTCCAACAGCCGGTTAGTGGCAGCTTCAAATTCTTCCACTGTAGTTAATTTGAATTCACTCATTATAGACCTCCTTTAAATTATACATGTTTCTCATGTATATTTGCCTTTATTAAATAACCCCGCAGACAGAACCCATCCCCGCCCATGGGTTATTTTCGTGTAAAAAATGCCTGGAGACCGCCGTCTCCGGCTCAGATCCCCCCGCCGCGCGGCGGCGAAGGAGATATCTTCGATTATAAAATAAATTCAATAAATTCAGATTATAAATTCAGGCCGTCGACGATCCTGCGGATCGCCTGCTTCACCGGATTATCTTCCGGAAGAGAAGCCGTAGGACGTCCCTCGCAGTCGTACTCGTATACCGTCTCGTCCTGGGGAACCACGCCGAGGAGATGAAGTCCCTGATTGGCGATCTCCTCCTGTATTCCGGCATTTAATTCTCCCTTTGGCGCCCGGTTGACGATCAATCCCACCACAGAAGGATGCATACCGCACTCCTCGATCAGCCTGGCAATCCTGCCCACAGCCTGAATCCCTCTTCTGGAGCAGTCGCTTACCAGGATCGCAGTCTGCATGGAGGGAAGCACGCCGCGGCTGATGTGTTCCATTCCAGCTTCATTGTCCACTACAAAATACGGATAATTGTTCTGATATTTCGCAAGCTGCGCCTGAAGAAGGCCGTTTACATAACAATAACAGCCCTTGCCCTGGGTTCTTCCCATGACAAGCAGATCAAAATCATCATCTTCAATCAATGCGTCCTCAAAGCGGAGCTCCGCATAATCCGCTTTTGACATGCCGGTAGGGATCGGGCTTTCTTTTGCCATCTCGGCCTGGGCGATCTCCTCGCGTACATCGCCGAGGGTGGTTTCCACCTTCACGCCGAGAACCTCATTCAGATTGGAATTCGCGTCCGCGTCCACCGCGAGGATCGGTCCCTTGCCCTGCTCGCACAGGTACTGGACGATCATCCCGCACAGAGTTGTTTTTCCCACGCCGCCTTTTCCGGCTACAGCAATCACATGTGCCATCTAAAGATGCCTCCTATATTTTCAGTCTATATATCCAAAACAGGGCTGAGTCTGTTCCTCAGCAACTTATTCACAGCGAAGCTTTACAACGCTGTTTGCAAGATCCACCATAAGGATATGGCCTTCGACGACTCTTTCGTCTCCCATAATATCTCTGAGGATCACTTTATCTCCGTCTACGTCAATCCTGCTTACATTTTTAAATATAACGGAATCATCGCTTTCTTTAAAAACCGTTGCAAGACACATTTCTGTCACCTCCCGGACTATCCTGTATTATTTCAATTCTTCTTTCACAAGCGAAAGAGCAAGGCTCAGACGCATATTCCCCTTCTGGAAATCCCCAACTGCCTCCTTAATGGTCCTGGCAGCGGCAGAAAGCCCCATTTTTTCGAGATTCTCCGCCATCTGATCAAGCTCCTGGGCATGGTGTTCATTATGCTGGAGCATATAAGTCAAAAGCGCCGTTGTTTCATTCCTGCAGTCGCCGCCCTGGCAGGAGCCGCAATGCTCATGAGAATGATTCTGACACCCTTCTTCGTGTGAATGATCATGTCCGTGCTGGACAGGATTACCGATTTCATCTTTAATGAGATGCATAATTCTACTCCTTTCTCCGGCCGGATAACAATAAATGCCGGAGTTTTTCTAAAAAAGTGCATAGTTATGACAAGAAATTATCAATTACAGATATTATACATCTTTCTCTATTGATTAGCAAGAAAATATTGATAAATTCCCATCAAAAACAACGGAAAAAGCTCTTTTTATTTCTGGATATTTGTAATATTTTTCCATGGTTAAAAACATTTGTTATTATTGTGACAATGATGTTTTTTTATTAACAAGACTTGCTGCCCGTCAAACCTGCTTTTTCTGCACACCTTCCCTTCCTGACGCTGAGGATAAAACAGATCTGTTAATTTCAGATTACATAATATCTGTTATCGTAGTATTTTTTTAATAAAAAAGATGTTCTTCTTTCATATTTGTATGATATAATGAACAATATATCGCCGGGCACTGCAGTTTTCACACACGAAAACCCGCAGTGCATTTTATGGAAGGAACGGTCCTGCAGAAGACCGGATAGGAGGAACTGTTTTGACAACTGCTGTATTTCTAAATAACGACAGAAAAATGCCCCTTTTAGGTTTGGGTGTCTATAAAGCAATCGGAGAAAACGAAGCGGAAAACGCCATTATCCACGCAGTGAAGTGCGGATACCGCATGATCGACACAGCATCCGTATATAAAAACGAGGAAAATGTAGGCCGGGGAATCGCAAAATGCGGCGTCCCCAGAAAAGACCTTTTTATTACAACAAAGCTCTGGAACAACGCTCAGCGTCTGGGAGATGTGGAAGGCGCCTTTCAGCGCAGCCTTGACCGTCTGGGTCTGGATTACATCGATCTTTATCTGATCCACTGGCCTGTCCCCGGATGCTACCTCAGTACCTGGAAGGAAATGGAAAAGCTGCTGGGCTCCGGGCAGGTTCATTCCATAGGCGTCAGCAACTTCCAGATCCATCACCTTGAAGAGCTGCGCAAGGTTTCCGGAATCGTTCCTGCAGTCAATCAGATTGAATGTCACCCTCTCTGTTATCCGAAAGAGCTGATCAGCTACTGTCAGGATAACGGGATTCAGGTTCAGGCTTACGCCCCTCTTGCCAGAGGCGCTTACCTGGATAATGACATTTTCTGTGTGCTTGGCACCAAATATGCCCGGACTCCCGCGCAGATCGGACTTCGCTGGGCTGTACAGAAGGGAATTTCCGTTATCCCAAAATCCGTCCATCCTGACCGGATCGAATCCAACGGAAATATTTTCGACTTTTCCATCGACCAGGAAGATATGGATCTTCTGGATACTCTGAACGAGGATTTCCACAGCTCCCATGTACCCGAGGATCTGCAGGGAGTGATTCTGTAATTTCAAAAAGCATACGCAGAAAGGCGGTTCATCCTGTTTCTTCAAATCAGGAAGAACCGCCTTTTTTTACCACGGAAGCATCGGAGCCTCCACTTTTTTATCACGCACCATCAGATCTCTCACTGCCTCAGACGCGGCTTTGTTCTCAAAGAGAACCTTATTTACCTCATCTATGATCGGCATCTCCACCTGATATTTCTCAGAAAGGCTTTTCGCGGCCTTGGCGGAATAAACGCCCTCAACAACCATCTTCACCTCATCCATGGCTTCCTGCATGGAATATCCCTTGCCCATAAGATATCCGGCCTTTCTGTTGCGGCTGTGGACGCTGGCGCAGGTAACGATCAGATCACCGATTCCCGAAAGCCCGTAGAAGGTCTCGATCTTCGCTCCCATCTTTGTTCCCAGACGGGCAATCTCCGCCATCCCCCTTGTGATCAGGGCCGCTTTTGTATTGTCGCCGTAGCCCAGCCCGTCGGCGGTGCCCGCCGCAAGAGCAATGACATTTTTCAGCGCTCCGCCCAGCTCAACGCCGAGAATGTCCGGCGTAGTATAGACGCGGAATACAGGGCTCATAAAAATCCCCTGAAGATATTCCGCTGTTTCTCTTTTGGCCGCGCTGACCACGCAGGTGGTAGGCAGTCCTTTTCCGACTTCCTCCGCGTGGCTTGGGCCGGAAAGAACGCAGACGTCAGCCTGTGGAATCTCCTGGCTGATGATCTCGCTTAAGGTCATCAGCGTATGCTCTTCCACGCCTTTTGCCACATTCACAATGATCTGTCCCTTTTTCACAAAAGAAGCCATCTGATGCGAGGTGCTTCTCGTGAAGGGAGAGGGAACCGCGAGAACCGCGACGTCCGGCGATTCCAGACACGCCTCCAGATCTGAAGTGATTTCAATTTTTTCGGGGAGACGCACTCCCGGAAGCTTTGACGCATGTTCTCTTTTTTCTCTCAGCATCTCCACTTCATCCTGCAAAGCTGACCAGAGCTTCACCTCATGGCCGTTGTTATAGAGGAGAAGAGACAGCGCCGTCCCCCAGCTCCCCGCGCCTAACACACTGATTTTTGCCATTTGCTCCACCATTTACCTTTCTGTAAATATATCGATCAGGACGCCGGTATACGTCCCGATTCTATTTCTTTTTGCCAAGATAAATCCGGTTTTCATTTCCATGGACAAGGCGTACGATATTTTCTCTGTGCTTGTAAAAAGCCAGAACCGTCAGCGCCGCCATCACTCCGTACATTTCCAGCGTACGGGGCCTGTCCATACCGTAAGCCCCCATTTCTCCAAGAACAAGCATTACGGCCAGAGCGGTAACATACGCGCTGAGGGAGCACAGAGAAACATAGTGGGTCAGGAAAAACAGCGCAAAAAACACCACTGCCCCGATCACAAAGATCCTCCAGTCAAAGGCGAGAACAAAGCCCACCGAGGCCGCCACTCCTTTGCCGCCCCTGAAATTCAGGTACGCCGGAAAATTATGTCCCAGGATACATCCCGCCGCGGCGTATACGGAAAGCAGAGGAAGGATATCGCTCTCTGTCCGCCCGAAAATAAGCCTTGCCAGCAAAACGGCGATCACGCATTTCAGAAGATCGCCCAAAAGAGTCAGCGCCCCCGCTTTTCTGCCGAAGGTACGCAGAGCGTTTGTGGTACCGGCATTTCCGCTCCCATGCTCTCTGATGTCTGTCTTGTGCATTTTTCCAATGATATACGAGGTCTGAAACAGACCGCATACATATCCGACAGCCAAACAAATAATTCGTTCCATAACTTCTCCTCCAGGTATAAAGACAATATTACGGCTATAAAAATAGCATACACTGTCTTATCCGTCAACTCTTCTCTCCCCTCTGGCGGACAATAAATTTCAGCGATGTCCCCCGGAAACCGAAAGCGTCTCTGATCTTATTTTCCAGATAGCGGGTATATGAAAAATGCATCAGTTCCTTGTCGTTTACAAAAATAACAAAAGTAGGCGGCCTTACTCCCACCTGAGTCATGTAGAAGATCTTAAGGCGCTTTCCTCTGTCTGAGGGCGGCTGCTGCATGGCCACCGCCTCCGACAGGATCTCATTGAGCACTCCCGTCTGGATACGGAGAGTCTGATTTTCGATCACCGCGTCGATGGTTTCAAAAAGACGGGGGATTCTCTGTCCTGTTTTCGCGGAGATAAACACGATCTCCGCATAAGGCATATAAGCCAGGACTTCACGGATCCGGCTGGTGTATTTATAAATGGTCCTGTCGTCCTTCTCAATGGCGTCCCATTTATTCACTGCAATGATCACGCCCTTTCCCTTTTCGTGGGCGATTCCGGCAATTTTGGCGTCCTGCTCCGTAACGCCTTCTACCGCGTCGATGAGGATCACTACCACATGAGCCCGCTCCACGGCGGTCACCGTGCGGATCACGCTGTATCTTTCGATCTCCTCCTTTACTTTGCCCTTTCGCCTGAGACCTGCGGTATCAATAAAAATATAATCTTTTCCCTGCCATTTTACCTTTGTGTCCACGGCGTCCCTTGTCGTGCCGGCAATATCAGAAACGATCACCCGGTCTTCCCCCAGCAGCCGGTTGACAAGAGAGGATTTCCCCACGTTGGGCTTTCCTACCACAGCGATCCTGGGAATGTCATCCTCCTCTTCCTCCCGGCAGTCCTCCGGGAACTCCTTTACCACCTCGTCCAGAAGATCGCCGATTCCGGTACGGTTGGCCGCGGAAACCGTCACGGGCTCCCCAATGCCAAGATTATAAAACTCGTAGACATCCATCATGTATTTTTGAAGGCTGTCCACTTTATTCACCACAAGGATCACCGGCTTCTGGCTGCGGCGGAGCATATCCGCCACCTTTGCGTCGGCATCCACCAGGCCCTGACGGACATCTGTGATAAAAATGATCACGTCCGCGGTATCAATGGCGATCTGCGCCTGATCCCTCATCTGGGAAAGAATAATATCGCTGCTGTCCGGCTCAATTCCGCCTGTATCTATAAGAGTGAAGGAATGATCCAGCCAGGTAACGTCCGCGTAGATCCGGTCCCGGGTCACTCCCGGGGTGTCCTTTACTATGGAAATCATTTCCCCGGCAAGCACATTAAACAACGTAGACTTACCCACATTAGGCCTGCCCACGATTGCTACTACTGGTTTGCTCATACATCTGTCTCCTTATCTGTTTATTATGGTCAGGCGGATCCAGCACAGAGGCCACCAGATCGGCCCCGTCCTCATCCACCACTACAATTTCTGTTTTCAAATAATCAGAAAGCTCTTCCACGGTCACATCATCAAGAAACACATCTTCCCCGCTCCTCAGCATATTGCAGGGAAGCAGAAGCTTTTCGCCCAGATCGCGGCCCCCAAGCTGCTCTTTAAGATCCTGTCCGGTTATAAGGCCGGAAACCGTAATCTCCTCTCCGAAAAAATGGTTCGTGATCACTTTTACCTCCGCGCGCACATTGGGAAATTTCTCCCGGATCAGGGAGACGCATTTCTCCAGATAAGGGCCGGCAAGCTTCCCTGTGGCGATAACAGCTCTCAGAGTCCTGTCGTCCCCCCGGCGCTCCTCAAGGGCCCGGCGGACCTCCGCGTCAAGCAGCCGCAGCATCCCGACGCCGTTCTCCAACTGGATATAGCCGTCATAGCGGGATTCCTCCGGCAGCTCCTGCCCGGCCAGGATATACCACTCGTCAGAGGCATGTACAAAATGGATCCCGTGCTTTTCATACATTCGCTTCTGCCAGCGGTGGATCCGCTCCAGTACCTGAACCGCGTCTTCCTTTTCAAAAGCCTTCAAAGGATAAAGACCCTCCCGGAACTTCGTCAGTCCTACCGGAACCACCGACACGCTCTGCAGCACCGGCGCGTAGGCGGAAAGCTTCCGGAGGCTGTATTCCAGCTCCTCGCCGTCGTTAATTCCCTTGCAGAGGACAATCTGTCCGTTCATGGAAATCCCCGCCTCATAAAAACGGTCCACTTTTTCAAGAGCCTGCCCGGCGAAACGGTTGTGGAGCATTTCACAGCGCAGCTCCGGATTCATAGCCTGAAAGGAAATATTGATAGGCTCCAGACGATATTTTATGACGCGCTCAACATCTCTTTCGCTCATGTTGGTAAGAGTCACATAATTCCCCTGCAGAAAAGAAAGTCTGGAATCATCGTCTTTAAAATAAAGGGTCTCCCTCATTCCAGGGGGCATCTGATCGATGAAACAAAAAATACAGCGGTTGCTGCAGGAACGGTATTCATCCATCAGACCATTTTCAAATTCAACTCCCAGATCCTCTTCATACTCCTTCTCCACCTCCAGCTCCCACAGCTCTCCGTCTGCTTTTTCCACCAGAAGCGTCACGAATTCGTCGTTCATCAGATACCGGTAATCGAACACATCCTCCACCGGCTGATCGTTTATGGCTGTCAGGATATCTCCCGGCTCCAGCTCCAGTTCCTCCGCGATACTTCCCGGCAGGACTCTGGATATCACATGCTTTTTATCTTTCAATCTGATCCCTCTCTGTCATATCATAAAAAGTGGCGTCACTTTCTGTTTTCAGCTTATCTGCTGTCCATACCGCTACTATCATAACAATTTCAGAAGTAAAAATCAATAAATTCCTTGACGCGATTTAGGGCAAATGTTATAAATGTAATAGGATTCATCATTGAAAATACAATATCCAGGAGGAAAATCATGCCCAATATAGAGTTACTTGAAAAATCACTTCCCGTCGCGCCAATCCGTATCGCCGCCCTTTCCGGGTGCCAGGATCTGGCCAGAGAGGTTGACAAGAAACTTGTTAAATTCCGTAAGGAGCTTGTTGAAAAGAAGCAGCTCAGCATTATCCCGCAGGGCTACAGCGAGCCTTCTTTTCTTGTAGAATGTGAGTGTGTACGCTTCGGCACAGGCGAAGGAAAAGGTTATATCAAGGAATCCGTCCGCGGCGCAGATCTGTTTATTATGGTAGATATCACCAATTACAGCGAAACCTACACCGTCTGCGGACACGAAAACCATATGTCTCCGGATAACCACTATCAGGATCTTAAGAGGATCATCTCCGCTTCCACCGGCAAGGCTCACCGCATCAACGTAATCATGCCCTTCCTGTATGAAGGCCGCCAGCACCGCCGTTCCAAAAGAGAATCTCTGGACTGCGCTCTGGCTCTGAAGGAATTAAGCGATATGGGCGTATCCAATTTTATCACCTTTGACGCTCACGATCCCCGTGTCCAGAACTCCATCCCGCTGAATGGTTTTGACAACTTCTTCCCTACTTATCAGTTTTTGAAGGCTCTTGTCAAAAATGTTCCGGATTTTCGTCTGGACAACGACCACCTGATGATCATCAGCCCCGATGAAGGCGCGATGTCCAGAGCCGTATATTTCTCCAATATTCTCGGAGTGGATATGGGAATGTTCTATAAACGGCGCGATTATTCCACCATTGTCAACGGCAAGAACCCCATCGTGGCTCATGAATTCCTGGGAGATTCCGTGGACGGCAAGGATGTGGTCATCATAGACGATATGATCTCCTCCGGCGAAAGTATGCTGGATGTGGCGAAGCAGCTAAAGGAGCGTCATGCGAAGCGTGTGTTCATCTGTACTACATACGGGCTTTTTACAGACGGACTGGACAAATTTGACGATTATTACAACAGAGGCTGGATCGACAAGGTGATCACCACCAATCTCAATTACCGGATCCCGGAGCTTCTGACCAAGCCCTACTACATCGAAGCGAATATGAGCAAATATCTGGCAAGCATCATGGATATCATCAACCATGACGTTTCCGTGGAAAAGGTACGCTCCAGCAACGACAAGATCATGGAGCTGATGAGAAAGATCAAGCAGCACGGCTGAGAAGCGTTTCCTGATGCTTCCCCGCAAAAAATAAATATTCTTTTATCAGCGAAAAGCAGCCGGCTTTGCAGCAAATGCAGAGCCGGCCTTATATTTCTCAACGAAATCCGCTTTTTCATCCATTGTTTACTTTATATTTTTATCCCTCGGAAAGTCCCAGAAAAGCCCCGAGATTGCCTCTCTTTCCCTTTGACGCCCGGTGAGAAAACAAAAATTCCGGATTGCAGCAGGTGCAGATCCCCGGCAGGGAAATATGCTCCGGCAAAAGTCCGGCTTCCTCCATGATCAGCCGGTTGGCTTCCCACAGATCAAGCTGATATTTTCCGTTTTCTTTTTTATAAAACAGACTCTTCCCGGCATCACTCCCAAAAGCCTTTTGAAATTCCAGGATCACATCTTCACTGACCTCATAGCAGTCCTGGCAGATAGACGGCCCGATAGCTCCGTAAATATCCTTCGGCTTCGATCCGTAGACCTCCTGCATCTTTTTCACGGTGACCGCTCCGATCCTTCCTACGGTTCCTCTCCATCCGGAATGAGAAAGTCCTACGGCACGGCGGACCGGATCCACAAAATACAGCGGAACACAATCCGCGTAAAAGGTTGCCAGGATCACTCCCGGCACATCCGTGACCATCCCGTCCACATCCTCATAACTTCCCGGCCGCGTAACGCCGTTCCCCCGGTCTTTTTCCGTCATGACCCGCACGTTGGCGGTATGCGTCTGGCTGGAAGCCGCGATATCCTCCGGCCGGAATCCCAGGGCAGCCGAAAACCTTCTGAAATTCTCCTTCACGGCGCTTTCCTCATCTCCTCTTGTAAAGCTCAGATTCATTGAGGACCAGATTCCGCCGCTGACGCCGCCCAGCCGGGTACTGAAGCCGTGCGTGATCCCCGGGAGCTTCTCCAGCGCCGGGAATGTCAGATATGTAACCCCCTTTGATTCATTGATCTTCATATGAGGAGCCGCGCCCTCATGCCATTTTATGTTCATATATTTACTCCATTTCCCCCGCTTATCCGCAGTAATCGAAAGCGTTCCTGTACCAGTGTACCGCCTCTCCGTCAAAAGCCACCACGTCAAATCTGCAGTCCGTCTCCTGGCCGTATCCGTAACGGAGCAGAAAAAACTGCGCCGCGCGGCTGATCCTTCTCTGCTTTTTTCTGTTTACAGCCTCCCCTGCCCCGCCGCTTTCTCCGGTATGCCTGTATTTTACCTCCACAAACACCAGATATTCTCCGTCCTTTGCGACCAGATCGATCTCCCCTGCCCTGCACCGGAAATTTTGCATTATGATACGCAGTCCCTTTTCTTCAAGAAACGCCGCGGCTTTTTCCTCAAAGCAGCCGCCCAGCCTCCGCTTATTCACCTGTCCTCACCAGATTTCTTTGCCGTGTGGGTATCCTCTGTTCATCCGGGAAGCATTTTCCTTTTCATGGGCTT
The DNA here is from genome assembly GCA_019115125.1 of Candidatus Blautia faecipullorum. Lineage (GTDB taxonomy): Bacteria > Bacillota > Clostridia > Lachnospirales > Lachnospiraceae > Blautia_A > Blautia_A faecipullorum. The sequence continues at coordinate 18,723 of DXEG01000062.1, forward strand.
CCTTTTTCCGGCTGAGTCCCGGCCGGGATCTCAGACAAAATGCGTGATAAATGTTTTTCTATGTATGGGCGAGGGGCCGTATTTTTTCAGAGCCGCAATATGCTCCGCGGAGCCGTAGCCTTTATTGGAGGCAAAGCCGTATTCAGGGAGCGTCTCGTGGTACTGCTCCATCAGACGGTCTCTCGTAACCTTCGCCACAATGCTGGCGGCGGCGATGGAGGCGCTTTTTGCATCGCCCTTGATGATCGGAACCTGGGGAATATCCACTCCCGGTATGGTCACCGCGTCGTTCAGCAAAAGCTGGGGGCGCACAGAAAGCTTCCCCACAGCCTGCCGCATAGCCTCATAGGTAGCCTGGAGAATATTGATCTCATCGATCCGCTCCGGCCCGGCCATGCCCAGACCTACGGAAACCGCCTCGTCCATAATAACGTCAAACAGCTCCTCCCTCTTTGCAGCCGTCAGCTTCTTGGAATCGTTCAGATACAGAATCCTGCTGCCCCTGGGAAGGACGACCGCGCACGCCACCACCGGGCCCGCCAGCGGCCCTCTTCCCACCTCGTCGATTCCGCAGAGATAACCAAGATGGTCATATTTCCTTTCATACTGCAGCATCTGTTCCGTACGGGCGATTTCCGCCTGAAGCTTTTCCTCCTTTTTACGGCACTGCTCCAGAAGCCTCTGAACTCCCTGTCTCTGATCCCCGTCATAGGTCTCGTACAGCTTCCGCCAGTTTTCCATGGGAGCGCTGTCGAATTCCTGACGGATCTCCTTTACTGTTTTCATACTTTCTGCTCCTGTTCCGGCCATTCCAGCGTGATCCGGCCGATTTTTCCGCCCCGGAAGTCGTCGAACAGCAGTCCTGCCGCCTTCCCGTAATCCAGCTCCTCGCCCCGTTTCAGGCATCCTCTGGCTCTGGCGATCTCTTCAAGGATCCCGAGAGGATCTTTTTCCTCCGAGACGCCGTACCGCTTTTCAAGGACGCCGGGATAACACTTTTTCAGATATCCGATCAGAAGAAGAGATAATTCCTCCATATTCAAAAGATCATCTTTGATGGAGCCCACACAGGCAAGCCGCTCTCCCACCTTCTGATCTTCAAATTTCGGCCAGAGGATCCCCGGCGTATCCAGAAGCTCCACGTTCTTATTAAGACGGATCCACTGCTTCCCCCTGGTGACCCCGGGCTTGTTTCCTGTTTTTGCGCAGGCTTTTCCCGCGAAGGTATTAATAAAGGTGGATTTTCCCACGTTGGGAATCCCTGCCACCATCGCCCGGACAGGACGGTTCTTGATCCCCCGTTTTCTGTCGCGCTCTATTTTTTCCCGGCAGGCTTCCTGGATCATAGCCTGGATCGCCTTCATTCCGCCGCCGTTTCTGGAATCCACTTTTACCACATGGAAGCCTTTTTTCTGAAAATATTCTCTCCATGCCTCGTTCTGGCGTTCATCCGCCAGATCCGCCTTATTCAGGAGTATCAGCCTTGATTTATTCTGTCCCAGACTGTCAATATCGGGATTCCTGCTTGAAAGAGGAACCCTCGCGTCAACAAGCTCTATGATCAGGTCGATCAGCTTCAGATCTTCCTGCATCTGGCGCTTCGCCTTCGTCATATGACCGGGATACCACTGTACATTCATACTTCATTTATCCTTTCATAAATCCTATCTTTTCAAAGGGAGAACAGGTAAACCAGATCTTACCCACAATATATCTTTTTTTCACCATACCGATATCCGCATATCTGCTGTCCTCACTGTTGTTCCGGTTATCCCCCAGCACAAAATACTCATTGGATTTCAGACTCACCCCATTTTCCGCAAGCCCCGGATTGATGATCTCCGGAAAATCATTGGCCTCGTCATACAAATCTCCGTCAATATAAATCTGCCCGTCCCGGATCTGAATGGTCTCTCCGGGCAGGCCGATCACCCGGCGGATATGCAGAGCCGCGTCGTCGCTGGCATTTGTGCGGAACACAATGATATCCCCCCTTTTAGGAGACGAAAATTTATAAACCGCACGATTCATAAAGAAACGGTCCCCCACTTCCAATGTCGGCTCCATGGAGCTTTCCTGCATGGTTACTGTCTGAAACATCAGCACAGCCACAAGAGCCGCAAAGACCAGCGTCACCGCAATCTCAAATACCCAGCGCAGCCCTTTCCTCACCTTCTCATTTTCAAGCTGTGCCTTCAGCTCCAGAAATTTCGGATGCTCTTTCCAGTTTTTTATATTTCTGATATCCATATCTTTTTCCCCTCTGTATGGAAGTCCTGTCAGCTAATGCACACTCCCGGACAGACAGCCCCTCTGTCCGCCTGATATACAAAGAGGGACAATAGCTGCCGTTATTGTCCCTGCTTTTGAAATCTGTGAAATTTTCATTATCTGACGCGCTCTTTTACCTTCGCAGCTTTTCCTACACGGTCTCTTAAATAGTTCAGCTTCGCGCGGCGAACCTTACCATGACGCACAACTTCTACCTTCACTACATGAGGAGAATGCAGCGGCCATGTCTTTTCAACGCCGATACCGTTGGAGGTCTTTCTTACTGTGAAAGTTTCTCTGGTGCTTCCGCCCTGTCTCTTCAGAACAGTTCCCTCGAAAATCTGAACTCTCTCACGATTTCCCTCTTTGATCAGCGCGTGTACTCTTACTGTGTCTCCTACGCGGAATTCCGGTACTTCTGCTTTTAACTGAGCAGCTTCAATGTTCTTGATAATGTCGTTCATATCTTTCTCTCCTATTCTTCTGGATGTTCTTAATACATAAAATCTGTAACAGAGGACCATCTTTTTTGCAACAGGTTGATTATACTATAGAACATCTGCCATTGCAAGAAGTTTTTTTATCAGTTCAGCCAAGAGCCACATCCAGAGTCATCATCAGCACAAACCCGGCGGCGAAAGCAATGGTAGCAATGTTGCTGTGCTCTCCCTCGCTGGCCTCGGGGATCAGCTCCTCCACCACCACATAGATCATGGCGCCTGCCGCAAAAGACAGAAGGTACGGCAGCACCGGGGAAATATAGGCGGCAAGCAGAAGCGTCAGGCCCGCGGCCAGAGGTTCCACCACCCCCGACATGGCTCCATAAAAAAACGATCTGCCCCTGGACAGCCCGGCTCCCCGAAGCGGCATGGAGATGATCGCTCCTTCCGGAAAATTCTGTATCGCGATTCCCAGAGAAAGCGTAAGCGCCCCCGCCATAGTCACAGAAGCGTTTCCCGCCGCGGCGCCCGCCAGCACCGCGCCCGCCGAAAGCCCTTCGGGGATATTATGAAGGGTAACGGCCAGGACAAGCATTGTTGTTTTTTTTAAACCCACCTTGGGGCCTTCCGACTCCTCGCTGCCCAGGTGGAGATGGGGAACCGCTTTGTCCATCAGGAACAGAAACGCGATTCCGCCCAAAAATCCTGCCGCCGCCGGGATAAACGCCAGCTTCTCCATATGCGCGCTCATATCCATGGCCGGTATCAGAAGCGACCACACAGAGGCCGCAACCATCACTCCGGAAGCGAAGCCAAGAAAAATTTTCTGGACCAGCGGGCTGAGTTTCTTTCTCATAAAAAATACACAGGCAGCTCCCAGTGTCGTGCCGATAAACGGAATCATAATTCCTAAAAACAAATCCATCTGTCAATCCTTTCCCTGCAATCTGATAAGCTCCGGCGCCGTAAAGCGCGCCCTGACATCTAGTATATCACAATTTGCCATGCATCATCCATGCCGCTGAAATCCTGCAATTACGCGTACCGACGCATAGCTTGACAGCCAGTGTCTAGCTTGCGGGCAAACAGCAGCCTGTTGCTGTTTTCAGTATATGCCGGGCACATGGATACTGTGAAGGGCCGAGCAGCCCCGGCTACTGCTGCTCCTGAGCCGCCGCCTCATCTGCTGTTCCCTGCGTGCCGGCAGCCGTATCCGCATTCCCGCCTGTATCGGCACCTGCCGCGCTCTCCTCGCTGCTCATGATGCTGTTCAGCTCCTCGATCATCTCGTCGTCCTTCAGCCGGAACTTCACCTCCACTCGCCTGGACGCGTCCTTGTCCACATTTCCCTGGGCGTCCAGAACCGGATTGGACATGGAATGACCGTTGACCGTCAGATAATCCTGCAGATCCTGGCTCTGCTCCCCGCTGAGGAAATTGCCCTGAATATCCAGCAGATACTGAGCCACCGCAAGGGAACGCATCTGCGACAGATAGAGGTTATAACTGTAATCTCCGTCTGTATCCGTGTAGCCGTCGATGATGATCTCCGCCAGATACTGCTTATAGTCCTCCTGAAGAAGCACCTGACAATAAATAGGGAGAATCTGTTCCAGCACGGCCTTTCCCTCGTCCGTCAGCTCCGACTGGTCGTAATCAAACATAACGTTGGCGTCCAGGGTCAAGGCGCCCGTCTGCGCGTCGATATCCACATTCACACTATTTTTTGCGAATTCTGCCTTCAGGGCCTCAATAACCTCTGCTTTCACGCCGATGATCTGATCGATCTGCGCCTGCTGGTCAGCCAGCAGAGCCGTCTTTTCGTCCAGAGCCGTCTGCTGGGCGTTCAGCGTAGCCTCCTGCTCCTTCAGCTGCGCCGCCAGCGCGGACAGAAGCTGTTCCTGCTCCTCCAGCTTTTCATCCTGGCTTTTCAGCTGCTGATCCTGATCCTGGAGTATTCCCTGCTGCTCGTCCAGCTCATTCTGCTTCGCCAGAAGCTCCAGCGTATATTCCTCCTGCATGGCAATTTTTTCATCCCGCTCCTGCACGCTCTCATTATAGCTCTTCTGAGCCTGAAACAGGGTAACGCACATGATCAGCACAAACAGAAGCAGCACGCCCGCCATCATATCGGAATAAGACCGCCAGACATTAAAGCCCTGATCTTCTGATTTTTTCCTTCTGCGCATCTGTATCTCCTTTTATCTGAACAAACCAAATTTTCCTTTACCGGATGCTTTTGCCATTTCTCTGATGTTTTTGGACATCTCTTCCAGAAGCTCCTGCTGCTGCGCGCTCTGCTCAGCCAAAAGCTCCTGAAGCTTTTCCAGAGACTCGTTCTGAGCGCTTCTTCCTGCCGAGAGACGGATCTCCCCTCTGTCCTTCGATACGGTGATATCCGCCAGAAGCCGGCGTACCTGCTCCATAGTCCGTGCGGATCTTTTCTGATATTCGGTGAATTCCTGCAGTCTTGCGTCAAACTCCTCCACCAGGCGCCGGTTGGATTCCAGAAGCTCGCTGCCGGCTTTTCCCGCCGCAGAAACACGGTCCATTCCCTGAGCGGCGGCCTCCACATACTTCTGCATCGTCTGGTTGCAGGCCACCCAGAATTTTGCGGAGGAAGTTTCCGCTTCCTTGAGATAGTCCGCCAGGTGATGATAATCCGCCTGCTGCTGCTTCTGGATGATCTGATTATCCTGTACAAGACGGTTCGCCGTATCCAGATACTGTTTCTGGCTCTTTCCGGATTCTTCCATGATCTTCTTCATGGCAGCCTCGTGCTGGACATAAGAATCACTGAGCTGGCGGCTCATAGCCTGATAAAGATTCGTCGTATAATTGGTATTATCCGTCTGTGCGTCCTTCAGCTGCTCCAGAGCCTTTCCAAAGTCCGCGAACTGCACCTGGAAAGAGGAGTTCATCTCCTTCAGGAACACATCCAGGATCTCTTTTACCGCGTCCTCCTGGCAGCGTGTTACGGAGGAAACCAGAACGTCCAGAGAATCGTTCATCTTCTGGAAAGTGGGCGTGATCACCTTTTCAAAGCTGTCCGCCATCTTTATGGAAAATTCCTCCGCCATCTGGTTCATCGCAGCCGTCTGGTTTTTCTGGCTGGACACCAGAAGATTCATGGATTCGCTCTCCGCCGTAGGCATTACGTATGTATGGAATTTGCTTAAAAATCCCTGAAGAGCCTCCGCCATGGATGAATATTCGCTTTTCATCCCACAGGTATACACAATAGAGAATGAAATACCATAAATGGATGTCAGGAACGCCACCTTGATACCGTCCACAAGAGCAGAAACAGAGTTGGTCATCGCCTCGTAATTGGAAGGCTCAAAGTTTTTCAGTCCCCAGACAAGGCCCACGAACGTTCCCAGGATACCAAGGCTGGTAAAAATATCCGGGGCCATTTCCAGAAGGCGCTTGTGGATATGGTTATCCAGCTCTTCCTCATTAAAGTACTCTTCAATATCAGCAAGTCCTTCCTGGCTTTTCGCAATTTCGTCTGTAAAATCATTCATTCGCTTATCCAGGTATCTGTGCTGAAAAATACCGTTGAGAGCCTGGATTTTATTCACATCCGCCTTTCCCTGGGTATGGAAGGTATTGGCGATCCCCTCCGCGCCGCTCCGGAAAGCTCTGGCCAGATCGTTCATGGAAAACATTCCGCCCACCAGACAGATACAATAGATCACAACCATAACCGCCAGGAAAACAAAATTATAAACCAGGACGCTGGCCGCCCCCTGGCCCACATAAAGGGTCATTCCTATGGCCGCAGCCAAAACTGCCAGAAACAGCAGTGTGTTTGCTATCTTTTTTCCCATAATCATCCTCCTTAGATGCACAATTTTCGCCTTTTTACCATAATATCATATCATTTCTGACAGTACAAGCTGTCTTTTCCAGTTTCCATCTGCTCCCTGAGCAGGAAACGGCAGGGTATTCCGGAATACATTCTCCGGAACACTCTGCCGTTTTATCAGTAATATATTTTATCCTCCTCAACGAGGACCGCCCGGCCATCGCAGACATCCACAATATTCACGCTGCAGTTGGGCGGAACGCTGCCGTGCCAGAAATGCTCCGGATCGCGGTATACGTTCTGGAGCAGAGCCCGGACCGCGCAGCCGTGGGAGGCTATCAGAACCGTTTTGTCCCTGAGCGAGGGATCGTGGATCTTTTCTTCCCAGAACGCCTTTGTCCGCGCGAGAATATCCGAAATATTCTCCCCGTTCTCCGGCCGCCGGAAGCTCCAGGGATCCGCGAAAAAGACTTTCATCTCCCCGCTCAGGATCCTTCCCTCTTCATCCTTGAACCTTGTGCCTTCCAGAACGCCGAAATCAATCTCCTGTATCCGTTTATCCAAAATGACCGGAATACTGCCAGCTCTTTCCCCCAGAGCCAGCCTGGCGGTTTCAGCGGCTCTTTTCAGAGGGCTGGAAAAGCAGATGTCAAAAGGCACATTTTTTAAGGCCTCTCCGGTTTTTTCCGCCAGCCGGATCCCCTCGGGAGCCAGAGGGATATCCGCCGCTCCCTGCACCTTTTTCAGAGCGTTCCACTCTGTAACCCCATGTCTGATAATATAAAGCCTCATCAGCTTCTCAGCTCGATTCCAAGAGAAGTCAGACCGTTGAGGATCTTCTTCATCACCGCGGTAATGTCCGCTTCCTCCAGAGTCCTGTCATGGTCGCGGAATACGATGGAATACGCCATGGATTTATAGCCAGGCTTGATCTGCGCCCCTTCATAGACGTCGAAAAGCTGGTAGGACTCCAGAATCTTTCCGCCTCTCTGCTCCAGCATATTTTCGATATCTCCCGCAAGAACCGCTTTCGGCACCACCATGCTCAGATCTCTTGTAACAGCGGGATATCTGGCGATTCCCGTGTACTTATGGTCAAAGCCTGCGAATTCCAGAATGTCCAGGATATCGATCACCGCGATGTAGGCTTTTTCTCCGATCCCGTAATTATCCGCCACAAGAGGATGTACCTCTCCCAGATAGCCCACGGTTTTTCCTTCATAAATAATATTGGCCTGTCTTCCTGGATGAAGGTAGGGCTTCCCGCTGTCCGGGGTATAATGAACCTTCTTCTTCATTCCGGCTTTCTCGAAGAATTCCTCGCAGACGCCCTTCATATCAAAGAAATCTCCGTCCCCGTACATTCCAAGTGTGAAATGTACCCGTTCCTCCGGAAGCTCTGTCAGAGGAAGAGCCTTCGGAAGATAAACCTTGCCGATCTCATAGAGACGGACGTTTTTATTTCTCCTGTTGTAATTCGTGGCCAGAGAAGCCAGCATTCCGTTCAGGGTAGTTGTACGCATAATGCTGTAGTCCTCCCCGAGAGGGTTGCTGATGGTGATCACTTTTCTGAGATCGCTGTCTTCGGGAATCCTCAGTCTGTCGAATACTTTTGGACTCTCGAAGGAATAGGTCATTCCTTCCGAAAAGCCGCAGTATTCCGCGATATCTCTGGCAACCTGCTCGATCCTGAGCTTAAACGGCATCTTTCCGGTGGTTGCTTCGCCCTTGGGAAGAGTGGTTGGAATCTTGTCGTATCCGTAGAATCTTGCCACTTCCTCCGCTACGTCCGCCGTGCAGTGAATATCCTGACGGAAGGTAGGCGCTACGATCTCGTTTGTCTTTTCGTCATAGGAAAGCTCCACTCTTGCCAGATATTCCAGCATTTCCTCTCTGGAAAGCTCTGTTCCGAGGATCGAGTTGATCCTCTCCGGCTCAAAGGGAACTCTGGACGGCTCTCTTGTCTCACAGCACACATCCACCATGCCCCCTACAACCTCTCCGGCTCCCAGCTCCTCCATCAGCTGGCAGGCGCGGTCAATAGCCGCCTCCGCGTTGTTGGGATCCAGGCCCTTTTCGAATTTCGCCGAAGCGTCTGTCCGAAGTCCGATCCTCTTGGAGGACAGCCGGATATTGGTTCCGTTGAAGCAGGCCGCCTCAAAAAGCACCGTATGCACGTTGTCCGTGATCATGGAATTTTCCCCGCCCATGATGCCGCCGATGCCGACTGCTTTTTTTCCGTCGCAGATCATCAGGACGTTCTCGTCCATTTTGCGCTCCTGTCCGTCCAGAGTCACGAAGGTTTCGCCCTCGGAGGCTCTGCGCACCACAATCTCCCGTCCCTCGATGGTATCCAGGTCGTAGGCGTGCATGGGCTGTCCGTATTCCTCCATCACGTAGTTGGTAATATCCACCAGATTGTTGATAGGACGGATTCCGTTGGAAGCAAGGCATCTCTGCATCCACTTGGGGGAGGGACCGATCTTGACATTTTTCACGATTCTCGCCGTATAACGGGGGCAGAGATCCGGATCCTTCACAGTTACCTTAATGTAATCGGAGGCTTTCTCCTCATTGCCCGTTTTTTTCACGACTGGAGGGCAGAATTTTTTGCCGAAGGTCGCCGCCGCTTCTCTGGCGATGCCGATAACGCTGTAGCAGTCCACACGGTTGGAGGTAACCTCATATTCAAAAACCACGTCGTCCAGCCCAAGTGCCTTAACGGCGCTTTCGCCTACGGCCGCGTCCTCCGGGAAAATATAAATGCCGTATTCCGGAGCTTCCGGATACATATCTCTGGTACTTCCCAGCTCTTCTATGGAGCACATCATGCCGTCTGATTCCACGCCGCGGAGCTTGCCTTTTTTGATCCGGATCCCGCCGGGAGTTTTTTTGCCGTCGTGTCCTCCGGCCACCCGGCCGCCGTCCAGAACCACCGGAACCTTGTCTCCTTCTTTTACGTTGGGGGCTCCGGTCACGATCTGTACCGTGCCGGTCCCTATATCCACCTGACAGATGATCAGCTTATCCGCGTCGGGATGCCTCTCAATCTTTTTGATCTGTCCGATCACAATCTTATCCAGATCCGCGTCCAGCTTTTCGTAGCCCTCCACCTTCGTTCCTGACAGTGTCATGGCGTCTGTATATTCCTGTGCTGTCACATCCAGATCCGGTACATACATTTTTATCCAGGACATTGATGTATTCATGTTTTTATCCACCTTTCTATTCTATCCGCGCCTGCTTGGCGCTTTGTCTCTCAAAAAACCGCCTGTTAGAATTGTTTCAGGAAACGAACGTCGTTTTCATACAGAAGTCTCATATCGTCGATCTCATATTTCAGAAGCGCGATTCTCTCCAGACCCACGCCGAAAGCAAAGCCTGTGTATTCATCCGGATCGATCCCGCACATTCTCAGCACATTGGGATGAATGGAGCCGCAGCCCAGTATCTCGATCCAGCCGGAGCCCTTGCAGAAACGGCAGCCCTTTCCGCCGCATTTGAAACAGGATACGTCCACCTCCGCGCTCGGCTCCGTAAAGGGGAAGTGATGAGGACGGAATTTCGTCCTGGTCTCCGGTCCGAAGAGCTCCTTGGCAAATTCCTCAAGGGTTCCCTTCAGATCCGCGAAGGTAATATGCTTGTCGATGACCATTCCCTCGATCTGATGGAAGGACGGAGAATGAGTAGCGTCCACCTCGTCAGAACGGAAAACCCGCCCCGGCGCGATCATACGGATGGGAAGCTTGCCTTTTTCCATCACACGGGCCTGTACCGGAGACGTCTGGGAACGGAGCAGGATCGAATTATCAATGAAGAACGTATCCTGTTCGTCCCTTGCCGGATGTCCTTCCGGAATATTCAGCTTTGTAAAATTGTAGTCCGCGTATTCCACTTCAGGGCCCTCCACTACTTCATAGCCCATTCCGATAAAGATACGCTCCACCTCTTCCAGGGCGATGGTGTTGGGATGGCGGTGTCCGATCCTGGCTTTTTTTGCCGGCAGCGTAACGTCGATCACCTCTGCCTTCATTTTTTCTTCACGAACAGCCTCCTCCAGCTTCTTTCTGGTATCTTCCAGAAGCTCCTCGATTTTTGCTCTTGTCTCGTTTACAAGCTGTCCTACCTTAGGGCGCTCCTCAGGGGCCACATCCTTCATACCTTTTAGGATCGCCGTCAGCTCTCCCTTCTTTCCAAGATAAGCCACCTTCACTTCGTTGAGCTTATCCGGACCGTCTGCTTCCTGAATCCGTTTTCTGGCTGTTTCCGCCAGTTCCTGAAGCTTTTCCTTCATATTCATGGTTCATATCTCCTTTTTCTTAATACAAAAAAACCGCCCCTCTGATGAGGGACGGAAATCTCCGCGGTACCACCCTGTTTCCCGCGCGCAGGCGCAGGCTCTCAGTTTCTGCTTAACGCGCAGCTACGGCATCTCCTACTGAAATACGGTACTGTCCGCATCCGTTCAAAAATGCAGCTCCGGCGGGAAATTGAGGAACCGTCTGAACTTAAAGAAGCTTGCAGCCGGTGACTTCTTCTCTCTGAAAGAAAACAGCTCCCTGAAACGCCTTCACAGCTTTTCATCTTACAATACTATGCCACAGGAAGAAAAATCTGTCAAGATTTTTTCTGCTCACCTTTCCTGTCTTTTTCTTTTCTGTGTTCTGCTCTGTCCTTTCGGCACTCCGCCAGAAATTGTTTTCTCTTCCTCGCGATCAACTGCCAGAAGCTGGTCTGGGCCTGCCGGAACTGGTTCTCAAAATACGCGTTGATCTCCGCGCCGTAAAGCAGAAGGTTCATACAGCAGTAAAGCCAGAGCATCACCATGATCAGAGTGGAGAGGCTTCCGTACATGCTGCTGACCTTTGGAAAAAATGTAAAATAAAGCGAGAAGAAATAAGAAAACAGCGACCAGGCGACAGCCGTGAGAAAAGCGCCCGGAACCTGGCTTTTCAGCGTGGCTTTCCTGTTCGGCAGGTATCTGTATAATACCAGAAATACCAGGAACAGCATCACAAAAACCAGAAATGTCTTAGCTCCCAGGATCCTCCCGATAATACGTCCTACAAAGGGAATATATTCCATGGCTACCTGATGGATCCTGTTTCCCATAACCAAAAGCAGAAGGCTGATGATCAGGGCGATCACAAACAGAAACATATACAGCATGGAATAGATTCTGTTCATCAGCCAGTTACGGGTTTCCTTCACATGATAGATGGTGTTCAGCCCATTGATCAGCGCCTGCATTCCTTTTCCCGAGGACCATAAAGCTACGACAGCGGAAACTGGAAGTACGGCGATGCTTTTTGAAAACACCTCCGCCACAATACTCAGTACAAATCCCTGGATATTCTCCGGGACGATCCCTATGATCATCTGTCTCACCACACGGTAAGTAAGAGGGGTGTACTGCACAATAGCTGTCAGAAACAATATAAAAGGAATAAAGGACATCATAAGAAAGTATGCTGTCTGAGCCGCGTAAGCGCTCACATGGTCTTCTCTGATCCTGTCCGCGAATCCCAGGACTAAATGCAGAGACCTCTTTTCTCTTATCTTTTCCATATTTTTTCTCCTGCTTCACTGCACCATGGCAGTCTCCTTCCCCCATCCTTTCACACTGACGCTATCATACCATGAATCAAATACCTTGGCAAGTATCCTGATTTCAGGCACCGCTGATCTCCTGAATCTCAACATCCTTAAAAAAATAATTCAGGATTTCTTCACAGGTGTATCCTCTGGCGGCCATTTCATTGGCCCCGTTCTGACTCATCCCCACGCCGTGGCCGTAGCCGCCTCCGGTAAGCAAAAGAGATGTCCCCGGCACGGCCTCCTCCTGAAAATATGAGCTTGGAAGCAAGGCTCCCCCTTCTGTGGTACTGCCGTCCTTCTCCGTGATCACACAGCCCTCAGGAGAAAGAAACTGCCTTATGGCGTATTCCTCATCCAAAAGGAATGATCCGGCCTCCGTGACCACCTCAAGCCCCGTCACCGCGCCGCTTTCTTCTTTCTTTGTGACGGAAACACTGAGAAGCGCTCCTTCCGCTCCCAGATATCCGGCTGCCCGCTGTTCCAGCCCGGCCCATGGGAGCTCCACCTGCCACCAGCTCCAGGGTTCCTCGGAGTCAAAGGCGCAGGGCACGCTTTTCAGGTAAGAAGCCGGCTCCTCCGCTCCCCATATCTCGTTCGTGCTGGTCACTCCCGCAGAGGTAGAAAAATAATAGGCCTCCACCGGTTCCCCATTCTGACACAGAATTTTTCCCTCTGTCTCTTTTACCGCCTTTGAAGTGGATTCCTGGGGCGGGATATTCTGGTATACCTGGTAGCTCACACTGTCGTCCACATCCGCCCCGTAATCCTCCAGTCCTTTGTCCCGCATATGCTTCCAGGCGTAGGTTCTGGCACAGATGGCCTGTGCTTTCAGAGCCTCCTTCTCATAGCCGGAGGGCATTTCACTGGGCACCACAGCTTCCAGATAAGTTTCCAGAGGCAGCTCATTGATCAGAAGCAGCCCTTCCTCCCGTCTGCGGATCTCAAGGCTTCCTTCATAAACAGGGCTTCCTCCCTGACGCTGTATGGAGGCCACCTGTATGCCCCCTTCTGTTTCCGGAATGATCACAGGCTCAGCTCCTGCCTCGAGATCCTCCGGCTTATAGCTGCTTTCGATCCCACCGCTGACCACCGATACAGACGGATGAAAATAAGATCCATAGCCGGTCGTCATCAGGAGAACCCTGATCATTTTTTCCTCCGCCTTCTCTTCATCCACAGCCAGATCCTCCTTTTCTGTCCGGCTTTCCCCGCTGTCCGCGGAATTTTCTCCATCCTGCTCTGCCGCCGCGTCTGCTTCAGCCTTCTCCTGCGTCCCGCTTTCCGATTTCCGGCTTCGCTTCAATAGCTCGTCTTCCTTTTCGCTTAAATATGCCTTTTTCTCTTTGCCCCTTTCCTCCAGAGCCATGTTCATAAGAACCATGCTTCCCAGCAGAGCGCCCAGCAAAAACTGATATCCATAAAAAAATCTGGTTTTCCTCATATAAAAAGTATATGAAGAAAACCAGAAGAAAATGGCATATATTTATTATTTAATTGAAAAACGGTAAACAGTTTCTGAATGATAACGCTCTCCTTTATTCAATACCGGGGAATGGAAGCCAGGAACATTCACCGCGTTGGGCTCCACCTGGGTCTCCAGGCAAAAGCCGTCCCGTTTGCCGTAAACATGTCCGTTCTTGCCTTTTTCATTTTCCACAAAATTCCCCGCATAAAACTGCACGCAGGGGCAGTCTGTGAGAACCGTCATTTCGATTCCCGTTTTTTCTGATCTGGCGCGGGCGATTTCCCTGACCTCCGCCCCATCGCAGCCGTCGGTCACATAATTGTGGTCAAATCCTCCCGTATATTTCAACTGCTGAAAATCAGCCCCGATATCCTGTCCAATGGTCTTTTCCACACGAAAATCCATGGGAGTTCCCTCCACCGGAACATTCTCTCCCAACGGAATGGAATCCTCTCTCACCGGAGTGTAGGACTGTGCGCGAATCGTCAGATACTGGTCAAGAACATTTCCGCTTCCCTCGCCCGCAAGATTGAAATAAGAATGATTCGTCATATTGGCGACCGTCGTTTTGTCGCTGACACCCTCGTAAATGATCCTGACAGCGTTGTCCTCTGTAAATTCATATGTAACTGAAACAGAAAATTCCCCCGGGAATCCATTCTCCCCGTCAGGACTGATCCTGGAGAAGGTAACGCTGTTTTTTTCCTGCGAAATCCTTTCCGCCTTCCACATTTTTTTCTCAAATCCGTCCGGCCCGCTGTGGAGATTGTTCTCCCCTTCATTTTTCGCAAGAACGACTTCTTTTCCATCCAGAACAAAACGTCCGCCTTCGATGCGGTTTCCGCTTCTTCCGATCACCGCGCCGAAGAAGCATCCGTTGGTCAGATATCCCTCCGCCGTATCATACCCCAGCACAACGTCCGTCAGCCTGCCCTCCCGGTCCGGCACACAAAGCTTTGTCAGCAGCGCGCCGTACTGGAGAACCTCCGCGAAGGCTCCTGATCCATTTTCCAGATGAAAGCATCTGACTTCCTCACCGGACGGCAGTTTGTCAAAAATTTTTTCTGTTACCATGTTTTTCCCTCCCATTACTGGCTTCTGCCTTCAAAAAAAGAGCCATGGATATGGCTCGTTTTTTTCTTTCTGTCCCAGGATGCCGTTCCCTCCCATTTGACGCCTAGCCGCAGCTAGGTGGGTATCCTCAACAAATGATCTGCCTACCACGACGAGAGGTCTGACATCACATTTGAGATGTTGGATTCCCTATTGATCAATGTAGGTTCAAAATATGAAGGGGCCTCGCACATCCCAGGATTTTTGCTACTTTTATTGTACTCTATTATATGCTCTTTTTCAACATATTATTCAAATATATTTCACTTTAGCTTATGATTCCAAGAATTTTTCTGACTGTATCCGGCATTTCAGACGCCTCCACCACCGTATCATGGAGAACAGGCGCCGTGCGGATTTCCTCAACAGCCTTCGGAACACTGATGCCGGAAAGCGCTGAAAGAGCGTCCGCGAGGGCAAAATCGTCCAATCCCTCATAACGGTCAGAAACCGCGTCCATTACGCTTCTTGTAAATTTATATGGGCTCGCGGTGGAAGCTATGACTGTAACTGTGGAATCCTCTGTATCCCGGAGATACTTCTGATAAACTCCTGCCGCGACAGCCGTATGGGGATCGATCACATAGCCCGCGCCGTAGTAGGTAGCGCTGATGGCTTCTCTCGTCTCTCCCTCGCTGCAGAAATTGCCGTAAAAGTCCGCAAGTCCTTCTTTCATTTCGTCCGTGATCGTATACTCTCCGCCCCGGCTCAGAGCCTTCATAAGCTCCGTGCATTTCTCCGCGCTTTCCCCTGTCAGACGGTAGATCAGCCGTTCAAGATTGCTGGAGATCAGGATATCCATAGACGGAGAGGATGTCAGGATAAACTCTCTCTTTCTGTCGTAGGTGCCCGTACGGAAGAAATCAAACAGCACTTTATTTTCATTGGAGGCGCAGATCAGCTTATTTACAGGCAGTCCCATCAGCTTCGCGTAATAGGCGGCCAGAATATTTCCGAAGTTTCCGGTGGGAACCACTACGTTGATCTTCTGCCCCGGTTCGATCTCCCCGGATTTCATCAACTGACCGTATGCGTACACGTAATAGACGATCTGAGGTACAAGACGTCCGATATTGATGGAATTCGCTGACGAGAACTGATATCCGGCCTCACCCAGCTCTTTTGCCATTTCTCTGTCGTTAAATATATTTTTGACAGCAGTCTGAGCGTCGTCAAAATTCCCCGTAATGCCGACCACATAGGTATTGCCGCCCTTCTGGGTTACCATCTGCTTCTCCTGGATAGGACTTACTCCGTGCTTCGGATAAAACACGATGATCCTGGTACCGGGCACATCCGCAAATCCGGCCAGGGCGGCCTTCCCTGTATCTCCCGAGGTAGCGGTAAGGATCACGATCTCATTTTCAATGTGGTTCTTTTTCGCCGCCGCAGTCATAAGATGCGGCAGAATGGAAAGAGCCATATCCTTAAACGCGATGGTGGCTCCATGAAAGAGCTCCAGAAAATAAACACCGTCCGCTTTGTGAAGAGGCGCGATCTCCTCCGTGTCGAACTTGGAGTCGTATGCCCTGGCAATACAGTTTTTCAGCTCTTCCTCTGTAAAATCTGTCAGGAAGCGGCTCATCACCTCATAAGCGGTTTCCTGATACGTCATCTCCTTCAGCCTTTCCAGAGGAATGTCCAAACCGGGAACAGCGGTGGGCACAAACAGACCTCCGTCCTCTGAAAGTCCCTTCAAAATCGCCTGGGACGCCGTCACCGTCTCTCCGTTCCCTCTTGTGCTTTTATATAATACCTGCATATTGCTCCTGCCTTTCTCAGCTTCTACTCATCTGGTTTTCATCATTTTCTCTGCAACATTGTAACATGTTCTTTTCCAAAATTCCATAAAAAAATCAGAAAACCCTGCGGAAGAGCATCCGCAGGGCTGGTTATCTGTCTGTTTTTATGATCTCTGTGAAGTATCTGTCTTTACCATCTGGACAAGCTGAGTATCCTCTCCGGAGGCTGTCTCAGAATCTTTGCTTTCCTCAGAAACCTCGTCAGGATAAGTGTAAAATTCATGAACGCCGTATTTGAAAAGCCTTGTCAGATCCTTTTCAAACCAGGCTATATTATGCTTCTCAGCGGCAGATTTCTGAATAAAGAACAGCGCGCCTTCGGAGTAATCCGTCCCCTCCAGAGCCTGTCTGACTGCCTTTTTTGTCTCTTCGGAAACGGTCACCTCACTGATCCTGCCGTCAGCCACAGGAGAAAACTGCGGCACTCCGTTGTCATATTCCCAGATCACCTCAGAAACCGTATCCGGAAATTCCGGATGCTTTACGCGGTTCATGATCACGTTGGCAACAAGAACCCGGCCCTTAATATCTTCTGTACCTGCCTCAGCTTCCACTATGTGCAGAAGATTCTCATAATCCTCGTCGGACATCATCGTGGCTGAGGAAGCCATGGAAATGGCTCTGGAATCAAAACTATCCACTGCGGCGCCCATCGACTCGCTGACATTCAGCTCCTCGGCGCTCCTGCCGACCGTCTGCACCCGCTGCCCTACCATTACATGCTCGCAGGAGGTACCGATACGGTAAATGGAAGCTCCTTCCTCCGGAGCGGAGCTGACGCCGGTAGCTACGCCGGCAATTCCGCTGGGAAGGTCGTACTCTACCCTGGTGGAAGCCACAGTCTCTGTCTCAGAAGCAGCATATACCTCATTTCTCTTTTCACTGTCCGCGATCCTGCAGCCCGCGGAAACGGCAAGCACCGTAAGAGCGCAGACACTGAGGGACAGGAATCTGTGAATAGAGGGATTCCCTGTACTTTTTATTTTTCTGATGGTTTTGCGTTTTTCTGATACATTCTTGTTCTTCATAACATTAAATTCCTTGCATTTTTATTATGTCATTCTTATTGCTTTTGTAACATTTTCGTAATGCATAAGAAAATTATATTTAATAAACGTAGATATGTCAAGCAATTTTTTCCCAGGTTGTACATTCTTACCATTTTTTTGACATAAAACGCAGAAATCCGGGGAAATTTTAACAAATACAGCTCCAAAAAGCTGCCCTGAGGCTGAACACATCATACTTTTTCTCTGAAAGTATTTCTCTTTCCTGTGGAAATACACAGAAAATCCTATTCAGTAATCCCCTTCAATAAAATCTCCCCGGATATATATCCATCTTTATACTGATATCTGTATTATATTCGTCCCGGTCTGTTCCGTCAAGCAGTTTCTGTGCGCCACAGCGGTAAAGAATAAAATATTAAAATCAATTGTTTCTCATCCTGATTTTGTATTTGTGTGATATAAAACACATATACAACAAAATCCAGATGAGTTATCCACATTCCATGAGTATGGTTCACCCATCCT
>DXEG01000063.1 GCA_019115125.1 Candidatus Blautia faecipullorum
TTTTTCACCTAATTAGTACTAATTTTGTAAGACTTAATTCCACATTTAATACTAAATTCCATTGAAATATGGCGTTTAGTCTTCAGTATGGAATTTAACTTTACATGTGGAATTTACTTTTTCACTCAACCAAAATTTATTGTCAGACGATTCTAACCGCGGGCAGTTTTCTGATATAGACTTAAATCCAAGAAAATGGTATACTATAACATATGCGGCGAATATGACACAGAGAATATGTGCCATGCCGGAGATAAATTCAGAGAGAAAGGGATGAGGAGGGACCTTGATCGGCTAGAACTGAAACTTGAAAGGAGAATGTAAAAATGACAGGATTTAACACAAAAGTAACACCGGAAATCGAAAATCTGACACAGGTCTGCAAGGATCATACGACCATTGATCTGTCTCTGTATGGAAAGTACGACGTAAAAAGAGGACTGAGGGATCTCAACGGAAAAGGCGTCCTGGCCGGACTGACACAGGTATCCAACGTTCAGGCGGTCAAGGTGGTGGACGGCAAAGAAGTGCCCTGCGCCGGCAGCCTGTACTACAGAGGATACAACATAAAGGAACTGACGGCGGGATTTGTAAGGGACAACCGTTTCGGCTTTGAGGAGACCACCTATCTGCTGCTGTTCGGAGTACTTCCCAATAAGAAGCAGCTTGACGATTTCTGCCGCCTGCTGGCGAATCAGCGTTCTCTTCCGAGAAACTTTGTAAGGGACGTGGTGATGAAAGCGCCCGGAAGGGATATCATGAACGCTCTGTCAAGAAGCGTGCTGACTCTGTATTCCTATGACAATAATCCAGAAGATATCTCTCTCCCGAACGTACTCAGGCAGTGTCTGAACCTGATCAGCGTATTTCCTCTTTTGTCTGTTTATGGATATCAGGCTTACAACCACTATATCAAGGGGAAGAGCCTTTATATACATAATCCTAAAAAAGAATTGTCCACAGCGGAAAATATTTTAAGGATTTTAAGACCGGATAAGAAATATACGGATCTGGAAGCGAAGATCCTGGATCTTGCCCTGATTCTTCATATGGAGCACGGCGGCGGTAATAACTCCACATTTACCACCCATGTGGTTTCCTCTTCCGGTACAGATACATACTCCACCATCGCGGCGGCTCTCGGCTCTCTCAAGGGACCAAAGCACGGCGGCGCCAACATCAAGGTTATCCGTATGTTCCAGGATATGAAACGGGAGGTTCATGACTGGGAGGATGAGGACGAGGTACGCGCATATCTGAAGCGCCTTCTTCACAAAGAGGCCTTTGACCGGAGAGGTCTGATCTATGGTATGGGACATGCTATCTATTCGGTATCCGACCCAAGAGCGGAGGTTCTGAAGAGCTTTGTGGAGAGTCTTGCCAAGGAGAAGGGACGAATGAAGGATTACCGTCTGTATTCACTGGTAGAGAGAATGGCTCCGGAGGTAATTGCCGAGGAACGCCGTATCTATAAAGGCGTCAGCGCCAATGTGGATTTCTACAGCGGCTTTGTTTACAGTATGCTGGATCTTCCTCTGGAACTGTACACGCCGATGTTCGCGGTGGCCCGTATCGTGGGCTGGAGCGCCCACAGGATGGAAGAGCTTATCAATACGGATAAGATTATCCGTCCTGCATATAAAAATGTCCTTGACTCGGCGGAATATGTGCCGCTGGATGCCCGCTAAGGACTGAATAAGACAGGAGAGAAGAATGTTTCGTTGTTTTTTTCCGGACGAATATCTGGATTCCGCTTACGACGTAGATTATGAAAAATTGTACCAGGAGGGTTATCGCGGACTCCTGTTTGACATTGACAATACGCTGGTGCCCCACGGGGCGCCGGCGGATAAAAGAGCGGTGCAGCTGTTTGACCGCCTTCGCAAAATCGGATTTAAAAGCTGCTTCTTATCCAATAATCAGATCGAAAGAGTAGCTTCTTTTAATGATAAAATCGGGGAGCAGTTTATCGAGAACGCTCACAAGCCTTCCGTGCGCAATTACGAAAGGGCGATGGAGCTGCTGGGAACAGACCGTACGAATACAATATTTATCGGGGATCAGCTTTTTACTGACGTTTATGGGGCGAAGCGGGCGGGTATCCGCAATATTCTTGTGAAGCCTATTCATCCCAAAGAAGAAATACAGATTGTTTTAAAGCGGTATTTGGAAAAAATTGTACTTTATTTTTACAAAAAAGAGGAGGGAACTTTATGAACCATGTGGTGATCATCGGGTTTATGGGTTCAGGAAAGACGAGAGTGGGTAAGCAGCTTTCCAGAGATCTGGAACTGCCTTTTGTGGATTTGGAAAAACTGATTGTGAGGAAAATGGACTGCTCGGTCCGTGAAATCTTTGAAAGATTTGGAGAGCCTTTTTACCGCGCTCTGGAAACGATGGCCATAAAGGAACTGATCACAGATACGGAACGCAAGGTGATCTCCCTTGGGGCGGGACTGCCCCTTCAGGAGCAGAACCAGAAGTATCTGAAGGAGCTGGGCACGATCATCTATCTGAAAGGCTCGCTGGAAACTCTGAGAAAGAGACTTGCGGATTCCAATAAAGATCCGCTGCTGGACGGCGACGACCGGGATGAAAAGATCAAAAAGCTGCTGAAGCAGAGGGACCCGGTTTATCAGAAGTTTGCGGATATCCAGGCGGTGACAGGAGTGAAAAGCTTTCAGGATCTGGTGCATGAAATTGAAGAGAAATTGGAAGCATATGAAAAAAACAGTTGAAAAATACTCCGGGGTATTATAGAATGAAAGACAGTGAACAGTACAAGAAGGAGGAAATAAACTATGATTTCAGCAGGTGATTTCAAAAACGGCATCACACTTGAAATTGATGGAAATGTATGTCAGATTGTTGAATTTCAGCATGTAAAACCTGGAAAGGGCGCTGCATTTGTCAGAACAAAATATAAAAATATCATTACAGGAGCCGTACTTGAGAAATCCTTCCGTCCTACGGAGAAATTCCCTCAGGCGCGTATTGACCGTGTGGATATGAGCTATCTGTACAATGACGGAGAGCTTTATAACTTTATGAATACAGAAACCTATGACCAGATCGCCCTGAGCGCGGAGCAGGTGGGTGACGCTCTGAAATTTGTAAAAGAGAACGATGTTGTTAAGGTATGCTCCTACAACGGAAACGTATTTGCCATCGAGCCGCCTCTGTTCGTAGAGCTGGAGGTAATTGAGACTGAGCCCGGATTTGCGGGCAATACCGCGCAGGGAGCAACGAAGCCTGCTACTGTGGAGACCGGCGCGCAGGTTATGGTTCCGCTGTTTGTAAACCAGGGCGACAAGCTGAAAATCGATACAAGAACAGGTGAGTATCTGTCCCGCGTATAAATCCCGGGATTGCTCAGCCGCCGGATACCCGGCGGCTGTTTTGTCGTTTGCGGGGTATCATGATCCTGTAAGCTTCCGGCTGCCTGAGGACCGGATTTCTGGTATGCGTGACATGGACAGAGGTTTGCGCCGGAAGTATACTATAGACGTCAGGATTGCGGGAGTACCCAGCACGAAACAATCCGCGCGTATCATAATAAGCGGAGGCAGAGCGCCGTCCCAACCGGACATGTCAAAAGGGCTGAGAGATCACAGCCGCCCGGGAGCCGCGGCAGGAAGCCCGCTGAGCGTGAAAAAAAGATAGGAAAGGAAGGGACAGGAATATGGAATACAGAACGTTGGGAAAAACAGGACTTCGTATTTCCAGAATGGGATTCGGAGGGATTCCGATCCAAAGGATCGACGAAAAAGGAACGAAGAAGCTGATCGAGAAGATGGCGGAAAGAGGTGTCAATTATATAGACACAGCCAGGGGCTATACGGTCAGCGAGCAGTACATCGGCTACGGCCTGGAGGGGATCCGGGACAAGTTTGTTCTGGCTACGAAATCCATGGCCCGGACAAAGGAGGCTATGGCTGCGGATATTGAGACAAGCCTTAAAAATCTGAGAACAGATTATATTGACCTTTATCAGGTGCATAATCCCAGTATGGAGCAGCTCGCCCAGGTGACGGGAGAAGGCGGGGCTCTGGAAGCTCTCATGGCGGCAAAGGAAGCAGGAAAGATCAGGCATATCGGACTGACCGCCCATTCCGCCGCTGTGTTTGAGAAAGCACTGGAGCTCGACTGGGTGGAAACGATCATGTTTCCGTATAATATCGTGGAAAATCAGGGAGAAGAGCTGATCCGCCGCTGTGAAGAAAAAAACGTTGGATTTATCGATATGAAGCCGCTGGCAGGCGGGGCTATTGAGGACGCTTCCCTTGCGCTCCGCTATGTCTGTTCCAACCCTTATGTGACGGTGGTTATTCCGGGAATGGCGGATCCCTCTGAGCTGGAAGAAAATATCGCGGCATGTGAAGATACGGCGCCTCTTACAGAGGAAGAAAAGCAGAAGCTGGACGAGGTCAGAGAACAGCTCGGCACTGATTTTTGCCGCCGCTGTAATTACTGCGCTCCCTGTACGGTGGGAATTGATATTCCGGGCGTGTTCCTGTTTGCAGGGTATCTGCAGAGATATAATCTGGCGGAGTGGGGAAAATCGCGGTATAATACGCTGAAGGTAAAGGCGTCCGCCTGCATTGAATGCGGGGAGTGCGAAACAAGATGCCCGTATCATCTGCCTATCCGCGAAAAGCTGAAGCAGTGCGCCAGAGATATGGGAGAATAAGCGACAGATTCAATGTGAGAAGCAGGAGGAAGCAAACATGCGGTATATGAAACAGTTTGGTATTATCCTGGGCGTCACCTGCATAGGGGAGGTCCTGAAATATTTTATCCCTCTGCCTGTTCCGGGAAGCATTTATGGGCTGGTTTTGATGCTGGTGCTTTTAATGACCGGAATCCTCAAGGCGGAGCAGGTGAAAGATGTGGGAGAGTTTCTGATTGAAATTATGCCGCTGATGTTTATTCCGGCAGGAGTGGGACTGATGACCTCATGGAAGCTGCTGCAGGATTTTCTGGTTCCGCTGGTGGCGATCACGGTGATCTCTACTTTTGTGGTCATGATCGTGACCGGAAAGGTGACAGACTTTTTGTTGGAGAGAAAAGGAGACAAAAACAAAAATGGATGATCTGATTCTTAATTCTGCTACAGTGGGCATTGTGATCAGTCTTTTGGCTTATGAGATCGGAGTCGCGATGAAGAAGAAATGGAAGCTGGCAATCTTAAATCCTCTTCTGATATCCATTTTGCTGGTGATCGCGTTTCTCGCGGTTTTTCATATTGATTATGACAGTTATAATTCGAGCGCGCAGTACTTGAGTTATCTTCTGACTCCGGCGACAGTCAGTCTCGCTATTCCTCTGTATCTGCAGATGGAGGTTCTGAGAAAAAATTTGGCCGCCATTATGATCGGGATTTTGTCCGGAGTGCTGGCCAGCCTGGGTTCTATTTTTGTCATGGCGGTCATTTTCGGGCTGAGTCACGAGGAATATGTCACCCTCCTTCCAAAATCTATCACAACAGCTATTGGAATGGGCGTTTCTGAGGAGCTGGGAGGATATGTGACTATTACGGTGGCGGCGATCATCATAACAGGAGTTCTGGGAAATATGACGGCAGAGGCTGTCTGTAAGCTTTTCAGGATCCGGTACGCCGTTTCCCGCGGCCTGGCTATAGGAACCTCCGCCCATGCGGTTGGAACCGCCAGGGCCATGGAAATGGGAGAGGTGGAAGGAGCCATGAGCAGTCTGGCAATCGTGGTCTGCGGCCTCTGTACGGTGGCGGGCGCCTCCGTGTTTTCCGGACTGATGTAAGATTCCAGACAATCCATTTAGAAAGAATAAAATCCCGGTTTTCAAAGACAAGAAGGGGCTGCGGCGCTAATAATCCGGATATGCTCCCCTCCGGGCAGACAGGGTGAAAGAATAAAACCCTGCCGCTGAGGAGAGGGCATACGAAAATTATTTCGCGCCGCAGCCCTGTATTTTTAATAATATGAAATCTGTGGAACGTGCTTTTGGCTCCTGGACTTCCGGAATAAACGCTGATGGGATCAGTTCCTGTCAAGCGTTCGGATCGCAGGTATTCGATATGCCAGACAGCTTATCAAAAATCCGCATATTCCCGTCATGAAAAACATGACCGCCATGCCGCAGCCGTCGCCGCTGCCAACGAGGATCCTCAAATAACCGGACAGCAGATGATCTGACCTCATAAAAGGCTCAAATACATAATCAGCCAAAAAACCTCCCAGCAAAATTCCCAATGGAATCGTGCAGTATTGTACCGCGTTTCTCACGGCAAAAACCCTTCCCTGCATTTCTGCAGGGATCCTGCTGTACAGGATCACATTTTGTCCTGCCTGTATAAATGGGATCGGCAGGCTCGCGGCCGTTCCCGCGAGAGACCATAGAAAGGCGTTTCTTCCCACTGCCATAAGAATATCTCCAAACAAGAAGGAGAACGCTGCCGAAAAATAGATCATTCTTACGTTGTTCTTCGCCGCTTTCTTAAAGGAGACGATCATGCCTCCGGCAATCCCGCCGATACCCATGACAGCATTGACAATTCCCAGTGCTTCATTACTGCCGCCGCTCCTGGCGAGTATCATCGGAGAAAGGATATTCTCATAGGTCAGCCGTGAAAAGAAGTTGATCAGCGCCATTGTCAGCATAATGTATAAAATGCCTCTTTCCCCTTCCAGAAAGCGAAGTCCCTCTTTTACCCCGGCGAATATGGACTGCTTATGTATCCCGCTTTTTTCCTCCGGAATATGAATGATACATGCGAGAGTGAGAAAAGCAGTCAAAAAGCTTGCCAGATCGATCATCAAAATGATTTTCAGGCCTCCGAATGAAAAGATAAACGCGGATAAAACCGGACAGAGAATATTCGTAAGGCTGCCGGAGAAGGAGTTCATTCCGCTTACCGTGGAAATCTTCTCCGGAGGGACAAGCCTTCCCACCGCAGCCGCCGAAGCGGGCTGCTGAAACGCGTTCATGGTTCCGATGACCAGATTGACCGCGTAAATATTCCATACCCGCAGGTTTCCGGCCAGCGACAAAATGAGCACTCCCAGAGAGCATACCGCCGCAATGCTGTCAGACAGCAGCAGAACGGCTTTTTTGTTATGTCTGTCAACAAAAGAGCCGGCGATCAGACTCACAAGGACAAAGGGAATATAGCTGCAGAACGACATAAGGGAAACCGCCATTGCAGAATGTTCCTGCTCATAGGTCCATAAGATAAGCGCGAAGCTTGTCATTGCGCTTCCTAACTGTGAAATACTCTGGCTTAACCAAAATATAATATATTTATGAAATTGTTTCATCGAATTTCGCTCCTTATCTGATTTAGATTTTTTATGAAATCTGTTCGCGCAAAATCCGATGCAGGACGAAAATTTTTACTCTGTGCAGGCTTCGTCCCCTCATCAGACCTTGCACAGAGATATCAGCTTAGATCAATAATCAAATGACAGAGCATTTTTCTCCTCCTGTGGGGGATTATTATCTTGATGATGATTATCCTGTATACAAAAATATTTTATCATAGATAATTATATGATTCCATCTGTTTTTACTAAATTTTTTGAGTGTTTTTCGCAGTTTTTGCATTTCACTGTTTGATTTTTATATATTTTCATTTAAGCGGTTATTTGCTATAATATGATCAGCAAATTTGAATTCAGGAGGATTATTTATGGAACGTTTTAAAAAGGTTTATCAGCAAGGATCTATTGATGTGGTTGAGATATGGGTTGATACAGAAACAGGTGTAAATTATGTGTTTCATAGAAATGGAAATGCAGCAGGTTTTACACCCTTACTGGATAAAGACGGAAAACCGGTAGTGACATCATGAGAGTATATTTTTTTTTAAGAGCCAGATACAGAGGTATTTAAAGTTTTACATCAAAAAGGAATAGGATTCCTTATATTTTTAGGATTTTTTTAAGTTGTGGATAACAATCAGTCGCGCACGGTTGTTCCGTGAACAGAACTGCGGAAACTCAAGTAACTATTTGTTGACAAGTTTATTATATAACGCTATCATAATATATAGATACGATATATAAGGAGATGTATTTATGCCAGTATCAGAGGCACAAAAGAGGGCTACAGCAAAATTTGAAAAGAAAAGATATGATAAAGTTTTAACTAGATTTCCGAAAGGAACGAAAGAAAAAATTATGTCAACTGGAGCGAAAAGTCTGAACAGTTTTATTATATCAGCAGTCAACGAAAAAATAGAAAGAGAGGGATTGAAAAATGAGTGACAGAGAAAGAGCGATTCAATTAATAGAGGCTTTGCCAGAAAATAAAATAGCATATGTGATTGGATATATTCAGGGATTGACCACTGAAAAATCAGAGATAGAGGAAGTAGAACCGGACGAGTGGGATTTAAGAATGATTGAGGAGGCTGAAAAAGTAAATGATGGACATGGAATATTGATTGAAGATTTAGCGGCTGAATTGGGGATAACAATATGAAATACCAGATAATTATTGAAAAGAAAGCCGAAAAATTTATTAGAAAACAGGGAAAGAAAACGCAGGAAAGATTGATAAAAGCAATCTGCAGATTACCGGATGGAACTGATATAAAAAAGTTAAGAGGCCAGGAAATGTATCGTATGCGTGTCGGAAATTATCGAGTATTGTATACAGTAGATGACGGGATAAAAGTTATCACGGTTGAAAATATAGATAACCGTGGAGATGTGTATAAAAGATTTTAGCGGGGAGAAATCCCCGCTAGATTTTTTTAGAATAAATCTGCAAATTATCTTAGAGTATAATTATCATTGGCAAAAATAAAGGGAAGAGATCGAAACCTCTTCCCAATCATACAGATTTATCTTATTGTTTAATTGACGAGAAAAAACATAAGGAGTCTGTATGATGAGTTCAATGAT
>DXEG01000064.1 GCA_019115125.1 Candidatus Blautia faecipullorum
AGGATGGGTGAACCATACTCATGGAATGTGGATAACTCATCTGGATTTTGTTGTATATGTGTTTTATATCACACAAATACAAAATCAGGATGAGAAACAATTGATTTTAATATTTTATTCTTTACCGCTGCGCTCGTGTGATTTTGGTTGAAAAAGCCGAATGATACGAGTATAATAAAAAAGATTTGATTATTATAATTAGGAGAGATAGCATACCATGGAAAAGACAATGGAAAAGATCGTGGCTCTGGCAAAGGCAAGAGGATTCGTATATCCCGGTTCCGAGATTTACGGAGGTCTCGCGAATACCTGGGACTACGGCAATCTGGGCGTAGAGCTGAAGAACAATGTAAAACGTGCCTGGTGGCAGAAATTTATCCAGGAGTCTCCCTACAATGTAGGCGTAGACTGCGCGATCCTGATGAATCCGCAGACCTGGGTGGCTTCCGGACATCTGGGCGGATTTTCCGATCCTCTGATGGACTGTAAGGAATGTCATGAGCGTTTCCGCGCGGATAAGCTGATCGAGGATTACTGCGAGGAGCATGGAATCGCCCTTGAGGGAAGCGTGGATGCCTGGTCTCAGGAGCAGATGATGGATTTCATCAAGGAGCATGAGGTTCCCTGTCCCACCTGCGGCAAACACAATTTTACAGATATACGTCAGTTCAACCTGATGTTCAAGACGTTCCAGGGCGTTACCGAGGACGCCAAGAATACTGTGTATTTAAGGCCGGAAACAGCCCAGGGTATTTTCGTAAACTTCAAAAACGTACAGCGTACCTCCAGGAAGAAGATCCCCTTCGGCATCGGCCAGATCGGAAAGTCCTTCCGCAATGAGATCACACCGGGAAACTTTACCTTCCGTACCCGTGAATTTGAGCAGATGGAGCTGGAATTCTTCTGTGAGCCGGATACAGATCTGGAGTGGTTTGCTTACTGGAAGAAATTCTGTCTTGACTGGCTCAGCTCTCTTGGGCTGAAGGAAGATGAGGTTCGTTACCGCGACCACGATAAGGAGGAGCTGAGCTTTTACAGCAAGGCCACCACAGACGTGGAATTCCTCTTCCCCTTCGGATGGGGCGAGCTCTGGGGAATCGCTGACAGAACGGATTACGACCTGACTCAGCATCAGAATGTTTCCGGTCAGGATCTGACCTATTTTGATGATGAAAAGAAACAGAAATATGTTCCTTATGTGATCGAGCCGTCTCTGGGCGCTGACCGTATGGTTCTCGCCTTCCTCTGCAGCGCGTATGACGAGGAAGTTCTGGACGCGGAGAAAAACGACGTCCGCACCGTTCTTCATTTCCATCCGGTCCTGGCTCCGGTTAAGATCGGCGTGCTTCCTCTTTCCAAGAAGCTGAACGAGGGCGCTGAGAAGATTTATCAGCAGCTCAGCAAGAAGTATAACTGTGAATATGACGACCGCGGCAATATCGGAAAACGGTACAGAAGACAGGACGAGATCGGAACTCCCTTCTGCGTGACCTACGATTTTGATTCCGAGACAGACGGCGCGGTAACAGTCCGCGACCGCGACACCATGGAGCAGGTTCGCGTCAAGATCGACGAGCTGGACGCTTACTTTGCCGATAAATTTGTATTCTGACGCGGCGGGCATGTAAAAAAGCTGTATGCTCTCTTTCGGATAAACAGTGAAATAAAAGCTGTTTATTCGTGAGAGAGCATATTTTATGATACATATATATTTTGAATCTCAAAAATAATGTTATAGTCTCTAAAATTTAACAAAATGTATATAATGCATAATTATTTTGAAATATATGTGTGATTATATTGCATTTTATACACTGGCTTCTTGACTTTCTCGCACCGCTTTGTTAAAATCTACTATTATATGTCGTTTGAAAGAAGGGAATATTATTATGGCAAAAAAAAGAAACATCATCGTAGGACAGTCAGGAGGCCCCACGGCAGTGATCAATTCCAGCCTGGCAGGGGTTTATAAGAATGCGATCGAGCGTGGCTTTGACAAGGTGTACGGAATGCTCCACGGAGTACAGGGGCTTTTAGACGAGCAGTATATTGATCTTTCCACCCAGATCCACTCGGAGCTGGATATTGAACTGCTGAAAAGAACTCCCTCCGCGTTTTTGGGCTCCTGCCGCTTTAAGCTTCCGGAGATCCATGAGGATAAGGGAATCTATGAAAAAATCTTTGAGATTCTGAATAAGCTGGATATCGACGCTTTTATCTATATCGGCGGCAATGATTCCATGGACACCATCAAAAAGCTTTCGGATTACGCCATTCTTACAGGCCAGACCCAGAAGTTTCTCGGAGTGCCGAAGACCATTGACAACGACCTGGCTCTTACCGACCATACGCCTGGCTTTGGAAGCGCCGCGAAGTACATCGGAGCTTCCACCAAGGAAATTATCCGGGACGCTCAGGGACTCACTTATAAAAAGAGCATGATCACGATCATGGAAGTAATGGGCAGGAACGCAGGATGGCTGACCGGCGCCACGGCCCTTGCCAAGACAGAGGACTGCGACGGGCCGGATCTCATTTATCTTCCGGAGGTTCCCTTTGATATCGAGAAATTCCTTGTGAAGGTAAAAGAGCTGATCAAAAAGAAATCATCCGTAGTGATCGCAGTCTCAGAAGGAATCCGTCTGGCGGACGGAAGATATGTCTGCGAGCTTGGAAATTCCGGAGACTACGTAGACGCCTTCGGACATAAGCAGCTTACCGGTACCGCAACCTATCTGGCGAATTTCCTGGCGGCGGAATGTGGCTGCAAGACAAGGGCAGTGGAACTGTCCACACTCCAGAGAAGCGCGTCTCATATGGCGTCCAGAGTGGATATAGACGAAGCCTTTATGGTAGGCGGAGCAGCGGTAAAGGCTGCGGACGAGGGCGACACAGGAAAAATGATCGTCATTGACCGTGTATCTGACGATCCTTATATGGCGAAAACAGGAATTTATGACGTACACCGCATTGCCAATGAGGAGAAGCTGGTGCCGAGAAGCTGGATGAACCGCGACGCGTCCTATGTGACCAAGGATTTTGTGGACTATATCAGACCGCTGATCCAGGGAGATTATCAGCCGATCATGGTGAACGGTCTTCCGAGACATCTTGTTTTGAATCTTAAAAAGAAACGATAAAAGAACAGAGTATCATTTCAAGGGGGAATTCTTTGAAGTTTTTCAAAGTTTTTCCCCTTTTTCCCAGTTTCTCCTTGACTATTTGAGGAGAAATCTATACAATAATTATGTGCGTATAGAAAACATTTTCTATGTTTAAAGAACAAATTTATAGGAGGAAGACGTAAAATGGCAAAATGGGTTTACATGTTTACAGAAGGTAACGCGACTATGAGAAACCTTCTGGGTGGTAAAGGTGCCAATCTTGCTGAAATGACTTCATTGGGCCTTCCGGTACCCCAGGGCTTCACAATCACAACAGAAGCCTGCACTCAGTATTATGAGGACGGAAGACAGATCAACGATGAGATCATGGCTCAGATCATGGAAGCAATCACCAAAATGGAAGGAGTTACCGGCAAAAAATTCGGTGACAAAGAAAATCCTCTGCTTGTTTCGGTTCGTTCTGGCGCAAGAGCATCCATGCCGGGTATGATGGATACCATCCTGAACCTTGGTCTGAATGAAGAAGTTGTCAATGTGCTGGCTGAGAAGTCCAACAATCCCCGCTGGGCTTGGGACTGCTACAGAAGATTCATCCAGATGTATTCTGACGTAGTTATGGAAGTCGGCAAGAAATATTTTGAAGAGCTGATTGATAAAATGAAAGCCGAAAGAGGCGTTACTCTGGACGTTGATCTTACCGCTGAGGATCTTCAGGAGCTGGCAAACCAGTTTAAGGCTGAATACAAAGAAAAGATCGGCGCAGATTTCCCGACTGATCCGAAGGAGCAGTTAATGGGAGCGATCAAGGCCGTATTCCGTTCCTGGGACAACCCGAGAGCAAACGTATATCGTCGTGACAACGATATCCCGTATTCCTGGGGTACTGCTGTAAACGTACAGATGATGGCCTTTGGTAACATGGGCGATGACTGCGGTACAGGCGTTGCCTTTACCCGTGATCCTGCTACAGGTGAGAACGGTCTGTTCGGTGAGTTCCTGACCAACGCTCAGGGCGAGGACGTTGTTGCAGGTGTTCGTACACCTATGCACATCTCTGAGATGGAGCAGAAATTCCCGGAAGCATTTAAGCAGTTCAATGAAGTATGCAATACTCTGGAAAAGCATTACAGAGATATGCAGGATATGGAGTTTACTGTAGAGCATGGTAAGCTGTATATGCTTCAGACACGTAACGGTAAGAGAACAGCACAGGCTGCTCTGAAGATTGCCTGCGACCTTGTAGACGAAGGCATGAGAACAGAGGAAGAGGCTGTTGCGATGATCGATCCCCGTAACCTGGATACACTTCTTCATCCGCAGTTCGACGCTGCCGCGCTGAAAGCCGCTACTCCTCTTGGAAGAGGACTTGGAGCTTCTCCGGGCGCTGCATGCGGTAAGGTTGTATTCTCTGCTGATGACGCTGTAGAATGGGCTGCAAGAGGCGAGAAAGTCGTTCTTGTTCGTCTTGAGACTTCTCCGGAAGATATCACAGGTATGAAATCCGCTCAGGGTATCCTGACAGTCCGCGGCGGTATGACTTCTCACGCAGCCGTTGTAGCCCGTGGTATGGGATCCTGCTGTGTATCCGGATGCGGCGATATCGCTATGGATGAAGAGAACAAGAAGTTCACGCTTGCAGGAAAAGAATTCCATGAGGGAGACGCGATCTCCATCGACGGAACAACCGGTAATATCTATGACGGAATCATTCCGACAGTTGACGCTACCATCGCCGGAGAATTCGGAAGAATTATGGCATGGGCAGACAAATACAGAACCATGAAGGTTCGTACAAACGCAGATACTCCGGCTGATGCTAAGAAGGCACGCGAGCTGGGCGCAGAAGGTATCGGACTTTGCCGTACAGAGCATATGTTCTTCGAGGGCAACAGAATCGACGCTTTCCGTGAGATGATCTGCTCTGAGACAGTAGAAGAGAGAGAAGCGGCTCTTGAGAAGATCCTTCCGGAACAGCAGGGAGACTTCGAGAAGCTGTATGAAGCTCTGGAAGGCAACCCGGTTACGATCCGTTTCCTGGATCCGCCTCTTCATGAGTTCGTTCCTACTGACGAAGAAGATATTAAGAAACTGGCTGACGCTCAGGGCAAGACTGTAGATCAGATCAAGACGATCATTGATTCTCTGCACGAGTTCAACCCGATGATGGGTCATCGTGGATGCCGTCTTGCAGTTACTTATCCGGAAATCGCCAAGATGCAGACCAAGGCTGTTATCCGTGCGGCAATCAACGTTAAGAAGGCTCATGCAGACTGGAATGTATGCCCGGAAATCATGATTCCGCTGGTAGGCGATATCAAAGAGCTGAAATATGTGAAGAAAGTGGTAGTTGATACAGCAGACGCTGAAATCGCTGCTGCAGGCGTTGATCTGAAGTACGAGGTTGGTACAATGATCGAGATCCCGAGAGCGGCTCTTACTGCTGACGAGATCGCAAAAGAGGCTGACTTCTTCTGCTTCGGTACAAACGACCTTACTCAGATGACCTACGGATTCTCCCGTGATGATGCTGGTAAGTTCCTGAACGCATACTATGACGCTAAGATCTTTGAGAACGATCCGTTCGCAAAACTGGATCAGGTAGGCGTTGGCAAGCTGATGAAGATGGCTATCGAGCTTGGCAAACCGGTTAATCCGAACTTGCATGTAGGTATCTGCGGCGAGCACGGCGGAGATCCGTCTTCCGTAGAGTTCTGCCATAAGATCGGCCTGAATTATGTATCCTGCTCACCGTTCCGTGTACCGATCGCACGCCTTGCAGCAGCACAGGCAGCGATTGCTGAGAAGAACGCATAATTCTGCATTTGTGTCAAAGGGCAATGTAAAATAGCCAAAAAACTTGCCCTAAAATATGAAATACAGACCTTGTACTGTGGATAAAGCCGCAGTATGAGGTCTTATTTTTTTGTTCTTACAAAAACCGGAAACGCTGTTTTGGCGATAAAATTGGCATTTTACAGATTTGTCAAAATAACTGGATTTTTTTAGGGGGGGGGTGTATGATAATCTATATCACAAAAGATGCTCCGGAGAGGAGGGCTGGATCTAAGTGTTTTCCATCAAAAATTTCCATTTCAAAAAAGAGAAGCACATCTATAAGCTTACCAATATTACCTTTATTATCTGCCTGACAGTAATGCTGGCTGTGGGAAGTCTCTTTCTGGTCGATAATTTTCGCCGTGATATTGGTTCGGAGTCTTACTATACTCTGCGCAATGTGTCTGCCGAAAGTTCCAAAGCGATTACAGAAATGCTACAAAGCAGGGTGGATTATCTGAACAGTGTTTGGCTGCTTATGAATGAAGGGCAGGAAGACTCGTGGCGGGAAAGGATCCAGTACCAGCAAAACCGGAAAGATCTTTATAACTTTGAATGGATCGGATATCTTGACGCTTCCGGCACAGGATGGAACAGTATAGGCCTGGATGTAGATCTGTCAGGCAACAATCTGTTCCATGAAAATATATTAAAAGGCATTTCTATTATCAAAACTCCAGTTGAGTCGCCGGACGGGGGTCAGTGGGAAGGGATTGTTCTTAGTATTCCTGTGTATAAAAATGAAGATCTGCCTGTTGGATTTCTCTATCAGGTATTCAGTACAAAAAGTATAGCCGCTCTGTTGGATACAGGGGCCTTTGACGGTCAGGCCAGATTCTGTCTTATGGATCAGGACGGGAACGTTGTAGCGGCATCGGAAAGATGTATGTTTTCAGTAGGCGAGAATATTTTTGTACGCCTGAAGGAAGATGATGCGGATAATCAGGAATTCGCGGATCAGTTGGCGGAGAATTTACTCAACTCTCAGGAAGGCGGGGGCTTTTACAGGATTCTGGGCGAAGGACGGTTCAGCTACTGCCTGCCGATTGCCCTTCAGAGTCATGGATCCGAAATTTCTATCAGTATGCTCAGCACGCTGCCTGAAAATAATGTGGAAAAGCGGATTAACAATCTCTTTTACCCTGTACTCCTTCTTCTGGTGTTGGTGCTTACCTATGTGACGGTTTTGATTTTCTTTTTGCTGCGTATGCAGCATCGGCAGAAACAGGAATTGGAGCGTCTGGCTTATAAGGATTTTCTCACGGGAGAAGCCAACTATGAAGCCTTTAAGAAAGAATTCGAACGTCTGCCGGTCAGAGGCGGAATTCTGATCGTCTGTGATATCATGGAGTTTAAGATGATCAACCGGTATTTTGGCGCAAGGAAAGGCGATGAGCTTCTTCGTGAGCTGGGCAGGATGTTTGCTCAAAAGGATGAATTTAACAAAATCGCCGCCAGGGTATCCGATGATCAGTTCATATTTTTCTATCCCGGACTGAAAGAGGATGAAGCCGGGACAGTATGCGTAAAATTAAAGGAACAGATTCTTGAAAAGCTCAGGAATTTCTATATCAATCAAAATAAACCTGTATTTGGATACTGCGTGGCAGAAGCTAATGTGACCATTGAACGTCTCCGCGGAAGAGCGATGTTTGCTAAAAACCTTGCTAAGCTGGAGAGGACCCTTTATCACGCTTATGATGAACGGGCGGCCATTGAACTTACGGATACGCTCCTCCTGCTGGATGAGTTTGACCGGACGCTGGAGAACAGCGGAATTGAAATCTGGTATCAGCCTAAGCATCATGTTCTCGGAAACTACGTCAGCGGCGCAGAGGCTCTGACACGCTGGCGGGGTAAAGACGGCAGGATCATTTCTCCGGAGAGGTTCATTCCGCTTTTGGAGGAACGGGGGAAAATTGCGCGGCTGGATGAATATGTGTTTGAAAAAGTTTGTCTACAGCAGAAAAAATGGCTGGAGGAGGGACTGGCTATTGTTCCGGTTTCAGTCAATATTTCCCGCGGAAGTCTGTTGGCGCCGGACATTGTACATAGGTATCAGCAGATCCTGGAACGTGCGGGGATCGATCAAAGCTGTGTTTATCTGGAGATCACAGAGGAATCGGTTCGGGCGGATGTAATGAAAATCATCAGGGCATTTCGGCAGGCGGGATTCTATATGCTGATGGACGATTTTGGGCGGGGAAATTCCAACCTTGCCAATCTGCGAAAAGACCTGTTCCATGGCGTCAAGTTTGACAAGAGCCTGATCGATCTGATCAGTTCGGAGGCAGAGGAAACAGTTCTTCGCTCTGCCATGGAGATGGTTCGCAGCATGGGAATGCAGATCACGGCGGAGGGAGTGGAGCAGCAGGAGCAGGCTGATTTCCTGGCGAATTTAGGATGTGATGAGATTCAGGGATTTTTTTATTACCGTCCCATGGAAGCAGAGGACTTTGATTTTTTATTAATTCGAAAAAATCATTGATTATCTGAAAAAAAAGGACTACTATAGTCTTGATATTTATAAGATACTGGGACGCAGGACACAAGAGGATCAAATGATCATTTCAGGTGTATTTGCCGTTTCGGAAAAAGAAGGTATGTTATATGAAAAAAATCCACTGGCAGAAGTCCATGGCTGTAACGCTTGCATTGATCATTCTGATGGCGGCGGCTTCTGTAATAGTCGTCAGGAACATCAATACATATGAGGAAGAAAAATGTTTTGACAGGCTTGATGATGAGACGGAGGAACTGATCCAGAATATTGAGGCGAATTTTGAGAGGGACACAGAAAATCTTGAGCTGATGGCCAGAGCCATTTCAGAATACCATGAGGAACTTCCGGCGCAGGATCTTTGGAGTATGCTGGATTCTTATTCTGCCACAGGTATGCTGTCAGGAATAGAACTGCTTTTGCCGGATAATTCAGTGCTGACAGAAGACGGGCAGTCTGTCAATGCAGAGGGACGTTTATCTTTTGAGGAAGAGGCGGCTCTTGGCGCGCATATTTCAGGCCGTGAAACAGATTTAAGAGACGAAGAAAAAATGATTCTTCGTAATTGTGTGCCTGTAGTACAGAACGGCGAGACAAAAGCCATTCTGTGCGGAATCATTGATCTGGAACAGCTTCCGGAGAAAATGCAGACGCATCCATATGGAGGAGAAGCTGCATTTTATCTGATCGACGGCGCAACAGGTGATTTTTTGATCGATACCTGGCATAAGCGCCTGGGCAACACGCAGGAATTGGGAACCCGGACTATGGCCAGCGGATATCAGTATGAACAGTTAACGCGGGATCTCCCGGGAGGAAAACCCGGATATGTGGCTTTTGTGTCGGAGACCGTAGGGGAATATTTATATTTTTACTACGCCCCTGTAGGAATCAATCAGTGGAGGGCGGCATTATCTGTACCGGAAACGCTTGTTTTTTCAAGCGCGAATGAAATTAAAAATATCCTGAATATTTTTATAGGTTTTGAGAGTCTGTGTTTCGTAGTATATTTTCTCTGGATGCTGAGGATCAGCCGTCAGGCGGCGGAGGAAAAGCAGAGACAGCTTGATACAGTCAGTTATATATATGATGTGGAAAAGCTTCTGTTTAACGCCCATGAAAAGCGGGAGAATATGGAAAAGGCGCTGGAAAAGATCGGCTATATTATCTCTGCGGAAACAGTTGGTTTCTTTATGGAGGAGCAGATCGGCAGCAGTGCATCCTTCATATGGAGTCAAAAAGAAGAAACAGAGAATAAGATTTTCAGGGATATTTTTAAAGATCTGCGGAAGTATTTTGAAAAAGGCGGAAGAAGCTTTGAGGCCTCTACTCCGGAGGAAGTGAGCGCGGTGCTGCACAAGGCGGATCTTTGCGGCATTAAAAATATCATAGCGGTTGCGATAGAGGCAAAAGATGGAACCGTCGGGGGAGTTTTGGCCGGATTCAATATAGCGAACCGTCATATCAGTTCAGCAGATCTGAAGATCGTAAGCTTTAGTTTTGAGATGTTCTGCGATAATATATGGTCATACAACGCCATAAAAGAAAAAGGAGAAAAGGACGTCCTTTCAGGACTTTATAACAGAAACCGCTACGAGACAGACCTGCGTTCTTTTCCAGATATGTTCAAGAAATCTCTGGCCTGTATCTACATTGACGTAAACGGCCTGCATGAGCTGAATAATTCCAGCGGACACGACGCGGGGGATGAAATGCTCCGGACGGTGTCCGAGCAGATTCTGGAAAAGTTCGGAGAGCAGTACGCTTACCGTATCGGCGGAGATGAATTCGTGATTTTTGCTATGGATATGGAAGAGGATGAGGTAACCAGGAAAACCCGGGATATCGAAAAAAATCTGGAAGAAAAGAAAATATATGTTTCCGTGGGAGTTCACTGGGAATCTGGGGAGTTTTTGATCGATATGCTGATCAAAGCCGCTGAGAAAAAAATGTACAGCGCGAAAAGAGAATTTTACAGCAAAGAAACCAACGACAGACGGATGCGGACATAAAGAACGCGGGAATCCGCCGGAATGGGAGAAATTATGAATTACGAAGAAGCAAGAAAATATTTAAAAGAGGTCTCAAAGTACGGAAGCGTGCTGGGACTTGAAAGCATAAGAGAATTGATGAGGAGACTTGGGAATCCTCAGGATGAATTGAAATTTATCCATATTGCGGGAACCAACGGAAAAGGTTCCGTTCTTGCGTATCTCTCTTCGATACTGACAAAGGCGGAATGCCGTACAGGAAGATACGTATCCCCCACGCTTTTTTCCTACCGGGAGCGTATCCAGGTGGACGGGGAGCGGATCGAAAAGGAGGCGCTGGCGCGTCTGACTTCCAGAGTGAAGGAGGCGGCAGATTCCATGGAGAGGGACGGTCTGGCCGCGCCTACTTCTTTTGAAACGGAGACCGCTCTGGCATGGCTGTATTTCCGGGAAAGAAACTGTGACGTAGTTGTGCTGGAGACAGGTATGGGAGGCGCTCTGGACGCCACCAATATTGTGAAAACCACCATTCTGGAAATTATGACCCCTGTCAGTATGGATCATATGGAATTTCTGGGAGATACGCTGGAAAAGATCGCCGTTCAGAAGGCGGGCATCATCAAGCCGGGAACCAGTGTTGTGTCCTCCGTGCAGGAGCCGGAGGCCGAAAAGGTGATCAGGGAAGTCTGCAGGGAGCGGGACTGCCGCCTTTATGCAGTGGATCCGGCGAGTCTGTCAGAAATACAGTATGGCTGCGAAGAGCAGTGCTTTTCATACAGGCAGTGGAAAAATGTCAGGATTTCTCTGGCCGGAAGCTACCAGATCCAAAATGCCGCGGCGGCTCTTGAAGCCGTGGACGCTCTCCGGGAAATGGGAATGGAGATCCCGGATGCAGACGTATATGCCGGAATGAGAGAGACCGTGTGGCGGGGAAGATTTACAGTGATCGAAAAATCCCCCACAGTGGTCCTGGACGGAGCGCATAATCCGGCGGCGGCGGGAGAACTCAGAAAATCTCTGGAGAGATATTTTTCAGGACGGACTCTTCGCTATATTTTCGGGATGTTCCGCGACAAGGATTATGAAAAAGTGATTGAGCTGACCGCCCCTCTGGCCGGGCATATTATTACTGTGGAGACCCCGGACAATGAGCGGGCAATGCCCGCGGAGAGGCTGAGGGCCGAGGTGGCGAAGGTGAATCCTTCCGTGGAAGCCGCCGGAAGTATTTACAGCGCTGTAAAAAAGACTCTGGAGCAGTCGTCCCCGGAGGATGTGATCGTTATTTTCGGTTCTCTTTCTTTTTTGGGCGAGGCTGAGAAGGCGGTCAAACGCGTTCTGCAATGATAAAAAGCTTCCGGGGAAGTTCCTTATTTCAGGAACTTCCTCAGAAGCTTTTCGTTTATTTTCCGATACGGCTGATAACGCATAGGCAGATCAAGCCATGTTTTTTTATCTACGATGCTTTTATAGTGGGTGAAGGTATCGAAGCCTTCTTTTCCGTGATAAGAGCCCATTCCGCTTTCGCCGAAGCCGCCGAAGCCCATTTCGCTGGTGGCAAGGTGGATGATGGTGTCGTTGACGCATCCCCCGCCGTAGCCGCACCGGGAAGTGACCTTGTCCGCGGCAGCCCTGTCTGAAGTAAAAATATAGAGGGCCAGAGGATGAGCCATGGAATTGATTTTTTGGATGGCTTCGTCCAGGGAATCATAGGTGAGGACCGGCATCAGAGGACCGAAGATCTCTTCCTGCATAACAGCGTCTTCAAAGGTAACGTTGTCCATAACGGTGGGCGCGATCTGGAGCGTGTCAGGATTGCTTTCTCCGCCGTGAACTACCTTCTGGCTGTCTATAAGACCAAGAATTCTGGAAAAATGCTTTTCATTAATGATTTTTCCGTAGTTTTTATTTTCCAGCGGTGAAGAGGAATACTGCCGTTTGATCTGTTTTTTGATCTGGCGGATCAGCTCGTCCTTGATCTCTCTGTCGCAGTATATATAATCCGGCGCCACGCAGGTCTGCCCGCAGTTTAAGTATTTGCCGAAAACAATTCTTCTGGCGGCGAGTCTGAGGTTGGCGGTTTTTTCTACGATGCAGGGACTTTTTCCTCCGAGCTCAAGAGTGACAGGAGTAAGGAAACGGGAAGCCTTCTCCATAACCTCCCGGCCTACATGCTGACTTCCGGTAAAAAAGATATAGTCAAAATGCTCGTTCAGAAGGCAGGTGTTTTCCGCCCGTCCCCCGGTGACCACAGCCGCATGTGAGCGGTCGAAGCATTCACTGACGATTCTTTCTATGATACGGCTGGTGTGGGGCGAGTAAGCGCTTGGCTTAATAATAACCGTATTTCCTGCCGCGATGGCGTCGATCAGCGGATCGATGCTCAGAAGGAAGGGATAATTCCAGGGACTCATGATCAGAACTACGCCGTAAGGAGAGGGTTTTTTGTAGCTTCTGGAGCAAAACTGGGCCAGAGGAGTGCGCACCGTTTTTTCCTTTGCGTAGGAGGGCGTATGGCGGATCATGTAGCTGAGTTCGCTGAGCACCAGACCCGTTTCACACATATAGGACTCAAAGGGACTTTTGCCCAGATCGGCCTTCAGCGCCTGGTTGATCTCCTCTTCATGTGCCTGTATGCTTCTTTTCAGCTTTTGCAGCGCCTCGATCCTCACAGAGACAGGGAGAGTAGCTCCTGTCAGAAAAAAGCTGCGCTGCCGCTGTGTAAGTTCTTTTATTGCTGTTTCATTCATCTGAAGACACCTCCCTGTCAGATATCCGGGAATCCCCGTCCCCGGATGGTTTTTCCATCAGCATATAGTAAAACCTCTCCAGCTCCTGCGCGTTCATAAGGCGGGGAACCGGATAGAGGGGATTTGCTTCCTTGTCCGCGTAATGAGCCAGCTTTGGGATATCTGTTTCCTGGATTTCAGGAATGGTATTGCCGATCCCGAAGCGTTCCTTCATTTCCTCAATGGCCCTGATAAAGCTTTCGGCAGCCTCATCCTCGGGAGTATCTTTGCCGGCGGTTCCCGCGGCGGCGGCAAGCTTCGCCAGCTTTTTATAAATGCAGGGGCCGTATTCTCTCAGCACCATAGGCAGGAGCACCGCGTTGGCATAGCCGTGGGGAACGTTGTATTCTCCGCCCAGAGAATGTGCCACCGCATGGACATAGCCCACATAGGATTTGGTGAAGGCGCAGCCTGCATAGAAGGAGGCGTGAAGCATATTCCGTCTGGCGGTAACATCCTCTCCGCGGGCATAGGCGTCGTTCAGATTCTCAAATATAAGCTTTACAGCCTTCAGAGCGTCCTTTCTGGTATCAATGGTAGTGGAATTGCCGATATACGCCTCTACCGCGTGGGTAAGGGCGTCCATTCCCGTAGTGGCTGTAATGAAGGGCGGAAGGCTCAGAGTTACCTTCGGGTCCAGTACGGCGTATCTGGGGATCAGCGGGAAGTCATTGATGGCGTATTTGTGGCGGGTCTGGGCGTCTGTGATGACGGAAGCAAGCGTTGTCTCGCTTCCGGTTCCGGCGGTAGTGGGAACGGCCATAAGCAGAGGCAGTTTTTTGTGTATTTTCAGGATCCCTTTCATCTGCGCGAGAGACTGGCGCGGCTTCACGGCTCTGGCGCCTACGGCTTTCGCGCAGTCCATGCTGGAGCCGCCTCCGAAGCCGATGATCGCGTCGCAGCCGTCCTGGATATACAGTTCAAGAGCTTCCGCTACATTGGCGGTAGTAGGATTGGCGACTGTACGGTCGTAGAGTGTGTAGGGGATTTCTTCACGGTTTAAGGTCTTTTCCAGACGTTTGGACAGCCCGAGCTTTGTTATGCCCTGATCGGTGATAATGAGCACGCGGGTGCATTTGTGCTTCCGTATAATATCCGGGAGCTCGCTGACGCTTCCGGCGATTTTGGGCTTCCGGTAAGGGAGAAGAGGGATTGCGATACGGAATACTTTCTGAAATGTTCTGCAATAGATTTTTCTTAGTGGATGCATGAGTATCAGATTCCTTTCTGAGTTTTGAACAGATTGCTGTATTTATCGAAATAATGATAGCAGGGAGGAATCTCCTTGTCAATATTTCAGGCGTTCTGTTATAATAGCGTCGTATGAGCTGCTGAACTGATACATACAGGGATATTCAGGACGGAAAAAAATGAAAGACAGGGGAGAAGAAAAATGACGCAGAAAAAACGAAGAAACCGACGTGGAAACAGGAGAAAAAAGCAGCGGCTGAGCCTTCCGGCGCTGATTGCCGCGTGCCTGATTCTGATATTTTATGACAAACTGCCTCTCGACAGCAGGAACGGGGCCGTATATCTGTCAGATCCTATAGAATCTGTTGAGGAGGTGCCGGAATACGACGGAGATCCCTATGTTTATATAAATAATAACATCCCGGAATTTCCCCAGGAGGAAAAGACAGAGGTTTCCTTTGAAAGCTACAGCGATCTCGACAGGCTGGGGCGCTGCCAGACAGCCTGCGCCAACATCGGCAGCGATTTGATGCCGGAGGGAGAGCGGGAGAGCATCAGCCAGGTGAAGCCTACGGGCTGGATACAGGCACAGTACAATTTTGTTGACGGTGAAAGTCTCTATAACCGCTGCCATCTGATCGGCTATCAGCTTACCGGCGAAAATGCCAATGAAAAGAATCTGATTACCGGAACCCGCTACATGAATGTGGAAGGTATGCTGCCGTTTGAAAATATGGTGGCGGAGTACATAGATGAGACGGACAATCATGTTTTATACCAGGTGACGCCGGTATTTGAGGAAGATGAGCTGGTAGCCAGGGGAGTGGAAATGGAGGGCTACTCTGTGGAAGATGAAGGACAGGGGATCAGCTTTCATGTGTTTGTGTATAATGTAGAGCCGGGAGTTGAGATTGATTATGAGACCGGCGAAAGCGCGCTGGCGGGATCGGAACCCTGAGATCGGCAAAGGGCAGCCGCAGTAAGCACGCTGTGCGGTTTTACAAATGGTGCGGACTGAACGGATACTGCAGAGGTAAAGAATCTGGGAATGGGGATTGACAAATGACGAACCGAGTGTTAAATTACAAATAAGATACATAACGTTTCTTAAATGCGAAAGAAATGATAACATGAAAGCAAAGGGTTTCAGGTACGCGCAGCGTGCGGAAAGGAGAAATAATGTCTTATTTGGGAGAAGAAATTAAAAAACTTGGATTCGGCCTGATGCGTCTGCCGCAGAAGGACGGCGTGATCGACATAGAAGAGACAAAGGCTATGGTGGACGCCTTTATGGACGCCGGATTTACCTATTTTGACACGGCCTGGGCTTACGCGGGAAGCGAGGACGCGATCCGTCAGGCTCTGGTGGAGCGTTATCCCCGGGATAAATTCCAGCTTGCTACCAAAAACGCGGCATGGATCAACTGCAAAACAAGAGAGGAGGCCGTCGCCCAGTTTGAGACCTCCCTGAAGCAGACCGGCGCCGGATATTTTGATTTTTATCTTCTTCATAATCTTGGAGAAGGACGTACTCATTACTTTGATGATTTTGATATGTGGAGCTGGATCCGGGAGAAAAAGGATCAGGGCCAGATCAGGCATATGGGATTCTCCTTCCACTCCACTCCGGAGGAACTGGAGGCGATTCTGAACGCCCATCCGGAGATGGAATTCGTACAGCTCCAGATCAATTACGCGGACTGGGAAAACCCTGCGGTTCAGTCCAGAGCCTGCTACGAGGTGGCGAGGAAGCATGGCAAACCGGTTATTATCATGGAACCGGTCAAGGGCGGTATGCTGGCGACTCCGCCTGAATCCGTGCAAAAAATACTGAGAGATACGGAGCCCGGATCTTCCGCGGCCTCCTGGGCTATCCGCTTCGCGGCTGATCTGGAGGGCGTGATCACGGTTCTTTCCGGCATGAGCAGCATGGAACAGATGAATGACAATCTCTCCTATATGAAAGATTTCCACGGGCTCAGTGACGCGCAGAAAGAGACGCTGGAAAAAGCGCGGGAAGAACTGGCGCGTATTCCGCTGATTCCCTGTACCTCCTGTAATTACTGCGCGAAGGTCTGCCCGAAGGACATCGGGATCTCAGGCTCGTTCACAGCAATGAACTATCTTACATTATATGGAAATGCGGATATGGCAAGGCATCAGGAGCAGTGGCTGGTAGGCGGGCATGGAAAGAAGCAGGCTGTTGAGTGTATCAAATGCGGCAAGTGCGAGGAGGCCTGTCCGCAGCATATCAAGATCCGTGAAACTCTCGAGACGGTTGCTGACAAGCTGCTGAAATGATACCAGAGGCCATAGGCCGGAAACAGGCAAATGAGATTCAGTTGCCTCAGATTTTCAGAAAAGCAGGGGAGTATTATGACAGATTTTATCCGGGCCAGAAGCAGCGGCCAAAAAGTAGAACGGATGTCGGAAATAAAAAAAGCGGCGGACGCTCAGTTTTCGGAGAGACCCTATCACGAGATCACTCTGACCACGGTCGCGGAGCGGTTATCCTGGTCCCGGGCAAATCTCTACAAATATGTGACGACAAAAGAAGAAATTTTTCTGGAGCTTACCGGAGATAAATGGAGGGAGTATTTCACTGCCCTGAAAGCGGCGTTTCCGCCCGGGTGCGGATATTCCGCCGAGGTAGCGGCGGAGGTATGGGCCGGGATTTTGAACGCCAACTGTGAGCATTTGAAATATTCTTCCATTCTTTGCTCTATTATTGAAACCAATGTTACTATAGAAAAACTTGCCGCTTTTAAAAAAGATTTTCATCGCCAGATAGATGAGCTTACAGTGCTTTTTTATCAGAATTTTGGGATATCAGAGAAGAAGGCGTACG
Source organism: Candidatus Blautia faecipullorum (assembly GCA_019115125.1). Taxonomy (GTDB): domain Bacteria; phylum Bacillota; class Clostridia; order Lachnospirales; family Lachnospiraceae; genus Blautia_A; species Blautia_A faecipullorum. The sequence goes on from DXEG01000064.1 coordinate 17,277, forward strand.
AGCTGATAATGACCGTTCACTATCACGCCGTGGGGATGTATGGATACTGTAATGCGGGACCGATGGTGATGGATGCGCTTGAGAGGGCTGGGGTGAAGCTTGAGATTCCGGATTTCCGTGAAAAAATGAAGGATTTTATTTATATGAATCTCCGCTTTGTGCTGAAAACCGAAAATTGAACCGGTATCCGGAGGCGCCGGACCGGATGAAAAAAATGTCTAAAAAAATCTCATCGTTACAGGATGAGATTTTTTTTGTAGTATAATCCATGTGAACAGCGAAAATGTTAAGACAAACAATAAAGAATATTCTGAACAGGCAGAAATTTCCAATGGAATAAAAGACTGTTCCCAGGTATTTTTATATAAATGGAGAAATATACTAGAATATATTGAGAAATTATCTTTGTTTGTCAGAATATGTTGAATAAGAGAAGAAATCATGATAATATGAAAATGTCTTAACAAGCTTTTGACAATGAAAGGAGGATTCGTATGAATCGCACAAGAAAGGTTTTGAAAAAGGCGGCGGCCGGATTCGCGGCTTCAGCGCTGGTTCTTTCCGGCGGCAGTACAGTATTCGCGGCGGCGTCCTATCAGGAAGCAGAGAAAGCGGCATTAGATAAATTGGTATCTGGTGCGGAGGCGTATTTGGATACTTACGCGGAGGAGCTGGACAAGGCCAAGGCTGGCAGCAATGCTGCAGTAACCCTGACTGCGGAGGATGCGGGCAAATCTCTGCTGGGAATGATGACCGGCATGGATTTTTCCTGGCTGAATACCATTTCTATGGATATGGATGTATCGATCAAGGACAGCATTGAGGCCATGGCGGCAGACCTCCTTGTGAATGATACCGCGCTCTGTACGATGAACGCCATGATTGATATGTCGAATCTGACAGAATATCTCCAGATTCCTGAGCTTTCCCCGAGCTGGGTTATCCTGCCTATGACATTCACCACCGTGGACGAGTATGGGACGGAGCGTGCTGACGAGGCAATGCAGCAGTATTTCCAGACAATGTCTGATATTATGAATGTGATTCCCGATTCAGCTACTGTAGGAACGCTTCTTGACCGGTACGGCAATATAATCATAGACAACATGACCGAGGGCGCTTCTGTGGAAGAAGAGGTTTCTGTGGAGGGAATCAGCGAGGAGTGTACGGCATATGAAGCGCAGATCACAGAGGCGGATCTGAATACCATTCTGGAAGAGGTACTTACCACGGCAAAGGATGATCAGGAACTGAAAGCCCTGTTTGATTCCTGGGCGGAAGCAGGCGCTGCTGAAGAAGACAGTTATACACAGTTTCAGGCAGGCATAGAGGAGCTTTTAGCCGATATAGCGGAGGAGGATCCTGAGTCTGAGGCCGGCGCTCTGGTGTCCAGGCTCTGGACAAACGGAGACGGTAAGATAGTCGGACGTGAATTGTCTGTATCAGAGGGGACGGACAGTATTCCTGTGTTTACCTGGAAGCAGCCATCTCAGGACGGCAATTCCGCTCTTCTGATTGAGATTTCCACCGGCACAGATTCCATGACGCTGACAGGCTCCGGACAGTCTGCGGAAGGGCTTCTGAACGGAAATTATATTTTCGCCAGCAACGGTGTTGAAGCAGCCCATTTCGCAGTGGAAAATCTGGAAACAAAACCGGAAAAAACCGGATATATCAACGGAACTATTACGGTTTCCTTCCCGAACAATGGAACAGAAGAGAATCCGAATCCGCTGGCAGGATTCGGCGCGGTGATCGCTATAATTTCAGACGCCGAAGCGGAAACCAGCCAGATAGATCTTACAATTACAAGTTCCGGAGCGCCGCTGGCAACACTGAGCATTTCGGAAGGCTATGGAGAAGGAGTGGAGACCACAGATCCTTCCTCTCTCGATGATGTATTAAGTGTGGAGAGCGACGAAGATATGCTGGCATACATTCAGGGTATGGACTGGAGCAGCCTTCTGGAGAATGCGAAAGCAGCAGGTATTCCGGAGGAGCTGGTAACGCAGATTGACGCGGCTCTTCAGGCGGCCGTTGATGAAGCGTCCAGCCCGGAAGCTTCCGCGGACAGCGGGCTTACGGAGGAACCGGCTGAGGGCGCAGCGGAGGAGACTGCCCCTGCAGAGTCTGAAGACGGTGCTGCCGCTTGATGGTTTTGTCAGATGCTCTGAAGACGGAACCGCAGGTATAAGTGAATCGCTGGTGTTATAGGAAATTTATACTTATGCACATAAATGCAGCAATGCGTTTCCTATGATATAAAAAGAGCTTTCCGCAGGAAAACGGCTGGCATATGCCGTCTCCGGAAAGCTCTTTTCATGAAAACGGAGGTATAAGATGGGATGTTTTGGTAATTTGTTATGGTTTGTCTTTGGAGGGGCGGTCAGCGGCCTGAGCTGGTGTCTGGCCGGCTGTCTCTGGTGTGTTACGGTGGTGGGGATCCCCATTGGCATGCAGTGCTTTAAGTTTGCCTCCCTCAGCTTTTTTCCCTTTGGGAAGGAAGTAAGATACGGGGGAGGGGCGGTTTCCCTGCTGGTGAATATTATATGGCTGGTTGTGTCCGGACTGCCGCTGGCGGCAGAGCACGCAGTATTGGGCTGCGTCCTTTGCGTTACGATCATAGGGATTCCCTTTGGCCTCCAGCATTTTAAGCTGGCCAAGCTGGCGCTGATGCCGTTCGGAGCGGACGTATATTAATCTGAGGAGGCAGGCGTGATCCAGGAGCTTCTCTCATTTATCTTGTTCATGATCCGGTCCGCCTCCTCGCCCTGTGCAGGGGTGGGCTGGTAATTGTTGTAGCCATATTCAGAGGAAATGGAGCAGGGGATGATATTTGTTATATTATCCTCTTTTACTCCGTTCTGATCTATCGTAAAGGTCTGCTGGAAGATCATACTGTCCATATCGCTGGGATAGGAGTTGCCTCCGAAACAGAAATTCCCCAGGCTGTAAACGATGTTTTTCCCTTTATATTCTTCAATTCCCTGGAGGACATGCGGATGGTGCCCGCAGACAAGATCCGCTCCCTCGTCTATAGCCAGCCGCCCAAGTGTGGTCTGGTTGCTGTCGGGAATTTCTTCTTTTTCATTTCCCCAGTGGAAGATCACGATAATAAGCTGGGCTCCGTCCTCCTTTACCCTGGCGATGTTCTGTTTTAACTGTTCTGTACGTTCAAGGTGATCATTCAGCTCATAGATACCAACAAGGCCCACCTTGACGCCTTTGATCTCCATTACCGCCGTTTCATCATAGCCGAAATGAACAATTTCTCTGGCGTCGAGAGCGGCGAGAGTATCGGTGAAGCTCTGTTCTCCATAGTCGTGGCTGTGATTGTTGGCCGTGTTGACTGCTTCGATATCTCCGGACGTAAGTATATCGGCAAATTCGGCCGGGGCCTTAAACGCGAACTGCTTGTCCTCCCGTTCCTCGGAATCTGTGAGCGTGCCTTCGAAGTTCGCCACGGTAAGGTCGTCCTCAGAAAAAATACTCTTTACATTTGAAAAAAAGTAATCGGCTCCGTAATTCTCATAGTAGGCGTTCAGACTGGTATCATAATCGAAGCTTTCGTCCGTACCCAGCGTACAGTCTCCGACTACGCTGACAGTTAAGGATACCGGTTCCGCGGGAAGGCCGGAATCCGTCTCGGTTTTGCCGTCTTCTCCTGTATTTTGAGATTCATCAGGATCTTCGGAAGCGTTTTTTACTCCGGTATTCGTACCGGCATTTTTATTTGTATCAACGGAAGCTGAAGAAGTGGCCTCCTCTGCCTTTTTAGAAGCGCAGCCCCGGACAGCCAGGACGAGAAGGAGAAGGAGCAGAACCACGCCGCCGGCCAGAGCCGCGGTGAGCTGCTTTTTCCGCTGCCTCTGATAATATCGCGACTTGCGGTATAAATTTTTCTTTCCGGATCTGTGTACAGAAGTATTTCTTCTTTTTTTCTTATGTATATCGCTCATATTACCCCCTGATTTCTTATATAAGCTATTTTGTATGTCCCTTGTACAGAGAGCGCGGCGCCAGTTTACGACATGCGTTACCTCTTTTTGCTGACGCTGATTTCAGTATATGAATTTTTACAGCGTCCGTCAAGAAGCTGTTTGCGTCTGACGCTTTCATTTTGCCTCATTACCCTCTCCGTACAAGGACCGTATGTGCTCCTGTACAGAGCGGGAATGCTTATGCCTGCGTTTTCATTTGCTGATAATCCACAGGTCTCTTAAAAAGTAACAGGTCAGCCCGCACCATTCGTAAAGCCGCACTGCGTGCTTACTGCGGCGGGACTGGAATTCTCCCCTCATGTCTGGTATAATAACGTGGCGGAACGCAAGTTCAGAAATAAAAAATAAGAGATAAGAAATGGAGAGAAGTCATGTTATATATAGGGAATCATACAACATCCTCAAAGGGCTATGAAAAAATGGCCCGTCAGATGATCGCCAATGGAGGAAATACTTTTGCTTTTTTTACCCGCAACCCGAGAGGAGGAAAAGCGAAGGAGATTGATGAAGCGGACGTACAGAAATATCGTGCTCTCGCGGAGGAATATGGTTTTGGAAAGATTGTGGCTCATGCGCCGTACACTCTGAATGCCTGCGCGGCGAAGGAAAATCTCCGGGATTTTGCCAGAGAGACAATGGCCGACGATCTGAAGCGGATGGAGTATACTCCGGGGAATTACTACAATTTTCATCCCGGAAGCCATGTGGGACAGGGAGCAGAGGAAGGAATCCGGAAGATCTCGGAGATCCTAAATCAGGTGCTGACTGCGGAGCAGACGACCACGGTTCTTCTGGAAACGATGTCCGGCAAAGGTTCGGAGGTTGGAAGAAGCTTTCAGGAGATTCGGGAAATTCTGGAATTGGTAGAGAAAAAAGAGAAGATGGGCGTGTGTCTGGATACCTGCCACGTCTGGGACGGCGGATATGATATTGTCAACGATCTGGACGGAGTTTTAAAAGAATTTGACGAAATCATCGGTCTTGAAAGACTGAAGGCAATACATCTCAACGACAGTCTCAACGGTCTCGGAAGCCACAAAGACCGCCATGCGAAAATTGGGGAAGGGCAGATCGGAATGGAGGCCCTGGTGAGAGTTGTGCGTCATCCGGCCCTTCAGGGGCTTCCGTTCATTCTGGAAACCCCTAATGACGATGAAGGGTGGACGAGAGAGATCAGTCTGCTGAGAGAATCAGCCGCGGACCTCGTTCTTTAATTCTTTGCCGTCGCGGAAGGCCGCCGCGTTTTGGAGAGTGGTTTCCGCAATGTTGGTAAGAGCCTCCTCTGTAAAAAATCCCTGATGGGAAGTCATTGCCACATTGGGGAAGGAGAGGAGTCTCTGGATGGTGGAGCTCTGAAGGATACGCTCCGACATATCCTCATATACAAAATCAGTCTCTTCTTCGTATACGTCAAGTCCCACCGCGTAGAACTTGTGATCTCGGATCCCGGCGATGAGGTCGTCTGTTTTGATGAGGCCGCCCCGGGAGGTGTTGACAAGGATCACGCCGTCCTTCATTTTTGCGATAGACTCTTCATTGATGAGATGATGGGTCTCCTCTGTAAGAGGGCAGTGGAGGCTGATAAGATCACTTCTCCGGAAAATTTCGTCCAAAGAAACATATTCCAGAAAATCAAGCTCTTTATTGGGATAGAGATCGTAAGCAAGAACCTTCATGCCAAAGCCTCTGCATATTCTTGCCATGGCAAGTCCGATCTTTCCGGTGCCTACGATGCCCGCTGTCTTCTGGTAGAGGTTTACGCCCATCAGTCCATTCAGGGCAAAATTATTTTCGCGGCATTTGATGTAGGCCTTGTGTGTGTGGCGGTTGGCGGTAAGGACAAGAGCCATGGCGTGCTCCGCCACAGCCTCCGGAGAGTAGCCGGGCACACGGAGAACCTTGATCCCGTATTTTTCCGCGGTTTTTAAATCTACGTTATTATAGCCCGCGCACCGCATAAGGATTACTTTTACGCCCTGTCTGTGCAGCTCTTCAATGACGGCAGTACCCAGGTCCGCGTTTACGAAGGCGCAGATGCCGTCGTAGCCTCCCGCCAGAGACGCGGTTTCCTCGTGGATGTTCGCCTCAATGAATTTGATGGAGATTCCCGGATATTCCGGGGCCAGCTTGTCGAAGAACTGCTGGTCATAGTCTTTTGTCCCGTAAAACAGAATTTTCATAAATACCTCCTTTTATTGTGATGATTTATTACCCTCTCTTTACAAGGACACACACGCCTCAATCCATGATATTTTCGGGATTTGCGGTGTTATCCTCAATCGGCGTACGTCCAGTACGCCTCAATCGTCTGCCTTACAAATCACGAAAATCTTCATGGTTGAGGTCACAGAGTCGAAAAGAGATAAATTTTGTGCCCTGCAAGGCACTTGAGTGAAGCGTACCGCGTGGTACGCTGATTGAAAGTAACACAGCAGGACGCAAAATTTACTCTTTATCGACCGTGTGTGCTCTTGTAAAGAGAGGGTAGTTTCCCTTATCTACTATGGTAAGATTTCCCGTAATCCGGTATTTATACAGGTTATCTTCTGACATTCATGACTGCCAGCGATAAAACGCTCCGCTAAGGATCGCACTGCGGCGGAGAAGAAATATGCCGGGCTTTATGTTCAGCCCAGGCTGTAAAGATCTTTATAAAAATCAGGATAGGAGATATTCACACAGTCCCAGTCCTGGATATCCAGACTTCCCTCACAGACGGTTCCGGCCACAGCGAAGGACATGGCCACTCTGTGATCCAGATGGGGATCGATCACAGCGCCGTGAAGAGGCTTCCCGCCATGTATGATCATTCCGTCCTCTGTTCCCTCAATATCGGCGCCCATTCGTTTCAGGTTTTCCACCATGACCGCGATGCGGTCGGATTCTTTGACCTTTAGTTCGCCTGCGTCCCGGATAATGGTGGTGCCCTCCGCGAAGGCCGCCATTACGGCAAGAACCGGGATTTCATCAATGAGCGTGGGAATCTCCGCTCCCTCTATAACCGTCCCGCGAAGGCTGCTGGATCGCACGAGAAGATCGGCGGTAGGCTCTCCTGTGTGGTTTTCATTGAGAAGCTCAATGTCGGCGCCCATCTGGCGGCAGATCTTCAGAATTCCGGCCCGTGTCGGATTGATGCCTACGTTTTTCAGAAGGATTTCGCTGTTGGGAGCGAGAAGCCCCGCGGCAATGAAATAGGCGGCGGAGGAGATATCTCCCGGCACCAGGACTTCTCTTGCGCGAAGCTCCGGTTCAGGCAGAATCGAAGCGGTGGTTCCCTGTGAGGTTACGTTCGCCCCGAAATAATTCAGCATGATCTCCGTATGGTTTCTGGAGAGAAAAGGCTCTGTAACGCTGGTAGGGCCGTCCGCGTACATTCCTGCGAGAAGAACACAGGATTTTACCTGGGCGGAGGCCACCGGAGAAGTATAGTGAATGGCGTGAAGCCTGCGCCCCACGATCCTCAGGGGCAGACAGCCGTTGTCTCTATGGCTTCTGATGTCGGCGCCCATGGCGGACAGAGGATCCATGATCCGCTTCATAGGGCGGCCGCGGAGAGAATCGTCCCCGTCCAGTTCGGAGATGAATTTCTGCCCTGAGAGAATACCGGCGATAAGCCGGGTAGTAGTGCCGCTGTTTCCTGCGTTGAGGATTTCGCGGGGAGAATTCAGTCCCCGCAGACCATTGCCGTGTACCAGAATTTCTGATCCGTTCCTTTCTATTTCAATTCCCATTCTGCGGAAGCAGGAAATCGTAGAAAGACAGTCCGCCCCTTCCAGAAAATGAGAAATCCGGGTGGTTCCGTCGGCAAGGGCGCCGAACATGACCGCTCTGTGTGAAATAGATTTGTCGCCGGGGACGGCAAGCGTTCCCCGCAGTCCCTGCTGTTTCTTTATTTCCATAAATTTTTACCTACCGTTCATATATGATGTAATTTCGTTTCCTCAGAAGCACGGCGCCTCTTTTCATTGCGTCCTCCTGGTAAAACTCTATTTTCAGCACGCCCTGCTCGAACTCCCGGTTGTGGATGATGCCGATGTTTTTGATGCTGATATTGTCCATAGCGAGGATCGTGGCGATAGTGGCGATCCCGCCGGCTTCGTCCACGATATCCACATAGAGCACATAGGCTTTTGTGATCAGGCCGCTTGAGGTGACGTCGATGGAATCCCGGTAATCCCTGGAGCTCGCAAACATCTGGTAAAGATTATCCGCTTCCTGGTTATCGATGGAGCAGCGGATCTGAATCAGCATACGGATGTATTCGTCCAGCACGGAGGAAATATTGCTGCTGTTTTCTATGCAGATCTGCTGCCACATGACGGGAGAGGAGGATGCGATCCGGGTGATATCCCGGAAACCTCCGGCCGCGATGGTTTTCATATATTCGGCGTCGTTGTCCAGGGCGTTGACCAGATTTACAAGAGAGGAAGCGATGATATGCGGCAGATGACTGACGCCGGCGGTGATAAAGTCATGCTCCTCCGCGGTAAGCACCATAGGGATTGCCCCCAGGGAATCGATCAGCTCGGAAAATTCCGTCAGCTTTTCCAGAGGGACTTCCCCTCCGGGAGTCAGAATATAATATGCGTTTTCCAGAAGATGATCGGAGGAATTAGAAAAGCCGGACCGCTCAGAGCCCGCCATGGGATGTCCGCCAATGAAGCAGCGGTCCATTCCAAGCTCCTCCACAGCCTGATGGATGGGCCCTTTCACACTGCCCGCATCGGTGATGACGCAGGTATCGGAGACGATATCCTTCAGATATTTCAGGTATTCGATATTATACTCTACCGGAGCGCAGAGAAAAATGTAATCGCACAGACGATAGCGGTCGTCCTCCGCTTCCAGTATGCCGTCGATCACGCCGCTCTGCAGGGCGGCGGCCAGAGTCTCCCTATGTCTGGTATATGCCAGAATATGATAATCCGGATGAAATTTCCGTATCGTTTTCGCGATAGATCCGCCGATCAGGCCAAGTCCGATAAAACCAATGGTTTTCATATGTATAAGCTTCCTTTCCCACCTGCATGGATCATTTAAACTTATGCAGGAACCTCTCAGCCTATTTTAAAATATAGATTATAAAAAGTCAAATGATAGGCATGGATTGTTCAGCCATACAGTGGGTGTTGCAGTTCACAGGTATCAGTGAACTGCAACCCGGTCTGTGAACTTTCAGCGGGTGAAATGCCGTGGCGAAACAGCAGCAAGGCTTTTTATTAGGAAATATGTGAAATATTGGGAAAATTATATAGGATTTTGTGAAAAAAAGTTGTTAAAATTATATAAAATACTTGAAAAACATCTTGTCTTTTAGTAAAATATGAACATATCAGACAAACAGGGAGGTATTACATATGGACGTTTATAGAACTGACCGAATCAGAAATGTAGTCCTATTAGGTCACGGCGGATCCGGCAAGACAACTTTAGCAGAGGCAATGGCATATCTGGCAGGCATGACAAGCCGGCTCGGAAGAGTAGAGGACGGAAATACAGTCAGCGATTATGATAAAGAAGAAATCAAGAGAAATTTTTCTATCAGTACATCACTTCTTCCGATTCCCTGGGATAAGGTAAAGGTTAATATACTGGATACTCCTGGATACTTCGACTTTGTAGGCGAGGTAGAAGAGGCTGTCAGCGCCGCGGACGCGGCGATCATTGTGGTTTCCGGCAAGGCCGGGGTGCAGGTAGGTACCCAGAAGGCATGGAAGCTCTGTGAGAAATATAAACTCCCCCGTATGTTTTTTGTTACGGATATGGATGTGGACGACGTCAGCTACCGTAAGGTTGTGGAAGAGCTTACCGAGCTTTACGGCAAGAAGATCGCTCCCCTTCATTTCCCCATCCGTGAGGACGGCAAATTCGTCGGCTATGTAAACGTAGTGAAGCAGGCCGGAAGAAAATATATCGACAAAGGCAAGAAGGAAGCCTGCGACATTCCGGAGTACCTGAATGAATATCTTGAGAAATATCATGAGATCCTGATGGAATCCGTCGCTGAGACAAGCGAGGAATTCATGGACCGTTATTTTGAAGGAGACGAGTTCTCTGTAACAGAGGTTTCCGCCGCTCTTGCGACAAACGTGCAGGACGGCAGCATTGTTCCGGTATGTATGGGTTCTCCCGTTAATCTGAGAGGAGTTTCCAACCTTCTCGACGATATCTGCGGATACTTCCCCAGCCCGGACAAACGTCCCTGCAACGGTATTTCCCAGAAGACAAACGATATTTTTGAGGCGAATTATGATTTCTCCAAATCAAAATCCGCTTATGTATGGAAGACGATCGTGGATCCGTTCCTGGGCAAGTATTCCCTCATTAAGGTTGCTTCCGGAGTTATCAAATCAGACGATACACTTCTGAACGTAGAGAAGGGCGGCGAGGAGCGCCTGAACAAGCTTTATGTTCTGGAAGGCTCCAAGCCCTACGAGGTATCAGAGCTTCACGCGGGAGATATCGGCGCCATCGCGAAGCTGAACAGCGTGCAGACGGGCGACAGCCTCGCGGCGAAGACAGCTCCGGTTCTTTATCCGAAGGCCGTGATCTCTACGCCTTACACCTGCAAGAGATATAAAGCGGTGAAGAAGGGGGATGAAGATAAGATCTCCCAGGCTCTTGCCAAGATGACCAGCGAGGATAAGACCCTACGGGCAGAGAACGATTCCGCCAACAGGCAGACGCTTCTCTATGGTATGGGCGACCAGCATCTTGATATTGTAGTGAATAAGCTGAAGGAGCGCTACAAGGTAGATATTGAGCTTTCCAAGCCGAAGGTACCCTTCCGCGAAACTATCCGCAAGAATTCTGACGTGGAAGGCAAGCATAAGAAACAGTCCGGCGGACATGGACAGTACGGTCATGTGAAGATGCGTTTCGAGGCTTCCGGCGATCTGGAGACGCCTTATGTATTTGAACAGGTAGTCGTAGGAGGCGCCGTTCCGAAGAACTACTTCCCGGCAGTAGAAAAAGGACTCCAGGAATGTGTACAGAAGGGACCGCTGGCCGCTTATCCGGTTGTAGGCGTAAAAGCGACTCTTTATGACGGTTCTTATCATCCGGTAGACTCTTCCGAGATGGCCTTCAAGATGGCTACGATCCTTGCTTTCAAGAAAGGCTTCATGGACGCTTCTCCGGTTCTTCTGGAGCCGATCGTAAGCATGAAGGTTACGGTTCCGGATAAGTATACGGGAGACGTTATGGGCGATCTGAACAAACGCCGCGGACGTGTTCTGGGTATGAACCCGGATCATGAAGGCAATACCGTAATTGAGGCGGACGTGCCGCAGCTTGAGATTTACGGATATTCCACAGACCTTCGTTCCATGACAGGAGGAAGCGGAGACTTTTCCTATGAGTTTGCCCGCTATGAGCAGGCTCCGGCAGAGATCCAGAAGAAGGAAATCGAGGCGAGAGCCGCGAAAGAGGACGCGTCGGAGGATTGATGGCGATATGCTTTGCCAGAAACGATATTGTTCCTGACAATAGACCATCTGAATAAAAAATGAGAAAAGAGACAGACAGGTTTTCCCTTTGGGATATTCTGCTGTCTCTTTTTTGCGGATAGGGCTTCGGTTGATCGCGCGTTTTTTGGATCAGATTATCATGAGGCAGGGGAAACATTGATGAGAGACGATACTTTTTTGAAAGTATTTTTTATGAAGACTTGTTTTCTGACCGGAGCGTAATTATAATTGAGTAGGTTCCATGGACGAACGGCAAGAGTGCGGCTGTCAGCGAAAATGGCGTTGCCATATTTTGCCGGTGTTCGGATAAAGAGAACTTGTTTAGTAAGGAAAGAAGGGGATATCATGAGTGGAAAAACAGAAAATAATGACAGATACTATCTCATGTGCGAACGAAACTGGATCTATTATGCACTGATGACGGTGGCCGGATTTTTCGGAGCATATACATATCTTTTGCGCGGAAATGTATTCTGCAACGCTCAGACAGGAAACGTGGTACTGATGGGGATGGCTCTCGGAGCGGGAAAATGGGAAGAAGGCCTTTATTATCTGATTCCTATTACGGCTTATCTTATGGGGGCCTTTCTGTCAGAGCTTGTCCCGAATCCTGTTAAGCACCGTCTGCCTGTACGGTGGGATACTCTGCTGATCGGGATTGAAATGCTGGCCGTGGTATGTCTGGGCTTTGTTCCTGAATCTGCTCCCGTACAGATCTCACAGGTTACGATCAATTTTATCGCTTCCATGCAGTACAATACCTTCCGCCAGGCGCAGGGAGTCCCGGTGGCTACTACCTTTGCCACCAACCATATCCGGCAGATCGGTGTGGGGCTGGCGAAGGAGCTTCAGCATCTTCACGCGGAGGAGAAGCCTCACCGGAAAAAACTGTCAAGACATCTGAAAATGCTGGTTTGTTTTCTTTTTGGGGCGATTGTGGGAACAGTCTGCTGTAATCTTTTTATCGGAAAAGCAATCTGGATCACTCTGATTCCTTTCGCTGTTATTTTTGCCGCCCTGCTCCACGCAGATCTGATTACAGAAAAAAATATGGTGGAAAAGAAGCCATCCGGGCATTGAAAGATGAAAAAAGGGTAAGGTGACAGATGACTTGCGGGGGAAACATATTTTTGAGAGACCCATATGAAAAGATATTGCAGATGAATTCGTTTCGCTGGGCGGCTGAATACCGGATCAGGAAGGTTCTGCTGCAGAAAACAGGCATTTTAGAGAAGACAGAAATTTATAATATTAGTAAATGAGAATTTTTCTATAAAATTGAAGAAAATAACATGAAATGTTTGACGTACTAATTCAATAAATCTCAAAAAATGAGATGTGATAATTGAGCTTTCGCAAAAAAAGTGTATAATATAAAGTGTCATGAAATACTATAAAACAAAAGAAATGGAGTGAGTGCCATGACAAAGTATATTGATAATGTGAACGCGTATCTGTCACAAATGAAAATCAAACAGACTTATATAAGTTTAAAGACCGGGATAGATAAAAATAAGTTATCACGTATTTTGACTGGTACACAGGATGTGAGCGCTACAGATATGGAAAAGATTGCGGATGCATTGGGAAAGAAGATGGAATTCTTTTTAAACGACGCGTTTCGTGTTCCGCGGATCATAGATTTTGAACCCGAGAAAATATCTTTTTATGCAGGCGAGCCAACCGAAAAACAGGAAGAAACAGCAAATAAACTGCTGCGTTTAATGGAAAATATTGATGAAGTTATGAGCGCTAAATACCGGTTTTTGAATATTTCGGAGGAATAATCCATGAATATTGAACGCTTAAGGAAGATTATTCAATATAGTACGGTCAATCGAAAAGAGATAGAATCTAAAGTGAAGAGATTTTACTCATTCACTGGAATCGGCAATGATCAGGATGTTCTTAATATTTTGCAGATTGTACGGCCTGCTTTTCAGAAGAAGGGTTTTTTGGTGATTGAGCTTCCTTTTGCAGATGATGAAATAGGCGCGCTTTGTTATAAGGGAGATGCGTTAGGATATATTTTAATTAATACTTCTTTGCCGAAAGCAAACGCAAATTTCGCGGTTTGTCATGAAATATATCATGTGTTTTTTCAAGACGGCGAATTCAAATCTAAGGTAGAATTTGCAAATGATCACTATTTTGAACATGAAGAGGAATTTGCGGCAAATTTATTTGCAGGGATGCTGTTGATGCCGGAAGCGGGTTTCCGCCAAATGTATGGTTTATTCAAAAAGGAGTCGGAGGGAGACGAACGGGATACGATAATACGATTAATGAATTATTATCAGGTACCATACATGGCAGTGCTGATTCGCTGCTATGAACTCGGCCTGCCGGATTCAAATACCATATCCGAAGAGCTTTTGAATGTTGACGGGGCATCCGTCAGAGAGCGGTTTACTGAGCTTTGGCTGGATATGTCTATTCTCAGCGCTTCTGAAAAGGATGATTTCCCTCTTCTGGAAGCACTTGTGGAGCGTTATGGAAAAGAATGTATCCAGGATTCTTATCTGAATGAAAGAACTTTAAAACAGGTGATGCAAAATATGCGAACCCTCTATTCTGAGATAAAGGGGGACTAGCTTATGGCGATCGTCTACAAAGAAGTGCCGGATAATTGGAGTGAATTGGAACCCTATGTAAACAGAACCCCGTTTATCGAAGATATTTTTCAGAAGAGAAAATGCTTTTTTTATGATACCTGTTCTTTTCGATACCATGCCAATATGACTGATGAGAGTATTCAAAGTATTTTTGCGTATATAAAAGATCAGGATGGTATGATCGTTCTTACACGGTGTATTCTTATGGAATTAGCTTCAGCCAGCGGTATTCTGAATCTGGAATATATCCGGTATTGCCGGAAAATCAGTCAATCAGGGATTAACCTGTATGTCGTTGATGAAGAAGAGTTTTTTCATATAATGGAGATGTGCTTCAGTACGAATTCTTCTATCAACAATTTTTTGGTTTGGTCTGTGAGAATGATAAAAGGTCCCGTAAGCACGATCACAAGGACGCTTGATGAAGATGACACGCTGAGCGATATGGTGAAAAAGGGCCGGAATCTGGATAACAAAAGAGTATATAAAAAATTTTTTTCCTCTGTCAGGACAAATAAGGAGCCGGGAGATAATCTTGGCGAGGAATTGCTGGGCATTTGTTTACATATTCTGTCTCATCTTCCAGGTGAGGAGGATGGGAAGTTCTGCGTCATTACAGATGATAAAGGAGCGGCAGGGAAGATTGATAAGCTGTTCGAAAAAACGAACCGCCAGTTCCAGGGGAAAAGGATCATCCAATTCAGCACGCCGAAGCTGATCCAGATTTTATATACGGAAGAATATATCACGGACAGGGATCTGCTGATGGAATTATTGAAATTTAATGGAGACGGCAATATTAAAGTTTTGGGGACACAGATATATGATCTGCAGAACAGAGAAATATCCCTGAGCTGTGAAGAAATGGCAGATCAAATCATGGGAAAAGGTATTCATATTATATTTTAAAATGCGTGCGTTCAGGGCATCAGCTATAAAATTGGCTGATGCTTTTTCTGTGATAAACAAGATAATTTTTATCAAGTATTGTTTTTATCTTCGTACAATGCTCCATGTTCTTGAATTTGTGCAATATATGCCTTGACTGTATGGGCGGATATACTATATATTGTTGTCATAGGATTTGAAATGACTGCAATAACAAGATCAAGGAGGAAATTTATGAGACAGGAATGGGATTCATTTAGAGGGGGCGTTTGGGAAAAAGAAATCAATGTCCGTGATTTCATCCAGAAAAACTACACACCTTATGACGGAGACGAGTCTTTTCTGGCAGGCCCCACAGAGACCACAAAAGAATTATGGGCGCAGGTAATGGAGCTTACTGAGGAAGAACGCAAAAAAGGCGGCGTTCTCGATATGGATACTCATATCATTTCTACAATTACCTCCCATGGTCCGGGATACCTGAATAAGGATAAGGAAAAAATCGTGGGATTCCAGACGGATAAGCCCTTTAAGCGCGCTCTGCAGCCCAACGGCGGTATCCGCATGGCGATCAAGGCCTGCGAGGATAACGGCTACCATGTGGATCCGGAGATCGTAGAGTTTTACACAAAATACCGCAAAACACACAATGACGGCGTATTTGACGCTTATTCCCCGGAAATGCGCGCCTGCCGTTCCAGCCATATTATCACAGGACTTCCGGACGCCTATGGCCGCGGACGAATCATCGGCGACTACAGACGTGTGGCTCTTTACGGTATAGACCGGCTGATCGAGGACAAAGAAGAGCAGAAGGCCGGAACGCGAAGCAACATGTATGAGGACGTGATCCGCAACCGCGAGGAGCTGTCCGAACAGATCAAAGCCCTCAAAGAGCTGAAGCAGCTCGGCACAATCTACGGCTATGATATTTCCAAACCGGCTGCTAACGTGCAGGAAGCGATCCAGTGGCTGTATTTCGGATATCTGGCGGCAATCAAGGAACAGAACGGCGCGGCGATGTCCCTTGGACGTACCTCTACCTTCCTTGATATTTATGCAGAAAGAGATCTGAAGAACGGAACCTTCACAGAGGAGGAGATCCAGGAATTTATTGATCACTTTATCATGAAGCTGCGTCTGGTTAAATTTGCCAGAACGCCTGAATACAACGCGCTGTTCTCCGGTGATCCTACCTGGGTCACGGAGTCCATCGGCGGTATGGGAATCGACGGAAGAAGCATGGTAACAAAAATGTCCTACCGTTACCTCCACACACTGGAGAATCTGGGACCGGCTCCGGAGCCGAACCTGACGGTTCTCTGGTCCACCAGACTTCCGCAGAACTTTAAGCGTTTCTGCGCGAAGACCTCCATTGCTTCCTCCTCTATTCAGTATGAGAACGACGATCTGATGAGAGTGACTCACGGAGACGATTACGCTATCGCGTGCTGTGTGTCCTCCATGAGAGTAGGTAAGGAGATGCAGTTCTTCGGAGCCCGCGCCAACCTTGCCAAATGCCTTCTTTACGCGATCAACGGCGGTGTAGATGAGATCACCAAGAAGCAGGTGGGACCGAAATACCGTCCGATCACCTCGGAATATCTTGATTACGACGAGGTTATGGATCGTTACAACGATATGAGCCGCTGGCTGTCCCATGTATATGTAAACGCGCTGAACATCATTCACTATATGCATGACAAATACTGCTACGAGCGAGTTCAGATGGCTCTTCACGATAAGAATGTTACAAGATGGTTCGCTACAGGTATTGCGGGACTTTCTGTAATCACAGACTCCCTTTCCGCGATCAAATACGCCAAGGTAAAGACAATCCGTGACGAGAACGGCATTGTTGTGGACTTTGAGGTTGAGGGAGATTACCCGAAATTCGGAAATGACGATGACCGTGTAGATGAGATCGCTTATAAGATCGTAAAAGATTTCATGCATTATGTCGGAACCACCCAGACCTACCGCGGAGGAATCCCGACTACATCCATTCTGACGATCACTTCAAACGTAGTGTATGGAAAGAATACAGGAGCGACGCCGGACGGACGTAAGGCAGGCCAGCCCTTCGCGCCGGGAGCAAACCCCATGCACGGAAGAGACAGCCACGGCGCGGTAGCCTCTCTGAGCTCTGTTGCCAAGCTTCCGTTCAAAGAGTGCCAGGATGGTATTTCCAATACCTTCTCGATCATTCCGGGGGCGCTGGGAAAAGAGGATATGGTAATGTTGGATTCCATCAGTCTGGATGATCTGAGCTTCTCCATGGAACCGGACTGCGCATGCTGTGAGCCGAATCTGACGGTTGAGGACGATATGTAAGACGGCGGCCGAGGGTAGAAATCTGTTTATCCTGGTTTTGAGGATAAAAGTGTGTAACCCGGAGTTTGTGAAGTGATAAATTAAGAAATCCAGAGCCGGCAGAGGAAAAGTTAAGAACCCTGGAGCTTGTGAAGGAAAAAGATAAGAAATCCAAAGTCTGTGGGAGAAAGTGCCATGCTTTGGAACAGTAAATAAAAAACGCGGCATAAAATTGCACTTGTATCACAAAAACATAATATATAGGAGGAATTACAATATGAATATCAGCGACGCACAGGTTGACAACCTGGTAAACTTACTGGATGGATACGCGGAAAAAGGCGGCCATCATCTGAACGTAAATGTATTTACCCGTGAAACGCTTCTGGATGCGCAGGCACATCCGGAGAAATATCCTCAGCTTACTGTTCGTGTGTCCGGCTACGCGGTAAACTTTAATAAGCTGACCAAGGAACAGCAGGACGAGGTTATTTCCAGAACCTTCCACGAAGGAATGTAAGATATGCCGGATGAATATAACCTGAAGGGACGTATTCATTCTACAGAGAGCTTCGGGACCGTTGACGGTCCCGGAGTTCGTTTTGTTGTATTTTTTCAGGGGTGTCCTATGCGGTGCCTGTACTGTCACAATCCGGATACTTGGACCTCGGGAGAGGGAAAAGAAATGACGGCGGAGGAGCTACTGAAGGAATACAAAAGAAATGAGGTTTTTTATAGATCCGGCGGGATTACCGCCACCGGCGGAGAGCCTCTGATGCAGCTTCCCTTCCTTACGGAATTGTTTGCGGCGGCAAAAAAAGAAAGCATCCACACCTGTCTGGATACGTCAGGGATCATGTACCGCGCGGAAAAACAGCAGGAATATGAAAAGCTGTTTCAGGTACTTGACCTTGTGCTTCTGGATTTTAAGCACAGCAGTGAAGAAGAGCATAAGAAGCTGACTGCCCAGAGTCAGAGGCACATTCTGGAATTTGCCGGGGCGCTGGAAAAGGCGGGGATACCTATGGTGGTCCGCCATGTGGTGGTTCCGGGGATCACAGATTCCCCGGAGCATCTGACGCGGTTGGGAAGACTGATCGGAAAATTCCGGAACCTGAAGGGGCTGGAGGTGCTTCCCTATCATACCATGGGAGCGGTGAAGTATAAAAATCTCGGGATGGAATATCCGCTGGAAGGGCTGGAGAATCTCAAGCCTGAAAAAGCAAAAGAAGCGAGGGCATTGATCCTGGAGGGAATACGCCAGGTGAGAACAGCAGGAAAATAAAACATAGACAATACGGAATTTCTGACAGGAATTCTGAGAGAACCAGCACTGCGGCAGAAGACGCGGCGCTGGTTTTTTCAGCAGTGTTGAATAGTCTGGCACTCCATGTTAGAATGAAATCATTAGATAAGGGCTGATTTTGACGAAGTGAAAGGCAGATAAGCGCGGATGAGGGAGGTTACTGGAAACAAGATTGCTCATTACATACGGCTTATATTGCAGAGGTAAAGAGGGTCCTAGGTCTGACAATGTATGAAGCGCCTAATGCGGTGGTAGAGGAATTGAAGCAGTCGAGGAAACGTCCTCCGAAAGAAAAGGTAGAAGCGATAACGGAGGCACTTAAATATTTTGAGGTAATCTAATGGATGAAGATATTTACCGGATTGCCGGGCAGATAGTCAAATTACATCAGAAAGCATATGAGGTTTATCTGCCATCGGTTGAAGATGTGTGCAGCAGAACTGTATCAGAAGATGAATTGTCGAATTTGTTAGATTATTTGTTGGATTTTGCATGTGATGAAAAAATGCTGGGATTGTATAAAAAAGTGTGTATAAGATATTTGTATGTATATCCTGACTGTATTAAGTTTTACATCGAAGCATATCGGGAAATGTGGGGGAGAGGAGAATAGTTATGGCGAAAATTGTTAAGGAGACTATCCATGCAAAAGGTATTGACATTGGAATTTATACTACAAATTTTGAAAATGAATTTATTTTATTGACAGATATTGCAAAATATCGAAATGAGGATGATCCGAGATTTGTAATTCAGAACTGGATGCGTAATAGAAATACAATAGAATTTTTGGGCGTTTGGGAAGAGTTGCATAATCCAGATTTTAACCGTGTGCAATTCGAGGCGGTTAAAAACGAGGCAGGATTAAATCGTTTTGTTATGACACCAACGAAGTGGATTACACAGATGAATGCTATAGGCATTGTTTCAAAAGCAGGACGCTATGGAGGAACATATGCCCATAGCGATATTGCAATGTCTTTCGCAACATGGATATCTCCTGAATTTCAGTTGTACATTATGAAAGATTACAGGAGGTTAAAGACGGATGAGAATAGTCGGTTATCTCTGAACTGGAATTTGAATAGGGAACTTTCTAAATTAAATTACAGGATACATACAGATGCAATTAAGGATAATTTGATTCCACCGGAATTAACACCTGCACAGGTGGCGTATACATATGCAAATGAAGCAGATATGCTGAATGTTGTATTGTTTGGAAAGACGGCGAAGCAGTGGAAAGATGAAAATCCAATGGGAAAAGATAATATGAGGGATGCGGCAACACTAAACCAGTTACTGGTACTGGCAAATTTGGAAAGCTATAATGCTGTTTTAATTAATCAAGGTAAGGATCAGAAAGAACGGATGAAATTACTTCGGCAGTTGGCAGTACAGCAGTTGCAGACATTGGAAACAGTAAGTTTAAATAATTTACCCATATTGGGAACAACCTCACAGAAAGATTAAGCTATAATAAAATGTTTTGTGGGAAAGAGGAAATACCGTCGAGTGATGAGTGTATCGAGATTATAGTCAATATCGAGATACAGAATAAAGATATGCCGGGATATCCAATACCAAAACGAGGAATATATTATGGATCGAGGCTGATATCGGCTCAGCGAGGAAGTGTGTTTAAAAATCAGGAGTATGGAAAAATCAAAAAGGTAGTGAGTATTTGGATTTGCGAAAACACCTCTCTTAGTCGGTCGGATACGATCAATGAATATCGTTTCAGCGAAGTGTGTAAACGGGGAAATTACCAGGAAGAAAGCAAAAATTATGATTTGATGAGAGTGATTGTCATGCGTCTGGGTGCTTATGGAGAAGACAGTGAGGACGATGCAATTCGTCTTCTCAGCATGGTATTTTCCTCAGAAAGATCTCCAGAATATAAGAAGATGGTACTGTCGGAAGAGTTTCAAATAAATGTTACCGAGGAAATCAGTCAGGAGGTGAGCCAAATGTGTAATCTGAGTACAGGAATCCTGGAGAAAGGAATAGAAAAAGGTCGTGCGGAGGGTCGTGCGGAAGGTCGTGCCGAAGGTATGATGGAAACGTTATTTAACCTCGTCAAAGAGGGGTTCCTCACGGCGTCGGTTGCGGCACAGCAAGCAAATATGGAAATGGCCGAATTTGAACGGGCATACAGGGCTTATTGTGAAGATAAGTGAGGGTAGCGGTTTTAACGGGATGAAAAATGGATTGCAGCGGTATAGAGAAAATACCAATCTATAACGAAAATAAAATGTAATTTAAACACGGAGCTGTAAAATTTTTAGCAGAATTTTACAGCTCTTTTTTGCGTCAGATTGGCTGACTCAGAAAAAGAGATGCAGATAACCCTTTGTTATAATAAAGATTGTAGCAAAAACAGTTCCCTGAAAAGAAGGGAGCGCCGGAGTCTGAGGGGAGAGCTGCTCCGGGAACAGATACACAAAAGATACAATACGAAAGGAGAAGACTTATGGATGTATCAAACGTTACAATCGCACAGCTCTGCAGTGAATGGCTGAACATGAAAAAGCTTTCGGTGAAACAGTCCACACATGCAAAGTACTATTCCATCGCGCAGAAACATATCCTGCCGGAATTGGGGGAGATTCCGCTGGTGCAGATAAACTCTGCTGTGATCAATGATTTTGCCGCCAGAAAACTGAATGCCGGTCAGACAGATACGGCGGAAGGAGAAGAAAAGCAGGAGTCCATGAATCCGAAAACGGTCAGAGATATCTGCACGATCCTGAAATCGGTGATACGCTATGGAGAAAAAGAATATCATCTGAATTCGCTGGTGGAAAATACAGTGCTTCCAAAAGTAAAGACTGCCAGCAAGGAGGTTCTCACAGCCAGGGAGCTGAAAAAAATAGAGCAGTATCTCTGGCAGAATCAGGAGACGCTCCGCTGTACCGGGCTTCTGGTATGCATGTACACAGGAATGCGGCTTGGAGAAATATGCGCGCTGAAATGGGACGACATAGATCTGCGGCGCCATATCTTACATATCAATCATACAATACAGAGGATTAAGCTGCCTGGAGAACAGGGAATGCATAAGACGCAGCTGATCCTGGATCAGCCCAAGACAGTATCTTCGGAACGTATTATTCCAATTCCGAATACCGTCTATCCGCTGATAAAGAATCTGTCCGCGGGATCCAGAAGGGAGTGTTATTTTCTTACAAATTCCGAACATCTGATAGAGCCCAGGAACTACCAGTATTTTTTTAAAAGACTATTGGAGACTCTGGGAATACGGAACGTGAATTTTCATATTCTGAGACATACGTTCGCTTCAAGATGTGTGGAGACCGGAATGGATATCAAGACGCTGAGCGAGATACTGGGACATGCAAATACAAGCATTACTTTAAACTATTACGTCCATTCTTCACTGGACTCAAAGAAAAAACAAATAAACCGATTGAAATATTAAATGGCTGCTGTAAAACATAGAGTATCGGCAAGAACAGGAGATAATGATAGTGGAATGTACTTATGTATTTAAAGAAAGTCAGGGATGTTATAGAAAAATTATTCAGGAGCAAGCGGATATTTCAGACTGTAACAGTAAAGAGCATTGCAAACAAAAATCTCCTGCGGAATGATTAGCGCAGGGGATTTTTGTTAATAGAAAGTTTTCTCCCGGTTTTTATTTCTGCTCCTGGAAATGCTCCCTCACCAGCTTCACCACCGTACCTGATAATAAGAAAAGCGCGATCAGGTTGGGGATGGACATCAGTCCGTTAAAGGTTTCCGCGATGCTCCACAAGAGCCCGAGATCTACGGTAGCCCCTAAAATGGCTACCAGGGAGTAGACCACCATAAAAGGCTTAATGACCTTCTCGGAGAAGAGAAACTCAATACACCGCGCCCCGTACAGCCCCCAGCCGATAATGGTGGAGAAGGCGAAGCAGCACATAGCGACGGCAGTGAAGATGGACACCCAGTTTCCGTAGGTGGCGGTAAAGCCCGAAATAGTAAGCTCCGCACCTGCGTCAGTTCCATAGATAATGGGAACGCCGCTGCAGAGGATCACCAGGGCCGTAAGCGTACAGATCACGATCGTGTCAGTAAATACTTCAAAAATTCCAAATAATCCCTGCTTTACCGGTTTTCTGGTGTCCGCGCAGGCATGGGCGATGGAGCCTGTACCAAGACCTGCTTCATTGGAAAAGATTCCTCTGGAAACGCCCTTTTTCATACTCATAAAGAAGCTTCCCACAACGCCTCCCGTAACAGCGGAGGGCTGAAAGGCGCCTGAAAGGATGGACCGAAAAACAGACGGAATCCGCTCTGCGTTCATAAATACAACGCCAAGAGCAAGGATAATATAAAGAACCGCCATGAAGGGCACCAGCTTTTCCGTCACACGTCCGATGCGCTTCACACCGCCCAGAAGGACCATTCCCACAAGGACGGTGATGATAATTCCAATGACTGCGTTGCTTATGGAAGTCTGATCCGCGCTAAGAAGGCCGTAATTTTGCAGAGCAGAATTGATGGCGGTGGTGATGGTGTTGGCCTGAGTGGCGTTGCCGGTGCCGAATACGGTGAGCACGCCGAAAGCGGAAAAGAGGACTGCCAGCCACTGCCAGTTTTTGCCGAGACCATTTTTTATGTAGTACATAGGGCCGCCTACATAGTCTCCGTGAGCATTCTTTTCACGGAAGTGTACGGCCAGGGTTACTTCGGAGAATTTTGTGCACATGCCTAAGAATGCGGATACCCACATCCAGAATACAGCTCCGGGGCCGCCGATGGCCACAGCGCCCGCCACACCGGCGATATTTCCCGTGCCTACCGTAGCGGCCAGTGCGGTACAGACGGCCTGGAAAGGGGTCATGGCTCCGTCCGCGGCGTCCCGTTTGAAGAACATTCTGCCGAGGGTGGTTTTTATGGCGTAGGGAAACTTCCTGATCTGGATGAAACCTGTGCGGAAGCTGAGATAAAGCCCTACGCCGATAATACAGATCATTGCCGGAACACCCCAGATAAAGTTGTTCACGGCGCTGTTGATAGAGGTAATGAGTTCTAACATATATGAAACCTGCCTTGTTCCTGCTCCGTCCATTGGGAAAGAGCACATAATATAGAAGATTAGCATATTTTGTTGAAAAAGTACAGATTTTTTCTATATTAGAACATACTTTCTGCGGCTAGCATTTTTCAATATACATTCCCGCCGCGGTTACAGCTATAATGGTCACAACTAACAGTATGAGCATCTCTTTTCACCTCCTTTGTCACGGTGTTCCGTGTTTTCAGTTCAAAGCATATTTTTTTCAGATCCTGTGGCTTTACATCCAGGAATTTTTCCGGATGTTTTTTCTGGTATTCCTGTAAAAGAACAAAAACTTCATATTTCACAACGATCCCTCTCCCTTGCCTGTGTATTTTCAAAAAGCGAAAATGCCGGAAGCCGTCAGTAAAGGCTGTCTGTTTTATTTTGTAATATAATTATATTGCGTATTCTGGCTGTAATATATATAATTATAGATAAGATATATAAAAATAACGACAGAAGTATTTCCGAACAGAAGCAGGGAGGGCGTTATATTGAAAGTACAGGGAAGAATTGTTCCCGCGGGACAGATACAGATATCGGACAACCAGCAGGAATCTATTCGGGGGCTGACCACAGAGTATCCTTATGTCGTGCATTATGCGGATTTTGAGCAGGCCATTCCCTGGCACTGGCACGAAGAAGTGGAATTCGGCCATGTGATCCGGGGAGGGATCGAGGTGATGACGGCGGAGCGTACCTATGTGTTTAAAGAGAATCAGGGATACTTTATGAACGGGAATGTTCTTGCCTGTATGCGCAAGAGTCCGGGAGCGGGAGAAACGGTAGTGTATACACATTTATTTCATCCGGTATTTCTGGGCGGCCATTTCAGAAGCATTTTTGAGACAAAATATATCAATCCGGTGATCCATAACAGAAACCTTGATCTACTGGAGCTGAAGGGAGAAAACACAGTGCAGAAAAAAATACTGTCCTGCCTCAGGAAGGCGGATTTTCTTCAGAAGGATATAGATACGGAATTTCAGACAAGAAATATTTTTTCAGAGGTTTGGCTGCTTCTTCTGGAGGAGATCCGTCAGCGGCCACTTGTGCCGGTCAATCTGAAAAATCAGGACCGGGTGCAGACCATGATGTCTTTTATCCATCAGAATTACGCGGGCAAAATCCGTCTGGAGGATATTGCGGCGTCTGCGGCAGTCAGTACCAGGGAATGTCTCAGATGCTTCCAGAATACCATACGGAAATCCCCGGCGGAGTATCTCACGGAGTACCGCCTTGATATGGCGAAAAAAATGCTGAAGGAAACAGATATGACGATCACGGAGGTGAGTTTTTCGGCCGGGTTTTCCTCCAACGCCTATTTCGGGAAGATTTTTCGGGAAAAGTGTGGGACCACTCCGGGGAAATACCGGGAAGAGAGTTCAAGTCTGCTTGACAAAACTCAGGGAAATGAGTAGAATGACAAAGGAAATAAATATACATCATTCTCCGCAGAACAGGAGAATTTTGAATATAGACAACAGGAGGGAAAGAAGCGATGGCTGTACCTTATAATCATAAGGCGATCGAAGCGAAATGGCGTGTAAACTGGGAAAAGAATCCTGTAAACGTCAACGACGGCAAAAAACCGAAATATTATTGTCTGGATATGTTTCCGTATCCGTCAGGAAACGGACTTCATGTAGGGCACTGGAGAGGCTATGTAATTTCTGACGTATGGAGCCGCTATAAGATGCTGCAGGGATATTATCTGATCCATCCCATGGGATGGGACGCCTTCGGACTTCCAGCGGAGAACTACGCAATCAAGATGGGAGTACATCCCGCCGTATCCACCGCGGAAAATGTTAAAAATATCAAGAATCAGATCAATGATATCGCGGCGATTTATGACTGGGATATGGAGGTCAACACGACAGATCCGGATTTCTACAAATGGACCCAGTGGATTTTTGTCAAAATGTTCAAGGAAGGTCTGGCATATGAGAAGGAATTCCCCATTAACTGGTGTCCTTCCTGTAAGACCGGACTGGCAAATGAGGAAGTGGTAAACGGCTGCTGTGAGCGCTGCGGCGCCCCGGTAACCAAGAAAAACCTCCGTCAGTGGATGCTCCGCATCACAAAATACGCGGATCGTCTTCTCAATGACCTGGATAAGCTGGACTGGCCGGAAAAGGTAAAGAAGATGCAGACGGACTGGATCGGAAAATCCTACGGAGCAGAGGTGGATTTCCCTGTTGACGGAAAGGACGAAAAGATCACCGTTTACACCACAAGACCGGACACTCTTCACGGAGCTACCTTTATGGTGCTGGCGCCGGAGCACAGACTGGCGAAGGAGCTGGCTGTTCCGGAGACAAGTGAGGCAGTAGAAAAATATATTTACGACGCTTCCATGAAGTCAAACGTAGACCGTCTCCAGGACAAGGAAAAAACAGGCGTATTTACCGGCTCCTATGCGGTTAATCCGCTGAATGGAAAGAAGATCCCCATCTGGCTTTCCGACTATGTACTGGCTGATTACGGTACAGGAGCGATCATGTGCGTGCCGGCTCATGACGACCGTGACTTTGAGTTTGCTACGAAATTTAACATTCCGATTGTTCAGGTTATCGCTAAGGACGGCAAGGAGATCGAGAATATGACGGAGGCTTATACGGACGCTTCCGGTACGATGATCAATTCCGGCGACTGGAACGGTATGGAGTCGGCCGTTCTGAAAAAAGAAGCGCCTCTGATGATCGAGAAAATGGGAATCGGACGCAAAACAGTGAATTACAAGCTTCGTGACTGGGTATTTTCCCGCCAGCGTTACTGGGGAGAACCGATCCCGATCGTTCACTGTCCCAAGTGCGGCGCCGTACCGGTACCGGAGGATCAGCTTCCGCTGACGCTTCCCGAGGTAGAGAGCTATCAGCCTACCGGAACGGGAGAATCACCTCTGGCGGCTATTGACGAGTGGGTAAATACCACCTGCCCGTGCTGCGGTGGTCCGGCCAAGAGAGAGACCAATACCATGCCCCAGTGGGCAGGCTCTTCCTGGTATTTCCTGCGTTATGTGGACAACAAAAACGATAAAGAACTGGTTTCCAGAGAAAAAGCGGACAAGTATCTGCCTGTAGATATGTATATCGGCGGTGTGGAACACGCGGTGCTGCATCTTCTGTATTCCAGATTCTACACCAAATTCCTGTTCGATATCGGCGCCATTGATTTTGACGAGCCCTTCAAAAAGCTGTTCAACCAGGGGATGATCACCGGAAAGAACGGCATTAAGATGAGTAAATCCAAAGGAAACGTGGTTTCTCCGGACGATCTGGTCCGCGATTACGGATGCGACTCTCTCAGAATGTATGAGCTTTTTGTGGGACCGCCGGAATTGGACGCGGAGTGGGACGACAGAGGAATCGACGGTGTTTCCCGTTTCCTGAAGCGTTTCTGGAATCTTGCCCTTGACAGCATTGAGGCGGATGTTCCCGAGACAAAGGAAATGCTTAAGCTTCGCCACAAGATGGTTTATGAAATCACCCAGCGTCTGGAATCCTTCAGCCTGAATACGGTAATTTCCGGTTTCATGGAATACACCAACAAGATGCTTGAGCTGGCGAAAAAGACCGGAGGAATGGATAAGGAAACCATCCGTACGGCCGTGATCCTTCTGGCGCCTTTCGCTCCTCATGTGGCGGAAGAAATCTGGGAGCGTCTTGGAAATACAGATTCCGTATTCCATGCCCAGTGGCCGGCTCATGACGAAGAAGCCATGAAGGACGACGAGATCGAAATTCCGGTTCAGATCAACGGCAAGACCCGGGCTGTGATCAGTATTCCGGCGGAAATTTCCAAAGAGGACGCTATCGCGAAGGGTAAAGAAGCTATTGCGGATAAGCTTACCGGAAACGTGATCAAAGAAATTTATGTACCCAAAAAGATTATTAATATTGTTATGAAGTAAAATCAGCGGCCCGCCTGTAAAAATCAGATCTCAGATACAGGCGGGCTGTTTTTTTACCGGAGGTTCCAATGGATTTAAAAGAGTTTTTTGAAAGATATCCCAGAGCGGCCATAGGATTTTCAGGCGGGGTGGATTCCGCCTTTCTTCTGTATGCCGGAAAAAAATACGGGGCGGATATCCGGCCCTATTTTATCAAAACCGCTTTTCAGCCGGATTTTGAGCTTCAGGATGCCTTAAAGCTTACAAAAGAGCTGGGAATAAAGCTGACCGTCATTGAACACGATATTCTGGAAGAGCCCCATGTGGCCGAAAATCCTGCTGACCGCTGCTATTACTGTAAATCCGCTCTGTTCGGCGTCCTGAAGCGCCGGGCGATCCAGGACGGATACCAGATCCTTCTGGACGGAACCAACGCCTCGGACGACGCCGGAGACAGGCCTGGAATGAGGGCAATCAAGGAACTGAAGGTTCTCTCGCCTCTCAGAGAGTGCGGTCTTACCAAGGCGGAGATCAGAAGGCTGTCGAAAGAGGCGGGACTTTTCACCTGGGAGAAACCCTCCTACGCCTGTCTGGCTACCAGGGTTCCCACAGGCGAAGTTCTGACAGAAGAGCTTCTTTTTAAAATTGAGAAGAGCGAAACGGTTCTTGTCAGCCTTGGCTTTTCTGATTTCCGTATACGTCTTTTTCATGAGACCGCCAGGATCCAGCTGCCGGAAAAACAGTTTCCGCTGCTGCTTCAGAAAAGAGAAGAGCTTCTGAAGGCTTTGAAGCCCTATTATGATGTGATCCTGCTGGATCTTGATCCCAGACAGCCGGAGCCGGAAGAGCTTTGATCAGTCCTGAACATTCACTGATTCCGCGAAGGTATGCTCTGTCAGCTCAGAGAGCAGCCGGATCTTTTTATTAAGCATTGGGCGCATACAGTTTGGAACATGCTCCTGATGAGCTCTGTGGATGGCCACACATTCCTTGCAGTTGCCGTGATAGCGGCAGGCTTTTTTGCAGGAGCAGTGATCCTTATTGGCGTATTCTGTCCGGAAGGCCGCCGCGAATTCCTCCTGGATCCGCAGCCCCTCCTTCCGGTTTCCTTTATGAAATTCTTCCATAGCTCTTTTTTCGATTTCGTTTCCGTCGATGATCATAGATTTTTCTCCTCGTAAATGAATTTTTGGGCGGCGATCCGGATTCCACCGCCTGACAAGTATCACAATATCATAATCTTATATAGAAAAATATCAGATAAACTGGTAAAATATATATGAAAAACACCAGAATGAGATTTTTGATATTCAGATCCAGCGTCAATATACACGAGCGCTGCCGTAAAAGGAGAGACATATGAGCGATGAAAACGGGCGTCAGAGTCCGATTTATTCCCATAATCCCTACCACAGCACCAGATTTCCGCTTCTTGTGCTGGATGTGAGAAAGAAACACTGCGCGCCGTACAATGAGGGCTTCGGGAATCTTCACTGGCATGAGGAGATTCAATTTGTCTACGTGAAAAAGGGGATCGTGCATTTTAAAATATGGGAAAAGGAATATGACCTGCAGGAGGGGGGATGCATGTTTCTCAACGCCAACGTCATGCATTGGATCACAGAGAAGTCGGACTGCCATTATCACAGCTTCCTGATTCCGCCGAAAATGCTGGGATTTTTTGAGGGAAGCGTTATGCAGACGGAGAATGTGGAGCGGATCACCGAAAATCCCGCTGTGACGAACCGGATATTCCTGCCGGGGAATCCGGGGAATGATAAAGTGCTGGAAAGGCTCCGCTGCCTGGATGAAATGTATTTTTCGGAAAAACAGGACAATTTTCGTGAATATGAGCTTTCGCTCTGTATTGCCGGCCTGTGGCTGGAAACGGCCCGTATTCTGATCAGCGAAGAAGAGATTCCCGCAATTCGGGAAAAGGATCATGACAGGATTCAGAAACTTCTCACCTTTGTCCATGAAAATTATCAAAGCCATCTGACCCTTGAGGATATTGCGTCCGCAGGCAGCGTCAGCAAATCGGAATGCCTCCGCTGCTTCCGGAAATATACCGGCTTTTCCCCCTATCAGTATCTTCTCAGGTACCGGCTTCAGGCAGGAGCTTCCCTTCTGAGAACCACAGAGGCTTCGGTGACGGAGATCGCCCTCCGCCTGCAGTTTCCATCCTCAAGTGCGTTTATCGCGGCTTTCCGCCGTTCCTTCGGCGTGACTCCTACAGCATACCGGAGAGAGAGCCCGCGCCATTCGTAAAACCGTACTTGGCTGAAATAAATGAGTATTCAGCCGTCAGGCTGAATAGTTACTTATTTGTCGAAATAAGGTCCGGATGCAGTTGCGATTGCTCCGATAATGCGGTATATTATGGGGAGAAAAAGGAAGAAGCTTATATTCAGAAGGAGGAAAAATCATGAACGCAAACGTTACAAGAGAAGAGGCTATGGCGCTTCTGAAAAAATATAACCAGGAGTCCTTTCATATCCAGCACGCGCTGACAGTGGAAGGGGTGATGCGCTGGTATGCCGCCCAGAACCAGGAGGATGAGGAATTCTGGGGACTTGCGGGGCTTCTTCATGATGCGGATTTTGAAAAATGGCCGGAGGAGCACTGCAAAAAAGCGCCTGAGCTTTTGGCGGAGATCCATGCCTCTGAGGAACTGGTCCATGCGGTGTGCAGCCACGGATATGGGATCTGCTCGGATGTGGAGCCGGAGCATCCTATGGAAAAGATTTTGTTCGCGGCGGACGAGCTGACAGGGCTGATCTGGGCGGCGGCGCTGATGCGTCCGTCCAAAAGTACCGCGGATATGGAAGTAAAAAGTCTGAAAAAGAAATTCAAAGACAAACGCTTTGCCGCAGGCTGTTCCCGTGAGATCATTCAGAAAGGGGCGGATATGCTGGGCTG
This sequence comes from Candidatus Blautia faecipullorum, assembly GCA_019115125.1. Classification (GTDB taxonomy): domain Bacteria; phylum Bacillota; class Clostridia; order Lachnospirales; family Lachnospiraceae; genus Blautia_A; species Blautia_A faecipullorum. The sequence goes on from DXEG01000064.1 coordinate 47,754, forward strand.
GGAGCTGCCGGAGCTTTTTGAGAAGACTCTCGAGGCCATGCGCTCCTGTGAGGACAGGATCCGGGCGGAGATGGAAAAGGTCTGAAACCTTCCGTTCACCGGAAAAGATACGCGGAAGCCTTCGGGCAGAGATCAGAGAAGCACCCGTTCAGGGTGCTTCCTTTATGTCTGAAATGTCCGGCTCGGCCATGAGGGAATAGTTGGTATAATAAACCACAAATCCCGGTTTGGCTCCGCCGGGCTTTTTTACATGCTTTTTCTGGATATAGTCGATTTCCACCTTGGGGGCGGTGCGTCCCTTGGAGTAGTAGGCGGCCAGCCTTCCGGCCTCCTCGAAGGTGCGGTCGGGAAGCTCTCCGTCGGGAGTCTTTACGACGACGTGAGAACCGGCCATTTTTTTCGCGTGAAACCACCAGTCGTTCCCGGTGGCTGTGCGGAAGGTCAGCTCGTCATTCTGGTAATTGTTTTTTCCCACGAAAATATCGTACCCGTCGCTGGAAACATAATGGAGGGGCTTGGACTTGGCCTGCATTTTCTGTCCTTTTTTTGAAAAAGAATGTTTTTTAATAAAACCGTATTCCGTCAGCTCCTCCTTGATCTGGCTGAGATCACTTTCCGCTCTTGCGATATCCAGAGCGTTGGAGATGGATTCCAGATGCTCGATTTCCGACTCTGTCTCCGCAAGCTGCTGTGAGAGCGCCTCCTCCGTGCGCTTCAGCTTTCCATAGCGGTCAAAATATTTCTTGGCGTTTTCAGCCGGAGTGAGAGTGGGATCCAGGGGAATGGTGATTTCCTCGTTTGTATAATAATTCAGGGCCTGAAAGGATTTGGTTCCTTCCTCAAGACCGTATCCGTAGGTGTTGATCAGTTCTCCGTATATCCGGTATTTGTCTTTTTTTGCGGTATCCTTCATCTGTTTCTGCTGAAGGCTGAATTTTTTCCGGTTCCGCTCAAGGGCGGTCTGCACGATCCTTCGGAGATCCGAGGATTTCTGGCGGATTCTGTTCAGAGTGTCCCTGGAGGAATAATAGGTATCCAGCATAGCGGAAACTGTGGGGAATTCCTCGCTGTGATATTCCGGGCCGAACTGAGTGAGGGGAATCACCGCGTACTCGACCGGTTCCTGTCCCCGGTAGATGATATTAGGAGTGAAATCTCCCTCCTGTACCTGGTCCATCAGCCGCCGGAAGGTGTGATAAAGGTGGACGCAGGCGGTTTCGTTCAGGGATTGGGCCGCGTCGTTCCCGTCTATGGAAGCCCGGAAGCAGATTTCCTCCGCGATCAGAGGACTCAGGCCGGTGAGGGAGGAATAAATCGCTTTTGAAATATTACAGGGCTTCTTACATATTTTTTCTATAAATTCTTCCTCGCTGACGGTCAGGGGATCTGATTTCTCCTGGGTCTGGGGGAGAAAATAATCCCTTCCCGGCAGAACCTCCCTGACGGAGCTCATATGGGAGGAAACGTGCTTGATGCTGTCAAGGATCATTCTGTTTTCATCGCAGAAGATGATGTTGCTGTGCTTTCCCATCAGCTCCAGGATCAGGAGCTTTTTGCAGGGGTCGCCCATTTCGTTCAGATGCTCCAGCTCAAACTCAATGGCGCGCTCAAGGCCGGGCTGCCGGATGCCGCTGATCCGGGCGCTGCCGATGTGCTTGCGTAGCAGCATGCAGAAGTTCGGCGCCGTAAGAGGGCTGGGCTTGTTTTTGTCTATAAAATAAATAAGGGGGAGAGAGGCGCTTGCAGAAAGCAGAAGTCTGCGCTGGCCGTTCGCTCCCTTGGCGGTTACCACAAGAGCGTCCGGCTCCGGCTGGGCGATCTTATTGATCCGTCCGCCGTCCAGATTCTGATGCAGTTCCTGAACCATCGCCGCGATGGTAATTCCGTCGAATGCCATAATTTTTACTCCTTTTATTGTATGATATCAACAGCTACAGTATAGCATGGAATAAAAAGAAGCGCAAAAACATTCTGCGGAGATTGTGCCGCGCCGGGTTCCCTGTTATAATGAGACAGGAAAAATGCGGAACGTACGAATTCAGAAAGAAAAATGCGAAACATACGAAAAGGAGAGCGCAGAGTATGATTCATGAGAAGATTATTATTCAGGAGAAATCAGCCTCTTTCGCGGAGGCATATATGATGACCTATTTCTGGGAGGAATCCCGGGAGCTTTATCCGGGGCTGAGGCGTCCGGTGATCCTGATCTGTCCCGGAGGCGCCTACCGGATGACCTCGGACAGAGAAGCTGAGGGAATCGCCCTTCGTTTTATGGCGGCGGGGTATCATGCGGCGGTTCTCCGCTACAGCACGGACAGAAGACATCCGGCCCCGCTTCTTCAGGCGGCGAAGGCGGTGAGTATTCTGAAGGAACGCAGTGACGAATGGCTGATTGAAAGGAATTCCGTGATCGTATCGGGATTTTCCGCAGGCGGACATCTTGCGGCGTCCCTGGGCGTGTTCTGGAACCGTCCCTGGCTCAGTGAAAAGCTGAATCTGTCCCGGGAGGCGATCCGGCCGGCCGGTATGATCCTTTCTTATCCTGTGATCACTTCAGGAGAATTCGGGCATCAGGAAAGCTTCCGGAATCTTCTGGGTGAGGAATATGAGGAACGGAAGGAAGAGCTTTCTCTGGAAAAGCAGGTTAGCGGGGATACTCCCCGTACATTTCTCTGGCATACCATGGAGGACACCACTGTTCCCATGGAAAATTCATTTCTGTTTCTGATGGCTCTCCGCAGAAACGGAATCCCGGCGGAATATCATCTGTTTCCATATGGAAAGCATGGGATCGGGCTTGGAAACGAGCTGACGGCCGGGGCGGACGGCAGCGGGATCGTACCCTGCGCCGACTGCTGGAGCGAGCTTGCGGTGAAGTGGCTTCTGCGGGAATTCCCCTGGTAAGTTTTGGTAGCAGTTCAGCCATACAGTGATCGGGAAGCATAAAACATGCTTGCATGTTTTTGCGAGCGGACATCTGTATGGGCTGAGCGCCCGTTTATGAGTAAAACAGTGGCGTTAGCCACAGTAAGCACACAGTGCGGTTTTACGAATGGCGCGGGCTGAACTGATACAAGTTTTGTAAAAAACAAGTAAAAAGAATTTGACTCGTTCTCTTTCATGCACTATAATAAATCTGTATGTAAAAAAACAAGTAATCTGCAAAGAGAGAAAAATCCATGATAAAAAGTATGACAGGCTTCGGGCGCGCCGAGGCAGTGACAAAAGAGCGGAAGATTACCGTAGAAATAAAATCAGTAAATCACAGATATCTTGATCTGAATATCAAGATGCCGAGGAAGCTGAATGTATTTGAGGGTCAGATCAGGAATCTGATGAAACATTATATGCAGAGAGGCAAGGTGGATGTGTTCCTCACCTATGAGGATTATACCGCCGGCAGCGTGTCTGTGAAGTACAACCGCGAGATTGCGGGAGAATATCTGAAGTACTTAAAGCAGATGGAGGAAGAATTCTCTCTGGAAAACGACGTTAAGGTGTCAGGCCTTGCCAGATACCCGGAGGTTCTGACCATGGAGGAGCAGTCGATCAATGAGGAGGAGACCTGGAACTTTCTGGAAGGTCCGCTGAAGGAGGCCTGCTGTAAATTTGTGGAGACCAGGGAGAGAGAAGGCCGGAATCTGAAGGAGGATCTTCTCTCCAAGCTGGACGGTCTGAACGAAATGGTGGCAAGAGTGCAGCGGCGCTCTCCGGAGGTGGTTCAGGCCTACAGAGAAAAGCTGGAAGCAAAGGTGCGGGAGCTTTTGGAGGACGCGCAGATCGACGACAGCCGGATCGCCGCCGAGGTGGTTCTTTTTTCGGATAAGATCTGCAATGACGAGGAGACTGTACGGCTTATGAGCCATATCGCCGGAATGAAAAAAATCCTTGCGGAGAAGGAGGGCGTTGGGCGGAAGCTTGACTTTATGGCTCAGGAGATGAACAGAGAGGCAAATACGATCCTGTCAAAGTCCAATGACCTTGAGGTGTCCGATATTGCCATTGATCTGAAAACAGAAATCGAAAAGATCCGGGAGCAGATTCAGAATATAGAATAATGGAGGCAGAAAATACCGGTGTCAAAATTGATTAACGTAGGATTTGGAAACGCGGTAAATTCTCAGAAGATCGTGGCGGTGGTAAGCCCGGACGCCGCGCCTGTAAAGCGCATGGTGCAGAGCGTGAAGGGCACGCGGTCGCTGGTGGACGCCACTCAGGGCAGGAAGACGAAGGCTGTGATCGTTACTTCGGACGATTACCTGGTGCTTTCAGCTCTGCAGCCGGAAACCATAGCCAAAAGATTTGCGGAAGCATATGAATATGAAGACAGGGGAGAGGAACATGAGTAAAGGAGTGCTGGCAGTTGTGTCCGGCTTTTCAGGGGCTGGCAAGGGAACCGTTATGAAGCGTCTGATGGAAAGCCATGATAATTACGCGCTGTCTGTTTCTGTGACAACCAGAGAGCCGAGAGAAGGCGAGGCGGACGGCCGGGAATATTTTTTCCGCACCAATGAGGAGGTGGAGGAGATGATCCGCAGGGATCAGCTTCTCGAACATGCGAAGTATGTGGATCACTACTACGGAACCCCCCGGAAATATGTGGAGGATATGCTTGCGGAGGGCAAGGACGTTATTCTGGAAATTGAGATCCAGGGAGCCCTTCAGATTAAAGATAAGCTTCCTGAGGCAGTGCTTGTTTTCATCACTCCGCCGTCTATGGAGGAATTGAAAAAACGGCTGATAGGAAGAGGGAGCGAGGAACCGGAGGTGATCGCTTCCAGGCTTTCGAGAGCTTCCGAGGAAGCGGAGGGAATTGAAAAATACGATTACATCCTTGTCAATGACAGGATTGACGACTGCGCTGAGACGCTCCACAGGATTATATCGAGCGAGCATCTCCGCACACAGCGGAATATAGAATTTATTAACAGGATTCAGGAAGAATCTCACATATTCAAGAAAGGAGAATGATATATGATACATCCGTCATATTCAGAATTGATTCAGGCTATTAACAACAACGCGGAGGAAGACGACAACACCATGATGCTGAACAGCCGCTATTCACTGGTGCTTGCTACCAGCAAGCGCGCCCGCCAGCTCATCGCAGGCGCGGAGCCCCTGGTGAAGGGCGCCGCGGGCAAGAAGCCGCTTTCCGTTGCCATTGACGAGTTTTATCAGGGTCAGGTAAAAATTGTCGCCGATAACCATGATGAGGCAGAAGAAACACCGGCGCTGACAGAGGATATTTCCGCTGAGGCGGAGGAAGCTGTTCAGGAGACAGCCGGAACAGAAGAATAATCGTAACTATTCACCTGGCTGAACTGTTACGGATAATCAAACGCAGATGTGCTGTACAATACAGAGAATTCCGAAAAGTTTCATTTTGTATTGTGCAGCACTCCGTGTATATCGGGAGAATTTATGAATATACTATTTATTTCACTTGGATGTGATAAAAACCTGTCGGACTCGGAGGAAATGCTGGGCCTTCTGACAGGAAGCGGCCATGAGATCGTAAACACGGAAGAGGAAGCGGACGCCATTGTCGTCAATACCTGCTGCTTTATCCACGACGCGAAGGAAGAAAGCGTGGAGACGATCCTGGAAATGGCGGAGTACAAAAAGGCCGGAACCTGCAGGGCGCTGATCGTTACGGGCTGCATGGCCCAGAGGTACAAGGAGGAGATCATGCAGGAAATCCCGGAGGTGGACGCTGTGCTGGGAACTACCTCCTACAGTGATATAGTGAAGGCTTTGGATGAAGCCCTTGCGGGCAGCAAGTTTCAGGAATTCCGCGATATCAATGAGCTTCCGGAGGTTTCCGGGAACCGTGTCCTTACTACGGGAGGACACTTCGGATATCTCAAGATCGCCGAGGGCTGTGACAAGCACTGTACCTACTGCATTATTCCCTCTCTGAGGGGACGGTTCCGCAGCGTGCCTCAGGAACGTCTGCTGGCCCAGGCGGAATACATGGCTTCCCAGGGAGTCCGGGAGCTGATCCTGGTCGCCCAGGAGACTACGGTTTACGGGACCGATCTCTATGGAAAGAAAACCCTGCATCTGCTTTTGAAAAAGCTCTGTGAAATTAAAGGAATCCGCTGGATCCGTGTCCTTTACTGCTATCCGGAGGAGATTTATGACGAGCTGATCCAGGTCATGAAAGAGGAGAAAAAAATCTGTCATTATCTGGATCTTCCTATTCAGCACGCAAGCGACCGCATCCTCAGGAGGATGGGGCGGCGTACCAGTAAGGAGCAGCTCGTTGGGATCATCCAGAAGCTCCGCCGGGAAATACCGGACATCGTCCTTCGCACGACCCTGATCACCGGATTCCCGGGAGAAACGGAAGAGGATCATCAGGAGCTGATGGAATTTGTGGACGAAATGGAATTTGACCGCCTCGGCGTGTTTACTTACTCTCCGGAGGAGGGTACGCCTGCCGCTTCCATGGAGGGGCAGATTGAAGAGGAGCTGAAGGAAGAGCGGAGAGACGAGCTGATGGAGCTTCAGCAGGAGATTTCTCTTGAAAAAGGAAACAACAGGATCGGACAGGAGCTCATGGTGATGATCGAGGGCAAGGTGTCCGGTGAAAGCGCTTATATAGGAAGAACATACGGCGACGCGCCCAATGTGGACGGTTATCTGTTTGTACAGACAGGCGAGCTTCTTATGACGGGAGATTTCGCCAGAGTCCGGGTTACCGGCGCGCTGGAATACGATTTGATAGGAGAGTTGGCTGATGAATACACCGAATAAACTGACTGTTGGAAGAATGATACTGGTTCCCTTCCTTGTGCTGTTTTTGCTGACAGGCTGGGGAGGAGAGGCAAACCGCTATATATCTCTTGCTATTTTTGTAATAGCCAGCGTGACCGACTGGTTTGACGGATATCTGGCAAGAAAAAACAATCTGGTAACGAATTTCGGCAAATTTATGGATCCGCTGGCAGATAAGCTTCTGGTATGCTCTGCGATGATCTGTCTGATAGAGCTTGGCCGGATGCCCGCGTGGATCGTCATTATTATCATTGCCAGAGAGTTCATCATCAGCGGCTTCCGTCTGATCGCCGCGGAAAACGGCGTGGTGATCGCGGCGAATTACTGGGGAAAATTCAAAACAGTCTCCCAGATGATCATGATCATTCTGCTTCTGCTGAATCTCGGCGGAGCCTTTGACATTCTGGAAGAAATCTTTATCTGGCTTTCTCTTGCACTGACCGCGATCTCTCTGATCACTTACATCTGGCAGAACAGATCCGTACTTTCCATGCAGGAGTAGCGGGAGCTTGAAAGGAGGACAAAATGATCGCAGAACTGATTTCAGTGGGGACCGAGATCCTGCTGGGGAATATTGTTAATACAAACAGCGCCTATCTTGCGGAAAAATGCGCTCAGCTTGGTCTTTCTCTTTACTATCAGACGGTGGTGGGCGATAACGAGGGGCGTATGCGGGAAACGATCCGTACCGCTCTGGACCGCTCGGATATCATCATTCTGACAGGAGGACTGGGGCCCACAGAGGATGATCTCACAAAAGAAATAACGGCGGAAGTGATGGGGCTCCCTCTGAAAGAAGACGCGCACACCCGTCAGCTTCTTGAGGATTATCTGGCGCAGTACCAGAAAAACGACGCCCAGCGCAGGATCACCTCCAATAATTATAAACAGGCCCTGGTTCCGGAAGGCGCTTATATACTGGACAACCATAACGGTACCGCGCCGGGGCTGATCATGGAGAAGGACGGAAAGACCGCGGTTCTGCTCCCCGGACCTCCGGGAGAGATGAAGCCGATGTTTGAAGAAAAGGTTTATCCCTACCTCCGTAAAAAACAGCCGGAAACGATTTTTTCGCAGATGGTAAAAATCTGTTCCATCGGGGAAAGCCAGGTGGCTGATGAAATTCAGGATCTTATAGAAACCCAGACGAATCCTACCATCGCTCCCTATGCCAAGACGGGGGAGGTTCACCTTAGGATCACCGCCAAGGGCGGCAGTCAGAAGGAATGTGAGGAGCTGATCCGGCCTATGGTGCGGGAACTGGAACGGCGTTTCGGAAAAAATGTTTTCGCGGAGACGGAGAATATGACTCTGGAGGAGGCGGTGACGGTTCTTCTGTGGAACAGGAATCTGACGCTCTCCACGGCGGAATCCTGTACCGGAGGAGCCATCGCCGCCAGGATCGTCAATGTGCCAGGAGCCTCCGACGTGTTCCTGCAGGGTATGGTCACCTACAGCAATGAAGCCAAAAAAAGGACCCTGGGCGTAAGTGAGGATACCCTTCGTCTTTACGGCGCTGTGTCAGAGGAGTGCGCCAAAGAAATGGCCGAGGGAGGCTGCTCCTTCAGCGGGACAGACGTGTGCCTGTCCGTGACGGGAATCGCGGGGCCGGGAGGGGGAACCTTGGAAAAACCGGTGGGCACCGTATTTATGGGGTGCTGCGTAAAAGGAAAAACGACGGTAAGAGAGTATCATTTTACCGGAAACAGAGCGAGAGTCAGGGAACAGACCGCTGCTCACGGCCTGGCATTCCTACGCTCCTGTATCCTGGAAAACAGTTGAGAAAAATATGCCAGGCCTGTGATTTTTAACGTATCATTTTCATTAAATTGACAATGCGGTCTATCTTGGCGGTTTCCTCCGGGGATTTTCCCATTTTCAGAACCTCCAGTACGGCTGAGATCTCCTCAGAAGAAAAATTCAGGCCGCTGTTTTTTCCCTGAGCTGCCGCGTTCATGAGAAAAGGAAGCATATCGGCGGGGCTTTTGCCGCTGCCCTGCTCGGCCAGGCTCTGCAGCATTTCCAGTTTGCTTTTGTCCATGCCGGAAAGCTTGGGATCATTCTGCCAGTTGGTATCCATGGGCATCATCCTTTCTGATATAAAGAAGTTCCGTGTCACTCGTTCATAATCTGGATCATCTGCGCCACAGCCAGTATACTGGTGATCTGGTCAAGCTGCTGACGGCTTTTGCCGTAGCTGTATTTCCGTATGTCCTGGATCATATCCAGAGGATCGGTGATTTCCGCCGCGCATACCTGCATTTCCTGGTTTGCCGGAGAAAAAAGAGAAATCGTATTGACAAGCTCCTGTACCTTTGCGTAAACGGACAGAAGCTGCTGTCCGGCAGGAGGAAGATAAGGAACCGCGGCTTTTATCATCTGAGTCTGATCGCTAGTTACCATCTGGTCAAGGGCGGTCTGTGAGATCATATCCTGATCCATAGGTCAAAACTCCTTTTTTATGATGTTATGTTTTTATTTTTATTATATTCATCTTATCCCCGGCAGGTGAAGAAGCCTTTTTCATGTACTTCTGTTTTTTTCTGTCATATGATAAAAAAACGGCAGTGCAGCGCCGCGGTCTCCCGGTGCGGAGAAGGAGGCGTGCCTGCGGAGAAGGGAGAAAAGATGAAGTATGGACTCTGAAAATGAAAAACTGATACTGGATGGAAACGCCTTTTATGAAATAGATTTATCCTGTCTCAGAAAAAAAGAGCGGGAAAGCGAAACGGACCAGGTATGCGCCTGCAGACAGAAGAACAACAGAATCAGCAAAACAGCCGGAAAACGGTAACGGAGGACAGTGACCGGTTTATAGAATGGAAGCTGATACAGCAAAAAAAGGGACTGCCGTTTGACAGTCCCCTTTTCTTACCGTGAAGGAATGAACCAGCTCTGGTGTTATCAGCATCCGCAGCCGTTGTTTCCGCAGCAACCGCCGCAGAGAAGCAGCAGGATGATGATAGTCCAGCAGCAGTCGCCGTTGTTTCCGCTGAGGCCGAATCCATTGTTTCCACAGCAGCTCATTAAAATGATGAGCCAGAGAATGCAGCTGCAGGAGCTGCCGCCGAAGAAGTTTGCTCCTGAAGCGTTGCCGCATCCGCATCCACATCTTTCGTCACCGCATCCGCAATTTGTAGCAGCTAAATCACTCATTGTAAAATCCTCCAGAAATTAGTTTACAATTCATACTATGCCGTCTGCCTGTCCCCGGTGACAGGGCGCTTTATTGACATGGAAAATAGTTTTCAGTATACTCTTATTCATCAGAGAAAACGGTCGAAAGGATTTTACAGAGGGAAAGGAGAAACACTTTTATGCACCCATATCTGACTGCTCTGCTCATCGCTCTTGGAGTTGTTTTCCTGTTTTTTGTATGGATCTGTTATGAAAACCGAAAAAGACGGAAAAGGATTCTGAAAAAAATTCGGCGGACCTTCGGACAGGTTCCTGACAGAGAGTATTCTCCGGGAGATATTGAGGCGATTTCCCATTATTTCCGCCGGAAGGCCGGCGGCAGCTTTTGTATAGATGATATTACCTGGAACGATCTGGATATGGACAGAATATTTATGCTTCTGAACCAGACGATGTCTTCCCCGGGGGAGGACGTTCTCTACTGTATGCTCCGGATGCCTCTTTTTGACTCAAGGGAGGTGGAAAAAAGAGAAAAATTGATCCGGTTTTTTGCCGGCCATCCTGAGAAAAGGGAGAAGATACAGGTGCTTCTGTCCGCCGTAGGAAAAACCTGGCATGGCTCTCTTTCCGATACGATTCTGGCGCTGGAGGAAGCTCCGGAAGTAAATACGAAGCTTCACTGGCTTATGCTGGCCGCGCTTCTTGCCGCGCTTGCGGCGCTTCCCCTCGCTCCTGTGTACGCGTTTCTGGCTTTTATCGTGCTGAGCAGCGCCAATATCGTATTTTATTATACTGGAAAGGACAAAATAAAAGTAGCGGCATATCTGGACTGCTTTTCCAGTCTTCTTCGTATGCTTTCCCTGGCTGAACAGGCGGATACGGTAAAGTGGACGGAGCTTAAGGAGCAGATGGAGCGTATCCGGCGGGGAAAGCAGGCTTTTCGTTCGCTGAAAAAGCGAGCCTTTCTTCTTACCGGCAAAAATGAGAGTACGGGGGATCCGTCTCAGTTATTGCTGGATTATCTCCGGATGGTGTTTCATCTGGATATTCTGGTCTACAATTCTGTTCTGCGGGAGATAAAAGGGAAAACAAAGGAGATCATGGAGCTTCTGGATGCTCTGGGCGAGCTGGACGCGGCTGTTTCCATAGCCTCTTTCCGGGAAATGCTTCCGTTATGGAGCAGACCTGAGTTTACAGAGTGGAAAGGAGGCCATATCGGTCTTTTTGCGGAAGATTTGTATCATCCTCTGATCCATGAGCCGGTGGCGAACAGTATCCGGACGGAAAAGGGGATTCTGGTGACGGGATCCAACGCCTCAGGCAAATCTACTTTTCTAAAAAATATTGCTGTCAACAGTATACTTGCCCAGACGGCGCTCACCTGTACCAGCGCCTCCTACCGGGCTCCTTTTTTGAAGGTCATGACTTCCATGGCCCTGAGGGACGACATTTCAGGCGGAGAGAGTTATTTTATTGTAGAAATCAAGTCGCTGAAACGGATCCTGGAGGAAAGCAGAAAAAGGGAACCGCTGCTGTGTATTATTGACGAGGTGCTGAGAGGAACAAATACTATTGAACGGATCGCGGCCTCCGCGCAGATCCTGAACGCCCTGGACCGTGACTGGGTACTGCCGGCGGCGGCCACCCACGATATTGAGCTTTCCTATATCCTGGAAAAGAAATATGATAATTATCATTTTGAGGAAGAGGTTTTGGAAAATAAGGTGGTATTCAGCTATCTTCTGAAAAAAGGGAGAACAACCACAAGAAACGCGATCAGGCTTCTGGAGCTTCTGGGATATGATCCTGAAATTGTGAAAAAATCCGCCCGGGCTGCCGCGGATTTTGAGAAAAACGGCCTGTGGAAGGAGATGAAATAGCAGCCGGACAAAAACGACAGTTTTGCTGTCAAAAGTGACCGAATGTACAGAAAAGAAAAATTCAGTTGCAAATCGCATTTTGCTGGGCTATAATGCTAACAGTGCTGTTATTTTTGCGAGATAAATAAAGGAGTAGAGATGAATGCCAAGGAAAGGATTGTTTGATATACACTGCCATATAGTCCCTTCTGTGGATGACGGATCTGACAGCAGAGAAGAAACCATAAAAATGCTCCGCATGGAATACGGTCAGGGAGTGAGACGGATCATCGCGACTCCCCATTTCAGACGGAGAATGTTTGAAACGCCTTATGAGACAGTAAAAGAACAGTTTCAGATACTGAAGGAAGCGGCCTTGGAGGTAAGCGATGATTTTGAAATATATCTGGGCTGTGAGTTTCATGCGAATATGGAAATGGTAGAAATGCTGGATACAGATCAGGCGGCGACTATGGCCGGATCGCGGTATGTGCTTACGGAATTTTCGGGAAGCACACCCTCTTCCTATATAAAAGAACGGCTGTATTCGCTTCTTTCACACGGATACAGGCCGATCGTAGCGCATATCGAGCGATATGAGAGTATGCGCAAGGACGTTTCCCTTGTGGAGGAAATCGCCGATATGGGCGCTTTTATTCAAATAAACGCAGACAGTATTTTGGGAAAGGAGGGATTCGGCTGTAAAAGATACTGCAAAAAGCTTCTGAAATCAGAGCTTGTCCATTATGTCGGTTCGGACTGCCATGGAAGTACAAGGCGTATTTCCAGAATCGGAGAAGCTTATGATTATATTGAAAAAAAATGGGGAACCATATATGCAGATCAGATATTTATAAAAAACCCGCAGAAAATATTAGAAAACGCAAAAAACAGGAAGGGAAGATAAAATGGAACACCAAAATTTACAGGATACTACAGATGATATTGAAATTGATTTACTGGAACTATTCCATATATTGCTGAACAGATGGTGGATTATCATTCTGTCCGGAATTCTGGGCGGTCTGGTTTTCATCGCGGCAACTGTTCTGTTCATTACTCCGCAGTATCTGTCAACTACAAAAATGTATGTGCTGAGCAAGCAGGACAGCAATACTCTGACACAGCAGGATATGCAGACCAGTTTGTCTCTGACAAAGGATTACGCGGAGCTTATCAAAAGCCGTACAGTAACAGAGGGAGTGATCACTCAACTCGGACTGGATCTGACCCATGAGGAGCTTCTGTCCAAGATGACGGTGGATTCCGCCACAGATACGCGAATCCTTTCGATCTCCGTAAAGGATGAGGATCCCTATGAGGCATGCGAGATCGCAAACGCTATCCGTGACGTTGCCGCCAACCACATAAAAAACGTTATGGACATCAATGCGGTCAACGTTGTGGAGACGGCCAACATACCGGAAGAGAAGGCAAGCCCCAGCATCAGCAAAAACGGGATCATCGGCGGCCTGCTCGGCGTATTTATCTCAGTGGCGGTCATTTTGATCAGCTACATGGTAAATGATACGATCAAGACCCAGGAAGACATTGAGCGGTATCTCGGTCTGAGTACTCTTGGAACGATTCCGCTGACAGAAACCGGCAAGAAAACGAAGAAAAAGAAACAGAAGCGCGGCAGAGGGAGAAGATAATCATGAAAGAAGTCAATATATATCGTCAGGAATTAGATTACAGTGCAAACGAGTCATACAAGTCTCTTCGTACAAATCTTCTTTTTTGCGGAGAGGAAAAGAAGGTGATCGCGGTAACGAGCTGTACGCCGAATGAGGGAAAAAGTACTGTTTCTTTGAATCTGGCGCTGTCGCTGGCAGATTCAGGAAAAAAGGTGCTGCTCATCGACGCGGATCTGAGAAAATCAGTGCTTCTTGGAAGAACAGAGGCGGACGGAGAGATCAAGGGACTGTCCCACCTTCTTTCCCATCAGGAAACAGTGGAGGACATTATTTACGCGACGAATTATCCCAGCTTTCATATTATTTATGCGGGAACTATGCCTCCCAATCCGGCCGAGCTGCTCGGAGGGAAATATTTTAAGAGATTTCTGCAGGCTGTCAGGAAGGTGTACGACTATGTGATCATCGATACGCCCCCTCTTGGAAGCGTGATCGACGCCGCGGTTATTGCGGATGAATGCGACGGTTCCATCATTGTCATGGAGTCCGGCGTGATCAGCTACCGTTTTGCCCAGGAGGTGAAGGAGCAGCTTCAGAAATGCAACTGCCCGATCCTCGGAGTCATACTGAATAAGGTTGATATGAGCAAACAGGGCTACTATGGGAAATACTACGGCAAATATTACGGTAAATATTACGGCAGGGAAAATAAAAAATCATAATAAGGAGCTGTTGGATTATGGCAAAGAAACTCGTTGGGATTATGATTTTTTTGTGCGTTGTACTTGCCGGTACAATCGTTTATATCAGAGGACAGGCGGATCATACAGGCCCTGAAATCACAGACGGCGGATCAGAGATCACCGTGTATACCCCGGATGTGACTGACGCGGATCTTCTGGAGGGGATGAGCGCCATAGATGAAAAAGACGGCGATGTTTCCGACACTCTTACAGTGGAATCTGTTTATAGTGTGGACGATTCTTCGGTAGTGGTTACTTATGCGGCAAAAGATAATGACAATAATATAACGAAATATAAAAGGACTATGGAGGCTGAAATGCCGGCGGAGGATCCGGACAGTGATGATTCGGACGAAGATGAGACGGACGGGGAAGCTTCTGACGGGACCGAAGCGCAAGAGACAGAGGCGGACGGGGAGGCCAGCGGAGAAACAGATGAAGCTGTGACGCCTACCCCGGAGCAGGATGAGGCGGAGGTCCTGAAACAGGAACAGGAGGCGGAGGCGGATTCCATGCCGGAGCAGAATCCGAGGATTTATCTTACGGAATATCTGGTAAGAATCCCGGTTGGCGGCTCCTGGAACCCTCTGGACTATGTGTCTGAGATCACGGATGATCAGGACGATATGTACGCGCTCTGGCGGAAAATCCAGGTCGCTGACGAGGTGAGCACCGCTGCGGCGGGAACCTATGAGTGCACCTATTATGTTGTCGATTCTCAAAATAATGTTTCGAATAACGCGGTTATCAAGGTGATTGTTGAATAGTAAAATATACGGGAAGTGAAGATATGAGAATAAACAGACGAAGGGACAGACTGCCGGGAACTATAATTTCTCTGGTGCTTTTTTTGGCGATCCTGGCTTTTACAGTCCTGCTCTTATACACAAATCTTATACCGATGAAGTATATCGGCGTGATTTTCATAGGATTGCTGGTTTTCGTGGCGCTGATCCGCCTGCTGGTTTTGAAATTCCGGAAAAAGATCCGGTTCTGGACAGGCTCGGTTCTGGCGCTGCTCATGCTCCTTGTTCTTGGCGCGGTCAGTTTTTATATTCACAAAACCGTGTCCTCGCTGGACACTATTACCGGCGTAAATAAAGATACCGTAGAAATCGGCGTTTATGTAATGAACAATGATTCTGCCCAGGCTATACGCGACGCCGCGGGATATTCCTTCGGTATTCTCTCGGAGCTTGACAGAAATAATACAGACGCCGCTCTGGAGCAGATCTATTATGAAATTGGAAGCGAGATCACGACGGAAGAGTATGGAAGCCTGACAGAGCAGGCGGACGCTCTTACAGGCGGGAAATGCCAGGCGATCATTCTGAACAGCGGTTATCTTGACGTTCTGGATCAGATGAACGGGTACAGTGGTTTTTCGCCGCAGCTTCGTCAGATTGCCGCGTATAAGATTGAATCTGTGGTGGAGCGGAAAGAACCGCAGACGACTGTCAGCCCTGAGGGCAGCCCCGAATCCGCGGACAGCAGCGCGGACGCCGCTGTAACAGATGAGATTTATACGATCTACATCAGCGGTATCGACACCAGGGGCGACATGACGGCTTCCAGTCTGAGCGATGTGAATATTATCCTCACCGTCAATACCAGAACCAAACAGATCCTCATGGTTTCTACGCCGAGGGATTACTATGTACCGTTATCTATTTCCAACGGTGTTCCGGATAAGCTGACCCATGCGGGTATCTATGGCGTAAATGTGTGCATGGACACACTGGAGATGCTGTACGATATAGACATCAATTACTATTTCCGTCTAAATTTCGGCGGTTTCATAAAAATCATTGACGCTCTTGGCGGAATTACCATCAATTCGGATTACGATTTTGATTCCAAAAATGTTGCGGGATATCACTTTAACAAGGGAGAAAATATGGTAAACGGAGAGGCGGCTCTTGCCTTCTGCCGTGAAAGATATTCTTTCTCAGAGGGAGACCGGCAGAGAGGGCGCAATCAGATGGCGGTTATTCAGGGAGTTGTGAATAAGATCACTTCTCCGGAGCTACTGAAAAATTATCTCTCTGTAATGGACAGTCTGGAAGGCTGTTTTGAGACCAATATTCCTTATGAAACTATTTCTTCTCTGGTGAAGGATCAGCTTGACAAGGGCGGAAGCTGGGAGGTGCTTTCCTACAGTGCCGATGGAACAGGCGATAACCAGAAGCCATATTCCATGAGCCAGACAGCCTATGTCATGGTACCTGACACCGCCACTGTGGACAAGGCCAGGAGCCTGATGCAGAAGGTGCGGGAGGGCGTGATGCTCTCCCAGGCGGACGTTGCCCGTCAGTAAGGTGTTCCGGCGGGGCTCTGCCGCTTTAAGTTGTTAAAACGGCGCGGAAAGAGCCTTGACAAAAGAAACGCTGGTTTGTATACTTGAAAAAGTACAGGAAAAGGCATTGAAGGGAAGAAGTAACTTGAGGGAAACACACAGAGAGCTGCCGGAGGGTGAGAGGCGCGTGGGAAGCTCAGGCGAATACATCCCGGAGCTCCGCACTGAATTTTGAGTAGGCTGCGGCGGCGTGGCGCTCGTTATCGCGCTCAATGAGGCAGGGAAACAGCTTCTCTGCGAATTTAGGTGGTATCACGGGACCCGGTTCTCGTCCTAAAAGGACAGGAACCGGGCTTTATTTGTATTAGAAACAGGAGGAAAAATATGACAGTTTGGGAAGAATTGAAGGCCAGAGGGCTGATCGCCCAGGTGACAGACGAAGAAGAAATCAAAAAAATGGTAAATGAGGGAAAAGCCACTTTTTATATCGGCTTTGATCCTACTGCGGACAGTCTGCATGTAGGTCACTTCATGGCGCTTTGTCTGATGAAGCGGCTGCAGATGGCGGGAAACCGTCCCATCGCTCTGCTGGGAGGCGGAACAGGTATGATCGGCGATCCGTCCGGAAGAACGGATATGCGTCAGATGATGACCAGGGAAACGATCCAGCATAACATTGACTGCTTCAAGAAGCAGATGGAGCGCTTTATCGACTTTTCAGAAGGAAAAGCCCTGATGGTGAATAACGCGGACTGGCTTATGGATCTGAATTATGTGGAGCTTTTGAGAGATGTGGGCGCCTGCTTTTCCGTAAACCGTATGCTGGCGGCAGAGTGCTACAAGCAGAGAATGGAAAGAGGCTTAAGCTTCCTGGAATTCAATTACATGATCATGCAGAGCTATGATTTCTATATGCTTTACCAGAAATACGGATGCAGCATGCAGTTCGGAGGAGACGACCAGTGGAGCAACATGCTGGGCGGAACTGAGCTGATCAGAAGAAAGCTGGGCAAAGACGCCTATGCTATGACGATCACTCTGCTTCTGAATTCCGAGGGAAAGAAAATGGGAAAAACGCAGTCAGGCGCCGTCTGGCTGGATCCAAACAAAACCTCTCCCTTTGATTTTTATCAGTACTGGAGAAACGTTGACGACGCGGATGTGATCAAATGTATGCGTCTTCTGACATTCCTGCCGCTGGAGCAGATCGACGAGATGGCGCAGTGGGAGGGAAGCCAGTTAAATAAAGCGAAGGAAATTCTGGCATACGAGCTGACGAATCTTGTTCACGGCGAAGAGGAAGCCAGAAAAGCCCAGGAGGGCGCGAAGGCATTGTTCGCGGGAGGCGCGGATACCGAAAATATGCCGTCCACAGAGCTTACAGACGAGGATTTCCAGGATGGAGCCATCGATCTGATCTCCATGCTTGTAAAGACAGGACTCGTTCCCAGCCGTTCGGAAGGCCGCCGGGCCATTGAGCAGGGGGGCGTGTCTGTAGACGGTGAGAAGATCACGGATATCAGACATACCGTTTCAAAGGACGCTATTCCGGAGAAGGGATTGGTTTTGAAACGCGGAAAGAAGAAATTTCATAAGGTGCTTACGAAATAGAACGGAGGAAGAGATGATGAAAAAATATGGTGTAAATGAACTGCGCCAGATGTTTCTGGACTTTATGGAGAGTAAGGGCCACCTGGTGCACAAAAGCTACTCGCTGGTACCTCAGGGGGATAAGAGTCTCCTTCTGATCAACGCGGGTATGACTCCGCTGAAACCTTATTTTACAGGAGCGGAGATTCCTCCGCGCAAAAGAATGGCTACCTGTCAGAAATGCATCCGCACGGGCGACATTGAAAATGTAGGAAAAACAGCCCGTCACGGAACCTTCTTCGAGATGCTGGGAAATTTTTCTTTTGGAGATTATTTTAAGAAGGAAGCGATCGCCTGGTCATGGGAATTCCTTACAGAGACAGTGGGACTTGATCCTGACAGACTGTATCCTTCTATTTATCTGGACGACGACGAGGCCTTTGATATTTGGAATAAAGACATCGGAATCCCGGCGGAAAGAATCTTCCGTTTTGGAAAAGAGGATAATTTCTGGGAGCACGGGGCGGGTCCCTGCGGTCCCTGCTCTGAGATTTATTATGACAGGGGTGAAAAATACGGCTGCGGCAAACCGGGATGTACGGTAGGCTGCGACTGCGACCGTTACATGGAAGTGTGGAACAACGTGTTCACACAGTTTGAAAACGACGGAAACGGCAATTACACAGTCCTCGATCAGAAAAATATTGATACGGGCATGGGACTTGAGCGTCTGGCAGTGGTTGTCCAGGAGGTGGATTCCATTTTTGACGTGGATACCATCTGTTCCCTCAGGAATCTTGTCAGTGAGATTTCAGGAAAAGAATACGGCAAAGTTTATGACCACGACGTTTCCATCCGTCTGATCACCGACCATATCCGTTCCGCTACCTTTATGATCTCCGACGGCATTATGCCTACCAACGAGGGCAGGGGCTATGTGCTCCGCCGTCTGATCCGCCGGGCCGCCCGCCACGGCCGCCTTCTGGGGATCCAGGGCACCTTCCTGGCAAAGCTCAGCGAGGAAGTGATCAAGGGATCCAGGGACGGTTATCCGGAGCTTGAGGACAAAAAAGAATTTATCCTCAGAGTGCTTACCAATGAGGAGAACCAGTTTAATAAGACCATCGACCAGGGACTCCGCATCCTTGCCGATATGGAGGAGGAAATGAAGGCCTCCGGCAGCGGCGTGCTTTCCGGCGCCAACGCCTTTAAGCTGTATGACACTTATGGATTCCCGCTGGATCTTACCAAGGAGATTCTGGAAGAAAAAGGCTATGAGGTAGATGAAAAAGGCTTTGGAGAGGCTATGGAGGAGCAGAGGGTGAAAGCCCGCACCGCCAGAGAGGTGACCAATTATATGGGGGCCGACGCCACCGTATACGATCAGATCGATCCTGCGGTCACCACAGAGTTTGTGGGATACGACCACCTCACTTATGAGTCTGAGATCACAGTACTCACCGGGGAAAAAGAGATCGCGGCTTCGCTGATGGAAGGACAGAAGGGAACTGTCTTTGTAAAGGAAACCCCGTTCTACGCCACGATGGGCGGTCAGGAAGGAGATACAGGCGTGATCGCAACGGCCAACGGCAAATTTGTGGTGGAGGATACCATTAAGCTCCGCGGCGGTAAATTCGGTCATGTGGGTTATATGGCATCAGGCATGATCTCCACAGGAGATATGGCGGAGCTCTCTGTTTCTGCCGGGAGCCGCCGTGACACAGAGAAAAATCACAGCGCTACCCATCTTCTTCAGAAGGCGCTGAAGGTAGTTCTCGGTTCTCATGTAGAACAGAAGGGATCTCTGGTAACGCCGGACAGGCTCCGCTTCGACTTTGCTCATTTCCAGGCAATGACAGAGGAAGAACTGGAAAAGACAGAGGCTCTTGTGAATAAAGAAATCCAGGCGTCTCTTCCGGTAGTAACCGATATCATGGATATCGAGGACGCGAAAAAATCCGGCGCCATGGCTCTTTTCGGCGAAAAATATGAGCAGAAGGTGCGGGTGGTTTCCATGGGAGATTTCTCACGGGAGCTCTGCGGCGGAACTCATGTAAAAAACACCGGCTCCATCATGCTCTTTAAGATCGTCTCTGAACAGGGGATCGCGGCGGGCGTCCGCCGTATCGAGGCTCTGACGGGCAGCGCGGTGCTGGAATATTACAAAAAAGAAGAACAGATCCTTAAAGAGGCGGCAAAGGCGCTGAAGGCGCAGCCCTCTGAGCTTCAGGAGAAAATCTCCCATCTTCAGGCCGAAATAAAGACTCTTCAGAGTGAAAATGATTCTCTGAAAAACAAGCTGGCCCAGGGAGCCCTTGGCGATGTCATGGATCAGGTAAAAGAGATCAAGGGTGTGAAGCTTCTGGCCGCGAAGGTAGAGGGCGTGGAGCCCGGAGCTCTCCGCGATCTGGGCGACCAGCTGAAGGATAAGCTGGGAGAGGGCGTTGTAGTGCTTGCCGCTGTCAACGGAGGTAAGGTCAACCTTCTGGCTATGGCTACGGACGCCGCTCAGAAGGCCGGCGCTCATGCAGGAAACCTGATCAAGGGAGTGGCCGCCATTGTAGGCGGAGGCGGCGGAGGCCGTCCGAATATGGCCCAGGCCGGCGGTAAAAATCCTGAGAAGGTCCAGGAGGCAGTAGATGCCGCGGCAGGAATACTGGAGAGCCAGCTCCACTGAAACGTCTCTGTGAAATAACTGTGAAAAAGTTTTTGCAAAATTAACCAAAAGCAGTTGACGAAAGCGGAGACAATGATATATAATATAACTCGTGCAAGAAAAATACCCAGACAGTTGTATTTTAGCACAATCTACAACTGGAGGGAGGTTAGGTGTGAGTCTATGTCAAACGTTATCGTAAAAGAGAACGAGACTTT
>DXEG01000065.1 GCA_019115125.1 Candidatus Blautia faecipullorum
ACGCCATGCGTGAACTGTAACTGAATCCAGCCCATTTTAAGTCGCCTACGGCGAGGGGCTGGATTCTTTGGTCATTTTTCGTACTGGCCCGTGCATTTTCAGCGAGTGAAAATGCCGGGAGTGAACTGTAATCTCATTATACCTAAGAGACAGGCAAAATACAAGTTTTCGTTGAAGTCCCCGGATAAAAGTGCTAAGATAAGGATTAAAGAATTCATGTCACTTTATGAGGAGGAAGATATTATGGAAAAAAAGAACATTGACTGGGCCAACCTGGGCTTTGGATATGTAAAAACAGACTACCGTTATGTTTCCGAATTCAAGGATGGTTCCTGGGATGAAGGCAGACTGACTGAGGACGCAACTGTTGTGATCAACGAGTGCGCCGGAGTTCTTCAGTATGCCCAGACTGTTTTTGAGGGACTGAAGGCATATACTACAGAGGACGGCCGTATCGTCTGCTTCCGTCCTGATCTGAACGCGGAGCGTCTGGAAAATTCAGCCAAAAGACTGGAGATGCCCGTATTCCCGAAAGAAAGATTCATCCAGGCCGTCATCGACACTGTAAAGGCAAACGCCGCTTACGTTCCGCCCTTCGGCTCCGGAGCGACTCTTTATATCCGCCCCTATCTGTTCGGCACCAACCCGGTTATCGGAGTGAAGCCCGCCGACGAATATCAGTTCCGTGTATTTACTACTCCGGTAGGACCTTATTTTAAGGGCGGCATCAAGCCTCTGACCATCTGCGTTTCCGACTTTGACCGCGCGGCTCCCAACGGAACCGGACATATTAAGGCGGGCCTCAACTACGCTATGAGCATGCACGCCATCATGGAAGCCCACCGCAACGGCTTTGACGAAAACATGTATCTGGACGCGGCCACAAGGACGAAGGTGGAAGAAACCGGCGGAGCCAACTTCCTGTTTGTCACAAAGGACAATAAGGTAGTTACCCCGAAATCCAACAGTATTCTTCCCTCCATCACCCGCCGTTCTCTGATCTATGTAGCTCAGCACTATCTTGGACTGGAAGCTGAGGAGCGCGAGGTACACTTCGACGAGGTGAAGGATTTCGCGGAGTGCGGACTTTGCGGTACCGCGGCCGTTATCTCTCCTGTCGGAAAGATCGTAGATCACGGCAAAGAAATCTGCCTGCCTTCCGGCATGACAGAAATGGGACCGGTCACCAAAAAGCTTTATGATACGCTTACCGGCATCCAGATGGGCCGCATCGAAGCTCCGGAAGGCTGGATTCAGGTGATTGAATAAGATTGATATTATACATTAACGCAGCAAGGCGTTTCCTATGATATAAAAAAGGATTTCCCACGGCTGATTCGCCGGGCGAAATCCTTTTTTTGTTATTTTACCCTTTCATACCTGACATACGCGTATTCCAGGTCAAAATACGTCTGCTCCTCGCTTGTTCCCGTCGCCTGCCATTCCGGCATTTCGTCCAGATTGGGGAAATAGCGGTCCGCCTCGTAAGCATAATCAATCTTTGTCACAAGCGCGGTATCGCAGTAGGGGAGAAGCTGCTTGTATACGCTGTCTCCTCCAACACAGTACACCTGATCGGAAGGATATTTTTTAATCTCTTCCAGAAGCTCGTCAACAGAATGAACCACCACGGCGTCTTTGACCTTAAAATCTTTATTTGCGGTCAGTATGATGTTTGTCCGGTTCTTCAGGGGCAGTCCTCCGGGAAAGGTTTCCAGGGTTTTCCTGCCCAGAACCACCACCTTGCCCGTGGTTTCCTGACGAAACATCTTCATATCCGCGGGAATACTCACCAAAAGCTTATTATCCTTTCCGATTCCCCAGTTTTTATCTGCCGCCACAATTAATTTCATCCTTGCATCCTCTCTCTTTCTTTATTTTAATCCAGCCTCAGACAGCCACCGGGATATTTTTGATCTGGGGCCCGGTCTGGTAATTTTCCACGATCAGATCATCCGTAGTAAAGTCGTAAAAATCTTTGATCTCCGGATTCAGCTTCACTGTAGGCGCCGGATAAGGCGTTCTCTGGATCAGTTCCTTGATCACCGGTATATGTCTGTCATAAATATGGCAGTCAGCGATCACATGAAGAAGCTCTCCCGCCTCCATGCCGCAGACCTGGGCGAACATCATCAGAAGAAGGGAGTACTGGCATACATTCCAGTTGTTCGCTGCCAGAATATCCTGCGAACGCTGGTTCAGAACAGCATTCAGCGTCAGCTTCTCGCTTCCCGGCTCCTTCGTCACATTAAAAGTCATGGAATAAGCGCAGGGATAAAGGTTCATCTCATGGAGATCCTGATGCACATAGATATTCGTCATAATACGGCGGCTGTAGGGATTGTTTTTCAGATCAAACAGCACTCTGTCCACCTGATCCATCATCCCTTCTTTATACTGGTGCTTCACCTGCATCTGATATCCGTATGCCTTTCCGATGGAACCGTCTTCATCTGCCCAACTGTCCCAGATATGGCTGTGCAGATCATGGATGTTATTGGATTTTTTCTGCCATATCCACAGGATCTCGTCCATAGCGCTCTTAAGAGCCGTCTTCCTCAGTGTCAGCGCGGGAAACTCCCTGCGGAGATCGTAGCGGTTCACAACGCCGAATTTCTTGATGGTGTAGGCCGGAGTCCCGTCCTCCCACACAGGCCGTACTTTCTCGCCTTCGGTACTTGTGCCGTTTTCGATGATGTCCCTGCACATATTAATAAAAATTGTATCTGCTGCGCTCATGTGCGCCTCCTTTCTCCCGGAAATATCAGTTCCTATGTTCTTTTCATCAACTTTTTTTATTGTATCATGGTTTTCCTGGCATGACTACCTTTTTTCTTCACTTGCCTCCATATTTTGATATAAATTTATCAAAGTATCAATTCAGCCATACAGCGGCCGTTCCGGCAGCTCTTTACAATTCTCTTTTCACATGCTATATTAGTACCCATGAAAATCTTAATCACTTTATTGAAACCACTTTCGTTTCTTCCTGCTCTGCTGATGATGTATGTGATTTTTTCATTTTCTGCCCAGACCGGGGAGGTGTCCGGGGAATTAAGCTACAAGATCAGCTATCAGATCGTAGAAACGAAAAATGAACTCCTAAACACCGGAAAAAGCTATGAGGAGCTGGCCTATGAGGCCGAATCCATCCATTATTATGTGCGGAAGGCCGCGCATATGACAGAATACTGCCTGCTTGCCATCGCCATTTCGTTCCCACTGTACGTTTACAGGATCAGAGGCTTCTGGCTTTTTTTACTGGCGGGCATCGTATGCGTAGGCTTTGCCTGTCTGGACGAATACCATCAGTCCTTTGTCTCCGGAAGAACGCCGGGTATCCAGGACGTGGGATTCGACAGCATCGGCGCGCTGATCGGGATCATCCTGGTTCAGCTTTTCTGCTGGTCAAGCCTGCACAATCCTAACGCGCGGAAGCGCTCCCATAAAAAAACAAACAAACCGGCAAAAAAACACCGCAGACGTTCCTGAATGGTTCTGCGGTGTTTTTGTTCGCTTAAATCTCTTCCGTCTTCTCCCCGGCTTCCACATTCTCCGCGGTCTCTTTACTGTCCCCGTCTTCTCTGTCGGAAAGTCCCTCGGCGAGTCTGGCCCGCTCCGCGATGCTCATGGACTTTCTCTCCTGAGGTTTATCTTCCGGGAGAGGATGATTCTGGAGTTCTCTGGCTTCCGCCTCTTTTTTCTCCTTTTCTCTCCTGAGAAAATTCTTTCCTGATATAAACAGCATCACAGCCCCCACGATAAAGAATCCGACTCCCGCGGCGAAAAAGCCCCAGTTGCCGCCCTCTACGCCCTTCAGGACATTCTGGCAGAGCTGCCAGCCTGTATACAAAAGGTATAAGCCTGCGATAAACATCAAAACACAGCTTCTGTTAGGCAGCCCCTGCTGGACTTCCTCCGGCTGCTCCTGACTTTCCCCTTCCGTTTCCTCCGGCTGAAGGATCTCCTCCTGCTCCATTTCCGTATTCTTGTTTCTGTCTTCCATTTATTTCTCCTTTTTACTTCTTCTGTCTCTGCCGCCGCAGCCGGACTATGTACTGCCTGTTCCGCGGAATACGGCTTCATTTCCTTTAAAGGCGTCCGTATAATCCGGCAAGAGCGCGCATACGGTCCAGAAGCGGATCCGTGAGCTGTCCCCTTACAAGTCTCCACTTCCAGTTGTCGCCAAGAGTGGAGGGCGTATTCATCCTGGCCTCATTCCCAAGACAGAGATAATCCTGGACGGGGATGATGCACAGATCCGCCACGCTGGCATGGGCCGTCCGGATCAGCCCCCACACACATTCCTCCGGCGTCCTGTCCTCACAGTCTGTATAAGCGCGGACAAAGCTGCCGTCGTGCCGGCTCAGGCCCTCCAGCCATCCCCGGGTGGTTTCATTATCGTGGGTTCCCGTGTAAACGACACAATTTTTATCGTATTTGTAAGGAAGATAACAACTGCTTTCGCTCTCATCGAACGCGAACTGAAGAACCTTCATTCCCGGATATCCGCTCTCCCTTACCATTTTAAAAACACTTTCTGTAAGAAAGCCAAGATCCTCGGCAATGACCTCCAGGGACTCGATCCTGCTGTTGAGCACATGGAACAGCTCCAGCCCGGGGCCCTTTTCCCAATGACCGTTCTCCGCGGTTTTATCTCCGTGGGGAATCGAATAATACTCGTCAAATCCACGGAAATGGTCAATTCTTACTACATCATAAAATTCCATACAGCGGATCATTCTCTGTGTCCACCACAAATATCCCTCGTCCTTGTGTCTTTTCCAGTCGTAGAGGGGATTGCCCCACAGCTGACCTGTTGCGGAAAAAGCATCCGGCGGACATCCCGCCACCGCCTTAGGGCGATAATCCTCATCAAACTGAAACAGTTCCGGATTCGCCCACGCGTCAGAGCTGTCAGGCGCCACATAAATGGGAACATCGCCGATGATATACACGCCCTTTTGATTGGCGTATTTTTTCAGCCGCATCCACTGTCTGCTGAAAAGATACTGCTGAAAACAGTAAAAGCCTGCTTCGTCCTCAAGCTCAAGACGGGCCTTCTCTACCGCCTCTGATTGGTGATCCTGCAGGTCCCGCGGCCATTCCGCCCAGCTCCTGCCGTCCTGTGAATCCTTCAGTGCCATAAACAGGGCGTAATCCAGGAGCCAGTGCCCCTGCCGTCTCACAAACTCCTCATAATCGCCGTTGTTTTTTAAATCCGCTCTGTGATAAGCTTTTCTCAAAAGAGTGAATCTGGACTGGTAAATTTTTTCATAATCCACATAGGAAGGATTCTCTCCCCAGTCACATTCCTCACATTCTGCCTGTGTCAGAAGCTTCTCATCCGTCAGCTCCTTCAGATCTATAAAATATGGGTTGCCCGCAAAAGTCGAACAGGACTGGTACGGTGAATCCCCATATCCCGTGGGTCCCATAGGAAGGATCTGCCAGTACCGCTGTCCGGCCCGGGCCAATTGATCTACGAATTCATAAGCCTCTCTGGAAAAACATCCGATCCCATAGTCCGAAGGGATGCTGGATACTGGCATCAAAACCCCGCTTGCTCTCATTTGTCGTCCTCCGGTAAAATTGTTTTTTTCACAATAAAATCATTATATCAATCAGCCTCTTCCCGGTCAAGAAAAAAGAGAGCCGGTTCTGCGCTCTCCAGCATTACCAGCTCTCCTTTCTCCTCGCTCCAATCCTTCTGACTACCGCAGCCCGTCAAACACAAAGCGCAGATCAGCGTCAGGATAAAAGTATTTTTTCGTTTTTTCATGGTGTTTTCTCCTTTTTCTGCAGATATTTTGTGCAGAAATAGTATAAGCGAAAACATCCCCGCCTATTCCGGCCTGCTGAAATCCGCCGCCGTCAGAAGCCTTTCTTCCGGATATAAACGGCAATATCATGATATACCTGTTCTTTTCCCTTTTCATTGAGGATCTCGTGGCGCATTCCCCTGTAAAGCTTCCCCTTCACATCCTGGTAGCCCGCCTTCCTCATATTCTGGACGGAAGCGGCGAATCTGCGTACATTTCCCATGCACGGATCCTCCGAGCCGCTGATAAACAGCACCGGCAAACCGGGCTTTGTACATTTCCAGTGAGACAGGTCGTAGGCTCTTTTCATTAGCTGAAACAAGGCCAGATAGCCGTCGTCAGTAAAGGTAAATCCGCAAAGATCGGATTTCGTATATTCCCGGCACACCTCAGAATCGGAGCAGATCCAGGCATTTTTGTCCTTTTCACCGCGGAATTTCATAGCGTATCCCCCAAAGGATAAAAATTCTATCAGTCTGCTTCTGTGGCGGGCTCCAAGGATTCCGCCTTCTATTCTTGCCACCGCCGCGCCCAGCGCCTTCGCCCTTCTGTTGCTTGGAGACCCGCAGACGATCAGCATATCCATACAGTCGTCATGACAGGCGGCAAAGGCTCTTACTGCCAGTGATCCCATGCTGTGTCCCATGAGGATCAGCGGCAGATCCGGAAATTTCTTCCTGATACCGGAATTCACAGTAGCGATATCCTTCAGAACCGCCTCCGCGCCGCCTCCGTACATATATCCCAGATCGTCTCCTGTCCGCACGCTCTGTCCGTGTCCCCTGTGATCATGGATCACTGTCAGATATCCCCGCTCCGCCATATATTCCATAAAAGGCTCATATCGCTCCTTATATTCGCTCATTCCATGGACAATCTGTATGATCCCTCTGTAGGGCGGCAGATCCGGGCAGATGCTCAAAACAGAAATCCTCAGTCCGTCCGCCTCTGATTTAAAGTAATGTCTGTATCGTTTCACCATATTCCTGCCTCCTGTTCTGTATCGTACCGACAAATCTATAAATATAATATATCCCCTCAGTTCGTTTTTCAATTCAATTTATTTTACCCGCCGCAGCTTTCTCCGCTGTAATTTCCGTTTGCAGTTTCAGCCCATTTAAAATGCATCTTCGCTGCATGGGGCTGAAATCCTGCAATTCAAGATACTGTTCACTAACCGCAAGAAATCCGGGCGATATCTTGTCAAGCCGCCGCCATCTCTGCTATAATGACTTTGTATGGAACCCGTCCAGGGGATGATATAAGAATTAAGGAGGAGTTATGAACAAGCGAAATCAGCAAACTTATCCCGATCCGGAATCTACGTCTGATTCCGGCGGTCTTAATCCAGATAACCGTATTACAGAACCGCTTCCCACTCTTGACGAAGAGACAGGAGGAAACAAGAATCATGAGTTTCAGCGTCAGTCTCATATACCGTCGTTCCCGGATCAGGAACCCGGCGGGCCGGCGGCTCCCAGACGCAGAAAAAAGAAGAAAAAGGGACTTATCATTGTCCTGGCGGTCCTTATACTGGCGGCCGCGGCAGGCTCCGGATACTATTTCTGGCAGCGTCAGCAGCCGATCCGCACAGTAAAGGATTTTCTCGGGGCCGCGAAAGCCATGAATTTTGATGGAATGTCCGCGCTTTTACAGAATAACGATCTGACGGCGCTTGACGACGCGGATATTACGAACGCTACATACGCGAACTTTTTCAGCGGCGTCAACCAGAAAATGAGCTTTGATATTGGAAAAACCGATTTTAACATCCTGAACGGAACCGCTAATGTCACCGCGCATATCACATATATCGACGGTTCCAATATCTACCGGGACACCATTACAGAGTTTGTAAAACAGATCGTTTCCACGGCATTTTCCGGAGACAGCCTTACTGAAGAAGAATCTCAGCAGAAGCTTGCCTCTCTTCTGGAAGAAACGGCGGTGTCCGCAGAGGATACCTATGCGGAAATCGACATCACCTATCCTCTTATCAAAGCAGGCGGCGCCTGGAAGATCCTCGCTCTTGATGAGGACACCACAAAAATGATGTCCGCCAACTTTACGACTATCCAGAATGAAATCGATGAATCTATTGCGGAAATGGAGAACGCCGGCAGCGATACCGCCGCTGAAGCGCCTCAGGCCGCTTCCGGAGATTCCATTGATATGAGCAACGACAAATTTACTATCCACTATAAGCAGCACCGGGTTGCCAATGATTTTTCCGGAGCGCCCTGCCTGCTTGTATATTATGACTACAGCAACAACGGATCTTCCGCTTCCAGCGCTATGGTGGACGTCAACCTTCAGGCTTACCAGAACGGACAGGTATTGGGCGCCGCCATCCCCGAAGCAGCGGATGAGGCTGTGGATCAGTTTATGACAGAGGTACAGCCCGGCCAGGCAGTTACCGTCTGCCAGGTATTTTCGCTGATCGACGAATCCGACGTTACTCTTCAGGCAGGAGAAGCTTTCAGTCTGGGAGGCGGCACTGTCACAACACAGATCCTCCAGCTTAATTAAAGCCGGCGCGGCGTCATATATCTGCTTTATCAAAAATTTCAAAATATCAAAATCTTTTATTCGCAGCAGGTTTTCAAAATTTGCTGCGAATATTTTTTTCTTTCTTTGGGATAATAAGGGCATGAAAGGATGGTGACTTATGGGAAATAAATTTTTACAGTATTTTGCTTTAACCATCGCCGTAATCGGCGCAGTAAACTGGGGACTGATCGGATTTTTCAATCTGAATCTTGTATCTCTGCTCTTCGGAAGCATGAGCTGGATTTCCAGGATCATCTATGGCCTGGTGGGGCTGTGCGGCCTTTATCTGTTCACCTTCTATGGTCTTGTTGACCGGGAAGGCCAGGAAGCCTGATGGAATATACGTCGAAAGAGCACCGTACAAAGCCCCCTTTTCCGGATGCTGAAATCGCGGAGCTGCCAGATACCTGCGCGGAAAAAATCCGTGAATTTGAACGGGAGCTAAACAAGCAGGGATACTGGAACATTGCTCTGGTAGCTTATCAGATGAAAAAATAACAGCAAAACAAAAGAAGCATCTGCTTTTCTTACATGAGGCAGATGCTTCTTCTCTCAAAGCCGCTTCCGGCCTGAAAGTACAGCCGGAGCTTTTGCGGCTTTTTCTTATAAAACACAGGCTTCCAGCGCTACTTTCATCATATTCTCAAAGGACTCCTGCCTTGCCAGCGAGGACAGCTCCTCATGAGTTACGAAGGAATCTGAAATAGTCAGCAGACAGGCCGCATTTCTGCCGGATACTCTGGCGTTATGAAACAGCGCGAAGCTTTCCATCTCTACGCACTGGCACTGATGCTTCTGACGGATCGCCCTGAAATCATCCATATGCTCCTCAGAGTAAAAGACGTCTGAGGAATGTATTCTGGCCTGCTTCACTTCCACGCCGGTAAGCCTGGACGCTTCTAGTATCTTTTTATTTAATTCCGGCGACGGGAACATGATCTCGTCTTCGCATCCGCTTTGGACGCGGGCAAAGCTGGAAGGACTCCAGGCGCTGTCCGCCAGAACCACGTCATATACAGCAAGATCTTCCGTATAGGAACCGGCTGAGCCAATGCGTATGATATTTTCCACATCATAAAAATGATACAGCTCGTAGGAATAAATTCCGATGGACGGCATTCCCATTCCGCTGGCCATCACGGTAATCTCTTTTCCTTTGTAGGTTCCGGTATAGGCATATACATTTCTTACCTGATTCACCAGCCGTGGATTTTCCAGAAAATTTTCCGCTACATATTTGGCTCTCAGCGGATCTCCCGGCATCAGTACGTATTTGGCGATTTCTCCTTTTTTTGCCTGAATGTGTGGGGTGGGTACCGGCATTTTTCTTCCTCCTTATATTGGTTTTCTCTCTGTATGGATCAGGGTATCCATATAGCAAAACAGCCAGGACAAACGTCCTGGCTGTAAAGAGCGATAGACGGGGCTCGAACCCGCGGTCTCGACCTTGGCAAGGTCGCGCGTTACCAACTACGCCACTATCGCATAAGAGCGGGTGATGGGAATCGAACCCACGTATCCAGCTTGGAAGGCTGGTGTT
>DXEG01000066.1 GCA_019115125.1 Candidatus Blautia faecipullorum
CCCCTTCGGTCATGTTATAAATAATATCTACAGAGTTAGCCACCCAAATGACACGAAGCATAACTGTAATTGATATAGTATTTTTAATTGATGGTATAGTCACATAAAATAACGACTGAAAAAAATTAGCTCCATCTATACGGCTTGCTTCATAAGTATCTGCTGGAACACTCTGGAGGCCGGCAAGTATCATTAATAGAAAGAAAGGAATCCCCTGCCAAATATAAGTAACACAAACCGCCCATAATGAAGTTTGGGACTGTGACAAGAATGGGACAAATTTATCCAGTATTCCTATTTTCACAAGGATATCATTCAGGACTCCATAATTACCATCATACATCCACCTCCAAATAAGCCCGGCCAGAACCCCCGGCACCACCCAGGGAATCATACTAACAGCCCTTATAAATCCTCTTCCTGTAAAATAACGGTTCAGTAATAGTGCAAGAATAAATCCCAAGAGGAACTGCAAAGATACACAAATTACTACCATAAATACTGTTCTTATAAGCGCATCCCAAAATTCATGGTCTGTCAGAATATCTATGTAATTTTTCAGACCGATAAATCCCATTTCTTCTGCCGGCAGCCTCAGGTCGTAATTTCTCAAGCTCATCAGCAGCGCATCAAGTGCAGGAATAAAAACCACACAAGTGACGACGATTAAAGCTGGTGCCACTAGTAAATAGGGCCATATATGTTTTTTTAATCTAAATCTTTTTGGCTTCAACTATCTTCCTCCATTCTTATCCGCATTCGAATGTCGTTCATTTTTTGCCATTAGCTGAATCGTTTCCTGAATGTGCTGTTCCATATAGTATCTGGCGCTGATAGCATCTCTGTTTTTAAGTGCACGAACAATCCGTTCATGTGCTTTTCTTGCCTTAGTATGACTTTCCCTTGAATCATACATATAAGTACCTGAGTCCCGTACCGTATCACATATCATGGGAATAATGCGAACCAAAACCTCGTTATAAGTGCATTTGGCAACGGTTTTATGAAATTCAATATCTAATTCAACCATATCGTCGCCATATCCATTAATACTGTTATAGGTTTCGCAAAGATATTCCAACTTTTCAATATCACTGGATGTAGCTGTCCGAACTGCCGCAAGCGCTATTTGCGGTTCCAAAAGCATTCTGGCCTCCAACTGCTGTTTAAGTCTGTCGTACGAATCCATCTTTATAATGCCGAGAGGATCATCATGAAACCCATTTGTATTTCTTACGAACGTTCCTCTTCCCTGCTGAACTACCACGATTCCATCTGCGCTTAATGTCTTCACTGCTTCCCGGATTGTAGAACGCCCCACACCGTACATTTCTGTCAACTGTTGTTCTGTAGGAAGCTGCTGCCCCACTGTATATTTATTATCACGAATAGCGCAGATAATCTGTCTTGCGATTTCTTCAGAACGTTTCAGCTTTTTCTCACGCATTCACTCTTCTCCTTCATCCGGCACATTTAATATTCCGCAAATTTTCGATAGGTTTCATACATAGAAAGAACATTTTCTAGCGGTACGTCATACATGATGTTGTGTACCTGGGCAAAGACATATCCTCCTCCTTCTTTAAATATCTTCATATTTTGCTCTACCTGTTCCCGTACTTGAGCGGGAGTGCCCATATTAAGTGTACGCTGTGTATCTACTCCCCCTCCCCAAAATGTGATATTATTACCAAATCTTTTTTTCAGTTCCTCAGGAGCCATTCCTTTTGCAGTTATCTGAACCGGATTCAGCGCATCTACCCCAATCTCAATCAGATCACCTATTATGGGGCTTATAGCCCCGCAGGAATGAAGCAGTATCTTCTTTCCATACTTTCTTTTCACATGATCGTATAGTTTTGCCTGCCAAGGTTTAATTCGTTCCCTGTAAACCTCTGGTGACATAATCAGGCTTGTCTGAGTTCCCATATCATCCGCAAATTTCACTATATCTATTCCATCTCCGATCCTCTCCATAAGAAAATCTACCAGTTTTATATAGTAATCAAGAATAATCTCATGAAGTCTGTCTGAAAATTCTTCATTGTCCAGGAGATCCATATAATAATTCTGATTGCCCCTCAGCCATGTCGGAAGGCCAAACATAGGTTCCCGAAAGCCTTCCAAAATGCAACATTTATCTTTGTTCTGCTCAATTCTTTCTCTCAGTCCTTCTACCATGTATTCTGTCGGTTCCGGAAACCTGAAATTTTCCAGATCTTTCAGATCCTCTTTGTCTTCAAGAGGATGAAAGCACATATTATAATACAGCCCGTCTGGATTTAGTTTCTGTCCAACACCCCACATATCTGTAAAAGTTCCGTCTCCGTTGTCTTTCCATGGAGCAACTTCATTAAAGTAAATAGAACAGGTATCCACCCCGAAATAATCCACAATACTCTGATCCGGAACAACAACATTCTGTTGTCTGGATTTAATCAAATTCCCATGATCCTCTAGCTGAAATTTTTCCTTGATCTTATTTTCGATATCAAAATGCATTGCTGTATTATTAATGCCGCCAATATCCAAAGGCACTCTATCTGGTTCCTTATGCTCTAATGTCATCATTACTCTTTCTTTAGAAGTCATTTTTTTTACCCTCCTTTTTATGTTCATATACGCCTGTTTTAAAATCCTGTTTCCAATATTGGTACTCCATTTCCAGATCAGTCCATTTCAGCTTATTTGCTATCACATTATCAACCTTCTGATAATCTGGTATTCCCCCTCTTCCATCTACAGACATAATCCGGATTGCCGCAACAGCAGAAGCAAACTGCAATGTATGAACCGCATCTTTTCCAAGAAGTATTCCCTGTAGAAACCCTGCTACAAAACTGTCCCCTGCCCCGTTTGTAGATATCATTCGATCAATTTGAAAGGGAGGTGCGAATAATTCTTTCTCAGCCCACTGCTCTGTATTTAAGTCTGCCGCCCTTCCTATCTTTTTTATTGTTTCTTCTTTTCCAGTCCTTACATATGCACCTTTTTCTCCGCATTTGATTGCTACGATCCGTACTCCCAGTTCCAATAATTCTTCTGCCATGGAAGACACTCTTTCCTGACTGAAAATATCATCCATCTTCATTTCCGGGTATTCTTTTTTTAAAGAAAGGTATTCTTCTCTTCTCAAAATCAGCAGCAGCTCTTCAAAGCTTGGAAGAAATATATCTACATATGGCAGCGTTTTTTTCAAGATTGAATACCAATCAGCCATTCCTGCCGGTGTATAAATACCTGGAAAGCTCAAATCCATGGAAGTAGTAAGTCCATATTCCTTTGCTCTCTTATAAAATTCTGACAATGTTTTTCCATTATCGGAATACATACATTTCATACCAGTCGGATAGCCAAAATGCATAAGATCATTTTCTTTCAGCAATTCTTCTGGAATATCCTGAGAATCATAGTTTTGAGACGCTCCCCGGTTATGAAGAATCATTCTGTCTTGTCCCGGCTTTGCCACAATCACAGATGTAGATGTGTTCATTTTGGTATCTTTTAGTATGTAATATTTACAGTTACTTTTTTTCATTTCATCATCTACCAGAGTTCCTAATGAATCTCCTCCGATTTTACTGAATACGGTTGTTTGAGCTCCTAATCTGTGCAAAGTCAAACCAGTATTTCCCACAGAACCACCTATGGCCGTATCAATCCTTTTTAAATATATGGTTCCCCCAGGAGAGGTGCGTTCCTTTTCAGACGTTAATTCTTCAAAAATAGGAATTATATCCAAAACCAATGCCCCAACAGCCAATACCTTTTTCTCTTTTTTTTGAATTTCCTCCATCATATCCTCTCCTTAAAGCACTGAATGTTATATAGTATTTATCTGATGTTCAAAAATATCAGATATTATTATTTATCTGATGTTATTATCTTTATTTCTTTTTTCTATTTGATTATAACCCTCAATATTGTCAGAATCAACAGTTATTTTATGGTAATTTTTTATATATTTTATTTAAATTCATCTGATGTTTGAATTCACTTCGCAATATTTATAACCATTTCTAGGAATATTACCTAAAATTATCTGATGTTTTTTGGATAGTATGCCAATTTCAAAAATCAAACATCAGATTTATCGCAGTGTATTTAAACTTCAAAGTTCTAAGAAGGCACAAAAAAAGGCCGGATATACTCCGAACCTTTTCTTAAATAAATTTTCTATTTTTTCCTTTATTTTTATTCCATGTATATAAGCTTTCATTATACCAAACCGAGGAGAATCCCAAAGTTTTCTCCCCGATTGCATACCTGATCAGCAGGTAGCTCCTCCCACTACCGTTTTCTCCAGAATCTTGCTCTTATCGATCCTGCTGTTCAGAAGCTTATCCTGCACATAGTCAAAGCCCAGTCTCTCGATGGTGTCTGCGAAGCGCTCTCCTGAAATTCCCTCGTCGCGGAAGAACAGGATCGCTCTTTCTACCAGGTCGATTACCTCTGCCTCTGTGGTAAAGATCTTGTCCAGCTCGCGGCCTTCCGCTACCTTCTTGCCCCAGCGTCCGCCGATATATACCTTATATCCGGTGAGGGATTCATTCACTGCGCCGAAGGGGCATCTGCCGATGCAGCGGCCGCAGTGGTTGCATTTATCCGTGGGGATCTGAATCTTTCCATCCTCCATTTTTGCTACCTTGATCGGACAGTTATCCTGCACCTGGCATTTTTTGCAGCCCTTGCACTTAGAAAGGTCGATCTCAGGAACCCGCTGGCCGATAATTCCGATATCGTTCAGGTTGGGTTTCACACAGTTGTTGGGGCAGCCGCCTACCGCGATCTTGAATTTATGAGGAAGATCCACGCCGTGATATCCGATATAATAAAGCTGGTGCAGCTTCTCCGAAAGCTCAAAGGTATCGATCAGTCCATACTGACAGGTCGTACCCTTGCAGGAAACCACCGGACGCACCTTGGAGCCTGTGCCTCCTGTCTCCAGTCCGGCCTCCTCGAGGAAAGCAAATACCGCTTCCAGATTATCGTAAGGAACCCCCTGGATCTCAAGCGTCAGACGGGTCGTCATCGTCACCTCGCCGGAACCGAACTTCTCCGCCGCTTCCGCTACCTTGCGCTGCTCGTCAGAAGTCAGCTTTCCGTTTCTGGTGATGACGCGCACGTTAAATACGTCGTCATAGCGCTTATCCTGAAGGCAGCCAAGCCCCTTCACCCTTTTGATCTCCGCCGCGGAAAGCTTCTTTCCGTTGCGGGGCACCTTTACATCATTGAAAAATACGCCGCCCTCCAGTACCTTCGTATTGGTATATCCGTATGCTTTCAGGCGGTTCTGGAGGAAGTATCCTCTCTTGCCCTTGGTACATACCAGGAGAAGCTTCGCGTCCTTATCAATGCCTTCTATCGGGCCGTTCACCGCGGAAAGGTCCACCCAGCGGGCGTTCGCCACTGTCTGCTGGGGCTGAACGTCGATCACCGTATAATCCTTCGCCGCGCCCGCCGCGTATTCTGCCGGGCTCATGGAATCCAGCACGCCGTCGATCTTATTTTCCAGTATGTAGCATGCGGTGACAAACGGGTGGATCGCCGTGGAGAAAGGCGGCGCGTAGGCGAAATCAAGAGTGTCAAAATCATCCAGCTTCATTTCCTGAGAGATTCCCACTACCGCGATATCTGTCATTTTGTCCACTGCTCCAGCGCCCAGCACCTGCAGGCCCAAGACTTTCCGTGTCGCTGTCTCTGCCGTAAGCTTCACGACAAAGGATGAGGCTCCCGGATAATAATGGGCCTTATCGTCCACCACGCAGGTAACGGAGGTTGTCTCATATCCGGCCGCCTTGGCCTGCTCTTCGGTCAGTCCGGTACGGCCTCCATTCAATGTGGGGAGAAGACGTACTACTCCGGTTCCCAGGCATCCGCCGTAGCCGTTTCCGGCGCCGTTCATTGCCTTAGCCATTGCCCGGGCCGCCAGATTGGCGGTGGAACCCATCGCGGACCACTGCGCCTGTCCTGTAACGGCGTTTTTCACCATAGCGCAGTCTCCTGCCGCGTAAACATCCGGAAGATTGGTTTTCATCCGGGAGTCTGTCAGGATGGTTCCCTTAAACATTTCAATGCCGGAATCCGCAAGGAACCCGGTAGCGGGGCGGATGCCGATGGCAACGATCACCACGTCCGCGGCCAGAACGCCGTTTCCGGTGATCACCTTTTCCGCCTTTCCCTCTCCCTCAATGCTTTCCAAAGTGGTGGAGGTAAGCACCCTCATACCTGCTGCCTTTAACTGTTTTTTTGCGTAGTCAGCCATTTCCGGGTCATAAGCGTTGGGCATGATCTGGGAGGCCGCGTCGATCACCGTTACCTCCAGTCCCTGAGCCATCAGATTCTCGGCCACTTCAAGGCCGATGAAGCCCGCGCCGCAGACGACAGCTTTCCGGCATTTCTTCTCCTCCACATAGGCGCGGATCCCTACCGCGTCGTCAGGGGTGCGCACGCAGAATACACCCGGAAGAGTGATTCCCCCGATCTGGGGAACAAAAGGAACCGCTCCGGTGGCAATGATCAGCTTATCATAGGTTTCTGTAAATTCCTCTCCGGACTTTTTCCTGAGACAGACAGTTTTGGATGTGCTGTCAACAGATGTGGCCTCGCAGCCTGTGTATACCTCCGCGCCTGTTAGCCCGGAATATTTCGCCGGTGTATTTACGATCAGCTCATCCCGGGAGGGAATATCGCCTCCGATATAATAAGGAAGCCCGCAGCCTGCATAGGAGATATCCTCCCCCTTTGTAAACACCTTTACCTCCGCGCCGCGGTCGCAGCGTTTCAGCTTGGCGGCGGCTTTTGTTCCGGCGGCCACACCGCCGAGAATCACATACTTCATAGTGTATTTCTCCTTTCGTTCAATCCTTGGTTTCTATTATAGTACTTGATATCCATAAATGGAAATTGTAAAATATAATCTATAATATCGAAAAAACCTATATATTATCGAGAGGAAAAATACATATGACCATCCGCCATCTAAAAATTTTTATCGCCGTCGCGGAAACCGGCTCCATGAGCGCGGCCGCCAACAGTCTTTATCTCACCCAGCCTACGGTCAGCCAGGCTGTCCGGGATCTGGAAGCTCATTACCAGGTGCCGCTTTTCGAGCGGCTGCATAAAAAGCTTTTTATCACGGAGGAGGGACGGCAGCTTCTCGAGCTGGCCCGTATGGCTGTTGGAAATTTCGACAGCCTTGAGCTTTCCATGCAGAGATTCCAGGAAAAGCTTACCCTGCGCGTGGGCTCCTCCCTGACTGTGGGTACCTGCCTTATGTCCAGCGTGATCTCCGATCTGGAAGCCGCCTGTCCGAAGATGGATATTTATTCTTTTGTCAGCAACACGGCGGAAATTGAGCAGAAGCTCCTCCGGCGGGAGCTGGACGCGGCGGTGGTGGAGGGAGCCATCGAGTCTCCCAAGCTGGCCGCGATCCCTATCGTGGAGGATTCTCTTGTTCTTGTATGTGGGAAAAATCATGAATTTTATGAAAAAGATATGATCCGCTCCTCAGAGCTGGAAGGCCGGAAATTCGCCATGCGGGAAAAAGGCAGCGGAACCAGGAAACTGTTTGAACAGTATCTTTCCGCTCACAACATCCATATCCAGACCGCATGGGAAGCCAACTGTCCCCGGACGATCCTGAACGCCGTGATCCACAACAACGCTCTTGCCGTGATGTCCCAGCGGCTCCTGAAGCATGAAATCCTTCACCGTTCCGTAAAGATCTTCCACTATGAGACAGGAGAATGGAACCGTTTTTTTAAACTGGTCTATTTGAAAAAGAATACAGAAGGCCCGGTAAGCTCCGGGGAATCCCCGGAGAACCGATATCCCCTCCCGTGTATCGGGGAGCTGCGCTCTGTGCTGGAGAATTACCGCGCCCTGACCCGGCCCCGGGAATTTCCCGCGTGTATCCTCAAGGACGATACGCCCGTCTGAATCCCGGGACAGCTCCCTATGGTCACTGTAATCCGCTTTTACCCAACGCGGAAGCAGTGATTCCTTATTCTGTGCGCAGCGCTGTCACAGGATCGCTCTTCGCCGCTTTTTTGGAGGGGATCAGACCTCCCAGCAGGGTAAGAAAAACACTGAGCACAATAAGGACCGCCGCATATCCTGCCGGAAGCACCGCGTTGATATCCGTTCTTCCGGCTATGGAATGAATGATCTGGTTTCCCGGAACCAGAAGCAGCAGGGTAATCCCGATTCCCATGATCCCAGCGCAGAAGCCGATAATAAAGGTTTCGGCGTTGAATACTTGGGAAACATTCCTCTTCGAGGCTCCGATAGCTCTCAGGATACCGATCTCCTTCTTTCGCTCAAGGACGCTGATATATGTGATCACGCCGATCATTATGGAAGATACTACCAGAGAAATCGCCACAAAGGCCACCAGAACATAACTGATCACATTTACAATATCCGTCACAGAGGACATCAGAGCTCCCACCATATCTGTGTAGGTGATGGCCTTTTCCTCCTGACCGGAGGCCTCCATGCGCTCATTATAATCATCAAGAATATTCAGGATTTTCTCTTTGCTCTCAAAATCCCTGGGATAAATAGAAATACTTCCCGGTTTATTCTTATCCGCATATCCCAGCTTCCTGAGATTGTTCTCGTAGGCGGCGTCCTCGTCTGACATCATGGAAGTCAGAAGCTCTGTCAGCTCGTCCTGATCCATATTGATCTGGATCGCGTCCATAAACGCGTCTTCGTCAATATGGAAGGCATTTTCCATATTGGAGCCCATCTGTCCCAGCGCCTGCCGGATAGCGTCCGACATCCCGGCGCCGATCTGCCCTGCGGCCTGCTCCATGGCGTCCCCGATCTGTTTCCCCATTTGTCTCATCATCTCTTCCATAGCGGAGCTCATCTGTTTTTCCACCTGGGAACGGATATTCTCCCCCTCGTCCTCCAGGATCCCTGAAAGCTCTCTGGAAGCTGCGTCCAGATCCACAGACTTCGCGATATTTTCATAAAGCCGCTGTTTCCCCGCATCTGACTTCAGATAATCCAGATACGCCTGCCCCACAGCCTCCGCGCCCGGCAGCACGTTTTGGGCGGCGTATTCCTGATAGCCGGCCAGAAGCGCGGCAAATATCTTCTGGATCTGCTCTGGCTGGATCTGAATATCGATACTGTCCCGGATCACAGCCTCTGCCTGGGACGCCAGCCACTGCTGCACTTCCGGAAGCTGCAGATAGGCTATGATCGTCTCCACACTGGATTCTTCTATATTATTTTCCTTCGCGTAGATCTGATAATCTGTCACAAGCTGGGCCGCAATACCCCAAAGCTGTTCTGTGGGAACGGAAACACTGGTATTGGATGCAATGATTTCTTTGATCCCTTCCTGCAGAATATTCTTTGCCTCCTCTGTTTCCAGATAATCCTGAAAGCTCTGGGAAGGATCCTGGATACCTGCGGCTGAATCCCCCGGCAGACTCTCCTGAAAGCCCTGTATCATATCCTTGGTCATTGCCTGAAGCTCTTCTGCTGAAATTTCCAGATCGATCCGTTTGCTGAGATCCTCCGCCTGCTGCTTCAGCCTGTCCGCTGTCTCCGGCAGCATAGCTTCAAAGTCAAAATCCATCATTCCGCTGAGATCCATCCGGCTTCCATCCATCTGAAAGGCACCCTCCAAAGCGGAGGTGTCCATAGTCAGTCCGGAAAGGCCCGAAAGATCAAGAGAAGAAAAGGCGTCCTCATCCATCTGAAAAGCCTCCGTCATAGCGTCCCCGTCCACACTGAACAGCGAGGATACGTCAAATTCCTGTTCGTCCTCCTCCTCTCCGAACTCTTTTCCGCTGAATACATTGATATTTTTATTCTGGAGCTGGTTTTTCACGATCCGGCTCTCCGCCGCCGACTCGATCACATGCCCCGTCAGCTCCGGCGTATACCCGATACCACTGGACAGCATGGCGATATCCGTACCCTCTGAAGGCTTAACGATCCCCACGATGGTCAGATTCTCGCCCCTGCTTACGATCTCCGCCATATAATCGTCATCAGAGGATTTGTCCGTCCAGACATTGTATTCGTCGTCATACTCATAGCAGTCCGCGCTGTTGATGAGCTTGAACTGAATACCCAGGATCTCGTCATAGGAATAGGGCCGGATATCCTCCGGAGTATCCACGTTCTCTTCCTCCGCGAACTGCCTCACCATCCGGTCCAGCTCTGCCCCGTCCCGAAGCCCCAGCGTATAGAGCATCAGGTCGCTGATGTTGCCGTTCGATGTGAGGATCAGCACACATTCGTTATATTCCCGGGGCCAGCGCCCCGCCATCACATCATACTGTTCCTTATAGAGTCCCTCATCCGCCGGCATCTCATAAAACATATCTGTGTTCATACTCATAGACATCAGACTGTTGCTGCTCTGTCCGGATCCCAGTCCCAGCACGGAAAAGGATCGGTCCGGATTCACCTGCCGGATACCGTCTTTATTCTCCAGAAAGATCCGGGGAGACACATTATAGCTGTATTCTACGGAATTGCTGTATTCTTCGACGCCGCTTTCTCCGCTGTCCAGAAAGGTTTTCAGCGATTCCAGATCATTGGAGTCCATCTTGGAAAACATATTGGTCACCATCTCATTGACCCCGATCTCTTCCTGGCCGCCCGCGGCGGAACCATTGGCGGCGTCAATCATCATAGACGTCAGATCCACCCCGGTGCTGCTGATCTCCAGAGGGTATTCAGAGAGCGTATCCTCCTCCACCGACTGGATATACTCATTGACGCCGGTAGACAGAGAAAGGATCAGTGCGATACCAATGATCCCGATAGATCCCGCAAAAGATGTGAGGATCGTTCTGGCTTTTTTTGTTCTTAAATTATGAAAGCTTAAGGACAGAGCCGTAAGGAATGACATAGAGGATTTTCCCATGTTTTTGTGCCGGGGTTCCTCAAGTACAGACTCATCCACCTCAAAAGGCATGGAATCCGAACGGATCCTGCCGTCCCTAAGGTTCACGATCCGGGTGGCGTACTGCTCCGCCAGCTCCGGATTATGGGTCACCATCACCACCAGACGCTCCCTGGCAACCTCCTTCAGAAGCTCCATCACCTGCACGCTGGTATCGCTGTCCAGGGCTCCGGTGGGCTCGTCGGCCAGAAGAATTTCCGGATCGTTCACCAGAGCTCTGGCAATGGCTACCCTCTGCATCTGTCCTCCTGACATCTGGTTTGGCTTCTTATGGAGCTGATCGCCCAGGCCAACCTGCTCCAAAGCCTTTTTCGCCCGCTGTCTCCGTTCACTTTTTGAGATCCCCGAAATGGTCAGAGCCAGCTCCACATTAGACAAAACCGTCTGATGAGGGATCAGATTATAGCTCTGAAATACGAAGCCTATCGTATGATTTCGGTAGGAATCCCAGTCTCTGTCCTTATACCTTTTGGTGGAAATGCCGTTAATGATCAGGTCTCCGCTGTCATACCTGTCCAGCCCTCCGATAATATTCAGAAGCGTGGTCTTTCCGGAGCCGCTGGGACCTAAAATCGCCACAAATTCGTTTTCACGGAGATTCAGGCTCACTCCGTCAAGAGCCTTCTGTACCAGATTTCCGGTTTTGTACTCTTTATATATCTGCTTGATCTGAAGCATAAATGATTTCTCCCTTTCACATGATGTCCGCACTGTCTGCAGCTTCAGGACTGTCTTTACTATTCTAGCACATATATCACAATTTTTCCATGACAGAAGAAGTCGAAAGTATGAAAAAAATATAAACAACAGCCTGTATTCTTTTGTCAGTTGTCTTCAGCAACGCAGAAAACCCTCCGCCCACCGGAGATTCATCCGGGTGCGGAGGGTCTGAGTTCTTTTATTTGTCAGATGTTTAAAAGATCGCTGTATACCTTCAGGGCGCCGTCTGTCTCGTGAGCAAGAACACGCTTCGCAAGGACCTTTCCAAGCTGTACGCCTTCCTGGTCAAAGCTGTTCAGATTCCACAGGAAGCCCTGGAACATTACTTTATTTTCGAAGTGAGCGAGGAGAGCTCCCAGAGAACGCGGGTTCACCTGATCTCCGATAATAATACTGGAGGGACGTCCGCCTTCAAAGTTCTTGTTGCGGTTCTCGTCCGCTTTGCCGCAGGCAAAGGCCATGATCTGGGCGGCCACATTGGCGCAGAGCTTCTGCTGGCTGGTGCTTCCCTGGATCACAACGTCCGTATCCATCTGATTATTCTTAAAGCCTACAAACTGCAGCGGCACAATATCGGTTCCCTGATGCAGGAGCTGATAGAAGGAATGCTGTCCGTTGGTTCCGGGCTCTCCGAAAATCAGCGGCCCTGTCACATAATCCACCGGCTCTCCGAAACGGTTCACAGACTTCCCGTTGGATTCCATATCCAACTGCTGCAGATGGGCCGGGAAGCGGTTCAGCGCCTGAGAGTACGGGAGAACTGCCGTGCTGGGGTATCCCAGTACGTTTCTCTCGTAAACGCCGATCAGAGCGTCCAGCATGTCCGGATTTTCCAGAACGTCCTTCTCCGCCGCAAGTTTATCCTCCTCTGCCGCGCCGTCCAGGAACTGAGCGAACACCTCTGGTCCGAAGGCCAGGGACAGTACCGCTCCGCCTACCGCGGAGGTGGAAGAATAACGGCCACCAATATAATCGTCCATGAAGAACGCCGCCAGATAATCATCGCTCTTCGCCAGAGGAGATGTCTCGCTTGTGACAGCGATCATGTGTCTGGATGGATCCAGTCCTGCATTAGTGAGAGCGTCTTTTACAAAGGATTCATTGGTAAGCGTCTCCAGCGTGGTGCCTGATTTGGAAACCAGAACAAAAATAGACCGGGCCACGTCGATGGTATTCAAAACTCCGGCAGCGTCGTCCGGATCTACGTTGCTGATAAACTTCGCTTCCATCTTAAAGGTGTTGTTTTTCTTCGCCCAGTTTTCGAGAGCCAGATACATTGCCCGGGGGCCGAGGTCGCTTCCGCCGATACCGATCTGAA
This sequence comes from Candidatus Blautia faecipullorum, assembly GCA_019115125.1. Lineage (GTDB taxonomy): Bacteria > Bacillota > Clostridia > Lachnospirales > Lachnospiraceae > Blautia_A > Blautia_A faecipullorum. Next base: position 12,978 of record DXEG01000066.1, read on the forward strand.
CAACTGTGGTAAACTTCTCACCTGCCGCGTTGGTGATCTCTCCATTGTGAACCTTCCGGGCAAAATCAGCGATCTTGTTCTGCTGCTCCACATAGAAAGCACGTTTATCAACGCCGTCAGCCGTCACTGTGTCTCCAAGCTGTCCTCTGGTCAGATGATGGAGAACCAGTCTTTTCTCTCCCGTATTTATCATCTCACCGTTATAAAGCGCCTTGAATTTATCCGCAAGCTTGGCCTCCTCCGCCAGCTTTTTCAGCGCGGCCAGCACCTGATCGTCCACCTGCTTCGCGGCGTAATTAAAAGCCATGCCTTCCGCCATGGGAACAGAGTAATTCTTCACACGCTCCGCTCCGTTCTCTCCGCTCATCACTTCCGGGAGATTTACTTTTTCCGCGTCAGAAAGTTCCTTATAGGAAGTAAGTGTATCTAAGTTGTTCCAGGTGATCATGATTTGATTCCTCCTTAAATTTCATCCGGCGCCGCCGGATCTTTCGTTAAATTGATTATAATATCAAACGAAAGGAAATTCAAGGAAAACCATACAAAAGGGTTTTGTATTGACACTGCCGTTTTATCAGTGGTATTTTTTTATTATATATCAGAGACAGGAGGAAGCATCATCTTGACGAATATAAATCATTTTCAGCAGAAAAATCCCCCGTTTCAATCCGGAAACGCTGTACGCCCGCGGCTCGCGGCTCTGCGCGCCGTAATGAAAGACCGCGGCCTTGACGCATACTATGTCCCCACGGCGGATTATCATCTTTCTGAATATGTAGGGGAGCATTTCAAATTCCGCTCCTATCTCTCCGGTTTTACGGGCTCCGCCGGAACCCTGGCCGTCCTGGCCTCAAAGTCCGGTCTCTGGACAGACGGACGGTATTTTCTCCAGGCGGAAGAACAGCTTGAAGGGACCGGGATCGATCTTTACCGGATGCAGCAGCCCGGAGTTCCTTCTATTGAGGAATTCTTCCTTTCCGAACTGCCTGAGGGAAGCCGGGTGGGCGTGGACGGGCGCACCGTCTCCGCCGCCGACGGCAAAAAAATGGCGGAGGCTCTGAAGAAAAGAAATCTGTTCCTGGATCCTGACGTCAGCCTGGCGGAGGAGGTATGGACAGACCGACCTCCCCTTTCCTCTGAGAAAGTATGGCTCTACAGCGAATCATACGCCGGAAAACCGGCCTCAGAAAAGCTGGCGGAGCTCCGCCGGAGGATGAAGGACAAAGGGGCCGGAGCTCATGTGATCTGCGCCCTGGACGAGATCGCCTGGCTTTTCAATCTCCGTGGCTCGGACGTCAGCTATAATCCCGTTTTTCTCTCCTATGCGGTGATCGAGGAAACGAGGGCTCATCTTTTTACAGACATAAGCCGTCTGGAACCGGAGGCAGCAGAAAGCCTTCATTCCCTTCATGTGGAGCTCCATCCCTATGAAGAAATCTATGTCTTCGCGCAAAACTTCCCGGCGGGAACCAGAGTTCTGCTTTCTGAAAAAGCAGTGAATTACCGCCTGTATACCCTCCTTGAGAAATCAGGCGCCGTTCTTATTGACGGGGAGGATCCCGCTCTTGTTCTCAAAGCGGTAAAAAATGAGACAGAAATCCAAAATACCCGCCGGGCCCATATCCGGGACGGGGTGGTGATGGTCCGGTTTATGAAATGGCTGAAAGAAAACGTGAGCAGCGGGAAGCTTACAGAAGCCGGGGCCGCCTCCTATCTGGATCAGCTCCGCCGGGACGCCCAGAACAGCCTTGGGCTGAGCTTTGAAACCATCAGCGGCTACGGCGCTCACGGCGCTATCGTACACTACTCCGTCACAGAGGAAACTGATATTCCGCTGCAGCCCCATGGCCTTTACCTGGTGGATTCCGGCGGACAGTACCTGGAGGGAACCACGGATATCACCCGCACTTTTGCCCTCGGCCCTCTCACCGGGGAGGAAAAAGAGCACTTTTCCCTGGTGCTGCGCTGTATGCTGAATCTGATGTACGCGGTTTTCCCGGAAGGCGTCTGCTGCCACAACCTGGACGTCCTGGCCCGGGCTCCGCTCTGGGAGCATGGCCTGGATTTTCTTCATGGAACAGGGCACGGCGTGGGGCATCTGCTCAACGTCCACGAAGAGCCCAACCGCTTTTTCTGGAAGCTCCGCGGAAATAATGAGCCTGTCCCGCTTGCGCCGGGCATGATCACCACCGACGAGCCAGGAGTTTATCTTGCCGGAAAGCACGGGATCCGGCTGGAAAACGAGCTGCTCTGCCGGGAAAAGTTTGTGACGGACTATGGAAAATTCCTGGAATTTGAATCGCTCACCCTGGCTCCCATCGACCTGGACGCCGTTGACGCTTCCCTCCTTACGGATCTTGACCGCCAAAGGCTGAACGCCTACCACAAGCGGGTATACGAGCTTCTCTCTCCCGAGCTTTCCGAGGACGAAAAAAAATGGCTCCTGAAATACACAAGAGAAATTTAAAAACAGAAATAGAGACGCCATAGGGCTGGGACTGGATGAGATATGCTTTACCGATCATGCGGATTATGGAATCAAGTACGATTGGGATGAGGGAAGAGATTATATTACAGTTTAATACAATTTGGAGTACTTTCCTGCAATAAAAAAGGAATCCTCAGACTTTATCCGGTCCAAAGATTCCTTTTTTTGTCTTATGCAATCCGTAAATCACAGTCTTATTTCGCGATAAAGGATTTTCTCTTGCTCACTACGTCGAAGATTACGGCTGCAAGGAGCACGGCTCCCTTTACAACCTTCTGCATGTTCTGGTCAGTTCCCATGATACTCATGCCCTGGTTGATGATACCCATGAGCACGGCTCCGACGATCACGCCGGGAATGGTTCCGGTTCCGCCGTACGCGGAAGCGCCGCCGATAAAGCAAGAGCCAATGGCGTCCATCTCATAGTTCTGTCCATAGGTGGGCTGAGCGGAGGTCATACGGGCTACGGTCAGAAGTCCGGCAAGTCCCGCAAGGAAGCCCATATTGGTATAAGCGATAAAGTATACACGGTTTGTATTGATGCCGGAAAGCTTGGTGGCCTTCTCATTGCCGCCTACCGCGTAGAAATGGCGTCCTACCGTGGTCTTGCTGGTGATATAGCCGTAAACGACTACCACAAGGAGTACCCATACCAGAGAGGTGGGGATACCCTTGTACTGCGCCAGCTTGACGCTCACTGCCATGACAACCGCTACAATGAGGATCATTTTCCCATACATTGCCGCCGCATTGCCTGTATCATAGCCGTTTTTCTTCCGGTTCAGATAGGAACGCATGGTGAGAACCACAAAAATCACACTGGCAAGGACGCCTGCGGCCAGAGCCACACGGTTCAGTCCTTCTCCGCCGCCAAGGAAGTCGGGAATGTAACAGTTGGCGCCGCCTCCGAATAGCTTGACAAAGGTCTCCGACTTAATCGGAAGGGTCTTTCCTGCCAGAACCACGTTTGAAAGTCCGCGGAACATCAGCATGCCCGCCAAGGTAACGATAAAGGGAGGGATCCGCACATAAGCGATCCAAAACGCCTGCCACGCGCCGATCAGAGCGCCAACCAGGAGGGCCAGAATGATGGCGATCCCGTCCGGCAGATGCATATTTTCCATAAAGATCCCGCATAACGCGCCCACAAAACATACCACCGAGCCAACGGAAAGGTCGATGTTTCCGCCTGTCAGGATACATAAAAGCATACCGGAGGCAAGAACAAACACATAAGCGTTCTGGGAAATCAGGTTATTGATATTCTGTGGAAGAAGGATCTTTCCCTGGGTTCCCCAGGTAAAAAACAGAGTCACCAGCACAAGCACGATGATCATTGTATATTTTTGAAATCCTGCTTTTAATTTTTCTTTATCCATTGTTTACTCTCCTTTGCTTGACTTGAGGATACATGCCATGATCTTTTCCTGAGACGCTTCCTCCGCGCCCAGCTCTCCCGCGATCTTTCCCTCGTTCATGACATAGATCCGGTCGGACATTCCCAATATCTCCGGAAGCTCCGAGGAGATCATGACGACAGATTTGCCCGCAGCCGCCAGGTCGTTGATAATACAGTATATCTCATACTTCGCTCCCACGTCGATACCTCTGGTGGGCTCGTCCAGGATCAGGATATCCGGGTCGGCGAACATCCATTTTGCCAGCAATACTTTCTGCTGGTTTCCGCCGCTGAGATTTCCTACGTTCTGCTCCACAGTGGGACATTTCGTCTTCAGCTTGCCTCTGTACTCCTCCGCCACAGCATATTCCTTATCCGGATTGATCACCCCGTTGCTGCTGACGCCCTTGAGATTGGCAAGACTTGTGTTGATCTTGATAGAATTGCTCAGGATCAGACCGTCGCCCTTTCTGTCCTCCGTCACATAAGCCAGCTTGTGTTCAATGGCGTCCCGCACGTTCTTCAGATGAACCTCTTTTCCATTAAGAATGAGCTGTCCGCTGATGTTGGCGCCGTAGCTTCTGCCGAACACACTCATGGCAAGCTCGGTACGCCCCGCGCCCATAAGGCCTGAGATTCCCACAACCTCGCCCTTACGTACTTTAATGGATACGTTGTCTACCACTTTTCGCTCATTGTAAAGAGGATGGTATACCGTCCAGTTTTTGACCTCCATGTTTACGTCCCCGATCTTCACGTCATGGCGCTTGGGGAAACGATCCGCGATCTCGCGGCCTACCATGCCCCTGATGATGCGGTCCTCGGAAAAATCGTCCACGCCCTTGGTAAGGGTTTCAATAGTAGATCCATCGCGGATGACAGTGATCTTATCCGCAACGTAGGAAACCTCATTCAGCTTATGAGAGATGATGATGGAGGTCATACCCTCCTCCTTCAGCTTCAGCATCAGGTCAAGAAGAGCCTTGGAATCCGATTCATTCAAAGATGAGGTAGGCTCGTCCAGGATCAGAAGCTTCGCCTTCTTTGCCAGCGCCTTTGCGATCTCCACCAGCTGCTGCTTGCCTACTCCGATGTCCTTGATATAGGTTCTGGCCGGCTCTGTCAGGCCAACCTGCTTTATGTATTTCTCCGCCATCCCATAGGTTTCATCCCAGTTGATGGCAAAGCTTTTTCCCCGTTCGTTTCCCAGGAACATGTTTTCCCCGATAGTCATATAAGGGATCAGGGCAAGCTCCTGGTGAATGATCACTATGCCCTTTGCCTCGCTGTCCTTAATATCGTGGAAGTTGCAGATTTCCCCATTATAGATGATATCGCCTTCGTAGGTTCCATGGGGATATACACCGGAAAGAACATTCATCAGTGTGGACTTTCCCGCGCCGTTTTCTCCTACAAGGGCGTGGATCTCTCCCTCCTCCACCTTGAGGTTCACGTTGTCGAGCGCCTTCACACCGGGAAATGTTTTGGTGATATTTTTCATTTCCAGCAGTATCTTTGCCAAAATTCTCCCTCCCTGTCTCTAAATTTCCGGCCCGCCTCTTTCCGGCGGACACTGGGCTTTACAGGCAACAGGCGGGCGCACCGGCCCGCCTGCAAAATGCTCACGCCTTTTTATTTACTGTAACTGATCCTCTGTATAATATCCGGAATCAACAAGCAGCTCTTTGTAGTTGTCCGCGGTAACCGCAACCGGCTCGCAAAGGTAGGATGGGATGATGCCGGTTCCGTTGTCATAGCTTTCTGTGTCGTTTACAGGAGCCTCGCCGCCCTGCATGATGGCGTCTACCATCTCAACAACCTTGGACGCGAGTGTACGGGTATCCTTGAATACGGACATTGCCTGCTTGCCGTCGATGATGTTCGGCATATTCGCGATATCGCAGTCCTGACCGGTGATCACCGGATATTCTCCTGTGTAGTTTGCAGCCAGAGCGTTTTCTACGCCGAGAGCTGTGGAGTCGTTAGAGGCAAGAACCGCATCCAGATTTGTTCCGTCCGCATAGTAGGAGGAAAGGATGTTCTCAAATCTTGCCTGCGCGGTCTCTGTTGCCCAGTTCGCCGTCGCAACCTCGTCCTTTGTCATCTGGCCGGAGGGAACTACCAGCTTGCCTTCGTCAATGTACGGCTGAAGCACGTCCATAGCGCCGCCGAAGAAGAAGTTTACATTGTTGTCGCCGGGGTCGCCTGTTACGAACTCAATGTTGTATGGTCCGTCTGTGTTTTCAAGATCCAGAGCGTCTACAAGGAATTCGCCCTGTGTCTTTCCAACCAGGTAGTTATCGAAGGTCGCATAGTAGGAAACCGCGTCTGTGTTCATGATCAGACGGTCGTACGCGATTACCGGAATGTCATTTTCCTTTGCCTGCGCAAGAACAGTTCCAAGAGAATCGCCCTCAATGGACGCGATAACCAGGAGCTGGTCTCCATTTGCGATCATGTTCTCAATCTGGGAAACCTGAGTAGCTACGTCGTTTCCTGCGAACTGTAAGTCTACCTCATAGCCCTTTGCCTCAAGCTCGGCCTTCATATTCTCGCCGTCCTGATTCCATCTCTGAAGATCCTGGGTAGGCATTGCAACGCCGATCACGCCGCCTTTGCTCTCCTCCTCGGCCTTTACAGCCACTGACGGAACGACTACGGTTCCTGTGATCATTGCTGCGCAGAGCATTGCGGACACCAATTTCTTTTTCATGTTTTCTTTCCTCCGTTTCTTTTTTCGTGTATTCACGTTTTCTTTGTGATTATACTTTACCACGAAGGTCTCTGGACATACTTGGCAGATTTATGGAAATTTTAGCCAAAAGAAAAATGCCCTGCCGCATGGCAAGACATTTTTACCGCAAAATATTGCTATAGTTATCGCAAAATGATGCTACTCTGCTGCATGTAAGGCGTAAGGCGCAGCGCTACTCATCCTTATTGGACTGCCGGACATTCAGATACACGTCCTCTCTTCTGTGGTATCCGCCGTCGATAACCAACTCGTCCATATTTTCACTGGTGACAGACCAGGGGATGAGGATCCTGCTGGGGATCTGATAAGAGCCGTCGTCCGTATACTCTGTGATCTCAGACAGCGTTTCCCCTTTTCCCAGGCGTACTGCGTATTCCGCCGCCTCCTTCGCCTCATTCCCAACCGCCTTAAAGGCCGTCATATACTGGGTTCCCTCCACGATCCGCTGACAGGCCGCCACGTCTCCGTCCTGTCCTACCACAGCCACCTTACCTGCAAGCTGTTTCTCCGCCAGCACCTGGATCACCTGGCTCGCGATATCGTCGTTTCCGCACATGATGCCCTTTACCTCCGGATAAAGCTCCAGGGCCTCCTCAACACTTGGAATGGCGTTCTCCGCCAGCCACCCTTCACAGGAAGCTGTGTAGACCACCTCAAGACTACTGCCCTTTAAGGTCTCCTCAAAGCCCTCCTTCACCTGATAGACATTGTCGTCGTCCAGAGAGCCCTGAATCATGAAGATCTCTCCGCCCTCCGGAATGGCCTCCTTGAGCGCCTCCGCCATGAGCACGCCCACCTGCCGGTTGTCAAAGGAAATATACAGGTCGGAATCGGCATTATAGATCATGCGGTCATAGGAGATCACCGGTATTCCGGCGTCCCTGGCCTTTTTTACTACGTCCACCAGAGCGGCGCAGTCTCTAGCCACCACCACGATGGCATCCATATCCTTATCAATGAGATATTCTATCTGGCTGATCTGCTCCCGGGAATCCCCGCCGGCGTCCTGGACGTTCACCTCCGCCCCAAGCTTCCTGGCCTCGGCCACAAACACGTCTCTGTCTCTTACCCAGCGCTCTATGACAAAGGAATCCACCGACAATCCGATCTGGATCGATTCTTCCTCCGTCTCCTTCTCTCCCCTCACAGAAGCCGCTTTCCCGGCCTCTTCGCCTTCTCCATAGGTTCCGCAGCCAAAAAGCAGCGTCAAAGCCGTAAAAACCAACAGCGCCAGATATTTTCTGAAACCCTTTCTCATTATCCTAACCTCTCTCTGAATTCGCTGGGCGTCACACCCTCATATTTCTTAAAGATGCGGCTGAAATAATTGGGATCCGAATAGCCGGACATGGCGCAGATCTCCTTGATGGAGCAGCCGGGAACAGCCAGCAGTTCCTTTGCCTTTAAAAGCCGCACCTCTGTCAGATATTCGATAAAATTCTTCCCTGTCTCCTGCTTGAACAGCTTGCTGAAATAATAGGGACTGATGTCCGCCTGCCTGGAAACCTCGTCCAGAGAAATATCCTTCTGATAATTTTTCCGGATATAGTTTTTTGCCCGCTCTACCACCGTGACGGTTTCCTTTTCCCTGGAGTCCATGATGTTGCAGCAGACCTCCCGGATCTTTTCCAGGAACCAGGCCCGAAGCTCCTCTGTATCCCGGCAGCCGGCGATCTCACGTAGATACCCGCCCCGATAGCGAAAGCCGTACTTTACGTCTCCCGCGAAAAACGCCTCCTTTTCCAGCAACATCACAAGCTCCAGCGCCTTTATCTCAAGATCCTCCTGATCCGCGTTTTCCTGCCGCTTCATCCAGTCAAAAAATTGCTCCGCGCAGTCCAGCGCCCCGGCCAGATCCTTGGAAAGAGCCATCTTTACGAGGCGGCTCTCCAGTCTGCGGGGATATTCCCCGTCATACTTCTGGGCCAGAGGGATGTCCTCGATATGGGAAACATGGCTGCTGCTCTCGTGGATGGCTTTTAACGCCTCCCGGTGAGACTCCTTCATGGCGCTCCCCAGCTCCTTCGTCCTGCCGATGCCGCAGCGGAAGCTGCTGTCAATACGGCTTTCCAGCTTGTGCACCATGTTCCTTGTCTTTGTGAGGATCTCCACCCGCTCCTCATACTCTACATATTCCCTCGCGTGGGGCACCAAAAGCACAATGGTATTGCCCATGACAGGCCCTACCAGACAGTCGAAAAAGCCCTGGACAATCTCACGGAAGGCAGAGTAAAACCGGCTCGCCTTCACGCTTGCCCCTACAGCGTTGGAGAGGGCGCCGTTTTCCTGCATATCCCCGAATTCCACCACGATCATATAGCCATAGTCCTCCCGGATATCCAGGAACTCCCGGTAATGATCCTGATATGTCTGGAAATCCTCCTGGAGCAGAAGGTTGTTGATATAGCCGCTCTCGATCATAGGCAGCACTGTTTCCAGCTTTTCCCGGATGCTCAGATCATCGCTGCGCTTTTTCCTCTCCTGATCCACCCGCTCCATGGCCTTGCCGCAGATTTCCAGGATGCGCTTTTTATTTACAGGCTTTGTAAGAAATTCCATAACTCCCAGATTTACGGCCTCCTGGGCGTAATGGAATTTGTCGTAAGCCGTGATGATCACAAAGATCACCGAGCGGTTAAACTGCTGGATCTCCCGGATCGCCTGGATGCCGCTGATCCCCGGCATCTGAATATCCATAAAACAGATATCCGGCGGGTAGGTCCTGGCCTCTTCTATGACCGCCCGCCCTGTTTTGGCGCAGCGAATCTCACATTCCTTCCCGTAGTTGGATTCCATAATACGCTTCAGCGACTCCAGCATGATACCTTCGTCATCCGCTAATAGTATTCGATACATTTTCTTCTCTCCTGTTCATAGGGATGGTCAGTACGACCTCCGTTCCCTTTCCTTCGCCGCCGCTGTATATTTTCAGGAGTTCCTTCTGCTCATAATAGAGCTCCAGACGGCTGATCACATTATTCATGCCCACTCCGGTGGAATCCTTCTGCTCCTCATCCTGGCCCGCCGTTCCTGACAAAACCTTTTCAATCTGTTCTTCCGTCATTCCCTTGCCGTTGTCTTTAACGCTGATACGGATAAAGGATTCCTCCTTCGCGACAGACAGATGGATCCGTCCCTCCCGGTCAATGTCCCGGATGCCATGGTTCACCGCGTTTTCCACAATGGGCTGGAGAATCATACTCGGCATTTTCACATCCAGAAGACTCTCGTCCTCCTCCTTGGTAAAATGAATATCCCCGGCAAAGCGCACATTGAGGATATATATGTAATTGTCCACCGCCTCCAGCTCTTCTCCCAGAGTAGCGTCCTCCTGCCCTTTTTTTACATTATACCGGAAAAACTCCGCCATTTTTTCTACAAAGATCCCGGTCTTTTCCGCATCCTCCATCATCGCGAGCTGCACGCCCGCATTGAGGGAATTAAAGAGAAAATGAGGATTGATCTGGGACTGGAGAAATTTCAGCTGCGCTTCCTTTAAATGATTTTCCATGAGAAGCTCCCGCTCCATCATTTTCTGTTCCTTTTCCATACCCTCTCTGGTGCGCTCCATATATTCTCCAAGGCTTTCCACCATGGTGTTAAAGGCGGCGGTCACCATTCCCAGTTCATCCTGGGACTGGGCGGGAGGCATCTTTACATTGAAGTTTCCCTCTCCTACCAGACGGGCGGTATCCGCCATACTGGCAAGCGGGCTCACCATATCCCGGCTGCTGTAGCTTAAAAAAAAGATCCCGCAGGCTACGACCAGCAGCATGACCACCACATTGCTGGTCTCCAGGTATCTCAGGAACTGGCGCAGCGTCTCATACCGCTGGTTGTTGTTGATAAAAAGCTGGTTATTCAGCTCGTCGATGGCTGAGCAGATATAGCCGTAAAGCTGTGTGGTCTCCTCATAAAGGGCTTTATAGCCCTCCACGTTTCTGGCTCGCTTGGCCGTGACCGTCTGGGCCGCGCTGTCCAGATACGTCTCTGACATACGCCGGATATCCCGCTCCAGAAGCTTTACGGTGCTGTCTACGTTCTGGTCGTTGAGCTTCTCCAGAAGCTCCCTGTATTTCGCCTCGCTCTGGTAATAGTCCCGCAGCACCTCAGAGCCCTTGACCTTCAGGTACTGGTACATATTGTCCTGCACCTCGGTGAAGGAATCTGAAAGAAGGGTAATATCCACATTGCTGGAGTACACGCTGTCCAGCTTCTGCATGGAGTGGTTCAGGCGCACATAAAACACAATGTTCAGGACCAGGAGCAGCGCGGCGATGATCCCCACCTGGAGCACGATCTTGCTAGCCAGAGACAGATTATTCCACTGGATCTTTTTCATTCCGCATCTTCCTTTCCAGAACCTTTGCTTCCTCCTCATCTACAAAATGGAGGTCCACGTTAAAATATGAACTGGTTCTTCCATCTCTGATATAATCCATGAGAGCCTGTACGCTGTACTCTCCCATCTGCTCTGTGTCAATACTGCAGGTGGAACTGATGACTCCCTTGGAAACTGCGTCCACAATACTTTCGGAGGTATAATAGCCGATGATCAATACCTTACCCGCCTGGTTATAGTCGATGACTGCCTGGCGGGCGCACTCTGTCGTTTCCTCATCCATGCAGACCAGCATATCCGGAGGCCCTTCCTCCTGCTGGAAAATATCCCGTATGGCCTCCTCCGCGTCGAAGGGGCCCGCTGGAAGGAAATTCTGTACGCTCACGATCATATCTGCGGCGCCCTCACTGTTTGCCTGGGCCCCGTTATTAATGAGAGTCACGATCTGCCCCTGATTCTGATCGTCCATATTTTTCTTCGTGAGAATAAGGATGTTCTGTGTCCCCGGCCTCATGTAGCTGGACACCTGCTCCGCGTAGGCCGCTCCCAGCTGATAATCGCTGACGCCCACATAGCTCTGCCGCTGACTATAGGAAGCGTCCCCCATGACCGTCACCACAGGAATACCGTTCTGCACCGCCTCGTTGATCTTCTGGTCCAGTCCCTCTTCGCCGTTATTTTCCAGAATGATGCCGTCCGACTGGGCCGCAATGCACATATTCATATAGTCGATCTTGTCGTACTGGGAATCCTTGTCCACACCCTTCATCTCCAGGAGGGCGTTATCCTCCTCCGCCCTCTCCCTGGCGCTCTGAAAAACCGCGTCCCAGAAGGTTGAATTAGAATTATCCACGATCATGTCAAAATGATAATCGCACACTCTTCCAATCTCACTCTCTACTCCGGCCACCTCCTCCAGGCCCCTGTAGTAGGATTCGTTGACGGAATACGCCAGAAACAGGATCGACGACATGATCAGCAGAATTGTACCGTATTTTCGTTTTCTCTTCATATGCTTTCCTTTTTCATCTGCCTGCGCCCTTCAGTCTGTTCTGTCAGATGTGCGCGCGCTTTATTTTTATGGCAGTCAGAGTATATGGCGTTTGAGTTCTGACAATCTTTTGCAAAACATCTCCCCCTCTTTCTTCATACTGCCGAATATACTCAAATCTATTTCTCTTACCTGCCGCAATCCAATCTTCCTGACTGCCTCAACTGCCGCTTCTCTCTGTGTCATCCTTTCCGGCAGGACGGTCTGACAATTTGCGCCGTCAAGATCATCATATGACAAAAAGCACTGACAGATCCGGCTTGCAAGCAGTTCTCTTCTGACTGTATCTTCATCTCCGTCTTTTAGCAGGTGGAAACCTTTTTCTTCTCTGATCCATGCTTTTGGAAAACAGCCTTTCGTTGACAGATCCGGGGCAAGTTCCCGATTCGTCACTGTCATTTGACGGCCTCTTAATGAAATTTCCACTACTGCTTCGTTCAATGAATTGTCATACAGATTCAATTGCTGAAAAGTTACACTTTCTCCTCTTTTTTTTACCCAGAATACATCCGTTAGAGAAACGCAGTGATAAGATAAAGAGATGCCCGCACGATCCCTGTCGGTTACTGCCTGCGCAGCTCCTATGCTGTTTAATATCTGTTTCGCATATTTTCTGTCCAGTGACAAAACGCGCGAAGCACACCAATGATAGAAATTATTCAGATTGTTCAGTCTTGTATCTATATTAAATCCTGCTTCTTCCTCCTCCAAATACAGGTCATAGGGCATAAACTGTTCGTTCAGGATCTTTGCTTCTCCAGTGTCCGACATTTCGGCCACAGTTTTTTCCATATGCATAATCTGATATACTGTGTTCGTTCTTTTATCTGAAGAATTAACATTAGAGTCCCGTTCAAATCTAAGGTCCGTATTTAGCTGATCCATACTTATTTACCCCTCCAGATAAGGCCAAAAAATAAAATACAGTTCCCTGCCGTCAAGCTTTGCCAGCTTATATGGTTCCTTCAGCCCGGTACCTGTACTCTTATTTTTCCGTTTTAATATTTAAATATTATCATAAATCCTCTGACTTTGTAAAGCATATACATGCGAGGGCTCGGAAGATCACCGATCTTCCAAGCCCTCTGCTCGATCATGGTACTGTTAGTAATATCCGTTCTGTCAAAAACTGTCCCAGATTCTTTTCACCTGCCGCGTCACATTTCCTTCCTGTCAATGGCAGACTATTCTGCTTCAATCGAGTCGATTGTGAAAATAAATTTGCCATCGCCGGCTGTGGAAGAATCACCAAACAGTCTGTAATCCATTCCCGCATCTCTGATCTGTTCCAGACGCTCGATCGTATCCAGCACATCCTCGTTCATAGCATCTGCAATTTCCTGAATTCCTTCTTCATCGAGCTTCTCCATACCTTCCTTCAGTTCGTCTGCACCGTCCTTAAGCTCCTCCACACCATCGCCAAGCTTTGTTCCTCCTTCCGCCAGCTCCGATGTTCCGTCCTTAAGCTTTGAGCTGCCGTCTGCCAGTTCAGAAATTCCGCTGCCAAGCGCATCCGCGCCGCTTCTCAGCGCACTTCCGCCGGAGGATAACTGTCCGATACCTGAGGCAAGTATATTTGCTCCGGAATTTAGCTGCCCTGTTCCATTTGCCAGCGCCGCCGCTCCAAGATAGAGCTGCTGATTGCCCCCGGCCAGACTGGCTGCTCCTTCCGCCAATTTATTCATATTAGACTGCAGTGTATCTGTCCCGGCAAACAACGTACCAAGCCCTTCATTCAACTGAGAGGAACCATTGTATAAATCTGCCGCGCCGGACGCAAGCTGTTTTGCTCCCGGCAGGAGCTGATCCTGCACTCCATAAAATACTTCCTGCACGCCTGCGTTCAACTGTGACGTACCGGCTGCGATCGTTTCTGCAGAAGTAATTAACGCGGCGCTGACCGGCATCTCAACTCCATCAAGTGATGTATTTCCGGTAAGTGCTTCGATGGCGTTTTGAATGGTAGGATTCTGTGGATCAGTGCTGCCCGTGCTCTGCGCCTTCAGGGCCGCCCCCGCCGCCCGGAGCTGAGCAATGGTATCACCGTAAGACATGGACTGCGCCTGCTCCGCCGATGGCTCCTGCTCTTCTGTATTCTGCACAATTGTAGTGATTTCAATATTTTCCTGCTGTATTCCTCCCAGAGAATCGCCCAGAAGATCAATGCAATTTTCAAGCTTTGCCACATAAGCGGGATACTGATCCGCCATAGCAAGCAAATCCTGAGGGGACGAACCTCCAAGAAGGGCCTGCACTCCCTGAAGTTCCGCCAGCACCGACTGAATATCACCGATCGACTGGTCGCTGATGGTGGTCTTTACTACCGTCTCCTGCGTAGTTTCCGCTGCCGCAGACTCTGATTCCTGTTTTACAGACTCTTCCTCCGCCCCGGCAGCACCTGTATTTGCTCCGGAAGCTTCCAAAACGTCAAGCAGTGCATCCACACCTGCAATATACCGGTTTACACTCTCCATATATCCATTTTTTGATGGGTCCGTTTCATCTGACGCCGAGAGTGCATTCACTAATGAATCTACGCCGCTGGTGTAGGCAGCCAGTCTTTCGGCAAACTCCGCGCTGCCATCCTGAAGCTGCTGGGCGCCTGCCAGCAATTGTTTCTCATCTGCCTGTTTGAGCATGGTTTCAATACCATCTGCCAGAGACGCGCTGCCATCCTTCAGCACCTTACTTCCTGATACGAGCTGTTTACTTCCGCTCTGAAGTTTTTGGCTGCCTTCTCCCCCTGCCAGTTCTTTTACCCCTTCTAATATAAGCTTTGTACTTTTGGACAGGGTTCTGCTTCCATTCCTTGCTTCTTTTGCTCCCTCTTTTAATTCTTTGCCTCCTTCATTCAGCTCCTGAACACCCTGAACCAGTTCTCCTTTTTTGCTCTCCAGCATATCGATACCATCCGTCAGGGCGTTAATTCCGCTGATCAAGTCTGCCTTTTTAGTATCCAGTGTCTGAATTCCATCCGAAAGGATACCCATATTTTCATCAATGGTATCAATTCCGTCGATTAACTCCCCACAGGAATCCTTCAGTGTCTGTACTCCGTCTGCCAGTTCCCCGCTGCCATCCACAAGTTCTGCCGATCCATCCGTCAGATCGTTTATTTTCTCTCTCAGGTCGTCCACATCTCCAATATCGTCCAGATCCAGATCCGCCAGATTCAGCGGATCCGCCACTGTCATTGCCATAGCAATTTCAAAGTCTGCCGCGTCTGCTTCTATTTCAAAAGAATCTGGAATTTCCATATCTTTCAGTTCTTCACTGTCTCCAAGCTTCAGGCTGTCATACATACCCGGAAGCCCAATTCCAATCACAATTGTCTTTTCCCCGTCAGAAATCACTTTTCCATTTGTAACGGACGTATTCTTGAAATTCTCTCCCGGAAGCACCATGCCTGTTACCATGACAAACGGCGTGTAAATGTCTCCTTCCTGGGACATATTTTTATACTGGTATCTGATTTTCACATGACCGCTTTTTCCAGCCAGCTCTTCCGGTGTAACTTTTTCCCCGTCCAGATAATAGGTAATCTCCACTCCTACCGGAAGTTCCCGATTGGTTGTTCCCTGATAATAAATATCATTTCCGCCGGCATCCCATACCAGTTTTTCACCGTTTTGTGTGAACCCTTCCTCGCCCTTGACATTCTCAATACTGCTTAATTCCGAGGTATCGGCAATGCTTTCTCTGCCCTCTGTATTTTTTAACCATTCACTGACAATTACATCCTCCTTCTCTCCATTAGCATCTGCCTTTACATAGACGGTTTCTTCTTTTTCGGCTGAGACCTTCTGTTCCATATTTTCTCCGGTTTCCTTCGCGTAAACATATCCGGTACCAGATTGTGCCATCAGTGCCCCCGACACCACAACAGCCATTGTTTTTACCAGTTTTTTATTTTTATTCATCCTTATATCCTCCTTTTTCTGTTCTGCTGCTTTTTGCGGAATCCTATACTTGTCGCGAGGATCACTTTGTCAAACACCATAAACATGGCAGGCAGTACCAGTATCACTGCCAGCATACTGATGATCGCGCCTCTCGACAAAAGGGAACAGAGCTGGCTGACCATATCGATATCCGAATATGTACCTACTCCGTAGGTCGCGGCAAAAAAACACAGCGCGCTGACTATAATAGACATAATCGAGGTTTCCAGCGCCTTTGCCACAGCAGGCTGTTTTTCCATTCCTAATAAACGGTTCCTTTTATATTCGTTTGTCATAAGTATCGCATAATCAACCGTGGCGCCCAATTGTATGGTACCGATTACAATGCTGGCGATAAACGGTATGATCGTTCCCGTATAAGTTGTAAGCCCCATATTTACAAAAATGGCAAATTCAATGACTGCCAAAAGAACGACCGGCAGAGATACTGATTTAAATACCACAAAGATGATCAGGAAAATTGCCGCAATGGATACGGTGCTTACCCTCTTGAAATCCTCGTCCGTTATGGTGATCAGGTCCTTTGTACACGGAGCCTCCCCGATGAGCATGGCGTCTTCGCTGTACTGATCGATAATATTGTTGATCTCGTCGATCTGCGCGTTTACTTCATCGGAGGCTGTATCATATTCGGACGAAATAAGCATCATCTGGTAACCGCCGTTTTGGAAAATTTTCTTCACATCATCTGGTATAAATTCTTCCGGAATCGCCGGGCCAAACACAGAGGAAAGAGAAAGTGTCATTTTCACACCGTCCACGTCCTCAATCTCCTGTATCATGTTTCGGCTGTCCCTGGACGGCATATCACTGGGCGCGAGTATGATATGCGTGGCCCCCATATTATATTGTTTTTTCAGCATATCATTTGCCTGTTTACTCAGCGTACTGTCCGGCATCTTTGACGCCAGATCATAATAAACGCTTGTATGTGTGTAGCCGTAAACTGCCGGGATCAGAATGGCGATAAACACTACCACAATCCAGCGGTAATGCTTTGTTATCTTTTGACACAGCTTTGAGAAATTCGGCATCAGCACCTTATGTTTCGTTTTCTCAAGAGCCCTGTCACACACCAGGATCATTGACGGAAGAATCGTCACGCAGCCGATCACGCCTATAATAACGCCTTTTGCCATAACAATTCCCAGATCCAGGCCCAGTGTGAAGGTCATAAAGCAAAGCGCCAGAAAGCCTGCAACTGTCGTAACAGAGCTTCCTGCAACGGACACAAAGGTATGAGAAATCGCATGGGCCATCGCGCGCTTTTTATCCCCGTTAAACCGCTCTGTCTGTTCCTGATAGCTGTGCCACAAGAAAATGGAATAATCCAGTGTAACCGCAAGCTGCAGTACCGCGGTAAGCGCCAGTGTTAAATAAGAAATTTCACCCTGTATAAAGTTCGTCCCAAGATTATATACAATTGCCATTCCAATGCTTAACAGAAAAAGTATTGGGGCCAGAACGGAATCCATAGTAAATGCCATTACCAAAAAACAGAGTATGACGGCAATTAACACATAAACAGGTGTCTGTTCCATGATCGTATTTTTTGTATCGGTATTGACTGCGCCCATTCCACTGACAAAGCAGCGTCCCTCCGCCATTTTGTTTATCTTGTCAATAGCGTTCATGGTCTCATCCGCACCCATAGTATCTTCAAAGATGGCAGCCATCAACTGGCTGTCCGCCTCTTTATTGTTAAACATTTCATAGAGATCTTCCGGAAGGAAATCCCGGGGAACGCCCGGATTGGCAACGGTCCCGTACCAGATGGTATCCTTTACCCCGTCAAGCTGCCTGATTTCCTCATCAAGGGCTTCTGCCTCACCGTAATCCATGTTTTCAAGGATAAGAAAGGATATGGCTCCTGAGCCAAACTCTTTCACCATGATATCCTGCCCTTTCATGGTCTCTATATCAGAAGGAAGATAGGATAAAATATCATAATTAATTCTTGTGTTGGCAAAGCTTATTGCAGACGGCACCAGAAGAGCAAACGCAGCGATCAAAATCAAAAAACGGCATTTCACGACACCCTTTCCAAATTTAATCATATGGTACACCTCTCTTCAAAATAATTTTAACAAAAAGAATATAGCAGGCTCCCTTCTCTCCGAAAATAGTCAACGCCGCCTCTGTTGTCCCAAAACCAGACAGTTCCTATGAAACTGACCAAAAATCAGGCAATCCGCATGTGTCTGCCTGAAAAACCAGCGCATTGCCTGTATAAAAAAAGAGCAGGTGAGCTGTGGATATTCACAGGTTCATCTGCTCTTTCATGTTTTATTGAATGAATTTATCCGCCCTTTTTTCTTCACCATTGTATATCTGTTTTATGCTGTCTTCGTTGCTCTGGCTGATAATTATATTGGGAATGCCCTGTATAAGCTCAAGCAGACGGTGTATATCGTCCCTGTATCCTTCCTTTAAACCGTTTAAGCAAACATCAATCAGTATCCCAAACAATTCACATTTGATACACCAGATACAAATTCTCCTGTCCTGCTCATTGATCACACTTTCTCCAAACAGCGTATAGACGTATTTTGTAACAATCGTTTCACATAATTTCATCAAATTTTCTTCAAAAATATTTCTGTTTACAGAATGAAATATATTCAATATTGCTTTTCTGTTTTGTAAACTGAGGCTGATGATAGAGTCTACACAAACATCAAAACTGTCCACCGTCGGATACTGCTCGATCAGCTTATTTGTTTCCTCTATGATAATTTCCTCGATAAGCGCCGGAATATCCTGAAAATGGTAATAAAACGTATTCCGGTTAATACCGCATTCCTCCACAATATCTCTCACACTGATTTTTTTCAGCGGCTGTTCGTTTAAAAGTTTAAGAAAAGAGGACTTGATCTCTTTTTTTGTAAAACCGGGCATACTGTATCCTCTCCCATTTTATATGCATCCGTCTTATTATTTAAGCTACAGGACCTCTTCCGCCTCCATGCTTTTTATATGACTGTTTGGGTTTCCAAGATTATATTTCTGAGTGTACGCTGTAAAATGAGAGTAATATCCCATGCCCTCTTCCGCGTAAACCCTGGAATCATGGATATGGATATCTTCGTCACCCTCCTTCGTCTTTCTCATAGCCGACGTGATGCTGGCACAGTGAGCGGCAATACGGGTGAAGCTGTTCAGAATATCATTGAAGACAGTTCCCTGATCAAGACCGCAGGCGCCACTTCCGAGACGTTCCACATGATTGTGCTTCAGCTCGTCGCACAGATTGGTGATCACCATGCCAAGAGGCACTACTTTACCGGCCTCCTCCTGATCTCCGTTCATAAATGCCCTTGCGGTAGTATTTATGTTTTCCCGCACGGCTTCCATCACCACATTTAATTCATCCATTGCCTCATCAGAAAAGCGCATACGCCTTTCCTGCATCTCCTTAGACATATAGGCAATATATGACGCGTGATCGCCAATTCTTTCAAAGTCGCTGATCGTGCTCAGATAAAGAGACATCTGCCTGGTCTGGACTGTGGTCATCTCTTTTTTTGTCAGGCGCATCAAATAGGCTCCAAGCTTTGTCTCATACTTGTCGATCAGATCTTCCTTGCGCTGTACCTTCTCAAAACGCTCCTGCTGATAATCATTCAGAAGATTCATCGCGCGGTTTACATTTTTCCGCACTTTTTTCGCCATTCCGGATATTACCCTCTGGCACTGTCCCATGGCAAGCGCCGGATAGTCTACAAGACGGTCTTCCAGAAGTTCAAGATCCGCTTCTTCTTCCAGCTCTTCTTCCGTATCCTTCACAAGCATACAGACAAGCTTCTCCATTCTTGGAATGAACGGGAACAGCACGCACACTGTAGCCGCGCGGAAAACAGTATTTATAAGAGCCACCGATACCGGAGTCATGAACTGGTCCATAATGCCAAAATGCAGGACTGCGTTTGCCGCGTAAAATACGATTCCCCAAAAGATCATGCCGAACAGATCGTTCAGAAGATAGATAAGAGCCGTCCGTTTTCCGTTTTTGTTCGCGCCGATACCTGAGATCAGAACCGGGCAGGCCGCGCCTACGCCGATTCCCAGCACGATAGGAAACGTGCTGGCAAAGGTCAGAAGCCCTGTCACAGACAGCGCCTGCAGCACGCCGACCGCCGCTGAAGCGCTCTGTAAAACAGCGGTAAAGGCAATTCCCACCAGAATTCCCATCAAAGGATTGGAAAACATGGTAAGCATGCTAATGAAAAGCTCATTTTCCCGCAGCGGCTCCACCGCTCCGCTCATGGTCTGCATTCCTGTCATCAGGATCGCAAAGCCCAGCATGATATTCCCGATATTTCTATGTACGGAGCGCTTGCCGAACATCCGAAGGACAATGCCCACGATCGCCACGATCGCCGATATCGTCTTCGTAGACAAGACAGTCGCCCAGCCTCCTGAGCCTTCAATATAGGAAAGGCATAATATCCAACCCGTAATACTTGTACCTATGTTTGCCCCCATGATGATACTGATCGCCTGCCGCAGCTTCATCATCATAGAATTCACGAATCCGATCACCATGACCGTCGTGGCGGAGGAGGACTGGATCAGACAGGTCACTCCCGCCCCCAGCGCAACGCCCTTCAAGGGTGTATTGGTCATCTTATACAAAAATTTTTCCAGCTTGTTGCCGGCCACCATTTTTAATCCGTCGCCCATCAAAAGCATGCCGTAAAGAAACATTGCCACGCCGCTAAGCAGAGACAAAATCATTGAAAATATTTCCATAATTTTTTCTTCCGTTCTATGTCCTCTTATCCAGAGTGTACGCTAAAAGAACCCTACCCACAAAATGCTGTAGATAAGGTTCTTCTTAACATCTGTCATTCTTATGCCCAAAGCTTAGTTCCATTCATACAACTGTTGCTAACCTCAGTCTTCAGCCTTTGCCTCGCTTTCGCCAGACAACACTGTATAGATATTTCATAAGCTTCGACTTCTCTCTCGAGATTCGTCTTGGCAATTACATTCCCATGCGACTGTTGCTAACCTCGGTCTTCGGCTTTCGCCTCGTCCTCGTCAAGCAACGCTGTATAGCCTTCAACTACAGCTCATCCGCGCCCAAACGGGCTTGATTCACTTAGTTTCCAGCCATCTGCTTCGCTACTTCCTCAGCAAAGTTCTCCTCTTTCTTCTGGATTCCTTCGCCGGTCTCGTAACGGGTGAAGCCTTTGATGGTGATGTTCGCGCCGTTAGCCTTGGCAACCTGAGCCACATAGTTCGCAACAGACTGCTTTCCGTCTTCTGCTTTTACATATACCTGATCAAGCAGGCAGATTTCTTTCATCTCTTTCTTGATACGTCCGGTGATCATTCCCTGGATAACCTTCTCCGGCTTCTGGGATTCCTTCGGATCGTTCATGATCTGCGCAAGAAGGATTTCCTTCTCATGAGCAATGTACTCCTCGCTGATCTCGCTGTCGCTTGTGTACTGCGGCTTGAGAGCTGCAACCTGCATTGCCACGTTCTTAGCCATCTCTTTGATATCGTCGTTTACAACGTCGGTCTCAACGTCAACCAGAACGCCGATCTTGCCGCCCATGTGCGTATAGGAAGCGATAAATCCGTTTGCTTCTTCCATCTGGGTAAATCTTCTGATGTTCATGTTCTCG
This sequence comes from Candidatus Blautia faecipullorum, assembly GCA_019115125.1. Classification (GTDB taxonomy): domain Bacteria; phylum Bacillota; class Clostridia; order Lachnospirales; family Lachnospiraceae; genus Blautia_A; species Blautia_A faecipullorum. Next base: position 34,611 of record DXEG01000066.1, read on the forward strand.
CCGATCACCGCAATCTGCGCCGCAAGAGCCTCTTTTACAGTTTTTTCAGCGTCCAGAGCCCAGGGCTCAACGAGGAAAGCGTCGATATCTGCCGCTGTGGTGGTAAGAGCCTGCGCAGCCACATCTGCAACATAGCTCTGGAATTTTTCATTCTTTGCAACAAAGTCTGTCTCAGCGTTTACTTCAACAACAACTGCCTTCTTTGCGTCCTCTGCGACAAGAGTCTTGCAAAGACCTTCCGCTGCCACACGGCTGGCTTTCTTCTGAGCTGTCGCCAGACCTTTTTCGCGAAGAAACTCTACTGCTTTATCCATATCGCCTTCTGTTGCTGTAAGAGCTTTCTTACAGTCCATCATTCCGGCGCCGGTCATTTCTCTTAACTCTTTTACCTGTGCTGCTGTAATAGCCATTTCTGTTTTCCTCCTGAATGATCGAATTAATTATTCTACCTCTGCCGCTTCCTCAGCAAACTCTTCAGATACTGCCTCGATTTCGCCGTCCTCTTCCGCGTTGCCCTGATTTGCCTCGATAACAGCGTCTGCCATCTTGGAAACGATCAGTTTTACCGCGCGGATCGCGTCGTCGTTGCCCGGGATCACATAATCCAGTTCTTCCGGATCGCAGTTGGTATCGCAGATACCGATCAGCGGAATACCTAATGTATGAGCTTCCTGCACGCAGATTCTTTCCTTCTTGGGATCAACTACGAAGATTGCATCCGGAAGACGCTTCATTTCTTTGATTCCGCCAAGATTCTTCTGCAGCTTCGCAAGCTCTTTTCTTAATTCAATAACCTCTTTCTTAGGAAGCACTTCAAAAGTACCGTCAGCCTCCATAGCCTCGATCTCTTTCAGTCTCGCGATACGGCTCTGGATGGTCTTGAAGTTTGTCAGCATACCGCCCAGCCATCTTTCATTTACATAGAACTGTCCGCAGCGCTCTGCCTCTGTCTTGATCGCGTCCTGAGCCTGCTTCTTGGTTCCTACGAACAGAATGTTTCCGCCGTTTGCAACGATATCAGCGATGGCGTTGTAAGCGTCGTCAACCATTCCTACAGACTGCTGAAGGTCGATGATATAGATGCCGTTTCTCTCTGTGTAGATGTACGGAGCCATTTTGGGGTTCCATCTTCTTGTCTGATGTCCGAAATGAACACCTGCTTCCAAAAGCTGTTTCATTGAAATTACACTCATGTTTCTTTCTCCTTTTTGGTTAAATTCTTCCGCGCAGGTCATGTTCTATCCGGACCTGACAGCGAAGGACAGGCACCTTCCATAAGAATCTCTGCGCGTGTTTATTATGCCGGATATAGTATTCCGGCCTGCAACTTCTGAATTATAGCATACAAAAAACCTCTGTGTAAAGAGGTTTTTCGTAATTTTTCCATCTTTAAGTAACAGTTCAGCCATACAGTGGTCGGACAGCATAAAACATGCTTGCATGTTTTTGCGAGCGGACATCTGTATGAGCTGAGCGCCCGTTTATGAGTAAAACAGTGGCGTCAGCCACAGTAAGCACGCAGTGCGGTTTTACGAATGGC